>NZ_JBITIJ010000024.1:0-100970 GCF_044458825.1 Nocardia sp. NPDC050412
GGCCTGCGTTACGACGAAAACACCCACCTCAGCAACCGCCAACGCGCCCAAGCAGCCCTCACCGCCGCCTGAGGTTGACAGAAGGTGTCTCATGATTGCGCCTCCCTAGCGCTCGGCTCCGTCATGACCACCATGGCGGCTGTGTTGAATGTTCGCTCGCTCATACGCCCACGAAATCCGTGAGCGCGCGGTACTCGCGGACCGGTCGAAGCGGTGGTGAATAAGCGTGTACCGAAGCGGCCGGGCGGGTGCTGTGATTGCGCAGCCGGTGCGCGCGTTCAGGTCCGAAGGCGACAGTTTCGCCCGCTCGCCATTGCGTCGTGCGGACCGGGCCGCCGGGATGACGGTATTCCTCGCCGAGTTCACCGATGGATACCGTGAACGAGCCGGACGCACCGCCGTGATCGTGCGGTTCGGTGCCCTGTCCCGGTGCCCACGACAGCAGCCACACCTCGACGCCCATGGTCAGCGCCAGCCGGGTCCACCAACGTTGCTGCGGATCGAACCGAACGATGTCCAGGAGCGGTGTTGCCATGGCATCGGCAACCGACCTGGTCAATTCCCGCAATTCCGCCGGCGACCACAACGTCCGCTCCGGACATACCGCCTCGCGTATCAGCGGTACATCGACCGAGGGGTGAATATCATTGGTGTGCTTGAGATTCACCGGCAGTGATGTGGTCAAGCGAGATACTCCTGACATGGTCGTGGGGACAAATCGACTGCGCTGCCATCAACCGCGACGAAGCGGTCTCGGCGCATTTTCCGGCACCACGACGCCGTTGCCATCGGTCTCGATCACCGTGAGCAAAACTGTGCATCCGCAGACCTTGCCGTCACCGCACGGGAAAGATCGGCTAATCCGCCTCGGCGCGGAGGCTTTCGAGCATGTCGGTGGCCCAGCAGACCTCGACCGAATCGGGGCCGGCGACACCCATTGCGGCCATCACGGTGAGCAGCATGCCGTTGCCGAGGAAGCGGCAAATCTCCGTGATGGAGGCGTCGGTGAGCTCTTGGATCACGCTGTAGATGCCGCCGAAGCGTTCGCGGACGTTCGGGCCGATGGCCGGATCGGAGGCGGCGGCGAAGGCATGCAGCAGCACCAGGAGTAGTTCGCGTTCGTTGAGGAACGTCTTGTAGCCCTGGCCGAGCGCGCGCATCTTCTCGTCCTGCGTGGAGTCGGGTGTGATGCCTTCGGCGGCGGCCGCGCGGAAGATGTCTTCGATGCGGTCGCATACTTGGTTCGCCGCGGCCAGGAACAGTTGCTGTTTGGTGCCGAACAGGCGGATCACATATGGCTGCGAAACTCCGGCCAGTCGCGCGATCTCATCGGTTTTCGTTGCGGCATAACCTGATTCGGCGAATGCGGTGATGGCCGCGCGCAATACTTCCGCGCTGCGTTCGGTCGCGGTCATCCGGGTTCGGGCTGGACTCGCCATCGTGCTCCACTTCGTCGTCGGCCGCCTGCCCTTGACATGTTATCAGTCGATGCATACTGTCCGAGCAGTTAGTTATCAGTCGATTACAACAAAGGCTGGACATGTCCGAGACACTCGTAACCGCCGCCCCGCAGGCGCCCGTCGAACCGCATGCTGGCGGCCGCGCGCTGGCGGCCGTGCTGGCCGCGGTCGGCATCCCGATGTTCATGGTCACGCTGGACAACCTGGTGGTGACCAATGCGCTGCCGGTGATCCGCACCGAACTCGGCGCCTCCCTCGCCGATCTGCAATGGTTCGTCAACGCCTACACGCTGGCCTTCGCATCGCTGCTGCTCACCGCCACGTCCATCGGGGACCGGCTCGGTCGCCGCCGGATCTTCCTGGCCGGTATCGCGGTCTTCACGGCGGCATCGGCGGCGTGCGCGCTGGCCAGCGAGCCCTGGATGTTGATCGCCGCCAGGGCGATTCAGGGTTTCGGTGCGGCCGCGGTGATGCCGCTTTCGCTGACCCTGTTGTCATCGGCGGTCCCGGAGAAGATGCGCAGTGCCGCCATCGGCATCTGGGGTGGCATCTCCGGGCTCGGCGTCGCGCTCGGACCGCTGATCGGCGGTGCGGTGGTCGAGGGACTGAGCTGGCAGTGGATCTTCTGGGTGAATGTGCCGATCGGCGTGCTGGCGCTGCCCTTCGCGGCGCGGGTGCTGACCGAATCGCACGGGCGGGCCAAGCGGCTGGATCCGCTCGGGCTGGTGCTGTCCGCGGGCGGCGTGCTCGCGGTGGTGTGGGGCGTGATCCACGGCGCCGATGACGGTTGGACCTCGACCGGCGTGCTGGCCGCACTGATCGGCGGTGCGGTGCTGCTCGGCCTGCTGATCGCCTGGGAGTTGCGGACACCGGATCCGATGCTGCCGCTGCGATTGTTCCGCTCCCGCGCATTTCGGGTGAGCAATACCACCGTCTTCACCTTCTCGGTCGGCGTCTTCGGCTCGATCTTCTTGCTGGCGCAGTATTTCCAGGTAGTGCAGGGCTTCGGGCCGTTGCAATCCGGTATCCGGACCATGCCGTGGACGATGGCGCCGATGGTGGTCGCGCCGCTGGCCGGATTGGTCGTGGATCGGGTCGGCGCGCGGAATCTGCTGACGGCCGGACAGACGTTGCTGGCGGTGGCCCTGGCCTGGATGGCGGCGGTGGCCTCGGTCGACGCGAGCTACCTCGCATTCGTCGGTCCGTTCCTGCTGGGTGGCATCGGGATGGGGCTGACATTCGCACCCGGTGCGACCGTGGTGATGGCCAGTGCGAGTCCAGCGGATCGGGCGATGGCTTCGGGCACCAACAGCACCATCCGTGAGGTGGGTGTCGCCATGGGTGTCGCCGTGCTGGCGTCGGTCTTTGCCTCACACGGCTCCTACACCGATCCGCAGAGCTTCGTCGACGGTCTGATTCCCGCCGTGTGGGTCGGCGCCGCGATCGTCGCGGTGGGCGCGGTGCTTTCCCGGCTGTTGCCCAGCCGCATCACCGCAGTGGACTGATCGTCGCGGCACTGATCGGCGGCTATGCGCCCGCCCCATGTCATTCGCGTGGGGCGGGCGCACAGCTGCGTTCTGGTATGGCCGCCGTCGCAGGGTGCGCGCCACTTCCGGGCCCTATCACGACGGGCCTTTGGACATGAGTGGTGCGTGCCGGGCATCGAACAGGGCGCAACCTGCGGCGAGGCCTAAGCGTGCGCTCTTCGCAATCCTGGTCCTCGTCGCGGGGTACGCGCTGTTCGTCGTCGGAAATGGAACTGCGGCGCGCTGTGGCGATCAACGAATTGCCGCTGGCCGTCGAGCCGCGCTGGCCGTGGGTGAACTGCGCAAGTTCGAGCTGGCACACGCTCGGCAAGCGCCACAGCGGTAATCCGGATGAATCGGCCGCGGCGCATCGAATACGATTCGACCAGCAGCAATGTGGGTAGGCAATTACGCGGACCCGCCAACCGATCCCCAGGGGAGAGACGAACGATCGTGGCCGACGACAACGATGGAGTCGAGAACGCAGCGCTGAGCGAAGAGGCATTGGCCGCCGCCGCGGCGGAGGCCGAGAAGGCGTTTGCGGCGGCCGCCGATCTCGATGCGCTCGCGGTCGCGAAGACCGAGCATCTCGGCGGTAAGGCGCCGCTGGCCTTGGCCCAGCGTGCGCTCGGCAGCTTGCCGAAGTCGGAGAAGGCGGACGCGGGCAAGCGCGTGAATGTCGCGCGGGCGCGGGTATCGGAGGCCTTCGAATCGCGCCGCACGGTGCTGCTCGCCGAGCGTGACGCGGCCGTGCTGGTCGCCGAGGCGATCGATGTGACGCTGCCCGCGCGTCGGGACGCCGTCGGAGCGCGCCATCCGATCACGGTTATCTCCGAGCAGATCGCGGATGTCTTCGTCGCGATGGGATGGGAGGTCGCCGAGGGGCCCGAGGTCGAGACCGAGCACTTCAATTTCGACGCGCTGAATTTCCTGCCCGATCATCCGGCCCGCACGATGCAGGACACCTTCCATATCGCACCGGAGGGTTCGCGGCAGGTGCTGCGCACGCACACCTCACCGGTCCAGGTGCGTTCGCTGCTCGAGCGCGAGCTGCCGATCTATGTGGTGTGCCCCGGCCGGACCTTCCGCACCGACGAACTCGACGCCACCCATACCCCGGTCTTCTCCCAGGTGGAGGGTCTGGCGGTGGACAAGGGTCTGACTATGGCGCATCTGCGCGGCACCCTGGACGCGTTCGCGCGCGCCCTGTTCGGGCCGGATACCCGCACGCGTATGCGCCCCAACTACTTTCCGTTCACCGAGCCATCGGCCGAGGTCGACGTGTGGTTCCCGGACAAGAAGGGCGGCGCGGGCTGGGTCGAATGGGGCGGCTGCGGCATGGTGAACCCGAAGGTGCTGATCGCCAGCGGGATCGATCCCGAGGTGTACAGCGGGTTCGCGTTCGGTATGGGGCTGGAGCGGACGCTGCAGTTCCGCAACGGCATCCCGGACATGCGGGACATCGTCGAGGGCGACGTGCGCTTCACGCTGCCCTTCGGTGTTCGGTCCTGAGCTTGTCGATTCCAACGAACCTTCGATCGAGAGAGCGAAACGTCAAGTGCGAGTAGCGCAGTCCTGGCTGACCGAAATCCTGCGCCGGACCACCCCCGACTGGTCGGTGACCCCGGAGGAGCTCGATGCCGGATTCGTCCGCGTCGGGCTGGAGGTCGAAGAGGTCGACAAGCTCGAGCGGGTGACCGGTGATATCGATCGGCCGCTGGTGGTCGGTCGCGTCGCCGAGATCACCGAGCTGACCGAGTTCAAGAAGCCGATCCGGTTCTGCAAGGTGGATGTCGGCAACCCCGATCTGCAGGAGATCGTCTGCGGCGCAACGAACTTCGCCGTTGGCGACCTGGTCGTCGTGGTGCTGCCGGGCGCGGTGCTGCCGGGCGGATTCCAGATCTCCTCGCGCAAGACCTACGGGCATGTGTCCAACGGCATGATCTGCTCGGTCGCCGAACTCGGTATCGGCAAGGATCATTCGGGCATTCTGGTGCTCGAGCCGGGTACTGCCGAACCGGGCACTGACGCCAATGAGCTGCTCGGACTCGACGATACGGTCATCGAGCTGAACATCACGCCGGATCGCGGGTACTGCTTCTCGGCCCGCGGTCTTGCGCGCGAACTGGCGTGCGGATTCGATCTCGAATACGCGGATCCGGCGGTGCGGACACTGGCCGATGACGAGCAGGACGCGTGGCCGGTCCGGCTCGAACCGGAGTCCAAGTGCACCCGTTTCGCGGTGCGCCGGGTCATCGGTATCGACCCGAATGCGGTGAGCCCCTGGTGGTTACAGCGTCGGCTGCTGCTGTCGGGTGTGCGCCCGATTTCGCCCGCGGTCGATGTCACCAACTATGTGATGCTCGAGCTCGGCCAGCCGCTGCACGCCTTCGATGCGGCCAAGCTCACCGGCGGTCTCGTCGTGCGCACCGCCGACAACGGTGAGACGCTGCGCACTCTGGACGAGGTCGAGCGGGTGCTCGATGCCGAGGATGTGGTGATCGCCGACGATTCCGGTGTGGTCTCCCTCGCGGGTGTAATGGGCGGTGCGACAACGGAAGTCGGCGCGGAGTCGACCGATATCGTGCTGGAGGCCGCCACCTGGAATCCGCTGCTGGTCTACCGGACCGCGCGCCGGCACAAGCTGGTCTCCGAGGCTGGTAAGCGTTACGAGCGGGTCGTGGATCCGGAGATCAATGTCGTCGCGCTCGATCGCGCTGCCACGCTGCTGGCCGAAATCGCCGGTGGCACAGTGCAATCCGCCCTCACCGATGTGCGTGTGCCGGTGCCTGCCGCGCCGCCGATCCGGATCGATATCGATCTCGCCGATCGGGTGGCCGGCGTGGTGTATCCGACCGGCACCTCGGCGCGTCGGCTCGCGCAGATCGGCTGCACGGTCGAGGTGGGTGTCGATGAGACCACCGGGCACGGACAGCTCGTCGTCACGCCGCCGAGCTGGCGGCCGGATCTGGCCCAGCCCGCCGACCTCGTCGAAGAGGTGCTGCGGCTGGAGGGGCTGGAGCAGATTCCGTCGGTCATTCCGACCGCGCCGGCCGGGCGCGGGCTGACCGCCGCGCAGCGCCGTCGGCGCGCGGTGAGTCGGGCGCTGGGCTTCGCCGGATGCGTCGAGGTGCCGCCGCCGCTGTTCCTCGCCGCCGGGATTTTCGACATTTGGGGCTTGGCCGCCGACGATCCGCGCCGCAACACCACGCGGGTGCTGAACCCGCTCGATGTGGAGCGCGCGGAATTGGCGACCACGCTGCTGCCGGGGCTGCTGGAAGTGGCCGCGCGCAATATCTCTCGGGGTGCGCGCGATCTCGCGATCTTCGGGATCGCGCAGGTAGTGCTGCCAGGTCCCAATGTGCGTGCGGTGGCGGCGTTGCCGGTGGATCGTCGTCCGACCGATGCGCAGATCGAGGAGCTGATCGATTCGCTGCCCGCGCAGCCGGTGCATATCGGGGCGGTGCTGACGGGTCGGCGGGAACCGCGCGGGCCGTGGGGTGCCGGACGTCCGGCGGAGGCCGCCGATGCCTTCGCGCTCGCCGACGCCGTCGCCGATGCGGCGGGGGTGAGCATCGAGCGTCGCCCAGGGGTCTATCTGCCGTGGCATCCGGGGCGGTGCGCCGAGCTGGTGGTCGATGGTCAGGTCATCGGGCATGCGGGTGAATTGCATCCGGCCGTTTTGGAGCGGGCGGGTCTGCCGCCGCGCACCTGTGCCGTCGAACTCGATCTCGATGCGCTGCCGTTGCGCGAATCTCGGCCCGTCCCAGTGGTTTCCCCGTTCCCGGCGGTACTGCAGGACGTCTCGGTGAGCGTCGCCAAGTCGGTGCCCGCTGCCTCGGTCGAATCGGCGCTGCGCACTGGCGGCGGTACGTTGCTCGAAGATATCGCCCTGTTCGATGTGTACGAGGGCGCGCAAGCGGGGGAGGGACGCAAGTCGCTCACCTATGCCCTGCGTTTCCGTGCCACCGACCGGACCCTGACCGAGGACGAGGCGAGTGCCGCGCGTGACTCGGCAGTCGCTGCGGCCGCCGGCGCGGTCGGCGCGGTGCTGCGGGGGTAGTCGACTGAAATCGGCCCCGGATGGAAATCCCGTCCGGGGCCGGTTTGCGTTGTGGCTGAGGGCATACCGCGCGGGCGGCCGAAGAAGGTCGAGTGTCGCTCGCGACCGCTGAGTTGCCGATGCCACTGTGTCGCAGCTGCACTCGCATGTCGCCCGCTGAGCTGACGCAGACCTTCGATGCGGTCACACACCGACGCTCCGCATGACACGCCGAGCTGAAAGTCACAAGCTCTGCGCGAACTCGGATTTGGCGCGGCGGTCGAATTTTTCGTCCGCGATAAGCCATGGATGGCACTCCTCTGGTGCCGCTTTCGTAGGTCGAGGCGTCACCGCATGGTCAGGTCGGGGATGGCCAGAGGGGTTGGTCCTGATCGCCGGTTGACACCCGCGGTGTTGTGCGGCTGAAACCGGGGGGACTGCTCGCGGGCCGATTTGCTCGTCGAGTGTCCAGCGCAGAGCCGATTCGTCGCGCGGCAGGTGGGGGATACCGTTTGATATGGTAAGGATCTCCGGACGGGTCGAGAGGGTGGGGATGGCGCACCGAGTGACGTTGATGCTGCGATCGATGGGCGGTTGAGCCATGGGATTCGGCATGTTCGAGTGGAGCGCAGGCGATCTCGGCTCCGCGATGCTCGGAAGTCTCACCGATTGGATCGCGGGCGAGGAACGTCAACCGGGGGTCGATCCGGCCGCCGTGCAGACCAAATACAACCAACAGCGCGACGGTGTCCGCAGCACCGCCAATGGCATCGGCTTCCACGGTGACTACCGGCCGCGTTCGGTCAACAACCGCGACGACTTCGATACTCCGACGACCTCCCAACTGCGCGAAAAGGTCGACAAGATCGACATCACCGCCGTCGACAACCTGGCGACCGCATGGAATGAGATCGGCAAACGCGCCGAGACCTCGCTGAACACCTTCAACAAGGCGATGGAACGCGCGACCGATGAAAGCATCTGGAAGGGTGCGTCGCGCGATGCCGTCGCCAAGGCTGTCAGCGACTACAGCACCCAGGCCATGCAACTCGCCAATGCCGCCAAGCTGACCGGCAGCAAGGTCGCCGAACTCAAAACCGGCCTGGAACCGACCAAAGCCCTTGTGCCGCATGCTCCCGAGCTCCGGTCGAATGTCGAAAACGCTCGGCACTGGGTAGCGGGCCGTGGCTGGCGCGATAACGACGAGGCCGAGAGCACCGCGCACGCCGAGGCGGTTCGCGTGCTGCGCACCGTGTACGCGCCGGTCATCGAGGAGACCGACACCAACGTCCCGGTCATTCCGAAACCCGATAACCCCACCGCCAAGCCGGGCGAAACTCCCACCGTGGGACCGGGTTACAGCCCTGGTGGCAGCCAGCCCGGTACTTCCACCGGCGGCACCGAGCCGACGGGAAAGCAGGAGCCCGCGAGCACCGAGGATGGCCAGTCCACCGACCCGTCGAATACCCAGTCGACGGATAGTTCGACGACACCCACTGCCAGCACCGAGCCGACCACGACAAAGCCGGATACCACCGCGACCAACCCGTCGTCGACGACAATGCCGACCACCACAGGCTCGTCGACCGGTTCGGGCAGCCCGAGTGGCATACCCGGCACGACCAGCCAGTCCCCGGGCCGAACCGTCACCGGCGCACCCACTGGCACCGCTACCTCCGCCGCGGCGGCAACGACCACCGCCGCGACCACGGGCCGCAGCGGTATGTCCGGCATGGGCTCACCCGGCAGCCGCGGCGGCAAGGACGAGAACGAGTCCACCAAGGGCGTCCCCGACTACTTGATCAACCAGCAGAACGGCGAAGAGCTCATCGGGCTCGACAGCGCGCCGAAGACGGTCCCGCCGGTCATCGGTGAGTGACCGAACGCGACGAGGGCACCAAGGACACAGCGTCAACGATCGCAGCGGAGCCGAGCGCCAGGGAGGCGGAGCTGTGATCGCCGGAAAGACAGGAAGACCGCATGACAACCGCGCGGCGGTGGCGTTTCACCGCGCTCGAATTCCGAGTGCTCTGGGAGTCGACCGGACGGGATGTGCTCCCGTATCCGCTGCGACATCGCTCCACCGAGGTCTTCCAGGAAGATTCGAATCGGTTGCGTCGGGCCGCGGCCGAGGTGGTGGTCCCACAGTTGGACGACGATCTGGTGCGGTCCGTCGAGGTGCTGCTGGCACCGGAGGCGCGCGTGGAGGTGGCGGGGTTCCACGGTCCGCGTAACGAGCGGAAGATTCGCGCACACGGTGGGGTGCATTTTCAGCACGCCGCATTGGCGATCCAGGAGCCGGGGCCCGATCACGAGCACGGCGGAGATGTGGACCTGCTGTTCCTATCGGCCGATGACCTGGCCCCCGCCGTGGTCGATGTATTGCCGGAAACCCGTCCGGGACAAGGCAAACCGATGCAGGTGCCGGTCGAGGAATTGGAGAAGCCACCGCCCGTGGTGCGCGACGCGTGGCGTCCGACGATTCGCGAGGAGTTCGACAAGTTCTTCCGTCGGCCGACCACTGCCACCGTGCATGTCGGCGTCTACCCGCTCGGCAGTGTGGACAATCGGCATACCAAGGGCCGCAAGGACTTCCAGATCACAGATTTCGAAAATGATGGGCGCTATGTAAGTTTCGGCAGTCGTACCGTCATCGTGAAGCCGACCGATCGCCAGCGCATCACCTCGACACTGCGCGAAATGATCAGCCGCACAGTCGAAGAGGTCCGCAACGGTGATCACCTCGCCCGTTGAGTGCCCACGCCCGGTCGCGCCGGGCGTGGGCCCGCCGGATCAGCTGGTGGCCTCACCCAGGATTCCGAGCACCACGTCCGAGGTGTAGAACGGCTCGAGTCGTTCCCGAATCAGCTTGCCCAGTACGCCATTTCGCTTCGCGCCCTCGATAACGGCGGGGCCGTAGCGCAGGATCTCCTTGGCGATATCGTCGCCGGACAGACCGAGTTCCGGCAGCATCGCGGCCAGCGTGTAATCGCCGTATTTGGTGAAGAAGACATCCACGCACTCGTCGACGAGCAGCCCGAAATACTCCTTCTCCCTGGTGGTGACCGCGATCTCGTAGCAGAGCAGCACCAGTTCGTTCAGATCCTTCTGGGTCAGGTAGTCCCGCAGACCGCTCACCGGCTCATCGGCGTGCAGATCCCAGAACTCCATCGCGGCATCGTGTACCGGAGCGTCGCGCAACATCTCCCGAATGGCATTGTTGGTGCGCTTGAGCGCGAATACCGCGCCCTTGCCCGCCATATCGCCGATGAAGGTGCTTTCGGTGGCCTTCTTGGCGGTCTTGGCCGCCGACTGTCCCATGGAGATCAGCGAGGAGACACCCGGAATCTTGCCCGCGATCTGCCTGTTCGCCTCCATGAAATCGGAGATCAGCTTATCCACGAACTTCGAGGCGACGGTGGCGACCAGCGGGCTCTCGGTGAGCCGCTCCAGGATGCGCTCCTGTGCCTGGTGCATACCGAAGATCTTCTCCAGCAGTGCCTCGACCGGTTCGCGGTCGACGACCTGGCCCAGCGTGTAGTCGTTGTTGGCGGCGATATTGTCGTAGATCGAGTCGGCGAATACCCCGACCATATCCGCGATGACCGGACTGCCGCCGATCAGGTCGATGACGGTGCGAACCGTCTCCTTGGCCTGGTCGATGCCGACGATATCGCGGAAGATGAGGGTGTCGGCCACCTCGATCACCGATTCCACGTCACGAGCGACGACCTCGGTGAAGCGCTCGCCGCTCACCTCGGCCAGCAGGAATTCCACTTGGGCATCGAGTAGCCGTTCGGCGATCTCACCCGGCTCGCTCATCGAATATCACCATCACATTCGTAGTCCGTCGCGCTCGGTCAGCTTACGGATCGTTCATTCGACATCATTGCCGTGCAACGATTTCCGTATCTGAGCCAGACGCTCACGCGCCGCTTTCTCGCGCGTCTCCCATTGTTCGTCGGCGCTGCGGCCCGCAGGAGTCTGCCGGTCGAGTTCGCCCATCCCCTGCGCGGTACCGAAACGCTGCTCGACCTTATCGCGAACTGACTCGAAAGTAGGTACGCCGCCGGACGAATATCCGCCCACCTCGGGTCCGGACGGGATACCGGTCGGCGGTACCGGTACCGCCGGTACCGGAGAAAAGCCTCCGACCTGCTCGGATGCGCCGACGCCCGACTCTTGATCATGCGGTTGCGGCGTGACCGTGGTGGGACTCACACCCGCATCGGGGCCCGCATGACCGAGGCCCGAGGCTTCCGCGACCGCGGTGTGCACCCACGAGAGCCGAGGCCGCCCCGCGGTGGCGGTACCGAGCACTGCCAAGAGTTCGTCATCGGACAGTGCCGCGAGGCGCGCGGTGATCTCACCCAAATCGCTCATATCGCCAGGCTACGCACGAGCGCCGTCACGGGTTGAGCAGATCACTCGCCCAAGTGCGGATCAGATCCGGCCAACTGACCCTGGCCGAGATGATCAGATCGTTGTGACCGCCGCCGGGAAAGACCACCAATCGCTTCGGTTCGGGTGCGGCCGCGTACAGCCGCTCGGCGTGCCGCAGCGGCAGCAGTTCGTCCTGGTCGCCGTGCATGATCAAGATCGGTGCGCGCAGCTTGCGGATGCGGCGCAGGCTCGGATAGGCGTCCGGGACGAACGGGCTGGGTAGGAATGGATATACCGAGCGGGCCGCGTCACGCAGACCGGTGAAAGTGGACATCAGAATCAGTCCTGTGGGCGGATGCTCGGTCGCCAGTTCGAGCAGCACCCCGCCGCCGAGCGATTTCCCGAGATAGAGCACTCGATCCGGATCGACGCCAGGCTGTTTCAGCAGCACCTCCCGCGCCGCGTGGGCATCGAGGTAGGTGCCGTACTCGGTGGGGCGCCCGGTGCTTCGGCCGTAGCCGCGGTAGTCGAAAGTCAGTACGTCCAAACCGATTTGGGTGAGCAGCGCATAGATCGGCACCCGGTCGCCGATATTGCCCGCATTGCCGTGCGCGAACAGGACGTGCCCGATCGAGCGGGCGGCGGGCAACCACCACCCCTGCAGTATCTCGTCGTCCGTCGTGCGGATGGACAATTCGGTGTAGTCCATCTCGAGGACCGACGGCGTCTGCACGATCTGCCGATCGGGCATGAAGGTCAGCGCATTGAGGATCGGACTGGCCGGATGTCGCATGCCATCGTTCTTACCCGGTACCCGCCACCTCTGCGCGCCGACGCCCCGAGCGGACTACACCTCGACGATGTCGACGCCCTTCCAGAACGCGACCCGATCGCGCACCTGCTCGGCCTCCGGCTTCGGATCCGGGTAGTACCACGCGGCATCCGGATTCTTCGCGCCTTCAACCTCGACCGTGTAATAGGACGCGAGCCCCTTCCATCCGCACACGGTATGCGTATCGCTGTCCCGGAAGTACTCCGTCTTCAGTGTTCCCGCCGGAAAGTAATGATTGCCCTCGACCACTACGGTGTCGTCGCTCTCGGCCAACACCGTGCCGTTCCATACCGCTCGTACGCTCATCGAATCTCCCACCGTCGCACTGGATTCCGCCGCGCAGACACCACGGCTACGGTGTGTAACCCAAACCACACGCACCGTATTCCCCGCCACCGCTCGCTATCAGTCAGCCGCGCACCTCCGACCAGTCCCGGCGTTGCGCGCAAAAGGTGCGCGGTCAGCCGAGAAGGCGACGCCGCGTGCCGCTGACCGCGCGCCGCTGACCGCGCATCGCCCGGCGTCTGTGCCTCGAATCGGATCGGTCACCGCCGTGGAAACCCCTCCGTGACCGGCATATCGCCATCGTGGTCATTCTCTTGCTCTCAAAACGCTGGGGTGACGAGCTATTCGCCGGCCGTGGTGGCGGGTTGATCGGCGGGCGCGGGCGGGTGAATGTTGGTGGCAGCCCAGGTACCGAGCAGGGTCATCGCATCAGCCGACGGGGTGGCCGGTTGCACGGTGTAGAAGTTGACGACCAGCCCCGGGTCGGCGGGCAGCGGCATGGTTTCGTAGCCGATGCTGATGTCGCCGACGACGGGGTGATGGAAGGATTTGGTGCCGGTGTAGTGCAGGCGCACATTGTGTTTGGCCCATCGGACCCGGAATTCCTCGCTGCGGGTGGACAGTTCGCCGACCAGGTCGGAGATGCCGCGGTCATAGGGGTCGCGGCCGGCGTCGGTGCGTAGCAGGTTGACCGCACCGTCGGCCATGTGGTCCCAGTCGGGGTAGAAGTCGTGGGCGCGTGGGTCCAGGAAGCAGAACCGCACGAAGTTCACCGGCTTGGAGACGTCCGGGTGCAGGGGGTCGGGGTAAAGGGGGCTGTAGAAGGCGTAGCCGAGTTGGTTGCCCGCGACCAGGTCGTGGCGGGCGTTGCGGACGAAGGCGGGCCCACTGTAGGTGTCGAGCAGGTTCTGCACGCCCGGACGGACGGTCTTCGCGGCGCGGCGCGGGCGTCGTTGCGGGCTGATCAGGGCGTTGCGGTGCAGATCGAACAGGTGGGAGCGTTCGGCGTCGTCGAGTTCCAGCGCGCGGGCGATGGCGTCGAGCACCGACTCGGAGACGCTGTTGACCTTGCCGCGTTCGATCTGGGTGTAGTAGTCCACCGACAGCCCGGCCAGGGTGGCGACTTCCTGGCGGCGCAGGCCCGGGACGCGGCGCTTGGCGGCGTCGTAGACCGGCAGCCCGACCTTTTCGGGGGTGATCTTGGCGCGGCGTGAGGCCAGGAACTGGCCGATCTCGGCGGCGCGGCTGCTCGACTCCATGTGATCGAGGCTAGGCCCGTGGCCTGCGTGTTTGCCAGGTGCTGTGAGAGGGGTGTTGCCAGCACCCCTCTGATCTACACCTCCCACAACCGCGCTGCGCCGCGTTGCATGGATTGCGGAGCCGACAGCTCCGAGTCCCGCAATTCTTCGACATCGACGAGGTGAGATGAGCACGCCGACCATCGACCGCCCGAGCACCCGTTTGCCTGTGCTGGTGTACGTGCTGGCCGCCGGGATCTTCCTGATGGGCACGACCGAGTTCATGATCGCCGGCCTGTTGCCCGACGTGGCCGCCGATCTCGGGGTCGACATCGCCCGGGCCGGCCTGCTGGTTACCGCGTTCGCGGTCGGCATGATCATCGGCCCGCCGGTCATGGCGCTGGCCACCCTGCGGCTGCCCGCTCGGGCCACACTGGTCGGTGCGTTGGCGGTGTTCGCGGCCGGGCACGTGGTGGCCGCGGTCAGCGACTCGTTCACCGTCGTCACCGTCTCCCGGGTGGTGACGGCGCTGGCGACCGGCACGTTCTGGGCGACCGGCGCGGTCGTCGCCGCGGCGGCCGCGGGACCGGGGGCGAGCGCGCTGGCGCTGGCGGTGATGTCGGGCGGGTTGAGCCTGGCGGTGGTCGCCGGCGTTCCGTTGGGCACCTTCGCCGGGCAGCTCACCGGATGGCGTGGCCCATTCTGGATCCTCGCCGCACTGGCTGTTCCCGCCATCGTCGCCGTGCTGCGCTTTGCCCCCGCGACCTCCCACCGCGTCACGGACGAGGTGTCGGTGCGGGCCGAGGTCGCCGCGGTACGTCCGTGGCGGGTGTGGGCGGTGCTGGCGGCGATCACCCTGGCCCAGGCCGGGTTCCTCGGCGCCTACAGCTTCATCAGCCCGCTGCTGACCGACCGCGCCGGTATTGCCACGGCGCTGGTCCCGCTGGTGCTGGTCGGATTCGGTATCGGTGCGCTGGCCGGTACTGCGCTGGGCGGTCGGCTCGGTGACCGGTGGCCGCTGGGCACCATCACCACCGCGATCGCCGCCACCTCGCTACTGCTGCTCGTCCTCGCTGCGACGGCGAGCCACTCGACGATCGTCGTCGCCCTGGTCGTCGCGCTGGGTGCGTCGGGTTTGGGGGCGAACCCGGTGCTGATCGCGCAGACTATGCGGTTCGCCGGGCACGGCTCCCGGCTGGCGTCCTCCCTGGCGACCGCGGCGTTCAACCTCGGCACCGCCGCCGGTTCGGCACTGGCTGCGACCACCCTGTCCACCGCCCTCGGCGTGACCGGACCCGCGGTGCTGGGCGCGACGATCACCACGACCGCGCTGATCCCGATCGCTTTCCTCGCCGCCAACCGAACTGGTCCGCGCAGCGACAACACGCCGACGCGACCCGGCCGGCAGCCCCAGCGGGTTCTGATCGGAGTGAGCTGAGCATGCGCCGCACCGCAACCGACAGGAGCTACCTGTGCACCCTGATCGCCGTGAGCGCGATAGCGGCCACGGCGGTGATCACGGCCTGCTCCGACGCCCCGGAAACAACTACCCCGGCCCTCCCCGCGCGTGCCTGGCAACCGGCGACGACACCGCCAGGTCAGGAGGAAACGTTCATGCAGATCCGACTGCGTATCGACACCAGCGAAGCCACCGCGCGGCTCTACGACAACCCCACCGCCCGCGATTTCGCCTCGCTGCTACCGGTCACCCTCACCATTCACGATCTCGGCGGCAGGGAGAAGGCCGGGACGCTGCCGCGTGAACTCGCCGACGGGCAGGGCCAATCCGGTTACCGCGCCGGGCAACTGGGTTACTGGGCGCCCAGCCACGACCTGGCCATCTACTACCGCGAAGACGGTTTCCGCATCCCCGCCCCCGGGATCGTGATGATCGGCGAGATCGAGGGCGGTCTCGACGCGATCACCGCCGCCAACGCCGGCACCACCCTCACCATCACCGCCGCCTGAGCACCGAACAGAAAGGGCATCCCTCGTGCCACGCGGCATGTCAACGCCATCTGCCCGGGAACCATCGAAACCCCGATGGTCACCCAGATGTACGTCGTCGGCGTCGCACTGCCCGTCGACGGCGGCTACATCGCCCGCTGAACCACCCTGAATCGAGAGGACACACCCCATGCGTGGAGTTGTCATGTACGCCCCCGGCGATGTTCGCGTCGTCGACCGCGAAGACCCCAAAATCGTCGAACCCACCGACGCGATCATCCGGCTCACCGCCACCTGCATCTGCGGCTCGGACCTGTGGCCCTACCGTGGTGTCGAACCGGTCGATCACACCCTCATGGGGCACGAATACGTCGGTGTCGTCGAAGAAATCGGTTCCGACGTGCACACCCTGAACGTCGGTGACTTCGTCGTCGGCTCCTTCGTGATCTCCGACAACACCTGCGAGATCTGCCGTGCCGGATTCCAATCCCGCTGCGTGCACGGCTCATTCGTCGCCGGCACCATCGGCACCCAGTCCGAACTCGCGCGCATCCCCTACGCCGACGGCACCCTCGTCGCCACCCCCGCCATGCCCGAACCCGACCTGATCCCGTCGCTGCTGGCCGCGTCCGACGTGCTGGGCACCGGCTGGTTCGCCGCCGACGCCGCCGCGGCCGGACCCGGAAAGACCGTGGCCGTGGTAGGCGACGGCGCAGTCGGGCTGATGGGTGTCCTGGCTGCCAAACAACTCGGCGCCGAACGGATCATCGCCATGTCGCGTCACGCCGATCGTCAGGCTCTGGCCCGCGAGTTCGGCGCCACCGACATCGTCGAAACCCGCGGCGACGAAGGTGTGGCCGCGATCAAGGATCTCACCAACGGTCTCGGCGCCCACAGTGTCATCGAGGCCGTCGGGAGCCAGGAATCGATGATGCAGGCCATCAACTCCGCGCGCTCCGGTGGACACGTCGGCTACGTCGGTGTCGCCCACGACGGCGTCACCCTGCCCGCCGACCAGCTGTTCTTCGCCGAAGTCCACCTTCTTGGCGGCCCCGCCCCCGTGCGCCGGTTCCTGCCCGACCTCATCGACCGTATCTGGAATCGAACGATCGACCCCGGCAAGGTCTTCGACCTCACTCTCCCTCTGGACAACGTCGCGGAGGGTTACAAGGCGATGGACGAACGCCGCGCGATCAAAACCCTGCTCACTGTCTGACCACCGAAGAAACCTGCACCAGGAGCACCACCATGACCACCATCACGACCGTGCGACGACATCCGCGCCGCTGGACCCGCATCGCCGGCGCCGGTATCGCCACCCTCGCAGTTCTGGCCGCCTCGGCCTGCTCCGGCGCCAACTCGGCCACAACATCCGCCACGCCTGTGACACCGATCGCGGGCCTGGCCCCCGGTGACCTGTCGCGCGGCGCGGACAACTTCTACACCAGCGACCAGGTCACCATGCAGCCGGTGACGTTCAAGAACCAGTACCAGATGGACGTCACCGGCAATTTGTTCGTCCCCAAGAACCTCGCCCCCAGCACCCGGGCCGCGGCGATGGTGGTCGGGCATCCGATGGGCGCGGTCAAGGAGCAGAGCGCCAACCTCTACGCCACCAAGATGGCCGAACAAGGCTTCGTCACCCTCGCCCTTGACCTGGCGTTCTGGGGCGGCAGCGGCGGTGAACCCCGCAACGCCGTCGCCCCTGACCTCTACACCGAAACCTTCTCCGCCGGTGTCGACTACCTGCGCACCCAAGACACTGTCGATCCCGAACGCATCGGTGCTCTGGGAATCTGCGGCAGCGGCAGCTTCGTCATCTCCGCCGCCAAGATCGACCCACGCATCAAAGCTGTGGCCACCGTCAGCATGTACGACATGGGCGCAGCCAACCGCAACGGGCTCAACCATTCCGTCACTCCCGAGCAGCGTCAGGCGATCCTCGCTCGAGCCGCCGCACAGCGTGATGTCGAATTCACCGGTGGCCCCACCGAATACACCAGCGGCACCGTTCACGAGCTGACGGCCGAATCGACCCCTATCGAGCGCGAGTTCTACGACTTCTACCGCACCCAGCGCGGAGCCGTGACTCCCGAGGGCGCCAGCCCGGACACCACGACCCATCCGACGCTGTCGAGCAACGCGAAGTTCATGAACTTCTACCCGTTCAACGACATCGAGACCATCTCTCCGCGGCCGATGCTGTTCATCACCGGCGAGAACGCCCACTCCCGCGAATTCAGCGAAGAGGCCTACCGCCTCGCCGGTGACCGCAAAGAACTGGTGATCGTGCCCGGCGCCGGCCACGTCGACCTCTACGACCGCACCGAACTCATCCCCTTCGACAAGCTGACCAACTTCTTCACCCAGAACCTGCCCTGACCGGGACAGTTCATCGTGGGGCCCGGCGTGCCAGCAACACCGCGCGCCGGCCCCGCCGTATCCGGATACCGCACCGACTACAGCTACCGGCACGGGAGGAAGCCATGGACCACCGCACCAACCACCATGATCGAGCATCGGCCTTCGTACTCGGCCTCGCCATCGCGATTGTCGCCATCACCACCTACCTCTACTCGATTGGCACGCTCAGACCATGCTGAGCTACCCCCGCTGGATGTTGATCTCCGGCACTGATGCACCGCAGATGGTGGAATGCGGCCCAGGACCGACCGCCACCTCCTGGGATGTAGTAACCCTCGACCCGGAGTACCTCAGGAGACAGCAGACGTAGGTTGCGTGGTCAGAAGAGGATGTCTCGGACCCGAATCAGCCGGTGGCCGGTCGGGCCCCTCAGCGTCGATGTCGATCTCCGCGAGCCCGCAACCCGCGGTGGTCCAAGGACCACGGCATTGGTAACCCACGAGAGAAGTCCGGACTTGTTCAGTCTGGTCTTCGGATTGGCCGTATACGCCTAGTGCAGATAAGCATCGCCGACAGTGCACCGCTGGGGCGCGCGGCGGGCGCTGGCTCTTATACGCCGAGGCCTGCCTTCAGGGACGGCCAGGCTTTGGGCAGGGCGGTCTTCCAATACGGCCATGAGTGGACGCCGACGGCGGCGTAGTCGATGGAGAGGTCGGCGCCGAAGAGTTTCATGGCGGGCGTGAGAGCAAGGGTGCAGTCGTGCGATACCTGTTCGATCTCGTTCGCCCGGAGCGGGTCGTTGGGCCACGACCAGCGATCGTCGAACGGGGCATCGTCGGGGCCGGGCACGCCGGTGCCCATGTACAGGTGGACCGGTTTTCCGCGCAGCGTGTCGAGGTGTTTGCTCGGATCGTGCGCCGCCCACTCCGGGTTGCCCGCGGAACCCCACATGTTGTCCGGGTTGCCGCCCTTCGATTCGACCACGGGGCGCACCGAGAGCTGGCCGACACCGTCGGTGGAGTAGCAACCGCTGAAGGCTGCCAGGGCTCGGAACATGTCGGGGTGGCGCACGGCGAGAATGGCCGCCGCTCCCGCTCCCATCGAAAGTCCGCCGACGGCGTAGACCCCGTTGCCTTTCAGTTCACGGTCGATCAGCGGCGGCAACTCCGAGGTGAGGAAGGTTTCCCACTTCTGGTGTCCGATTTTGGGATCGTCCTGCAACCAGTCGGTGTAGTAGGTTCCCCCGCCGCCGACCGGCATCACCACATTGACCGGCTTGTCGGCGAAGAACTCCTTGGCACCGCCGCGCAGCGTCCAAGTGCTCGCCGGCTGAGATTCCGACGCTCCGTTTCCGTCCAGCAACAGCAAGGTTGGCCGGGATACCGACTGATTCGCGGGTACCAGTACGTCGAGGTGAATGGTCCGCTTCATCGCGGGGGAGTGCACGTATATCTGCCATTGCTGCGGGGAGGTGCGCTCGATCCGCTCGACGGTGGCCTCCGCGTGCGCTTGCGGAGCGACAACGAACAGCGGCGCGACCGCGACCGCCACGGCCGCGGCGATAGACGCCATCCGCCGGTACCCCCGGCGTTCTCGCAATACCGACACGCGTAAGACCATGTGCAAACCTCATCGACGGTTGGTGCCCTTGGAAGGGCGTGAATTTTCGCGTCGACGATGTCATGAAACGTCATGTAACCGGCGTCATCGGATTCCCACCGTTGGTGAGGCAGTCGGGTCGTGGACTGTGGAATCGGTGGGTTGGAAGCGCAATGGCTTGTACTGCAACCCGATTCGTCCGTTGTCCTTACGCTCGCGAACGGTGCAGCCCGGTTCGTTGTGTCGGACCGGGGCTGCTGAACCGTATTTCAGAGGGGGCCGCTAGTGGGGGCTGGTTGAACTCGCCGCCGCTCTGGACGCCAGCGGTGAAGGCATCCCACTCGGTCGGAGTGAAGATGAGCGCCGGGCCGGTCGGGTTCTTCGAGTCGCGTACTCCGCCCCTGCCCTCGCCGAGTTGCGGGACCTCGATGCAGTCCTTACCACTGGCGCTGCGGCTGCTCTAGAACCATTTGGCCCCGGACAAGTTGATGTTCACGCTTCTTGCTTCGAGGCTCGTCGCTACGCAGGCCGATTGAACTCGCCGCCTTGGACGCCAGCAGTGAAGGAGTCCCACTCAGAAGGGGTGAGACGAGTGCCGGTCCGGTCGGGTTCTTCGGGTCGCGTACTCCGCCCCTGCCCTCGCCGAGGTGCGCGATCTCCATACATGTGTCGTTGCCCGTGCTGTGGCTACTCTTGAACCACTTAGCCTCCGGCAAGTCGATGTTCATCCCGTCTACTCTGACAGAGGCCAGTCACTATGCGGGCCGGTTGAACTCCCCGTTCTGGACGCTAGCGGTGAAGGCATCCCACGCGCTCGGCGAGAAGACGAGTGCTTGGCCGGTCGGGTTCTTCGAATCACGCACCCCGACCTTGCCCCCGCCGAGGTGCGCGACCTCGATGCAGTCCTTACCACTGGCGCTGCGGCTGCTCTTGAACCACTTCGCGCCGGACAGGTCGGTGTTCACGCTCCGTACTCCTTTGCAACCGCCATTATGTGGCTTCGAGTGTCGTGCTCGCTCAACGCTACTCGGTGGATGTCGGCATACGCTGCAAGATACTGCTCAACTTCGTCGCCCTTGTCCAAGTACAGGGCACCTGTGAAGCCCTCCACGTAGACCACCGGTGGCTCCTTCAGCGCCGGGTTCGGATGAGCTGGGAACTCGATGTAGACGAAGTCTTTGGTTGTCAGTCCCAAATGATTCGGTGCATTGAACGGGACGATCCGAATCGACACGTTCGGGCGATTGCCGACCTCGATGAGTCGTTTCAGCTGGTCCGCCATGACTTCGTCGCTCCCGACGCGGTGCCGCAATACGGACTCGCTCAGCAGCACTTCAAGCGTGAAATTCTCCGAATCGTGAATCCGCTCCTGACGCTTCGCGATCAGATCAACTTCGCGGTCGGCATCAAGAGGTCGACCCGGTTGCGCCGTAGATATTTCCCACATCGCCCTCCGGTAGCCGGGCGTTTGGAGCAAGCCCGGCAGCAATGTCGACTGCCACGAGATAACGCGGCTGGCGGATTGCTCGAGCCCGAAGAACATCTCGAAATCCGGAGCTATTGCATCGGTATACGACTGCCACCAACCGTCCTTGCGGGACTCCTGGGCCAGCCACAACAGTACGCGCCGATCGGTATCACTGGCTCGATAAAGGTCGCAGAGCGCGTTGATGACCATCTTCTTGATTTCACTGTTGCGTCCGGATTCCAAGCGCCACAGCGTTTGTGACCCCATTTCGCATGCCTGGGCGGCCCGCGCCCGGCTCATCTTGCGCTCCTCGCGCAGCTCGCGCAGGCGTTGTCCGAGCACGCGGCGCGGCAGAGTCGTGATGTTCGATTCGGTCGACAAAGTAATGCCACCCACCCTTTCGTTAGCGTTACTTACGGTCATGTCAAGCTAGATGGAATAGTCAGACTGTTTGGAGCGAATTCGATTCGGGCTGAATCGAATTGGAATGCTCCCAACGTACCCGCTTGGTGTTTTACTGACTATGCGCCAGACGGTCGGGTCGACCAACCATTCGCCTCTGCTCAACCACCCCTCGCGGTGGCGAATTCGTGATGCCGCGCCCGACCATCTGACGTTCCAAAATCGCCACCGTCACAATATCTTTCGGAGGTATCCAGTGTCCGGCCTGACAGCAATCGATCACAACACGGTGCCGCCTGATTCGAGGACGACCGCAATCCGGCCCGCAAGCGAGGCGAAGGGAGCTGATCGCGAGCGGGAGCGGCCGAAGGCCACGGGGTTTGTGCGCGGCGACGTATCCGGACTGCAAGCACCGCGGCACGCGGCCGCGGTGCAGCGGCATGCCTGCGCGCTGGGCTATCACTACGTGTACACCATCCGGCCCCCGCGGGACGCCGCCGATGCGATCGGCTACGCACTCGGCATCGCGGCGGGCTTGGATGTGGCCGCGATCGTGGTCTACGACCTGGATCAGGTGGACAATCAGCCCGCGCGGGTGTGTGAGGACTTCGACCTCGAAACCGTTTGTCCCGCAACGACATGGGCACGCGTGGCAGGTCCGGCGTCGGTCGAGACGGGGGCGGCGTGAACGACGACGCGATACTCACTCCGCCGCGAGTCTGCGGCCGTGCCGATGTGCGACTGTCGCATCAGCTGATGCGGCAACACCGGGCCTGCCGGGTCGATCTGTGTGTCTGGAAAGCCGCGGCGTACTACACGCTGGTGGCCGCAGGGCATCTCGCGCCGCAGACGCTGACGCCGCGCGAGCCTGCCGCGGCGCGCGGTATCCACTTCCCACCGCTGGATGCGCAACCACCGGTGTGTGGCGGGCCGCCGATACGAACGCTGCGGGAGGTGCTGGACAGGTTGTCGGAGCTGGCGCTGCCGCTGACCGACTCGAATGGCAGTGCCATCCATGGGAATTGACTTTCTACGGGGCCGAATATGCGTGAGTGTCGCACCGAGGTCGACGGGTGGGTGGCCATCTGGAAGATCGACCACTGGAGTATCCGAATTATGCTCGTGCGCAGCCTTATCGATAGCGCGCGTCCATTGCTGAACGTCGATGTGGAGGCGGCCGCGCCCGACCTGGCCGATATGCGTGAGAAATACCCGAACCTGTCCCGTTTGTGGAATGCGGTGCGGCACGAGTACTGGGCGGAAGTGATTACGCCTCAGGAACATTCGGAGGGGACTATTTGATCGACGACAAGAGCGGCATGGCTTATCCGCCCATCGATTCGGTGTTGGTGTTGAAGTACGCGGAGTTGGTAACGTCTTGGCCGGTAATACGTTTGATTGATAGGGCCATTATCTCGCCCATGTCTTTGACTACTTCGATGTGTTCACGAATGATGGCGTCGATAGAGTTGGCTTCGCCGGTCGCTTGGCCTTTGAACATCTTGACCAGATCATCGGCCATGTGGAAATCGCCGAAGCCGGAAACGTTTTGCGCCTGCCGAGTGTACCGTGCCATATCCTGGAGGTCCTGCATTCGCTGATCGCACGCCGTGAGGCATTGCCGCGCTGCCTCTTCGCTGTCCAGATACAACTCACCGCTACGTGCTTGTTCTGCGAACCGCTGCCATTGTGCTAATTCGGACTGACTCATGAGAACCCCCTGTCATTTCGGCAGAACTGGAACGATCGACGCACCGATGCGAGTCAGAAGTGTGCAAGGGTCGTCGAGGTTGTCCACGCCCGCATAGTTCAGCAGTCCCAGTTGCAGGACGCCCTGAGACGCGGGGAACACCACATCGCAGCCCAGATCCTTGGAAGCGCCGTCGACTCGGAACTGTCGACCCTGACGGCCACCGATCACAACATCCTGGAAATCGACGTTTCCAGCTTTGTGCTCGAACTCGTCGACGGTTCGTCCCGTTGAGTAGACAGTGAGCGAGTACGTTCGTCCGTTCCAGGCGCAGATTTCCCACCCCGACTGGTGGACCCCAGCGATGCCGCTCTCTTTGGTCGCAGGCTTGAGCCCCGCCGCCACCACCGTGTCATCGGGGATCTGCGTGCACGGATCGAACAGCTTGACCGATGCCGCACTCGTCTCACTGCTGGCGCTCGGATTACCGCTCGTCGAACTCCCACACGCGACCAGCCCCGGCAGTGCGGCCGCCGCGAGCAGCATCAATTTCAATCGGTGCGCCATCCCCACCCTCTCGACCTGCGACTATCCGGAGATCTTGACCATATCAAACGGTATCCCCGGCATTGGTGGGTGCAAGGTAGGCGTGCTCTGAGGATTCAGTGCAGAATCACGCACACCGAAACCTCGGCGAACCCGATTGCGACGGGCGTCACGTCACACCGTCCAGCGGCCCGCTGTGAGCGGATCGATACCGCGGAAACGCTGGATTACCAGCGTGTATACAAATGCTTCCGATGTCCGGTTTGTCCGGTTTTCGCGTTGACACTTGCCATATCCCCGGAGCAGGCTGCTGCGTGACTTTCCGTGCGCTCGGGGTGTAGCGATCACGGCTTGGCCGTCGGAGGAGCAGGGTGGTGCGTTTACGTCAAAGGTCGGAAAAATCCGGTGGCACACCGGATATGACTGCCGATCCCGGAAGTGAACGCAAGGTTGCCGGGAACAGAATAGTGCGACCGCGCACGATTCGGGGGCAATTGGCCCGAATCCTCGTCGTCTCATTGGTTTTGGTGCTGGGGCTGCTCGGCGTGACGGTCGCCCGGGAGGTCAAGGCGTTCCGCGAGAGCGGAGACACGGTGCACGCGGTCTCGCTTGCGCTGGCCGTACAGGATCTGGTGCAGCAGGCGCAGCGCGAACGCGGACTCAGCAATGGCCTGCTCGGCGGCGATATTCGCCTGGTTCAGACCGTGGCCGATCAGCGGGCCGACACCGATCGGGCCATGCGCGCACTCGAGGAGGCGGCCGCCGGGAATACGCCCGGCGCGACTCAGGTGCGTTCGGCACTCGGACAATTCGACGCGCTCGATGCGACCCGTGCGCAGGTCGACGCCCGCCGCACCAGCAGGCAGGCCGCCTTCCAGTTCTATACCGACGGCATCTCCGCGCTGAATCGCCTGACGCTCGGGCTCGATCAGGCGCGCGACGCCGAGGTTCGACACGGCCTACAGGCTCTGTACGCGCTCGGGGAGGCCAAGGAGCAGACGGCCAAGGAGCGCGGATTCCTCAATGGCGTCTTCGCCGCCGATGAGTTCCGCAATGGCGAGTATGTCGAGTTCCTCGATATCCGCGCCGCCAAGATGGCCGGACTGACCGCCTTCGCGCGCGACGCGACCGCAGCACAACAGGCCCAACTCGATACGGCGCTACGTAGCGAAAATGCCGTCAAGGCAGGCGAATCGGAGCGAATCGCGATCGCGTCGAGCGCCGGTCCGCTGGTGCGTTCGGTGGATTCGAGCACCTGGTGGGCGCAGATGACGGCGGTCATCGACGAGCAGCGCACGGTGCAGCAAGGGGTCGGTGACGATGTGCAGCGGCGCGCGCAGGCGCTGCGCAGGGATGCGTTCCTGACGCTCGGCGGCTTCCTGCTCGCGGCACTGATCGCCATTGCCGCCGAGGTGGTGCTGGTCTTCGCCAGTGTGCGCGCCATCGTGCGTCCGCTCGCCGAGCTGGCGGCAGCGGCCGATGATGTCGCCAATCACCGACTGCCCGAGGTGATCGCGGCCTGGCAGGCATCCGATGACACCCATCCGGATCCGCCGGCGCCGGTGCGCACACCGCGCGGCGCGAGTGCCGAAATCGCCGCCGTGGCAGGGGCATTGGACGGCGTGCAGACCACCGCCTTCGAATTGGCTTCGCAGCAGGCGCTGGTCCGCCGGAATACCACCGAATCGATGGCGAATCTGGCGCGGCGCAACCAGAATCTGGTTCGCCGCCAGCTCGGCCTGATCAGTGAATTCGAACGCGAGGAACTCGATCCCAAGGCGCTGTCCAATCTGTTCGAGCTCGATCACCTCGCCACCCGCATGCGGCGCAATGCCGAAAGTCTGCTGGTGCTGGTCGGTTCGGCGAGTCCGCGGCGTTGGGCCGAACCGATCGCGCTCACCGATGTGGTCCGGGCCGGATTGTCGGAGGTCGACGACTATCGCCGGGTGGTGCTGCGGCGGGTCGACGATATCGCGATCACCGGCGCGGTGGTCAGCGATCTCGCGCACATGCTGGCCGAGCTGATCGAGAACGGATTGGCCTTCTCCCCACCGGATATGGAAGTGGAGATCTACGGACGCAAGCTGCCGACCGGATATCTGCTCGCCGTGGTGGACCACGGTGTCGGGATGCCGGTGGATCAGTTGGCGGAGGCGAATGCCCGGCTGCGCGGCGAGACCGATTTCATTGTCGCGTCGACGCGGTATCTGGGGCACTACGTGGTCGGTCGGTTGGCGCGACGGCTCGGGATCGATGTCGAGTTGAATGTGTCGCCGGTGAGCGGAATCGTCGCGCGCCTGCTGTTGCCCGCGGGAATTATTGCGGGAGAAAAGGATCGGCGTGCGCCAGCCGCTGGACAGCGGGGCGAGGCGGCTGCGGGGCCTGCGGGTGGGGTGCCGGGAGCGCGCGGCCATACCGGTTCGGCGGTGGCGGGGTTTGTCGGTTCCTCGGTGGTCTCCCGTGCGGGGGTGGACGATCGACGGGCACCTGCGGGCGGGGAGCGGGGCGAGGCGGCTGCCGGGCCTGCGGGTGGGGTGCCGGGAGCGCGCGGCCATACCGGTTCGGCGGTGGCGGGGTTTGTCGGTCCCTCCTTGGTCTCCCGAGCAGGGGAGGACGATCGACGGGCACCTGCGGGCGGGGAGCAGGGCGAGGCGGCTGCGGGGCCTGCCGGTGGGGTGCCGGGTGTGCAAAGGCATACAGAGTCGGCAGCGGAGTTTGTCGGTGCCTCGGGGGGATCCCTTGCGGGTGAACCTATTTCGGCGATAAGGCCGCTCGGCAGGCCAAGGCACGGTGCTCCGGTCAACGGTGCTCAGATCGACAGTGCCTGGGTCGATAGTGCATGGGTCGACCGTGCCGGGGTTAATGGTGCATGGGTCGATGGTGCGGGGGCTAACGGTTCTCGGGTCGACGGTGCTGGGAGTGACAAGGCTCGGGTCGACGGTGCTGGGAGTGACAAGGCTCGGGTCGACGGTGCTGGGAGTGACAAGGCTCGGGTCGACGGTGCCGGGCGTGACGGTGCTCGGGTCGACGGTGCCGAGGGTGACGGTGCTCGGGTCGAACGTGCCGGGGTTAATGGTGCATCGGTCGATGGTGCGGGGGCTAACGGTTCTCAGGTCGACGGTGCCGGGGGTGACGGTGCTTGGCTCGACGGTGCCAGGGGTAACGGTTCTCAGGTCGACGGTGCCGGGGGTGACGGTGCTCGGATCGACGGTGCCAGGGCTAACGGTTCTCAGGTTGACGGTGCCTCGTTACCTGGCGGGCCGACGCATGATGTGCAAATGACCGGCGGGTCCGACCTCGACGGCGTCGAACCTCGGCGAGCGAGGTCCGGTGGACCCGCGCATTCCCGACCGGGATTCGCGTCGCCGACATCGACACCCGCGCTGTTCGCCCACTTCCATTCCACGCCGGGCGATTCCGGCGACCGTGTCGGATTCACCGACGCCGACGTCGAGGGAGCTGTACCGAGGGGCGATCGGGCTGCCTCCGAGGGCATCTCGAGGGGCGATCAGGCGGCGTCTGAGGGCGTTTCGAGGGGCGATCAGGCGGCGTCTGAGGGCGTTTCGAGGGGCGATCAGGCGGCTTCTGGGGGCGTTTCGAGGGGCGATCAGGCGGCTGGCCTCCGGACCGGCGATTGGGCTGCGGCCGGTGTTATCCCGACGGGTGACACTGCAGTGGCGGGGAGCAACGGATCGCTGACGGGTCTGCCAAGGGTGGATGGCACTGGGAGCGACGATGCCAACGGTTCCCAGACAGGCTTGCCCGTCAACGGATCGGGGACTGATCGTTCTGCCCACGCCGCACCCACGCCCGATCGCCAAACCGATGCCGTACCTACGACCGAACGGCCGCGACCCGCCGTCCACTCGTCAGCGAGCCATTTATTGTGGCAGATACCCGAAACCGCAACAGCGGCAACGGAATCTGATGCTACAGGCGCGGCTGTGCAGCGAACCAAGAACGGATTGGTCAAGCGCAACAAGCGAGCACGCTCAACTGCCAATGGAAGCGCACCAACGGCTCTCACTCCGGCCCCGCCCAGCGCTCCGGTCGTGGAACGCTCACCGGCCGAAATCCGCAGCATGCTCGCCTCGTTCCGTGCCGGACACGAGCGCGGCGCTCCCGCCTCGCCGCGAACGGAGGCGTCCGAAAACATCCCGCGCGCCGCGGATTTGGCGCAAACCTCGGCTTTACCCACGACCGCAGAGGAGCTTCGGTGACTACCCATATTCAGACGGCGGACCCGCACACCTTCAATTGGATGCTGGCCAACTTCGTCCGCAATACCGACGGTGTCCGCGATACTGTCGCCGTCTCCTCCGACGGTCTGCTCATCGCCATGTCCGAGGGTCTGGACCGTATCGGCGCGGATCGACTGGCCGCGATGGTCTCCGGCCTGTCCAGCTTGGCTCGAAGTGCTTCGCGCAGTTACGCATTCGACGGTCTGAAGCTGATCATGATCGAGATGAAGCGCGGTTTCCTGCTGGTCTCGGCCCTCGGTGACGGCAGTTGCCTCGGCGTAATCGCCGACGGCGGTTGCGATGTGGGTCTGGTCGGGTACGAGATGGCCGTGCTGGCCGAACGCGCCGGTGCGCTGCTCGACCCCGCGCTCATTTCGGAATTGCGAGAGTCGTTGCGCAGATGAGGGATCCATACCGGCCGCGGTTGCCGGACCCGCGGATGATCCCGGTGAACCAATCCTTCGGTTGGCACGGCGCCAATCGGCCGACGAAGAGTAGTCCGGATGTGCAGGCCCCCGATGACCGTTTCGTGCGCCCCTTTGTCGTTACCGCGGGCCGTACCACTCCGTTGATCGACGGGCTGCGCATCGAAACACTGGTGCTGGCAACGCCTGCCGCACTGTCCGCGCCGCTGCACTTTGAACAGCGCACCGTTGTTCGGCTGTGCCAGCAGCCGCATTCCATTGCCGAAATCGGGACGGCGCTGCACGTTCCGGTGGGCGTCGCGAAGGTGATCGTCAGCGATCTCGCGGCCGCCGGGCATGTTTCGGTCCGGGACGCCCCCGAACTTTCCACCGCAGCCATCGAGAGGATCAGGGACCTTGTACGGGCACTCTGAATATCGGACAGCACAGGTCGAGCGGCCCATGCCCGCCTCGGTAAAGATCGTGATCAGCGGCGGATTCGGGGTCGGCAAAACAACATTCATCAGCGCGATCTCCGAAATCGAACCCCTGGTGACGGAGGCGGCGATGACCGAGGTCGCCATCGGTGTCGACGATCCGGGGCGACGCGCGGACAAGACCCAGACCACAGTCGCTCTCGATTTCGGCCGCATCACCCTCGACACCTCGCTGGTGCTCTACCTTTTCGGCACTCCGGGTCAGGATCGCTTCGTCTTTCTGTGGGACGACCTGGTCGACGGCGCGCTCGGCGCGGTGATCGTGGTGGATACCGGCCGGGTCGAGGACTGCTACCCGGTGCTCGACTACTTCGAAGAACACAACACGCCATTCGTGGTGGTGGTCAACCGTTTCGAACAGGGCGAGCACTTCGAACTCGACGAGGTCCGTGAGGCGCTGGAGCTCGACGAGTGCATCCCGATCCTGGAATGCGATGCGCGAGAACGGGCTTCGGTGAAGGAGGTGCTCGTCGCACTGCTCGAACAGGTGCTCGTGCAGCGCCTGTCCGCATCGCGACCGCACGTCCGTGAGGTCGGCTGAATCCGTAGCCTGGCGCTGGTGGGTGATGAAGGAGCCGATGTCGGGTGTGGACTTGTATCGCCTGAACTACGTCGCGATCATGCTGGACTGGGCGCCGATAGTGATCTGCGACGATGTGTCGATCGGGCCGGAGTTTCGGCTGCTTACCACGGTGCATCCGATGGCCGATCAGCGCAGGTAGCGCTGGGAATCAGCAATGACACAGTGGTCGGGGCGGGCAGCGTCGTCACCCGGGATCTGCCCACACACGTGTTCGCGCCGGGCAATCCGGCGCGGGTGCCGCGCGAGTTGTGGGCGCGCCTGTGGGTGATAGTCGCGTGCCTGCGGGCGGGTCGGTCGGTGATGACTTCGGCTACGCCGCCTAGCTCGGCATGCCGCTGCTCGACCCGACAACGTGATTCGGACTGGCCCCCGACAACCAAGGCCGAGGCCGCTTGGCCGAACCGCTGCGGCCGAGTTGTCTGCACACTTGCTCCTGATCGGCGGCGAGCACATTCACGCAGAATTCGCTTGGCGGGTTCGGTACTGCGGAATCCGGTGCAACCACGAGGGCTCAGCGGTGATATCCAACGAACCGGCGTGATGGCGGCCGAAGCGGACGAGAATCTTCTCGGGATCACCGATGAATTCGGCACACGCTCGGCGTCACCCTTTTATACCGCTCGAACCAAGGGAGATAGCAATGAGCAACGGCAAGGATTTCACTCTGACCCACGTCGCGGTGCTGGTCGGCGACCAGGACCAGGCGCTGGAGTTCTACCGCGATGTCATCGGCTTCGAGGTCCGCCAGGATATGCCGTTTCCTGGCGGTCGCTGGCTGACCGTCGGACCGGCGTCGCAGGCCGGTATCGAATTCATTCTGGAGAACCCGGAGATGAATCCGAACGAGTCCGCGCGCGAAGCCGCGAAGGCGCGGTTGGCCAGCGGTGCGCAGGGCACCCTGATTTTCACCACCGAGGCCGTCGACGACACCTTTGCCCGGCTGCGCGAGGCCGGTGTCGATGTGGATCAGGAGCCGATCACCCAGCCCTACGGCGTTCGGGACTGCGGTTTCCGCGATCCGTGGGGCAACCACCTGCGGTTCTCCCAGCTGCTCGGCTGATTCCCCGAACTCGCCGATGCCGACGTCGATCGGCCTCGGCGAGAACCGGCGTGCTCGGCGTCACCGCGAAGGCCTGATCTTGGCGCAGTAGTGTCGAGTCATGAGCGAGCGCATCGAGCGGATCAGCGACACCGCGCCCTCGGGCGTGACAGTGCCGAACGCCGGCGAGCGACTGTCGGAAACGCCGACCGCACCGGAGGCGACCCGGCCGCTGCGGGACGATATCCGGTTCCTCGGCGGCGTGCTCGGCGACACCATCCGCGATCACGAGGGCCCCGAAGTCTTCGACCTGATCGAGCGGGTGCGGATCGAGGCATTCCGGGTGCGGCGCGAGGAGGTCGGGCGCAGCGCGGTGGCGCAGATGCTCGACGGCGTCGATATCGCGGTCGCGTTGCCGCTGATCCGCGCGTTCACCTATTTCGTGCTGTTGGCGAATCTGGCCGAGGATATCCAGCGCGACCGGCGGCGATCGGCGCATGAGGCGGCGGGGGAGCCACCGCAGGATTCCTCGCTCGCGGCGACCTACCGCAAACTCGACGCGGCGGCGCTGGACGGCACCGAGGTCGCCGATCTGCTCGCCGATGCGTTGGTATCGCCGGTGATCACCGCACATCCGACCGAAACCCGGCGCCGCACCGTCTTCGATGTGCAGACCCGCATTACCGAATTGATGCGATTGCGGCAGCGCTATACCGAAACCGAGCGGGCACGCGCGGATCTGGAGCTGCGCATCCGTCGCCAGGTGCTATCGCTGTGGCGCACGGCGCTGATTCGATTGCAGCGCTTGCGGATTCAGGACGAGATCTCGGTCGGTCTGCGCTACTACGACATCACGCTTTTCGACGTAATTCCGGCGATAAACGCGGAAGTTCGGGCGGCGCTGCGATCCCGCTGGCCGGGCGCGGAATTGCTGCCGCGCCCGATCCTGCGCCCCGGATCGTGGATCGGCGGCGATCGTGACGGAAATCCTTATGTGACAGCGGATGTCGTGCGTCAGGCGGCAGCACAGGCATCGGCGGTGGCATTCGGACGGTATCTGCACGAGCTGGTGGAGCTGGAGAAGTCGCTGTCGCAATCGGCGCGGCTGGTGTTGGTGACACCAGAGGTGGCCGCACTGGCCGAGGCCGGTTATTCCGATCCCGCGACGCACTCGGATGAGCCGTATCGCCGCGCGCTGCATCGGATTCGGGCGCGCCTGTCGGCATCGGCCGTCGCCGCGCTCGGCGAACTGCCCGCCGACGGGCTGGATATGGGTGCACCGGCCTATCCGACACCACAGGCGGTACTCGACGATCTGGACGCAGTGGACGTCTCGATGCGGGCCAGCGGCGACGGTCTGCTCGCCGATGAACGCTTGGCCGCGCTGCGATATGCCATCGAGACATTCGGATTTCATCTGCAGGGCCTGGATATGCGGCAGAACTCGGAGGTGCACGAACAGGTCGTCACCGAGCTGCTGGCCTGGGCGGGAGTGCATCAGGACTATACGAGTCTCGCCGAGCATGAGCGGGTGGAGCTGCTCGCCGCCGAGTTGCGTACCCGCCGTCCGCTGCTCGGTCCGCATGCGCGGCTCAGCGAACTCGCCGCCAAGGAGATCGACATCGTCCGTGCCGCACGGGACGTCGTGCAGACCTTCGGCGTCGAGGCGGTACCGAACTACATCATCAGCATGTGCACCTCGGTCAGCGACATGCTGGAAGCGGCGCTGCTGCTGAAGGAGGGCGGGCTGCTCGATCCCGGTGAGCCGGACGGGCCGCCGAGCTGTCCGGTGAATATCGTGCCGCTGTTCGAGACCATCGAGGATCTGGGTGCCGGTGCGGCGACCTTGGCCGCGGTGCTGGATGTCCCCGTGTATCGAGAGCTGGTGGCCGCCAAGGGAATGCGGCAGGAAGTGATGCTCGGATACTCCGATTCCAATAAGGACGGTGGGTATCTGGCCGCCAACTGGGCGCTCTACCGTGCGGAGCTGGATCTGGTCGAGGTCGCGCGCAAGACCGGAATTCGCCTGCGGCTCTTCCACGGTCGCGGTGGCACGGTCGGTCGCGGTGGTGGGCGCAGCTATGATGCGATTCTCGCCCAACCCGTCGGCGCCGTGCAGGGTTCGCTGCGGTTGACCGAGCAGGGTGAGGTGATCGCGGCCAAGTACGCGGAATCCGGTGCGGCGCACCGCAATCTGGAGTCGCTGATCGCGGGCACCCTGGAGTCGACGCTGCTCGATGTGGAGGGGCTGGGTCCCGCTGCCGAGCCGTCGTATGAACTCATGGACGATCTGGCGGCGCGCGCCCGTGCGTCCTATGCACGGCTCGTGCACGAAACACCGGGATTCGTAGAGTATTTCCGGCAGTCCACGCCTGTTGCCGAGGTCGGCGATCTGAATATCGGCAGTCGTCCTGCCTCCCGCAAGCCGACGAATTCGGTGAGCGATCTGCGCGCCATCCCGTGGGTGATGTCGTGGAGTCAGGCCCGCGTCATGCTGCCGGGCTGGTACGGAACCGGTGCCGCGCTCGAGGACTGGGTCGGCGGCGATCCCGACCGCTTGGCGATTCTGTCCGACCTCTATCGCCGCTGGCCGTTCTTCCGGACGGTGCTATCGAATCTGGCCCAGGTCATGGCCAAGAGCGATCTTGATATTGCGGCCAGGTACGCCGAACTAGTCGATGATGTGGCCTTGCGCGAGCACATTTTCGGCATGATCCGGGACGAGCATGCCCGCACCATCCGCATGCACGCGGCGATCACCGGCAATGATCACCTGCTCGCCGACAACCCGTCACTGGCGGAGTCGATCCACAACCGCTTCCCGTATCTGGAGCCGTTGAACCAGATGCAGGTCGAGCTGCTGCGCCGACTGCGCGCGGGCGACGACACCGAACTCGTCAAACGCGGCATCCTGCTGACCATGAACGGACTCGCCACCGCGCTGCGCAACTCCGGCTAGGTTGCCTCGGTAGCTCCCGCGCGCCTTTTGTCACGCCGCGCGCGAAATCGCGGGGCGAAACCATGCGCGGCGCGCGAATCAGTGCGTGGGACCGTCGGGCGGCGAGACGGTGGCGGCGGTTAGAGGATGGCTAGGGCGTCGATCTCTACCAGCATTTCCTCGCGGGGGAGGCCGGTGAATACTGTTGTGCGGGTTGGTAGTGCGTTGCTGGTGGTGTTGGTGGTGACGAAATCGCCGTAGGCTTCGTTCATGGTGGGGAAGTCCTCGCGCTTGGTCAGGTAGACGCGCAGCATCACCACGTCGTTGAAGGTGGCGCCGCTTGCTTCTACGATCGCCTTGACATTCTGCAGGGTCCGAATGGTCTGGGCGGCAACGTCACCCGGGAACAGGTACTCGTTGGTCGTCGGGTCCACCGGGCCCTGACCCGAGACCTGTACGAAGGGTCCCTTGCGCACGCCCTGGGAGAAGGTGTGTGCGGGTGCGGGCGCATCGGTGGTGTGGACGGCGATCTTCTCACTCATGAGTGGCCTTTCGTTGCGGTGCGGCCGGGGGTCCAGCCGAGTTCGGCAGAGATGGCATCGGCCGCCGCGCGGACCCGCGGCAGCTCCGCCAAAACCTGATCGTGGTCGAGCAGCATGTCCGGCACCGACATCGAGACCGCGGCTACCACCGTCCCGGTGCCATTGCGCACCGGAACGCCGATGCAGTTCACGAAGCTCTCGTGCTCTTCGTGGTCTTCCGCATAGCCCTGTGCCGCAACGAGTTCCAGCTCCGTCAGATAGCCCTCCGGAGTGCGGATGGTGCGATCGGTGAACGTGCGGTAGTCGAGGCGCTCGGCGATCGCGAGCCATTCGGTGCGCGGCTGTGCGGCGACGAGCACCTTCCCGACCGCCGTGCAGTGCAGTGGCGCAGGTCGGCCGATGCGGGAGTACATTCGCACGCTCTGGATCGCGTCGAATTTGTCGATGTAGATGGCATCGCCGGATTCATATGTGGCCAGGTGAATCGTCTGGCCGGTAGCGGAATTCAGCGCGCTCAGATGCGGGCGGGCGAGGGTGCGGACGTCGCGCTGTTCCAAGGCGCGGTTGGCGAGTTCGAAAAGCCGGGAGCCGAGAACGTATTGGTGTTGGGTGTCATGGGTGACGAAGCGCTGCGACTCCATGGTCTGCAGCAGCCGCAGCACGGTCGACTTGTGCACGCCGAGTTCACCGGCCAGCTGATCGAGCGAGCGGGCGTCCTCTCCGAGCGAGAGCAGAATGGTCAACGCACGCAACAAACTCTGACTCATGACTGCGCCTCGCTGGCGCTCGGCTCCGGCATGACCGAGAAATGCTCGGCTGCGTCCATTGATCGCTCGCTCATGACGCCACATTCTCTGCTACGACATCTCTGCTGTAATGCACACGCCCCCAAGCGGGCTGGTCGAGCATCGCCAATGCTTCCAGCGCACCGGGCGATGGCAGTTCCGCGACATCCCCTGTGCCGGTCAGCGCGGCGGCGGCACACAGATGCCCGAAGCGCAGCCGCTGCTCCAGCGGGCGTCCGTGCAGCAGGGCGGCCAGATATCCGCCCGCGAAGGCATCACCGGCACCGATTCGCTCGGTGATCTCGAGTTCCAACGCGGGCGCTTCGACGCGCTCGGTTCCGGAGAATCCGGTCACCGAATGCTCATTGTTCTTGACCACCAGATGTTCCGGCTCCGGGAACAGTGCCCGCAATCGGTCGGCATCGTCGGTGCCGAAGACCGCATCCGCCTCGTCGGCGCCGAGGAATACCACATCGCAGCCGCGTACATGACGAGCCAGCACCTCGGCGGCCTGCTCGTCGCGCCCCGCCCACAGGGTCGGACGGTAATTCAGGTCGAAGCTGACGAGCCTGCCTCGGCGGGGCAGTGCGACAAGGCTTTCGGTGAGGCGGGTCGCGGATTCCGAGAGCGCGGTGGTTATTCCGGTGAAGTGCACGAGGTCGCAGCGCTCGAGTAGTCCTGCCGCCGCCGTCAGGTCGACGGTGGACAGTGCGCTGGCGGCGGAACCAGTGCGGTAGTACTGCATGCGGCTGGTCCCATCGGCCAGATCGGTGGCCTTGCCCGAGCCGCTGCCGCGCTCTTTCACATAGATGGCGGTGGGGCGTGCGGGATCGATGACAACCGCCGACACATCCACGCCACGTGCCGCGAGATGTCGGGTCAGATACCGGCCGAATCCGTCAGCGCCGACCCGGGAAATCCAAGCCGCATCCACATCGAGCTGTGTGAGCACGGTGGCCACGTTCGCCTCGGCGCCGCCCGCGGTTCGCTCGAAGTTCTCCGAGTCCTCCAGCGGGCCGGGACGCGCCACCAGCACCGCGAGCCCCTCACCGATGGTCACCGCCCGTGGGCGGGGCGACGTAGTAGGCCACGTCACATCGATCTCCCTTCTGCCCTTGCGGCCACCGGCCATCCAGTGCAGAATAACCACGCAAAACACGATATGCAACCAGCGTTGCGAATTATGCAATGTACTGGCGGTATGATTCGGCGGACTCGATTCCGCGGGAAGGAGCGACATGGCGATCGATGAGAAAGCCGTTGCCGCACTGGCGGATCGGATGCTCGGGCCCGAGCACAAGGGTCTGCCGCCCGCGGCGTGGGGCCGCACGGTTCGCGACTTCCTGGACTCCGCGCCGCACCTCGACGAGTTCGAAACCCCGGTATTGACCGTCGACCGGGCAGCTGTCGCGGCGAATGTCACGGTGATGGCGGATTGGGCGGCCGCCGCGGGTGTGCGGTTGGCGCCGCATGGGAAGACCACCATGGCCCCGCAGCTATGGGCGCAGCAATTGGCGGCCGGGAGTTGGGGGATCACATTCGCGACCGTGTGGCAGGTGCAGGTGGCCCGGTCGTTCGGTGTCGGACGGATCGTGCTGGCCAACTCGCTCGTCGATCCGGTCGGATTGCGCTGGGTCGCCGCGGAATCGGCGCGGGATCCGGAGTTCGAATTCTTCTGCTGGGTCGACAGTGTCGAGACCGTCGCGCTGATGGAGCAGCATCTGCCGGACGATGCGCGCATTCGGGTGATCGTCGAACTCGGTGGGCCGCACGGGCGTACGGGCGCGCGCACCGTCGAACAGGCACATGCGATTGCCGAGGCCGTCGACCGCGCCGAGCGGCTGACCCTCGCCGGTGTCGGCGGCTACGAAGGTGCGCTCGCCCACGATCGCACCCCGGACGCGATCGCCGCGGTCCGCCGCTACCTGGACGAAATCGCCCGCCTACACCGCGAACTCGCCGCGGGCGGAAGCTATCCGGAGGATGCGATCGTCACCGCGGGCGGCAGCGCCTTCCCCGATCTGGTCGTCGAATGTCTGGCTGGACTCGCCGATGAGCAAGGCGTTCCGACCACAGTGGTATTGCGCTCCGGTGCGTACATCATTCACGACGACGGCTTCTACGCGGGGATCTCGCCGCTGGCACCGCCGCGCAGCGAACGACCGCTGCGCTCGGCGATGCACGGGTGGGCGCGGACCGTATCGCGACCCGAGGCAGAACTCGCGCTGCTGGATGCCGGCAAGCGCGATCTGCCATTCGATGAGGGGCTTCCGGTCCCGCAATTCGTTGCGGGACCGGAAGGTTCGTTGAATCCGGCGGCGCATGTCAGTGCGCTCAATGACCAGCACACCTTCCTGCGGCTGCCGGACGGTGTGGCCGGTGACCTGCCGGTCGGCAGTGTGGTGCGGCTGGGCCTGTCGCATCCGTGCACGGCATTCGACAAGTGGCGGCTGATCCCGGTCGTCGATGATGCCGATGCGGAACGTCCGCGCGTCGTGGACCTCCTGCATACCTTCTTCTGACGAGTGGCCATGACGGACTTAGTGTTTCGCGATATCGACGTCATAGACGGCACGGGTGCGCCACGTTTCCGCGCGGATGTCGGCATCGACCGAGGACGGATCAGCACGATCGCGGACCCGCGAACGATCACCGAGGCGGCCAGGTTCATCGATGCACCGGGTTCGGTGCTCGCTCCCGGCTTCATCGATATGCACGCGCACTCCGATCTGCATCTGCTCACGCAGCCCGGGCATTTCCCGAAGATCAGCCAGGGCGTCACGACCGAGGTCATCGGACAGGACGGGCTTTCGTATGCCCCGATCGATACCGCCGCCCTGGCGGTGCTGCGGCGTCAGATCGCCGGATGGAATGGTAATCCCACCGATCTGGACTTCTCTTGGCGCACGGTCGCGGAGTACCTGGACCGGCTCGATCAGGGCATAACGCCGAACGCCGCCTATCTCGTACCGCAGGGCACACTGCGGCTGCTGGTTGTCGGTAGCGAACAGCGGTCTGCGACGGTGGCGGAGATCCGGCGAATGCGGGACTTGCTCGCACAGGGGCTGCGTGAGGGTGCGGTCGGTATGTCGAGCGGACTCACCTATACGCCCGGAATGTATGCGGACACAGGTGAATTGGCGGCGCTGTGCGAGATCGTCGCCGAATACGGCGGGTTCTATGCGCCGCATACGCGCTCCTACGGTAAGGGCGCGTTGGCGGCGTACGCCGAGATGATCGGCCTGGCTCGCAGCACCGGATGCGCACTGCATCTCACCCACGCGACCATGAACTTCGGCGTGAACCGCGGGCGCGCGCCGGAATTCCTGGCTTTGATCGATGCGGCCAGGGCCGAGGGGTGCGATATCACCCTGGATACGTATCCGTATCTGCCCGGCTCGACCACACTTTCGGCGCTGCTGCCGAGTTGGGCGATGTCCGGTGGTCCGGATGCGGCATTGGCTCACATCGACGATCCCGCGATGCGTGCGCGAATCGCGTTGGACGTGAATGTTAATGGTTCCGACGGCTGCCACGGCGTCACGGTCGAATGGGAGACCATTCAGATCAGCGGTGTAGCGAATTCGGAGTTGGCGGAGTGCGTCGGCAGGACCGTCGCGCAAATCGCGGCCGATACCAGTCGCGAACCGGTCGCGGTTTTCTTCGACCTGCTGCGCCGAGATCAATTGGCCACCACCATCCTGCAGCACGTCGGGCATGAGGAGAACGTGCGCGCGATCATGGTGCATCCGGCGCATATGGGTGGAAGTGACGCACTGCTCGTCGGCGCGCGGCCGCATCCGCGCGCCTGGGGCACCTTCCCGCGCTATCTGGGCCATTACGTCCGCGAACTCGGCGTGCTCGGGCTCGAGGAGTGCGTGCACCACCTCACCGGACGGCCCGCCGAGCGGCTGCGGCTGAGCGACCGCGGACACGTATTCACCGGGTATGCAGCCGATCTCGTGTTGTTCGACCCATCGACGATCGCCGATGCCGCGACCTTCGAGGACCCGAAGCAGCAGGCACGCGGTATTCAACATGTGCTGGTCAACGGCGAATTCGCCATCGAGAACGGCGCGCCCACCGGCAAGCTCGCCGGACGTGCGCTGCGCATGGATGCCACGCGGAAGGAGACATATTGACCACCATGAGCGCTCTGGAGGTCATACGCGCCGACCGCGTGCTGAGTGTGGTGCGTGCGCCGGAGATTCCGGACCCGCTGGCACTTGCGGATGCGTTGGCACGCTCGGGGATTCGTACGTTAGAGCTCACCTTCACGACACCGGGTGTGCTCGATTACTTACGTATCGCCGCAACGGCCCCTGATGCGGTTGTCGGTGTCGGAACCGTACTGCATGCCGATCAGGCCAAGGCCGCGATAGATAGCGGCGCACGGTTCCTCGTAACACCCGGTGTGCGTGCGGAGGTCGCGGCCGTCGCGGCCGAGCGCGATATTCCGGTCGTCATGGGCGCTTTCACACCGACCGAGGTACTCACCGCACTCGACCTCGGCGCCGCCGCGGTGAAGATCTTCCCCGCCAGGGCGCTCGGTCCAGGCTATTTGAAAGACCTGCGCGGCCCCTTCCCCGATGCGGCGCTCATTCCCTCCGGGGGCGTCAATGCGGGCAATGCCGCCGAATTCCTCGCCAACGGAGCCGTGGCCGTGACCGCGGGTACCGATGTCGTGGCCCCATCCGACGTCGCCGCGGGCCGATGGTCCGAAATCGCCTCGCGCGCGGCGTTATTCGTTCGATCCATGAATTGAGAGGTACCCACATGGGCACCACTGTCGACTGGCTACGCACTACAACACCCGGATTGTTGGTGCTGTGCGGTCTCGCGATTGCCGTACTGCTGCTCGCTATTATCAAGGTCAAGCTGGAGCCGTTCATCGCGCTGCTGCTCACCGGACTCGGGCTGGCGCTGGCCGCCGGACTACCGGTGTCGAAGATCGTCGGTACGGCGATCAAGCCCGGTGATTCGCTGCTGGAGACCGGTTTCGGCGGCATCCTCGGGCATATCGCGGTCATTATCGGCCTCGGCACGGTGCTCGGCGCGATTCTCGAACGTTCCGGTGGCGCGGACGTTTTGACCGGCAAGCTGTTGAGCATCTTCGGCGAGAAAGGCGCACCGGTCGCCATGGGTCTGCTCGGGCTCATCTTCGGCATCCCGGTCTTTTTCGATATCGGCATCTTCGTGCTCGCGCCGCTGATCTATGTGGCCGCCAAGCGCGGTGGTCGATCGCTGGTGCTGTATGCCATGCCGATGTTGGCCGGTCTGTCCATGACCCACGCCTTCCTGCCGCCGCATCCAGGGCCGGTCGCACTTGGTGGTCTGCTCGGGGTGAGCCTGGGCTGGCTGATAATCATGGGATTCATCTGCGGCATCCCGGGTTTCATTGCCGCAGGCATCGTGTGGGGCACCTACATCGGTAAGCGGGTGCAGGTCGAGGTGCCTGCCGAATTCCTGGTGCGGCCGGAAGCCGAGCCTGCGGCGAAAGGCGAAGGTCCGGGGACCGCAACGGATCCGGAGGCAGTACGCACCGAGACACGTCCGCCCGCAGTCGGTCTCATCGGCGGCATTATCGCGATTCCGCTGGTGCTCATTCTCGGCGCGACCTTCGGCAGCCAATGGCTGGACAAGGAGTCGCGACTGCTGCAGGTGCTCACCTTCCTCGGCACGCCCGCCGTCGCGCTACTGATCGCGGTGCTCGTCGCCTTCTATCTGCTCGGCGTGCGGCGCGGTTCCAGTGTGCAGGAACTCAGTACGCTCACCGCGGAATCGCTGAAGCCGGTCGGTATGCTGTTGCTGGTGGTCGGTGCGGGTGCGTTCTTCGGAAAGGTCATCTCCGCCACCGGCATCGGCACCGCGCTCGCCGACACCATGTCGGCCGCCGGACTGCCGGTGATCGTGCTCGCTTACATCATCAGCTGTGGTCTGCGCGTCGCCCAGGGCTCGGCTACCGTCGCTATCGTGACCACCGGCGGTATTGTCGCGCCGCTGGTCACCGGGCACGGATACTCGCAGATGGCCATCGCACTCATCGCCATGGCGATCGCGGCGGGTTCGATCATCCTCAGCCACGTGAACGACGGTGGCTTCTGGATCATTTCGAAGTACTTCAACCTGACGGTGAAGCAGACGCTGCAGACTTGGACGGTGCTCGAAACCGTGCTGTCGGTGGTGAGTTTCGCGGTTGCGGCGGTGCTGTTCGCGATTGTCGGCTGAGCTCGCATCAGCCCGGCATCGTGATCGAATCCCGTTGCCGGGCTGACCAATTCGTGGCAATGGCGGGCTGTCGCGTCCAGGGTCAGGGCGTAGCGGGCCGCCATTCGGCTGCGGTCTGTAATGGCCGCATGCGTGGTGAAAGCCGTCGAGTCGTCCACCGGTCGGGGCGTATGGGGTGCTGTCGCGCAAGGGGAGTCGGGTGCCGGTGGTCGCGGGGCGGGCGGCCATGCGACTCAATGCCGTTGTCGGTGCAGGTGAAAGCGCCTGTGGCGGTGTTCGATCGGCGTTGTCGAGCGAATCAGTCGAAGTTGCGGAGGGCGGTTGCGCAGCGGTCGGCTTGGGCCCGGATGGCAGTGACGAGTTCGGGTGGGCCGCTGAGCAGTGTGAAGTCGATATCCACCGAGGTGATCATCCAGACCAGTGCCTCCGGCGTATCCGCGCCGACGTGCAGATGACAGCTGTGGTCGTCGACGGCTTCGATGACGCCCATGCCGGGCCAGACATTCGCCGCGGCATCCTCGGCGGACTTGTGCAGCAGGGCAATTGCCTGATGCGGCCACGCCCGGGACGACAGTTGTAGCGAAAGGTGCGCCGCGACATCGCCTTCCGGGAGCTCACGCGGAGTGAAGCTTGGGCCGGTGGGTGTTCGGGGCGAGACGCGGTCGGCCCGGAAGGTGCGCCAGTCACCGCGATCGACATCCCAGGCGACGAGGTACCACCGCCTGCTGAAGTGCACCAGGCTGTGCGGCTCCACCGTACGACGGGTGGTGGCGCCGCTGTGCGCGCGATAGTCGAAGCGCAGGCGTTCGTGCCGTTGACAGGCCTCGGCGACGGCCATCAAGGTGTCCGGTTCGACCGTTGCGTCCGGTGTCCCGACCCGAACCGTCGCGCCATGCAGCGTGCGGACGCGGTGGCGCAGTCGCGGCGGCAGCACCTGCTCGAGTTTGCTGAGTGCGCGCAGCGATGCCTCCTCGATACCCGCGACGGTGCCATCGGAGGCGCTGCGCAGGCCGACCGCCACCGCGACGGCCTCCTCGTCATCGAGCAACAGTGGCGGCAGGGCAGCCCCGGCGCCCAGCCGATAGCCCGCGGTGCCCTGTGTGGCGTGCACCGGGTAGCCGAGTTCACGCAGCCGATCCACATCGCGGCGGACCGTGCGGCCGGTGACGCCGAGTCGTTCGGCGAGTTCGGCTCCGGCCCAGTCGCGGTGGGTCTGCAGCAGGGCGAGCAATTTGAGCAGGCGCGCCGAGGTCTCCAACACGAAATCCAGAATGTCAGATTCTTAGGAACGTGCCTGTCCTAAGGGGGTCATAGCGTCGTTTCCATGAGCACCGAACAGGACATCCGCCCCTTCCGCATCGAGATCCCGCAGGCCCGGATCGATGACCTGCACGCCCGGCTGGCGAATACCGCGTGGCCGGATGAAATCCCGGGCGGCGGTTGGGATAAGGGCGCATCCATCTCGTATATGAGGGACCTCGCAGAGTACTGGCGGTCCGAATATGATTGGCGCGCGGTCGAAGCGCGACTGAACGAGCTGCCGCAGTTCGTCACCGAGATCGACGGACAGCAGGTGCATTTCCTGCACGTCCGCTCGCCCGAACCCGATGCCGTGCCGTTGGTTTTGAACCACGGCTGGCCCGGCTCGTTCGTCGAATTCCTCGATGTGATCGGGCCTTTGAGCGACCCGCGCACGCACAGCGGGGATCCGGCCGATGCATTCCATCTGGTCATCCCGTCGTTGCCCGGATTCGCCTTCTCCGAGGTCGGGCCGAAGGTCGGGGACGGTTCGACAGAGCAGTTCGCGCAGGTGGTGGCAAAGTTGATGGCCCGGCTCGGCTACGACCGGTACGGGGCGCAGGGCGGTGACGCGGGTTTCTTCGTCTCGACCGAACTGGGGCGCATTGCCACCGACCATGTGCTCGGCATCCATGTGAACGGTCCGATCACACTGCCGTCCTGGAGCGATGACGGAACAGAGCCGGACTACAGCCCCGAGGATCGGGCGAAGTTGGACAAACTCACTGGGAGCGAGAGCTACACCCGGTACGGCTATGCGATGGTGCAGGCGGGCCGCCCGCAGACCCTGGCCATCGGCATGCACGATTCGCCCGCCGGGCTGCTGGCCTGGATCGTGGATCTCTTTCAGCGCTGGACCAATCCCGCGCTCGAATTGCCCGATGCAGCGGTGGATCGCGATGCGCTGCTGACCAATGTCAGCCTCTATTGGTTCACCAGGACCTTCGTCTCCTCGATCCGGCTGTACGGGGAGGGGGACTCGTGGGGGATGCCGCTGCGGAATTCCGGCGTGCCGACTGCGGCAGCGGTATTCGCCGGTGACAATTCCATTCGTGTGCTCGCGCAGCAGCAGCACAACATCGTGCGATGGACCGAATACGACCGGGGCGGTCACTTCGCGGCAATGGAGGCGCCGGATCTGCTGACCAGCGATGTGCGCGCATTCTTCCGCTCGCTGCGCTGAGGTTGCGCACACTCTTTGCGCTGGGTGGGTGGGCTCAGGGAACTCGCGGGCCTCGATAGCGCTCGGCCATCGCGAAGGCCGTGGCAGCGAGCCGGTCGCGGAATTCTGGCGGGTCGAGAACCTCACAGAATTGGCCGAGCGGCAGGATCGCACTCGCTAGAACCTCGTAGGACTCCGAGGGAATGGTTGCTTCAACCCAGCCCTCGGCGTCCGGTTCGGTTGCCGATGCCATCGCCTCGACGACCGCGGCGGGCTCGATCATCAACCGGAGCAGCGGCAGCTGGGCGGCCGCGATCCGGCAGCGAGCCCGCACTCGAAGCATCGATCGGGCGAAATCATCGGCGGATTCCGACCAATGCGCAGCGAGGTTGAAATCATTTGGCCGCGTGAAGGATTCGCCCGACGGCACAACCGAGGTGATCCGGCTGACCCGATAGGAGCGGATTGCCGATCCGTCGCGTGCGACGAGATACCAAGTTCCGGCCTTCAACACGAGGCCGAGCGGATCGAGGCGGCGTTCGACGGCGCGATCCTTACGCCGATAATGGATATCGAGTCGCCTGTCGTGCCACAACGCATCGGCAACCGCTGCCAGCGTTGGTGTTTCGTCGGGGCGGCGGAACCAGCCCGGCGCATCCACGTGCACACGTTCCGCGATTCGTGTTGCCCGGCCGCGCAATTCGGGTGGCAATGCGGCCAGCACCTTGAGCTGCGCGGTCGCCAATACCGTGCCTAGTCCGAGATCGGCGGCGGCCGCAGGTTGTCCTGCGAGCAGTACCGCATCGGCTTCCTCGGTGGTGAGACCGGTCAACCGGGTGCGGTACCCGTCGACCAGCCGCACGCCACCGGTCCGACCCGGTTCGCTGTAGATCGGCACGCCCGCCGCCGACAGCGCCTCGATATCGCGATACACCGTGCGCACCGACACCTCCAGCTCGCGCGCCAGCTCCGGCCCCGTGGTCCGGCCGCGGGTCTGCAGCAGCAACAACAGCTGCACCAGTCGACTCGCTCGCATGATTCGAGATTAGCCATAAAACCTGACAGAAGATGTCATGTTTGGCTCGTACCGTCGACCGCATGACCACATGGAGCCAGTTCACCGAAGAAGCCCCACGCATCGCGACCGTGTTCACTCGTCGCCACCAGGCCACCGGCAATCTCTGCATGCTCGGTACCCTGCGCTCCGACGGTTTCCCGCGCATCAGCCCCGTCGAACCGCGGATTTTCGAGGACATGCTGGTGATCGCGGGCATGCCGAACACCACCAAGTTCAAGGATCTCGCCCGCGACCCCCGCTTCTGCCTGCACACCGCGACCGTCGACACACAGGTCGGCGACGGTGACGCAAAGCTCTTCGGCACGGTTATCGACCTCCCGGACAAAGACGTGCACGCCCGCTTCGCACAACAGTTGTTCGACGAATCCGGATTCGACATCCGCGACCAAGAGTTCGACCACTTCTACACCGCAGATCTGACCAGCGCCTCCACCGTCGAGGTCATCGACGATCACCTGGACATCACCATCTGGAAGCCGGGACAGGGGGAGCGGGTGGTGCGCAAGCACTGAGCGGTAGGTGGCTTGTCGGCGGTGATCAGGGCCGACCAGTTCGGGGAAAATCACCGCCGGGGCGATCTCGGTGGGTGCTGCGGGTCCGCGTGGCATTAATAACCGGCGCGTGGTGCAGCCACGCGGACTGCGCTGGCTACGTCTCTGCGCTGCGAGCGATGGCGAGGATGCCGAACTCGGTGCTCTCCCGTCAGCGAGGGGTGAGCTGGGCTGCGATCGACGCGGGAACTGGAATGCCGCGACGATGCAGGTCAGCTGTGAAGCGTTGTACCAGTGGATCATTCGGCGTGCAGGTCAAGGCCACGACGTTCCGGGTCAGACGTGGTTTCATACTGGCTACCGCGCCGCTGAACGACGCGGTCAACGCGGTGGTCGGGACCAGTGCGACGCCGAGTCCGGCGGCCGCCAGCTGGGCTGCGGTGGTGGCCTGACGGGTTCGGGTCGCCGCGGTGAGGGTGACGCTGTGGTCGGCGGCGATCTGGTCGAGCCAGACGCCGAGGCCGTTGTCCGGGTGATAATGCACGATCGGTTGGGCCGCGATATCGGCGAAAGTCAGTGCCGAACTTGTCTGTTCGGTGGTCGGCAAGACCGCGACGATCTCCTCCGTGCCGATGACATCCAACTGTCCGTCCCAATGCGCAGGCTGGGGACCGATCGCGATATCCACCTGCCCCGACGCGGCCAGTTCAGCCAGCGCGTCGGCGCTCGACAGTTCCGTCAATGCGAGGTGGATGCCTGGGCTTCGCCGATGCCAGGCACGCAGGACCGGCGCGAGCAGTCCGGCCGTCATGCTCTCCGCGCAACCGATGCGAAGTTGTCCCTCGGTGCCCTCAGCGATGGCGCGGCCGGTGCTGACGACCCGCTCCGCGGCGGTGAGCGCGGCCCGCGCGTCCGCGACGATCGCCCGGCCTGCCGCGGTCGGGCGTACGCCGCGCGGCAGCCGCTGCACCACCGGCGTGCCGATTTCGCGTTCCAGGGCCGCGATCTGATGCGACAAGGCGGGCTGCGACATGTGCAGGCGCGCGGCGGCTTCGGTCACGGAGCCGTAATCCAGCACGGCGACAAGGCATTCCAGGGCGCGCAGTGTTGCCATTCGGAGATTCTATCGAAAACTGAGAAAAGATTCATGGCGCGATGGGATTGTGGCGGTGCCGGACCACGTTCGATCTCGGTGAAAGGCAACAAACACCGAGGAGGCAAAACATGTCGGATGCGATGAATGGGAAGAAGCTGCTCGTCATCGGAGGACGTTCCGGAATCGGGCGGCAGATCGCCGCGGACGCGCTTGATGCGGGTGCGCATGTCGTGCTCGCCGGACGGGATCGCGAGGCCGTCGATCGTGCGGTTGCCCGGATTGTGGACGACTATGCGACCAACGGCGCTCACGATCCGTCCGGGCCGAGTGCGTCTGTGGTCGGCGCGACGGTCGACCTGACCGATGAGGATTCGATCCGCGTGCTCGCCGAGCAGATCGGCAACCTGGACTACCTGGTCTCGGTGGCGGCCGCACACGCCAACGGTCCTGTGACGCAGCTGGATCGAAGCGCCGTCGATCAGGCATTCGACGCGAAGGTTATCGGCCCTCTCCTGCTCGCCAAACACTTCGCCCCCAGAATTCACGGCGGGGGCGCGATCCTCCTGTTCTCCGGCGTCGCGGCTTGGCGGCCCGCGCCGGGACGGGCGGTCATGGCCACCACCAACGGCGCGGTGAGCTTTCTCGCCGAAGCACTAGCAGTCGAACTCGCCCCGATCCGGGTGAACGCGTTGTCCCCAGGCATCGTCGATTCCGGCGCCTGGGACGCAATGGGCGCGGACAAGCAGCAGTTCCTCACCAACATCGCGACCGCCAGCCCCGCCCGCCGAATCGGCCACCCCTTCGACATCTCCGCAGCCGCACTCCTGGCCCTCACCAACCCCTTCCTGACCGGCACCACCCTCCACGTCGACGGCGGAGGTCGCCTCGCATGAACATCCCCAGTCGTATTCGCCCGTTCACACCTCGACTGCGCCGAGCAGTCGGTATTCGTGACCCTGGCGGTGGATCAATCTGCGCAGTTCAGCAGTGATCACCGCCGAATCGATCGGTGCGGGGTCGGCGGGTTGCGGGTCATGGGCGGCTACTCGCCGCAGTGGTAGCGACACGCGAAGCGAACTTCGGCGCAGATCATCTCCCGGCGAGGAACTCGTCTTCGGCTGGATAGTCGAAGAACTGGCGGAAGTATGGATCGTCGTCGGTGGGGAGTATTCGCGAGATATCGCCTGATCTGGCGGCGGAAGTCAGCCAATCGAGTTGTGCGGCAACCGTTGTCGCATAGTCGCCTACTGGTTGATAGCCGAGCGCGATGGCTGCGGAGGTGTCGAGGACCACTGGGGTGGTGGAGTCCCAGGGGGTGCCGCCCAATGGGTGATCGTCCAGCAGCACCTCGGTCCAGTCGTGGGCGAGGTAGCGGGCGACTGTGCGGGAAATGTCGAGCGCACTGGGGGTGTCCGGATCTGCGATATTGAGGATGCGTGTGCCGGGCTGGCGGGCGACAGCGCGTCCGATCACACCGGACCCGCCCACGATCAGTGCATGAGGCACCCTGCGAGGCTAGAGCACCTGCCGGATGTGAACTCGGCTATCAGTCGGCTGAGGCAAGCTCATCCCTGTGCCGCCGCAGGAAGCTCTGTTCAGCGGTGTTGTCTGTGTGGGCGATGGCCGCGTTGTAGGCCTGAATAGCCTGTGCGGTGTGGCCGAGTCGGCGGAGGAGGTCGGCGCGGATCGCGTGGTACAGGTGGTGATTGGGTAGGTCGATTTCGCAGAGCAGCGTGAGCGCCGCCTCAGGGCCCTCGACTTCACCGACCGCCACCGCGCGGTTCAGTGCCACCACCGGGCTCGGTGCTATGGCGGCCAATTGGTCATAGAGCTGCAGGATCTGTTGCCAGTCGGTGGATTCCGGCTCGGGAGCATCGGCATGCACGGCGTTGATTGCGGCTTGGATCTGGTAGGGGCCGGGTTGGTTGCGGCGCAAGCATTCTCGAACGAGGGCATGGCCCTCAGCGATAAGAGCGCGGTCCCAACGGTGACGGTCTTGCTCCGGCAGCGGCACGAGTGATCCGTCCGGTGCGGTGCGGGCGGCTCGGCGCGATTCGGTGAGCAGCATCAGTGCGACCAGCCCGTGTACTTCCGGCTCGTCGGGCATAAGCTCGATGAGTAAGCGCCCCAAACGGATTGCCTCGGCGCATAGGTCGGTGCGTATCAGCCGATCACCGGAGGTGGCGGTGTGGCCCTCGGTGAAGATCAGGTAGATGACGGCCAGGACTGCGCGCAGTCGGGCGGGCAGGTCGGCGTCGCGGGGGACTCGGTAAGGGATGCGGGCGTCGCGGATCTTGCCTTTGGCGCGGACCAGCCGTTGCGCCATGGTCGATTCGGAAGTCAGGAAGGCGTGCGCGATTTCGGGCGTGGTGAGACCGCCGAGAAGCCGCAATGTCAGTGCCACTTGGGTATTCAGCGATAGTGCTGGATGGCAGCAGGTGAAGATCAGGCGGAGGCGGTCGTCCTGGACGGCACCCATATCGTCGGATTCGTTGTCGGCGTGCAGGAGTGCAGCCTCGGCATGGCGGTCGTCGCGAGATGCCTCGCGCCGCAAGCGATCGATGGCTCGATTGCGTGCAGTGGTGATGATCCAACCCGGCGGGCTCGGCGGGAGTCCGTCGGTCGGCCAGCGTTGTACCGCCGCGGTGAACGCATCCTGCACCGCGTCTTCGGCGATGGTGATATCGCCGAAGACGCGGATCAGGCTGGCGACCGCGCGGCCGTAATGTTCGCTGAATACGGCCGCGATCGCGGCGTCGGTGACCATCTCAGTGATCGGCCACCGGCCGGACCTCGATCGGCAGCGTGAGCACGGCGGCCATCCGCTTGCCCCAGTCGAGCGCCTCGTCCAGATCGGCCGCCTGAATGACGGTGAATCCGCCGATGTGCTCCTTACTTTCGACATACGGCCCGTCGGTGACGAGCACATCGTTGCCCTGGGCGCGCAGCACGGTGGCGGTGCTCGGCGCATGTAGGCCCGCGGCGAAAACCCAAGCGCCCGCGGCACGGATCTCGTCGTTCAGCGCGTACAGGTCGCGCATGATCTCGTCGAGATCGTCCGGCGGCGGCGTGTCATCGGGCTGATAGATGCTGAGCAGATACTGCTTCACGAGTCCTCCTCATCCCCGCTGGTAGGTGGCGATCACCACGCCGGTGGGGGTGGTGACGCTATCGATGAGTCGCAATTCGCCGAGGTCCGCGCCCTCGAACAATCGCCGCCCGCCGCCGACCACGATCGGATGGGTCATCAATAGATACTCGTCGACGAGCTCATTGCGCATCAACGTTTGCAGCAGATTGCCGCTGCCGAGCACCACGAGATCCTGTCGCAGCTCGCGCACCGCGGCGACAACGTCGCCGCCGAGCAGTGTCGAGTTTTCCCAAGGCAACGGTTCGGTCAACGTCCGGGAGGCGACGAACTTCTCGGTCTTGTTCAACACGTCGGTGTACGGATTGTCGGTTTGCTGCGGCCAGAAACCGTAGAAGTCCTCGTAGGTCCGCCGTCCGAGCAGCAGCGCACCGTGATGGGTCGCCATATGCTCGCCCATCACCTCGGCTTGCACGGGATCGTCGTGGCGATGCGCCCAGCCGCCGTGGCGGAAACCGTCCCTGACGTCCTCGTCGGCCCGGCCGGGGGCCTGCATGACGCCGTCCAGGGTGACGTGCTCGACAGCGATGATCTTGCTCATGAGGAAGTCCTTCCTGTTGCTGGCCGGTCCGCTACCGGCTTCACCTCCTACACGAGCGGCTACCCGCTGAATCGACATCGCGGACAGAAATCTTTCGGCGGTTTCTTACGACCCCGTGATCGCCTGGATTTCGCGGTAGCTGGGAATGCCGGAGCGAATGGCCCCGCCGTCGCGCACCGCCCGCGCTACATCCACGATCCCGGCCAGCGCCGCGCGATACAGCAGCGATCCCGTGCTGATGCGCCGCACACCCAAGGCCGCGAGTTCCGCGATCGACGGCCCGGCGACCGAGTACAACATGTTGACCGGCAGCGGCACCGCCGCGACGATCCGGCCGATCTGATCCGGATCGGTCACGCCGGGCACGAAAACCCCATCGGCACCGGCCTTCACATATTCCTCGGCGCGAGCCAGAGTCGAACCCTGTTGCAGCCGCAGCCAATACGTATCGACCCGGGCATTGACGAACAACTCGGGCGCGCGCAACTTGATCGCGGCGATCAACTCCGCCTGGTGCCCGGGCTCGGCCAGAGCCGTATCTGCCCGCCCATCCTCGAGATTCACTCCGGCGATGCCCAAACCGGCCAGCTGCGCGACATATTCGGCAACCGTTCCCGGGTCTTCGCTGAACCCACCCTCGATATCGACGGTGACCGGCACCGGTAGCCGCGCGAGTCTCGTTGCCAGCGCAAGTGTTTCATCGCGCGTGACACCGGCGCCATCGGTGAGACCAGCCGCCACCGCGACACCCAGACTGGTGGTCCCGATCGCCGCAAACCCCTCCGCGGCCAGCACGGCGGCCGACCCGAAGTCCCAGGCATTGGGCAGCACCAGCGGCCCGGCCCCGTGGTGCAGATCGTGAAAAGCCTTCGTCTTGTTCGTCATGACCCCTCGATGATTCCGGTGGCGATGGCGATGGCATGGTCGCGACCGGGGCAGACATGCGGCCCTGCGCCGAATCCCAGACCTGCGCCGGTGAGGTCGAGTTCGACCAGTTCATCGTCGAGGACGCGGCGGGTGCGGCGCACCGGTGGATCCTCGACCAACGTTCGCGCGATGATCTCATCGGCGGCACCCGCACCTGCGAGCCGACGTGCGTTGTCCACCAGCGCACCTGTCGCCTGACAAGCCTGGATCAGCAGACCGATCCGCGCGGCCGTCCGCTCATCGGCCACTCCGCCGCAGGCGCCGACCAATTCCGTGACGGCCCGATCCGCCTCCGGGCTGTCGGGTTCGTGGGGCTGGTAGTGCGCGGCGGCCACGGCGACGGACGATAGCGAGATATCCTGGAGCCCAAGCGCTTCCGCTAGCACGCGAACATGCGGCAGCTTCCCATCGGTCATCCTGGCCCGTGCGCGCAGCACCTCGGGAGCCAGCCGCGCCAATTCCGCCACGACCAGGCCTCGCCGCCGATCATGTTCGGCCCCGTCACAGAATCGGGCGACGGTGGCGCGCAGCCACGCGATCCCGGCCGGTGGCACGTCGCGAGAAACCGCGGGCATCGGGGCATCGGCCAATACCGCCCGCACCCGATCGGGATCGGTGATCACAGGACTGTTCATGTCGCGACGCTATCCCGCCGACGTTTCGGTGGTCGCCGAATCAACCCGGCGCGATCATAGGGTGGTGCAAACCCGAGGAGCCGAGCTGGCCGGACTGGCCACCCTGCTGGCCGACCGCACCCGCGCCGATATGTGCCTGGCACTGCTCGACGGTCGCGCTTGGACGGCGGGCGAGCTGGCCCGCCATGCCGGAGTGGCGCCATCCACCGCGACCGAACATCTGAACCGGCTGTTCGATGGTGGTCTACTCATCGAACGCCGGCAGGGCAGGCACCGCTACGTGCAGCTGGCGAGCTCGCAGGTCGCCGAGTTATTGGAGACCATGGTCGCCCACCTGGAACCGGCACGGCCCGAGTCCACGACGCTTCGCGCGTCCACCGCGGCTGCGGCCCTGGCCCGCGGCCGAACCTGCTACGACCATCTCGCGGGCCGACTCGGCGTCGCGATCACCGATGCCATGACCGAGCGCGAACTACTCGATGACGACAGCGGCTTCGCCCTCACCGACGCGGGTCTGGCGTGGCTGACGGGCCCGATGGGCATCGAGGCGAACACGCTGCGGACTCGCCGCCCGATTGCCCGCCCCTGCCTCGACTGGACCGAACGCCGCACCCACCTCGGCGGTGCTGCCGGAGCACAGTTGTGCCGCCGGTTGCAGGTACTGGATTGGGTGCGGCGCGTCGGCTCCGGCCGCGCTGTCCGCCTCACTCCGAAGGGCGAAAGGGGCCTGCGGGAGGCGCTCGGCATCGATCCTGCCACGGTTGCCTGAACACCTCGTCCGCACTGAGCGACCGTCCACGGCCCCGGTAGCGCGTCCAACTCGGGTTCTACGCCGCTGCTGGACTGTTGATCATCGTGGTCGCTACTCAGGTCGCGGTGAGCACCGGTCTGATGGACAGGCGGGTCCACCACGATCCTGGGACTCCCGTCTGTCCCCGTCGGGGCGGGTGCTAAATCTCATCAACCCGATTGAGATGGGTTCTTTCCGGGTATGACCGCTCAGGCGTATAACGGAACGGCCTGGTGACAAGGGTCCGGCTGGGCTATGCAGACCCCCGTTCATGAATGAGCTTGCATAATCGTGCATAATCATCACATGGTTGATTCGTCGAGTAACCCAGTGTTGCGGGTTGCTGTCGCCGGTGCCAGTGGATACGCCGGCGGCGAGGTGCTGCGTCTCTTGCTCGGTCATCCGGCCTACCGCGACGGGCGCCTCGTCATCGGGGCGCTGACCGCGGGATCGAATGCGGGTAGCACGCTGGGGGAGCTCCAGCCGCACCTGCTGCCCCTAGCCGACCGCGTGCTCGCGCCGACCACGCTCGACGAGCTGGCCGGCCATGACATCGTCTTCCTCGGCCTGCCGCACGGCCAATCGGCGGCCATCGCGGAGCAGCTGCCGGAGTCGACGGTGATCATCGACTGCGGCGCCGACTTCCGGCTGACCGACGCGGTCGCCTGGGAGAAGTACTACGGCACCACGCACGCGGGCAGCTGGCCCTATGGCCTACCGGAACTGCCGGGCGGGCGCGAGCGACTGCGCGGCGCGCACCGGATCGCCGTTCCCGGTTGCTATCCCACGGTCGCCAGCCTCGCGCTGGCACCCGCGATCGCGGCCGGAATCGTCGAACCGAAGGTGAATGTTGTTGCGGTGAGCGGTACTTCGGGCGCGGGCCGCAAACTCGATATCGGTCTGCTCGGCTCCGAGGTGATGGGTTCGGTGCGGGCCTATGGCATCGCGGGCGCGCACCGGCACACCCCGGAAATCGCGCAGAACCTGCGGGCCGCCGGTGGTAGCGAGGTCGCCGTGTCGTTCACCCCGGTGCTGGCGCCGATGCCGCGTGGCATCCTCGCGACCTGCACGGCCCCGACCCGAGCCGACGCTGAACAGGCTCGCGCGGTCTATGAAAAGGCTTACGCCGACGAACCATTCGTGCAGCTGCTGCCAGAAGGCACACTGCCGCAGACGGGTTCGGTACTCGGCTCCAATGCCGTCACCCTCCAGGTCGCGGTGGATGCCGATGCCGGACTGCTGGTGGTGATCGGCGCGATCGACAACCTGACCAAGGGCACCGCGGGCGCCGCGGTTCAATCCATGAATCTGGCGGTCGGATTCGACGAGACCGCAGGACTTTCCACCGTAGGAGTGGCACCGTGACGACGATCGGAACTCCGGCAGGCAAGCTGGTCCGGAGCCAGGGCGTGACCGCACCGCTCGGCTTCCGGGCTGCTGGCATCGCCGCTGGCATCAAGGCCAGCGGAAAACCCGATCTGGCACTGGTATTCAACGAGGGCCCGGAATACGCGGCCGCGGGCGTGTTCACCCGCAACCAGGTGAAGGCCGCACCGGTGCTGTGGTCGCAGCAGGTGCTCACCACTGGCCGCTTGCGTGCGGTGATCCTGAATTCCGGTGGAGCCAATGCCTGTACCGGTCCAGGCGGATTCCAGGATACCCACCAGACCGCCGAGGAATTGGCCAAGGCGCTGAGCAATTGGGGCACCGAAACCGGCGCGGGCGAAATCGCGGTCTGCTCAACGGGTTTGATCGGCGATCGGCTGCCGATGGACAAGGTGATCCCGGCCGTCACCGAGATCGTGCACGAAATGGGCGGCGGACTGTCCGGCGGACTCGATGCGGCGCACGCGATCATGACAACCGACACCGTGCCCAAGGAAGCGGCGTTCCACCACCGCGACAAGTGGAATGTCGGCGGCATGGCCAAGGGCGCGGGCATGCTCGCCCCCTCGCTGGCGACCATGCTGGTGGTACTCACCACCGATGCCGCCGCGAGTGCCGAACAGCTGGATCGCGCACTGCGCAACGCGACGCGGCTCACCTTCGACCGGCTCGATGTCGACGGCTCCTGCTCCACCAATGACACCGTGTTGCTGCTCGCCAACGGGGCGAGCGAGGCCACGCCGTCACAGGAGGACCTCGACGCTGCGGTGCTCGCGGTCTGCGACGATCTGGCCGCCCAGCTGATGGCCGACGCGGAGGGTGTGACCAAGCGGGTGCAGATCACCGTCGCCGGTGCGGTCTCCGAGGATGAGGCGCTGATCGCGGCGCGCGCCGTCGCCCGCGACAGTCTGGTCAAGACCGCGCTCTTCGGTTCCGACCCGAACTGGGGCCGGGTGCTCGCCGCCGTCGGCATCGCGCCGATCACCCTGGATCCGAACCGGATCTCGGTGTCGTTCAACGGAAATCCGGTCTGCGTCGACAGCGTCGGAGCGCCGGGTGCGCGCGAGGTAGATCTGTCCGGCGCCGATATCGAGGTGCGGATCGAACTGAATGTCGGTGACGGCACCGCCACCGTGCGGACCACCGATCTGTCGCACGGCTATGTCGAAGAGAATTCGGCCTACAGCTCATGATCGAGCGCGGCGAGCGAACCCTCAACACAGCTGGCATCGCTGGGCACGGCGAAGGTGAGCGCCAGCGAGCCGGAGCCATTACCAGCGATGCGGTGCAGGGACTTTCGGCGTTGGACAAGGCGCACGTCCTCGCCGACGCATTGCCGTGGCTGCAGAAGTTCCGCGACAAAATCGTAGTCGTCAAATATGGCGGCAATGCGATGATCGATGCGGGCCTGAAACATGCCTTCGCCGCCGATATGGCGTTCCTGCGCACCGTCGGTGTGCAACCGGTGGTGGTGCACGGCGGCGGACCGCAGATCAGCGCAATGCTGAAAAAGCTTGGGCTGCAAGGCGAATTTCGCGGTGGCTTCCGCGTCACCACACCCGAGGTAATGGACGTGGTGCGGATGGTGCTGTTCGGTCAGGTGGGTCGGGAACTGGTCGGGCTGATCAATGCGCACGGCCCGTACGCGGTCGGCATCTCCGGTGAAGACGCGCGCCTGTTCACCGCGACTCGACGCACCGTCGATGTCGACGGCGAGGCGACAGATATCGGGCTGGTCGGCGATGTCACCGAGGTGAATGCCGACGCGGTGCTCGACCTCATCGGCGCGGGGCGCATTCCGGTGGTCTCCACCATCGCCCCGGATGCCGACGGCGTGGTGCACAACATCAATGCCGATACCGCTGCGGCCGCGCTCGCCGAGGGTATCGGCGCGGAAAAGCTGGTGATCCTGACCGACGTCGAGGGCCTGTACACCAACTGGCCGGACCGTTCGTCGCTCACCTCGCACATCGACGCCGCCGAACTGGCCGAGTTGCTCCCGCGACTTGATGCGGGCATGGTGCCCAAGATGGAAGCCTGCCTGCGCGCCGTGCAGGGCGGGGTGCCGACCGCACATGTCATCGACGGTCGGGTCCCGCATTCGGTGCTGTTGGAACTGTTCACCGGAGAAGGAATCGGAACGATGGTGACGCCCGCCCCGCTGCCGACGAGCGCGGCGGACACACTGAACGGAACGAAAATATGAGTGACACAGCAGAGCTGCAACAGCGGTGGTCCGCCGCGTTGATGAAGAACTACGCCACCCCCAAGGTCGCGCTGGTGCGCGGTGCGGGTGCGGTGGTCTACGACGCGGACGGCAAACGCTACGTCGACTTTCTCGGCGGTATCGCGGTCAACAGCCTCGGCCACGCACATCCGGCGATTCTGGAAGCCGTCACCCAGCAGCTCGGTACATTGGGCCACACCTCGAATATCTACGCCAACGAACCGGTCATCGAACTGGCCGAACGGCTGCTCGCGCACTTCGGTGACGGTGAATTCGGGGACGGCCACGGCCGCGCGTTCTTCTGCAACTCCGGCACCGAGGCCGTTGAGGCGGCGTTCAAAATGGCGCGGCTGACCGGTCGGCCCAAGATCATCGCGACCGATGAGGCCTTCCACGGCCGGACCATGGGTGCGCTCGCGCTCACCGGACAGCCCTCCAAGCGGACGCCGTTCGAGCCGATGCCCGCCGGTGTCGTCCATGTGCCCTACGGCGATGTGGCGGCGCTCGAGGCGGTTGTCGACGAGGACACCGCGGCGGTATTCCTCGAACCGATGATGGGGGAGAGCGGCGTTGTCGTGCCGCCGATCGACTATCTGGTGAAGGCGCGGGAGATCACCGCGCGTCACGGTGCGCTGCTGGTCCTCGACGAGGTGCAGACCGGTATCGGCCGGTGCGGAAAGTTCTACGCGCATCAGGCATTCGGCATTGTGCCGGATGTGATCACACTGGCCAAGGGGCTCGGCGGTGGGCTGCCGATCGGTGCGGTGCTGGCCACCGGACCGGCCGCCGATCTGCTGACGCCGGGTCTGCACGGCACCACGTTCGGCGGCAACGCGGTCTGTGCCGCAGCGGCTTTGGCGGTTCTGCGGACCATCGATGAGACCGATCTGCTCGCTCATGTCGAATCCGTCGGCAAGCGGCTCAGTGATGGCATCGAACTGCTCGAGCACCCGCTGATCGATCACGTGCGGGGCGCGGGTCTGCTGCTCGGTATCGTGCTGACCGACGATATCTCGGCCGAGGTCGAGAACCGGGCGCGCGAGGCGGGCTATCTGGTGAATGCGCCCAAGCCCAATATCATTCGGCTCGCGCCGCCGCTGGTGCTCACCGAGACCCAGGCCGACAATTTCGTCGGCGATCTGCCCGAGATTCTCGACGGTGCGATCGCGGACGCCAAGGGGGACAAATGAGTACAGCAGCGCGGAGCGATTCCCTGAGTGGCGGCGGCCGGGATACGGGTGGACCGATTCGGCACTTTCTGCGCGACGATGATGTCACGCCTGCCGAGCAGGCCGAAATCCTCGCGCTGGCAGCGGAATTGAAGAAGGACCCGTTCGCGCACCGGCCGCTGGAGGGGCCGCGCGGAGTCGGGGTGATCTTCGAGAAGAACTCCACCCGCACGCGGTTCTCGTTCGAGATGGGTATTGCGCAGCTCGGGGGGCATGCGGTGGTGGTCGACGGTCGCGACACCCAGCTCGGGCGCGAGGAGACGCTCGGCGATACCGGCAGGGTGCTCTCACGCTATGTCGATGCGATCGTGTGGCGCACCTTCGAACAGCTGCGTTTGGACGAAATGGCGGTTACCGCAACGGTTCCGGTCGTCAATGCCTTGTCCAATGAGTTCCACCCTTGTCAGGTGCTCGCCGATCTCCAGACCCTCGTCGAGCGCAAGGGCAGTCTGGTCGGACGCAACCTCACCTACTTCGGCGACGGCGCGAACAATATGGCGCACTCGCTGCTGCTCGGTGGTGTGACTGCGGGCATGAACGTAACCATCGCCGCGCCAACGGGTTTCGAACCATTGCCATGGATCCTGGAAGCCGCGCGCAAGCGGGCGGCCGAGACCGGCGCGACCATCACCCTCACCGGCGACCCGGTTGCCGCCGCGGCGGGTGCCGATGCTCTGGTGACCGATACCTGGACTTCCATGGGTCAGGAGAACGACGGTCTCGATCGCGTCGGCCCATTCCGTCCGTTCCAGCTCAACGACGATCTGCTTGCCAAGGCGCAGCCGGATGCCGTTGTGCTGCACTGCCTTCCGGCGCATCGCGGCGAGGAGATCACCGACGAGGTGCTCGACGGACCGCATAGCGCGGTGTGGGACGAGGCGGAAAATCGGCTGCATGCACAGAAGGCACTGCTGGTGTGGTTGTTGGCCAAGCGAGGTGAGGCGCGGTGAGTGCTTGCGAGCGATCCGGTGCCGCGGCAGCGACAGACTCGAGGGCTCGGGGTGACCACGCGGGGCCCCGCGGCCGATCCAACACGGCCTTCTTCGGGCCCGGTGCGAGACGTTTCGGTGAGGCATGGTCATGACCGTCCAGCCCGACGCGGGTAAGTCCGCTCCCGCTATCGCTCGAACCCGCGCCGGCCGCCAGTCCCGCATTATCGAACTGCTGACGGCCCACGCGGTCCGCAGCCAGACCGAACTCGCCGCGCTGCTCGCCGCCGAAGGCATCGAAACCACTCAGGCCACTCTCTCCCGCGACCTCGATGAACTCGGCGCCGTCAAACTGCGCGCCGCCGACGGCGGTGCGGGTGTCTACGTGGTGCCCGAAGATGGCAGCCCGGTGCGCGGTGTCACGGGTGGAACCGACCGCCTCTCCAAACTCCTCGGCGACCTCCTCGTCTCCACCGATGCCAGCGGCAATATCGCCGTACTGCGCACCCCACCCGGCGCCGCCCACTACTTGGCCAGCGCACTGGACCGCGCTGCCCTCCCCTTCATCGTGGGCACCATCGCTGGCGACGACACCATCGCGGTAATAGCCCGCGAACCCCTCACGGGCGCCGAACTAGCCGCCAAAATCGAGGAACTGGCCTGAGGCGCGAACTCTCGTCGCGCAGAGTCGCCGGTCGCTCGACGTGACCGACACTGCGATTGGTGACGCACATCAGTGGCTACCCCGCATAGGGCACAACATGGTCGAGGCGAGCGCTGGATGGCGATGCTATTGCACGGCGCGAGTCTTCTTGTGCCTCAGCCGAACGGGTATTGGCCGCCGCTGTGGGGGGTGTCCGGAGTGCCGACGCTGATGATGTCTTGGACGAGGTCGAGTAGGGCGCGGCCGAGGTCGAGGACGTCGTTGCCGAGGGTGCTGAATTCTCCTGCTATGAGGTGCAGCAGCATGGGTCCGTCCTTTGCCCGCTCCGATAGTTAACGGATAAAGCGTGACATAGGTGCAAGGGGGTGCCAAGGTGCTACCGGGAAGGTTGAACTCGGACCCGGTTGTGAATGGGCTTGCATCATCGTGCATAATCATTTGCAAGACGGTGAGGGCCGCCTGACGTGCGATTTGGGCGCGTCGGTGGGCGCCGCGCCCAGCCGCCCGCGGATGCGGGCACGACCTGCAGACAAGCACGAAACCGAGGAGCACAAAGACATGTCCGAGCGCGTCGTACTCGCCTACTCCGGTGGGCTCGATACCTCCGTTGCGATCAGCTGGATCGGCAAGGAGACCGGCGCCGAGGTCGTGGCGGTCGCCATCGATCTGGGCCAGGGCGGCGAGGACATGAATGTGGTGCGCCAGCGTGCGCTGGACTGCGGTGCCGTCGAGGCGATCGTGGTCGATGCGCGCGACGAATTCGCCAACGAGTACTGCCTGCCGACCATCCAGGCCAACGCCATGTACATGGGCCAGTACCCGCTGGTCTCGGCGATCAGCCGCCCGCTCATCGTCAAGCACCTGGTCGAGGCCGCCAAGTTCCATGGCGCGAGCACCGTCGCGCACGGCTGCACCGGTAAGGGCAACGATCAGGTCCGCTTCGAGGTCGGCATCGGCGCGCTGGCTCCCGACCTGAATGTGATCGCCCCGGTCCGCGACTACGCCTGGACTCGGGAGAAGGCCATCGCCTTCGCCGAGGAGAACCAGCTCCCGATCAATGTCACCAAGAAGTCGCCGTTCTCGATCGACCAGAACGTGTGGGGTCGCGCGGTGGAGACCGGCTTCCTCGAGGACCTCTGGAATGCGCCGACCAAGGACGTCTACGACTACACCTCGGACCCGACGGTGAACTTCGAGGCGCCCGACGAACTCATCGTCACCTTCGACAAGGGTGTACCGGTCGCCATCGACGGTCGCCAGGTCAGCGTGCTCGAGGCCATCGTCGAGCTGAACCACCGGGCGGGCCGCCAGGGCGTCGGTCGCCTCGATATGGTCGAGGACCGGCTCGTCGGCATCAAGAGCCGCGAGATCTACGAGGCCCCCGGCGCGATCGCGCTGATCACCGCGCACCAGGCCCTGGAAAACGTCACCATCGAGCGCGAACTGGGCCGCTACAAGCGGCAGGTCGAGCAGCGCTGGGGCGAGCTGGCCTACGACGGCCTCTGGTTCTCCCCCCTCAAGCGTGCACTGGATGCCTTCGTCGCCGAAACCCAGCAGCACGTCACCGGCGATATCCGGATGGTGCTGCACGGCGGTTCCGTCGTGGTCAACGGCCGCCGCTCCGAGCAGTCGCTCTACGACTTCAACCTGGCCACCTACGACGAGGGCGACAGCTTCGACCAGTCGCTCGCCAAGGGATTCGTGCAGATCCACGGCCTGTCCTCCAAGGTCGCGGCCCGTCGCGACCTCAACCAGAAGTAGGCGTCGCCTTCGCTCGGCCGAGCGCGCGAGATTCAGCGACGGACTGCGTCCGACTGCGCCTATTAGGCTCGATCGGGTCGGTGCCATCGCGCCGACCCGAAAGGAGCGCCATGCGGACCGACGACGACAGCTGGGATATCGAGTCGAGCGTGGGCGCCACCGCCCTCGGCGTCGCCGCCATGCGCGCGGCCGAATCCCGTCGCCCGGACGCGCTGTTCCACGACTCCTATGCCGAACTGCTGGTGACGGCCGTCGGCTCGGAGTCGTGGACGCGCATCGCCCGCGGTGAGGTCGAGGGCCTCGAGGAGGCCGCGACGCGGGCGATGGGCCCGATCATCGGCTCGTTGATCGCGCGCACCTGCTATTTGGATACTTACTGCCAGGATGCGGCTACTGACGGCATCAGTCAGTTCGTCATCCTGGCAGCGGGCTTGGATGCTAGAGCGTACCGACTCGAATGGCCCAGCGGGACAACGGTATTCGAATTGGATCTGCCAAAGGTATTGGAGTTCAAGGCGGTAGCGCTCGCGGACGTAGAGCCTGTGGCAGAGCGCCGTGAGGTTGCGGTGGATCTGCGTCAGGATTGGCCAACGGCGATGCGGGAGCACGGATTCGACCCTGCCGTGCCGACGGCATGGCTGGTCGAGGGACTGTTGCGCTACCTCCCGGCGGATGCGCAGGACCGGCTGTTCGACAGCATCGTGGCGCTGAGTGCGCCGGGCAGTCGCATCGGGATCTACCGCTCGGGAATGTCGGCACCCGACCCGAATGCCGTGCGAGAGGTGGAATCCGCTGGCATCGACGTCCGGGTCGACGTCGGCACCCTGTGGTATTCCGACGAGGGCCGCAGCGATCCGATCGACTGGTTCACCAGCCATGGCTGGACGGCGACCCGCGCCGATCCGGTCGAGGTACTGCGCAACCGCGGCCGCGAAGTGCCGCAAGACGCCGCCGCGAAAATGACCACCGACATTTTGTTCACCGCCCGACGACCCTGAGGAGACAGCACACGATGACGCAGAGCGGCAGCACCAACGAAGGGGCGCTCTGGGGCGGACGTTTCGCGTCCGGACCGGCCGCGGCGATGGCCGCGCTGAGCAAGTCGACCCATTTCGACTGGGCGCTGGCTCCCTACGACATTCGCGCGTCGAAGGCACACGCGCGCGTGCTGCACAAGGCGGGACTGCTGTCGGAGAGCGACCTCGCCGCCATGCTGGCCGGACTGGATAACCTTGCGGCGGACGTGGATTCGGGTGCGTTTGCCCCCGCCGAGGCCGACGAGGACGTGCACGGTGCGCTGGAGCGCGGGCTGATCGATCGGGTCGGCGCCGAACTCGGCGGCCGACTGCGGGCCGGGCGCTCGCGTAATGACCAGGTGGCCACGCTCTTTCGGATGTGGCTGCGTGATGCGGCGCGCCGGGTCGCCGCCGGGCTTCTCGAGGTGGTCGACGCGCTGGTCGCCCAGGCGGCCGCGCATCCGGATGCGGTGATGCCAGGCAAGACGCATCTGCAGGCCGCGCAGCCGGTGCTGCTCGCGCATCATCTGCTCGCACACGCGCATCCGCTGCTGCGCGACATCGATCGGCTGCGCGACTTCGATAAGCGGGCGGCGGTGTCGCCCTACGGTTCGGGCGCCCTGGCCGGTTCCTCGCTCGGACTCGATCCGGAAGCCATCGCGACCGAACTGGATTTCGATGCGGCGGCGGCGAATTCGATCGACGCCACCTCCGCACGTGATTTCGCGGCCGAGGCGGCGTTCGTGCTCGCCATGATCGGCGTCGATCTGAGCAGGATGGCCGAAGAGGTGATCATCTGGAGCACACCGGAATTCGGTTACATCACCCTCGCCGACGCCTGGTCCACGGGCTCGTCGATCATGCCGCAGAAGAAGAATCCGGACGTCTCCGAACTCACTCGTGGCAAGGCCGGTCGCCTCATCGGCAATCTGACCGGACTACTGGCCACTCTGAAAGCCCAACCGCTCGCCTACAACCGGGATCTGCAGGAGGACAAGGAGCCCCTGTTCGATTCGGTCGCCCAGCTCGAGCTGCTGCTCCCGGCCATCGCGGGCCTGGTCTCGACGCTCACCTTCCACACCGACCGCATGGCCGAACTCGCCCCCGCCGGTTTCACCCTTGCCACCGATATCGCCGAATGGCTTGTCCGGCAGGGTGTTCCGTTCCGTGTCGCGCACGAGGCCGCAGGCGCCTGTGTGCGCGCCGCCGAGGCGCGCGGCGTCGGCCTGGACGAACTGACCGACGAAGAATTCGCCGCCATCGATCCCGCCCTGACCCCCCACGTCCGCGAAGTCCTCACCGTGCAGGGCTCGATCGCCTCCCGCAACGCCCGCGGCGGAACCGCAGGCGTCCAGGTAGCGGCCCAACTCACCGAGATCCGCAACACCGTCGCCACCCTGCGCTCCTAACGCGCGCCTCGCGCAGGCCCTCAGCCTCAACGATCAAGATCAGGTGGAACTGAGGGCGGCATCGCCCGCGAGGCCCCACCATCAGTGCCACCTGATCTTGATCCAGGCCCTGTTGCTGGGGGGCGCACCAGGGATTACATGCGCCCAGCGTCGCGGGGAGTGCCGGAATTGCGTACGGGTCGGGGGAGTCGCGCGCGATGGGCAGGGCCTCCTGTGCGAGAACGTCAGCGGCCCAAGAGGTCTGCCACCTGCGCCAGCGGGCGACCAGGTGCGGAATCGTGTGCGGATGGCGCAATTGGCCGAGGCGGTAGGTCGGCAGTTCCCGTCTGACCAGGCTCCCTTCGGTCGGCGAGTGCCGCGAACCGAAGAACACGTTCACGGCCATTCCCCGCGCCGCCGAACAACCGGCGGCCTGCGTGTCAGTCTGCGGGGGTGATCTTTCGATCCGCCGGTGCAAACCCTTAATATCGCTGGTTTACGCTGCGCCGATGACCCTGCTGTTGCTGGCGCTGGCCATCGCCTCCGAAATCACCGCGACCGTATCGCTCAAAATCTCCGACGGTTTCACCAAATTGGTGCCCGCGATCATCGTTGTCCTCGGCTATAGCGCGGCCTTCTTCTTCCTGTCCCAGGCTTTGAAGCGCGGCATGCCGATCGGTGTCGCCTATGGCATCTGGTCGGCGGTCGGCGTCGCGGCCATCGCCGTCATCGGTGTCCTTTTCCTCGACGAAAGACTTTCGCTGATCCAGGTCGGCGGCATCGCATTGGTGATTCTCGGTGTCTTGGCTCTGGAACTCGGTGGCGCACATTGACATCCACGCGGCGAGATTGCCGGTGGGTGGCTGTTGAATGACGGCTCATGAAGAGAGATTTCGAGGCGCTCAACTACGCCCTCGACGGCGCCGACCACGCGTTGATGCTGCGCCGGTGGGCGGCCTCGGAGCGCAGCTGCGAACTCGTCGCATTGGATTCCGACACACTGTGGCTCGCCGTCGCACACGAGCCGGAGCTGACCGAAGACGCCGCGCTCGCGCAGGCCTTGGAGGGGTATCTGTACTGCCCGGACGCTGCCGAACAGGATCGCGATTCACTCGATGAACTCGCCGAATCCATGCTTCGGCAGCTGTGGCGCTTCTGGTGGGACTGATCGGTCTCGTTGCGCCCTGCGCATTTTGCCGAATTCGTCCCATGGGAGGCCGCGGCGAACGTAGCATCGGCCGATGGATCGGACGCTTGCTCAGCTGAGTAGACGCGGGTAAGGGTATGGCATCGGAACCGGGCGATGTAGTACTCGAGGCCCAGGCGTTGGGGAAACGCTACGGCGGTGTCGAGGCGTTGCGGGGAGCCAACTTTCAGGTCCGCGCCGGTGAGGTCGTCGCATTGATCGGCGATAACGGCGCGGGTAAATCCACACTGGTGAAATGCCTTTCCGGGGCGGAACAACCGGATTCGGGGACCATCCTGCTCGACGGTTCGGAAACGGTGCTCGGTACGCCGACCGCCGCACGCAATCTCGGCATCGAAACCGTATATCAGGACCTCGCCGTCGCACCCGATCTGGACCCGGCCGCCAACCTCTTCCTCGGCCGGGAACTGATTCGCCGCGGGTGGGCGGGCAGACTCGGCATGCTCGACAAGCGGGCGATGCGAAACCAAGCCGTCGAGCACTTCCGACGCCTCGGCGTGACACTGCAGAGCGCTGATGTGCCGATCGGCGCCCTGTCGGGCGGACAGCGCCAGAGTGTCGCTGTGGCGCGCGCGGTGCTGTGGGCGAGCAAGGTCGTCTTCATGGACGAACCGACCGCGGCCCTCGGGGTTGTGCAGCGCGAGCGGGTGCTCGAGGTGATCCGCAATGTGCGCGACCAGGGCATTGCCGTCGTTCTGATCAGCCACAATATGCCCGAGGTGCTAGCGGTGGCCGACCGGATCGAGGTGCTGCGACTCGGCAAGCGGGTGGCCCGGTTCGTCGCCGCCGATGCGACGCTGGAGCAGTTGGTCGGCGCGATGACCGGAGCGCTGTCACATGAGGACGCCGCATGAGGAAAGCAGCGCCGAATGGCGGCCCCGATCTGCCGGAACGCACTGTACTGCAACGACTTCTGGGCGCGAGTACGTTGTGGATCGGTGTGGTGCTCGTTGTACTATACGTCGTTTTCAGCGTCATCCGCCCCGACGCCTTCCCCACCCGCTTCACCCTGCAGACTCTGCTGATCGAAACGTCGGTGCTGCTGGTGCTTTCGGTGGGCATGACCTTCGTGATCATCACCGCTGGCATCGACCTGTCGGTCGGCATGGTGCTGATCTTCGCGGGCGTGCTCGGCGCGAAAACGATGGAATGGCTGAGTCCCGACGAGAACGCGACCGGCGCCGGCTGGGGAATTATCGGTGTCGGTTTCCTGATTTCCATTGCGGGCGGCGGCATCTGGGGCCTGCTCAATGGAATTCTGGTGGCAAAGGCCAAGATTCCACCGCTGATCGTCACACTCGGCTCATTCGGTGCGGCACTCGGTGCGGCACAACTCATCACCGGCGGTGTCGACACCAGAACGGTGCCCGATAAGCTGCGCAACTCGTTGGGTTTCGGGACGTCACTGGGTGGCGTACCGAATCTGGTGCTGGTCGCGGCGGTGGTAACGGTGCTCGCCGCCTTGGTGCTGCACACAACCCGATTCGGCCGCTACACCTATGCGATCGGCTCCAATGAGGAGGCCGCGCGGCGCTCGGGCATCGCGGTCACCCGCCACCTCGTGCTGGTCTATCTGATGACCGGATTACTCGCCGGGCTGGCCGGATTCATGAATCTGGCCTACTTCGGCACGACCACCATCGGCGGACACGGTACCGACAATCTGGATGCCATCGCCGGTGTAGTCATCGGCGGGACAAGCCTTTTCGGCGGGATCGGCACCATCGTCGGCACCGTCATCGGCGTCTTCATTCCGTCGGTGCTGCGCAAGGGCTTCGTCATCGCGGGTGTGCCGGTGTTCTGGCAGCCGATCGCGGTGAGCGCGGTGCTGGTCGGGGCGGTGTGGTTCGACCAACTGCGCCGCCGGGCCCGAGACCGCAAGTAGAGAGGTAAGCAGTTACAACACTGCGCGATAAGAGAATAGGCGGAGGTAGCCAAATGAGGGTGGCGAAGCGGACCGCGGTGGTGATCGGCGCGATGGCGGCGGTCGGCGCACTGGTGGTGGGCTGTGGTGGTTCGGTGAACAATTCCGGCAGCACGGATGCCAAGAAATTGGTGCTGATTCCGGGTGTCGCCGACGAACCGTTCTACATCTCCATGCAGTGCGGCGCGCAGGACGAGGCGAGCAAACTCGGCTACAAACTGCAGACGCAGGCGCCGACCAAATTCGATGCGGGCGCGCAGACTCCGGTGCTGACCGGCGTGGTGGCCAATAAGCCAGGCGGCATCCTGATCGCCCCTACCCATGCGCAGGCAATGGCGAATCCGATCAAACAGGCCAAGGATGCCGGGATCAAAATCATCGAGGTCGATACCGCACTGGACGACACCTCGATCGCGCTGTCGTCGATCGCATCCGATAACAAGAAGGGCGGCGAACTCGCGGCGCAGACGCTCGCCAAGCTCATCGGCGACAAGGGCCCCGTACTGGTGATCAACACCAAGGCCGGAACCTCCACTACCGACGCGCGTGCCCAGGGTTTCGAAGATGCGGTGAAGGCCTATTCGGGCATCACCTCGCTCGGCGTGCAGTACAACAATAATGAAGCGGCTCAGGCGGCTTCGATCGTCACCGCGACACTGGCCGCCCATCCCGACCTCGCCGGGATCTTCGCCACCAACCTGAGTTCGGCCGAAGGCGCGGCCACCGGATTGCGCAATGCCAATAAGCTCGGCCAGGTCAAATTGGTCGGCTTCGACGCGAGTCCGAAACAGGTCGAGGATCTGAAAGCCGGTACCGTGCAGGCACTTATCGCACAGGATCCGGCCGGGATCGGCGCGAAGGGCGTCGACGAGGCCGCGGCCGCGCTGGAGGGCAAGCCAGTGATCCGCAATATCCAGACCGATATGGTGGCTATTACCCAGGCCGATATGGATGCCAACTCGAAGTACTTCTACAAGCGCAAATGCTGACGGAGTCGACGTTGGGTCCGAGCACGCTCGGACCCAACTAATCCTCCACGCGCACCGCGTACCCTGAATTCTCCAGCGCGGCAAGCACATCGGCTCGGTGCGTAGGACCCCGGGTCTCCAACGTCAGCGATACCTCGACCTCGTCGACCGCGAGCCACCCACCGGTCCGCGAGTGCACCACATCCACCACGCTCGCCCCGGTCTTCCCGATCACGGCGAGCAATCCGCTCAACGCGCCGGGAAGATCCGGAATCGTCACGCGTACAGCCAGATACCGCCCGGCCGCACCCAGTCCGTGACCGATGATTCTGGTCAGCATCATCGGATCGATATTGCCACCGGACAGGATCGCGCATACCGACCCCTGCAGCCCGAGTTCGGTGGGCTCGCAACTTATCAGGGCCGCCACCGCGGCGGCACCGGCGGGCTCGACGATCAACTTCGCGCGTTCCAGACACAGCAGCAGCGCCTTGGACAGCGCATCCTCATCTACCGTCACCACTGCGGGCACATGCGCCGCGACATGCGCGAACGGCACCTCACCCGGCAGTCCGACCGCAATACCGTCGGCCATGGTCGACATCCGCGCCACCCGCATCGGCTTACCCGCCGCCAGCGAATCCGGCCATGCCGCGGCCTGGGCCGCCTGCACCCCGACCACCCGCACTCGCGGTGCGACATGATGCAGGGCAATGGCGACCCCAGCGAGGAGCCCACCACCGCCGGTCGGCACGATCACCGTTCCGACCTCGGGCATCTGCTCGATGATCTCCAGTGCCACCGTCGCCTGCCCGGCGACGATATCGGCGTGATCGAACGGATGGATCAGTGTCGCACCGGTCCGTTCGGCGAAATCCAGTGCGGCATCCAGCGAGTCGTCGATGGTCTCACCGACCTGGCGCACCTCGGCGCCATACGCCTTGGTGGCCACCAACTTCGGCAGCGAAGCACCCATCGGCATGAACACGGTCGAGCGAATCCCGAGCGAAGCCGCGGCCCATGCGACGCCCTGCGCGTGATTGCCCGCACTTGCCGCCACCACGCCGCGCGCCCGATCTTGCGCCGGTAGGTTCGCGATCCGGAAATACGCCCCGCGCGGCTTGAAGGAGCCAGTGCGCTGTAGGTTTTCGCACTTCAGCCGCACCTCGGTTCCGGCAAGCTCTGACAACACCCGTGACGCGACGACCGGCGTCCGTCGAATCACCGGCGCCAATGCCGCCGCGGCCGCCTCGATCCGCTCCAGTCCCAGCAACTCCATGCGCCCATGCTGCCAGCCCATGGCACGAATGTGCGACATGGTCAGGAATCATCCGATGATTTCCCGCGCCTATCCGGCCTTCGCGATATTGTGCGCAATGGCGCCGAGCCGCGCCAGTCGCGCATCGCCCAACGGCGTCAACCTCCCACCGAGCCGATTGGTGACGAAGGCCAGCGACATACCGGTAGCCGGATCAGCGAACGCCCCCGAACCACCGAGGCCGAAATGACCGAAGGCGGAGACGGGTTCGGCCTTCGACGGCTTCATCGGCACACCGTGGTAGCCCAGCGCCCACGGAATGCGAAACGCTAGAACGTAATCGGGAGTGAAGACCTGGCGCTGGGTGATCTGTTCGATCGTTTCCGGCCGCAACAACTGGAAGTCCCCGAGTCGCCCATCGGTCGCGAGCGCGCTGTACATCCTCGCCAGCGCACGCGCCGAGAAGACCCCGTTGACGCCCGGAATCACGCAATCATGCAGGCGCGGATCGGAAACCATATCGGCGAACCCGCGTGGTGTGGTTTCGGCGGCCGCCGCGAAACGAGTCCGGCCCATCAGCCGCGCACTGTTGTCCCAATTCATCCCCGCGACGGTGAGCCGCGGAAAGTTGGTGGCAATGCGGCCGCGCTCGGATTCCGGCACCCGGAACCAGAGCTCTTGCGCCGCAAGTGGTTCCGCGATTTCGGTGCGCAGCAGCTCGGTGAAGTCCGAACCGGAGACCCGTCGAATCAGCTCGGCGACCAAATGTCCGAAGGAGATTCCGTGATAGCCGCTGGTCACCGTGTGGCGCGGATCGGGGGCGCAGGCCGCGAGTGCGGCGGTGACCTCGGCATCGTCGAAGAAACGCGCCACCGGCCCTGGCAGCAGATCACGCAACCGATGCAGACCCGCCCGATGCGTGAGCATTTCCCGCACCGTAATGCGGTCCTTACCCGCCGCCCCGAATTCGGGCCAGTAGGTGGCGACCGGCTCGTCGTAGTCGAACAGACCGCGCTCGGCCAGTCGGTGCGCCAGCGTCGAGACCACACCCTTGCCGGTGGAATAGGCCATTGCCACGGTATCGGCGGCCCACGGCACGCCCGGATGCGCGAATCCGGCCCACACGTCCACCACCGGTTCGCCATGCTGATAGACCACGAGCGACCCGCCGCCGTCGCTCGGCCGCCGAAACAGTCTGTCGAACTCGGCGACCAGGCGCACATAGCGACGATCCACCGACTGCGTTGCCGTAAGTGTCATCGGATTACCTCTGTCGTTAGGCCGACCAACAGCATCGCACGACGGCCATGCGGCCCATCGTGCTGCCGAAATTCCAACCGTGAGACCAGTCGGTTCGGTGAACTTTTCCTGACTGTCACATCCGCGACCGAGATCGCAATACGGCTCGCATAGCGTGCCAGCATGCCCCCGAGACGACGATCGGCGCTACTGGCCAGGTTGGTTGTCGACGAACCAGGCCGACCGCAAGTGATCCTCGGCGAACTGCGCCGGGTGATTCTGGATGGCGCCGTGCCGCCGTGCACCGTGATCCCGCTGCGCGAGGTCGCCGAATTATTCGGCGTCAGCCATATCCCAGTGCGCGAGGCGCTCAAGACATTGATCGGGGAGGGACTGGTCACCCATCGGCCGCACGGTGGGTACGCGGTGGCCCAGCTGACCTCCAACGAGCTGCGCGAAATGTATATCGCGCGGGAGACGCTGGAAACCGCCTCACTGGCGGCCGCGGCCCGCAATGCCACCGACGCCGACCGCGCCCGCCTGCTCGAGGTGAATTCGCTACTGGAACAGGCGATTCGAGATGACGACCCGGTCTCGTACCATCGCCAGTCTCGCCATTTCCACGTGGCGCTGACCAAGCCGTCGCGGATGTTCCGGCTGCTGCACATGCTCGAATCCGCGTGGAATGTCACCGAGCCCGTGCAGTCCATGGTGCATATCGGCCCCGGCGATCGGGTGCGCCTGCATACCGATCACGCGCTGATGCTCGATGCATTCATGGCCCGGGACGTGGATCGCCTTCTGCTGGTGGCCGAACGGCATCACCGCAGGTTGGAAACGGTAATCGCGACATTGCCGACCGATACCGGACTGCTCGCGCCGGAAGATATATCGATCGCGCAATAGCCGGGCAATAACTGCGCAATGGCGGGGCAATGCATGGTTCTTACCGTCGTTTCGATCACACCGCCAGCGACTGCTTGCAGGTCGGTCGAAATAGCACAGCCACCCTCGGATGGGAAACACCATGACCGAAACGCTTACCACCGCGGCGCCGCCTGTTCCCGCGTCGCCCGCCTACGACCCACGGCTGACGAATGCGGATCTGGCCCCGCTGCGCGAGCAGACCTGGGGTACCTACAACATCTTCGCGTTCTGGATGTCGGACGTGCACAGTGTCGGCGGCTATGTCACCGCGGGCAGTCTGTTCGCACTCGGACTAGCCAGCTGGCAGGTACTCGTGGCGCTGCTGATCGGCATCACCATCGTCTATTTCTTCTGCAATCTGGTCGCGAAGCCGAGTCAGGTGACCGGGGTGCCCTATCCGGTCATGTGCCGCAGCGCATTCGGGGTGCTCGGCGCGAATATTCCGGCGATCATCCGTGGCCTGATCGCCGTCGCCTGGTACGGCATCCAGACCTTCCTCGCCTCGGCGGCGCTGGATGTCGTACTGGTGAAACTGTTTCCGAGCCTGGCCCGGTATGCGGTCGTCGACGACTATGGGTTCCTCGGTCTCTCGGTGCTCGGATGGGGCAGTTATCTATTGCTATGGGTGGTGCAGGCCTGCGTGTTCTGGCGCGGCATGGAATCGATTCGCAAGTTCATCGACTTCTGCGGTCCCGCTGTATATGTCGTGATGTTCCTGCTCTGCGGTTACCTGATCGCCAAGGCCGGTTGGAGCGCCATCGACCTGAAGCTCGGTGAGGTGAAGTACACCGGCTGGGCCTCGGTCCCCGTCATGCTCGGCGCGATCGCGCTGGTGGTCTCCTATTTCTCCGGTCCGATGCTGAACTTCGGCGACTTCTCCCGCTACGGAAAGAGTTTCGCGGCGGTGCGGCGCGGCAATCTGCTCGGGCTGCCGGTCAACTTCCTGCTGTTCTCGCTGCTGGTGGTGATAACCGCATCGCTGACGGTCCCGGTCTACGGTCAGCTGATCACCGATCCCGTTGCGACGGTGGCCCGTATCGACAGCACCTTCGCGATCGTCCTGGGCGCGTTGACCTTCACCATCGCCACCATCGGCATCAATATCGTCGCCAACTTCATCTCACCGGCCTTCGACTTCTCGCACGTCAGCCCGCAGCGAATCAGCTGGCGCGCGGGCGGCATGATCGCCGCGGTCGGCTCGATCCTGATCACGCCGTGGAACCTGTACAACAATCCGGAGGTCATCCACTACACCCTGGAAGTGCTGGGCGCATTCATCGGCCCGCTGTTCGGTGTCCTCATCGCCGACTACTACCTGGTGCGCAAACAGCAGGTCGTCGTCGACGACTTGTTCACCTTGTCGCGGACCGGAACCTACTGGTACAGCAGGGGTTACAACCCGGCAGCGATCATCGCCACCGCCGTCGGCGCGATCGTCGCGGTGATCCCGGTGCTCGCCAAGGATGTCACCGGCATGTACACCGCCGCGCAGTACAGCTGGTTCATCGGCTGCGGCCTCGGCTTTCTCGTCTACTACCTGCTGGCCACCCGAACCCGGTTGGCAGTGAAGGGAGTCAGTGCCTGATGCGCATCCGGGTCGTCAACCCGAATACCACCAGGGCGATGACCGACACGATCGAGCAGTGTGCCAAGGCCGTAACGGGCCGGGGCACGCTGCTCGATGCGGTAACCGCCGACATGGGGCCCGCCTCGATCGAGAGTCATTATGACGAAGCCCTCAGCGTCCCAGGCATTCTCGACGCCATCCGGCGCGGCGAACACGAAAGTATCGACGGCTATGTGATCGCGTGCTTCGGCGATCCCGGCTTGGATGCGGCCCGAGAACTGGCACGCGGCCCGGTAATCGGCATCGCGGAGGCAGCCATGTACACCGCAAGTCACCTCGGTGGCGGCTTCAGCATCGTCACGACGCTGAGCCGCACCATCGGCCGCGCGGATGAACTGGTGTATCGCTATGGCATGCGGCGCTTTTGCCGCGGGATCCGCGCCTGCGAGATCCCGGTGCTCGCCCTGGACGATCCGGATGCGCGCAAAATCATCACGCAGGCCTGCAGCGATGCGGTCGACGCCGATGGCTCTGATGCGATCGTGCTCGGTTGCGCGGGCATGGCCGACCTCTGTAACCACATTCGCGACGAGATCGGCGTACCGGTGATCGACGGCGTTGCCGCGGCCACCCTCACCGTGCAGTCGCTGATCACCCTCGGCCTGCGCAAATCGGGTAGGGGAGAGTTCGCCACGCCACAACCGAAGCCGTACAGCGGTCTGCTGCGTTCCTTCGGCTCGAAACTCTGAGCCGTCAGGCGGCGGCGGTCAGGCGGCGGCGGTCAGGGTTTCCATAGCCGCATCGGGATCGTCGACATCGACTACGAGACGGGTGAACCCCGGACCGGCGAGGTCGATGAGAATGGCTTGGCCGTCGAACCTGGTGTCCCAGAACTCTTTTCGCCCTCTGCCGCGATAGGTCCCCGCAGCGATCACACCGGGAAAGAAGGTGCCGGGTGCGCGGACCCACGGCGGGCGCAGATCGACCGGGGCGGGGGTCACCCCTTTGATATCGGCTAGATCGAAGGTCACGTGCTCGCGCAGCGCCAGTAGTCGGTGCCCGCCGAGCACATGAACCGTCACCTTATCGTCTGTGACTTCGACTTCGACCATCGTGCACCTCGCTGAATTCAAGACCTCGTATGTGATCCAGGATCCGAGTCGCTCCTGTTCGCACCCTGTGTCGTTCCTGTGATTTCTCGAAGGCTTTGTTCGGTGTTACAAGTGCCGTGTATCCGCAGAAATACTTGCTGAAACGTAGATATGCGCATCAGAACATGTCAGGTGACACTCGAAAGTCAGCCAAGACATATGTCTCACCAAAAACCAGCAAGGAGAGGGACGCGCTCGCGCCGACTTGCCGGCCCACTCCAGGCCACCCGCGGACTCGGCCGAGGCAGCTACGCGCGGATCACCACCGACTAAGAAATGACGCCGGAGATGATCGGTGACTGCCTCGGCCTCGGCCTACGTACCGGCATCGGCTGACCTTCAGATGACCCGAAAAGCTTCTTCCGCGATATCGAGCACACCGAGCAACCACGGGGTGTAGCTCCCCGGATCGTCGGCGATCGCATCCCGCAGCGCCTCCGGCTGGATCCACGCATAGTCGGCGACCTCCGCCGGATCCGGCCGTGGCGCCGCGGACCGTAGGAACTCGGCATTCAGCCGTCCGATGAGCACATGATCCCATTCGTGCTCCACTCGACCGGTCGCGGAATCCTGCGCGTGATACCGGAAGATGCCGACCTCTGTCAGCGCGGTGGCCAACCCCAACTCCTCGGCCAACCGGACCGCCGCGGCCGCCGCTACCGGCTCGCCCGGCGCGGGATGACCGCAGGCGGTGTTCGCCCACAGCAGCGGGAACCGAGTCTTGACCGCAGCGCGCTGCTGCAACAGCACCCGACCTGCATCGTCGTACAGCAGCACCGAGAACGCGCGGTGCAGCAGCCCAGGCGCGGTATGCGCCTGCGCCACCGGGCACGCACCGACCGCGCGCCCGGCCTTGTCCACGAGCTCGACGGGCAGGGCCTCACGGTCGGTGATCGGTTTGGCCAGCGTTTCGGTCACAGCTCCACCTCGCTAGCGCTCGCCTCCGCTGTGACCGATGGTGTTGCGCCCATGATTCGCTGGCTCATGCCTCCACCTCGCTGGCGTTCGCCTCCGCTGTGACCGATGGTGCTGCGCCCATGATCCGCTCGCTCATCGCCCCACCTTATCGGCGGCAATCAGCAGGTATTGGAAGCTGCCCTCCTTGTAGGCGGTCAGGAACGGCTTCTCCACCCCGGTCGCCAGCTCGGATTCGGTGCGCAGCTCCCAGTAGGGAATCGTGGCGGCGGTCAGATCGATCACATTGACCGGCACCAGATTGTTGTCGGCCAAAGCCCGGAAATACTCGCTGCGCGGATGAATCATGCAGCCGTAATGGGCGTCGATCCAGCTGACCGAGGCCGAGCGTCCGCCGTTGACATCATTGGAGCAGCCGGTGATGCAGACGTAGCGACCGCCGGGTTCGAGCAGCCTGGAGAACTCCTCGAACAGCTCGCCGAGCGCGACATACATGGTGGTCTCGTTGGTCCAGATGCCGCGCATGGCTCCGGTGTCGAAACCGGTATCGAGCATATTCCGGAAATGGAAGCGCACCTTGTCCGCGACACCGCGATGGGCGGCCTGATCATTGGCGAAGCCGACCTGATATTCGGAAATGGTGACGCCGTCGACCTGACAACCGAAGCGCTGATTGGCCATAAAACTCGTACCACCGCGGCCTGATCCGCCGTCCATCAACCGATCGCCGGGCCGGATATCACCGAGGTGGTCCAGCAGCAGCGAGGCCTGTGCGGTCTCGAGGCGGTGTAATTCCTTGACGAGCCGTTCTTCGCGAGAATCCGCCGGCCCGGCCAACGCCGCCTGATCGGGTTCGCCGATACCGTAGTGGTGGTGGAACAGCCCGTCGACCTCACCGAGTCTGGTATTGACCCGGTCGTCATTCGGGTTGTTGTTCCAGTACTCGGCAACGGCCTTCTGGTAGCTGGTGCGCAGGACGGACCCCGTGTCGGGATTGAGCATGGTCATGCCTGATCCTCCTCTCGTGTTGCGGTACTACTGATTTCGTTGCGGTACTGGCTAATTCGACTCGTTGTAGCGCTTGCTCGCGGCATGCCAGGCGCGGTTGCCGCCCATCCATGCCCAGAGCCCGCCGAGGAATCGGCGCAATTCGGCCGATCCGGCCGCGGCCAGTGGACCGGCCTCCTGTTCGAATCGGTGCACCAGTTCGTCGTGCACGATGGCGGTGCGCAGCACCGCCTCGCGCCGGGAGCAGCGCTCCTCGGCGGCCAAGACCGTCGGCAGGTTGAATTCCCGACCGTCGGAACGGTCTTCGCGCGCCATCGAATACAGATCGTTCACCATCTGACTGGCGAGTGCGGCAGTGGTGACGACCCGGCGCACCCGCGGATCGGTGTACTCGGCGGCTTGGAGTTCATAGCCGCCGACCACATCGATCGGCGCCATACACGGCAGAAAACTGTGCGGCCGCCGATTGGTGAGGTACTCCCACACCGGTGGCATCCGGTGTGCGGCCCGCCAGCCCGCCTCCGCGCCGAGCGCGATGAACCATCCGGCGATCTCGGTACGCAATCGAGCAAGCTGTGCCGGGGTCGCATACCGGGACAGATGCTCGAAGGACGTACGAAACGCGCGCAGGATCGGATCGGCCTGCGACGCTCGTTCCAACTGTTGCTGGTAGCGCGCCGGAAGATGGACGGGATCCATTGCGGCGGCGGCCAATTCGAGGCGGGGGCCGAGTTCGGCCTCGGCGCTGGACGGCGTGCCGTCGGGTGCGGTCTCATCGGCTCCTTCCTCGCGGTAGTAATCGTCGACCGACCATTCGGAGACCGCGCATTTCGCGGCCGCGAGCAGCCGGTTGGGATCGTTGCTATCCGGATGGGCGAGCATGATCAATCGGCCGAAGTCGGCATCGCGCAGTTCGTCCAGGCGCCCTGCGTAAAGGCCGATATCGCGCGCCCAGTCGATGAGCCCGTCGTTGACCAGTTCGGCCAACGCCGGATCATCGCGCAACGGCGGTGGACAGTACAGGGGTGGAATCGGTGCCGCGGTGCCGTGCAGGTAGGCCGATGCGGTACCTAATCCGGTGGGGCCGAATGGAATTCGTCTCCGAGGAGGTTCCGATTCGATTGCTGCCGGCGCAGCCCCCTGCGCCACGCCGACAGCGATCGATGTGGCGTTGAACGCCACCGGTGGCGGCTGGAGACCAGCCGCCCGGATAGTAGGTGTGCGTGCGGGGTCGGGTACCTCAGTAGTAGGTAGTCCCGCTTGGGTGGTGGTGGACGTCGGAAGTAGGACTGCAGCCGCGCCCAGGCCGCTGGGTCCGCGCAGGCTCCGCGGAACAACCGTCTCAGGTTGGGTAGGTAGGTCCAGTTCTGGCGAATCAGTCTCCACCACCTGGGTTTCGGATGATTCGGGTATTGCTGTGCATTCGGGTAATTCCGTACTTTCCGGTATCTCGGCGTTTTCAGGTGGAGTCGTGGTTTCCGGTTCCGAAACCTCCAGCGGGAGTATCGGGGGAGTAGGGGTATCGAGGTTGGACAGCAGTGCCGCGACAGCGGCGGCCACCTCGTGGGTGGCGGGTGGTGCCGAGGCGCGCGAGAGCACCGACATCGGTCATCACCCCGGTCAGTCCGCCTGCCGGGCGACCAGGACGTTGTCGAGCACGCCCAGCGCGTCCGGCACCAGCACGGCCGCCGAGTAGTAGCAGCTGACCAGGTAGGAGATGATCGACTGGTCGTCGATGCCCTTGAAGCGGACGTTCAGGCTCGGCTCGTATTCGTCCGGAATTCCGGTCTGGTGCAGGCCGATGACGCCCTGATCCTTCTCGCCGGTGCGCATGGCAAGAATCGAGGTGGTTTGGGTATCGCTGACCGGGATCTTGCTGCACGGGTAGATCGGGACGCCACGCCAGGCGAACACGCGGTGCCCGTCCACCTCGACCGGATCCGGATACAAACCGCGCTTACTACATTCACGACCGAAGGCGGCGATCGCCTTCGGATGTGCCAGAAACAGTTTCGTACTGCGCCGCATACTCAACAGCTCATCCATATCGTCCGGCGTCGGTGCGCCGGACTCGCTGTAGATGCGCTGTTTCAGGTCGCAATTGTGCAGCAACCCGAAATCGGGATTGTTGACCAGGTCGCTCTCGCGTCGCTCGTAGAGCGCCTCGATGGTCAGCCGCAGCTGCTGTTCGACCTGGTTCATCGGATCGTTGAACAGGTCGGCGACGCGCGTGTGCACCCGCAGCACGCTCTGGGCCAGGCTGAGCTCGTATTCGCGCGGGGCGGCGTCGAGGTCGACGAAGGTGCCTGTCAGCAACGGCTCACCGAAGTGGCCCGAGGAGATCTCGATATTCGCCTCGCCCTTGGTATTTTGCGGGCGCGCCGGTGCGTCGGCGATACGGGACAATTGCTCGCGCAGCGCCGGGGTGTTCTCGAGCATTTCCTCGAGCCTTTGCCGGGGCAGCACCAGCATTGTGGTCTGAGTGATGGTTTTGACGGTCACCGGCCAAATTCCGGACCCGTCGATGAGGGTTTCATCGCCGAAGAAATCGCCGCCGCCCAGCATGCCGAGCTTGGTTTGCTCGCCGAATTCACCGGTGCCGATCTTGCTGAGCTTGCCGTGCACGATCAGCATGACCTGATTCATCGGATTGCCGAATTCGGCGACCACCGTACCGGGTTCGAGGTCACGCTGCTCGAAACGCTGGGCCAGTGCCCGCAGCGCGTCTTCGTCGTCGAAGTCTCGCAATTGCGGAAGTTCGGTGAGTTCCATCGGGATCACTCTGGCTTGCGAGCCGTCGATGACGAACTCGACCTCACCGTTGCCCACGGTGTGGGTCAACCGTCGGTTCACACGATAAATACCACCGTTGACCTGCGTCCACGGCAACGCACGGGTGAGCCAGCGCGAGGTGATGCCCTGCATCTGCGGCTCGGATTTTGTGGTGTGCGCGAGCTGGTGGGCGGCACCGGTGCTGAGGCTCTTGTGCCCGTTGGTTTCTGTTTGGACTGGCATTTCGATGGTCATGCGTTGTCCTCACCTGAGATGGTCACCGAGACGGTCGATTGTGCTGTATTTGTTGTCGATCGCATTTCGAAATCGGCGGTGGTGCACAACAATTCGACAGGCGGCAGGCCTGCTGGGTATGGCGGCATGGTTGCCGAGAGAAGTGGCGGGACCGAGGCATGCAGACGGTAACCGACTCTCCCGTGCGAATTGGCTTACGCGACATTGCGTTCCGAACGGCTTCGATCCTAAACCGCGAAAGATGCTGTGCGCACGCGAATCTCGAAGAAGAAGCCACGAGAATGCTGGTCTGTTTTTCGGATGGTTACGACATGACCTCGATACGGATAACTGCCGATAACGACCCTGGATGGATCGGCGCGGACCGAGCAAGCTGCGCGGTCGGTATCTTTTGCGCACCGCCGCCGCGAACATCCCGCATCATCGGCCCAGACCTGGCATGGAACCTGTCACAGCCGCCCCATAATGGATACACGGTGTGGGAAGCTCGTCTGAGCACATCGGGGTGTGTGATGCGGGTCACTTTGCAGGGTAGGGCCAGGAGCGATCGTGAAGTTGAATGTGGAAAGTGTGGTCGGGTCGGTGCAGCGGTTGATGGCAACGGCCCAGAACGGCCTCGAGGTCATCCGCTTCGGCGGGTTGAGCACCGATGTCGAGTCGTCGCCGTTCGAGATCGTCGAACGGCGCAGAATGTATCGACTGCGCCATTACTTCCCCGACGATCCGACGCCGAGCCGCGGCCTGAGCGACGGACCCGCAGGCGACAGCGTGCGTAACCACGGAGGGCCCCGGGACGGCCGCCATGGACACCGCCCGGTCGCGGTCCTGGTGCCGCCGCTGATGGTCAATGCCGATATCTGGGATGTCAACGCCGAGGACGGCGCGGTCGGCATTCTGCATCGCGGCGGAATCGACTGCTGGGTGATCGATTTCGGTTCGCCCGCAAGTGAGGAGGGCGGCTGGGAACGGGATCTGGCCGATCACGTCCTCGCGGTCAACAGCGCCATCGATACAGTCTGCGAAGCGACCGGCGCCGATGTGCACCTGATGGGGTACTCGCAGGGCGGCATGTTCGCCTATCAGGCCACCGCCTACCGGTCCGGTAAGGGTGTGGAGAGCATCGTGACCTTCGGCAGCCCCGTGGATGTGGTCGCGGGTATGCCGTTCGGACTGCCGTACGGCATGGTCTCCGATGTCGCGGAGTTCCTGGCCGACCATGTGGTGACCCGGCTGCCGATCACCGATTCGATGGTCCGGCTCGGCTTCCAGATGCTCGATCCGGTGAAGACCGCCAAATCGCGCATCGACTTCCTGCGCCAGCTGCACGACCGGGAGGCGTTACTGCCCAAGGAACGTCAGCGTCGGTTCCTCAATAATGACGGTTGGGTCGGCTACGCCGGTCCGGCGGCGGCGGATCTGCTCAAGCAGTTCGTCGCGCACAACCGAATGATGCTCGGCGGCTTCGTGATCCGGGGCCACCCGATTTCACTGGCCGAACTGAAGTGCCCGATCCTGGCGTTCGTCGGCGAGGTCGACGATATCGGCCAACCCGCCGCGGTGCGCGGTATTGTCCGGGCCGCGCCCAACGCGGAGGTATACGAAGCCAGTTTGGTGGCAGGACATTTCGGCCTCGTCGCGGGCAGCATGGCGACCAGGCACACCTGGCCGCTCGTGCGTCAGTGGATCGATTGGATGGACGGCGATCAGCCGCTGCCGCCGGAGATCGCGCCGATGACCGAACATGTGGCGACCAACCGACCGAATTCGGCGGCCACACGAGTCGTGCACACCGCGGCCACCCTGGCCGAGGCGGGCGCGGGCGTCGGCAAGGTGCTGGAGGGCTTGGCCAGCAATACCGTGCGCGGGTCGATCGAACTCGCCGGTGAAGCCGCACGCGCACTGCCGCGACTGACCCGGCTCGGCATGATCCAGCCGCATACCCGCATCTCGTTGGGGCGACTGGTCGCCGAGCAGGCGCGGCGGGCGCCGCTGCGCGATCTGTTCCTCTTCGACGATCGCGTGCACACCAACGCCGCAGTGAACGTGCGCATCGATAATGTCGTGCGCGGGCTCATCTCCGTCGGCATCCGCCCGGCCATGCGCGTCGGTGTGGTGATGGAGACCAGGCCGAGCGCGCTGGCCACCGTCGCCGCGCTGTCCCGTATCGGTGCGGTGTCCGTATTACTCGCCCCCGGTAGCGAGTTGGAGCGGGCCATCGAACTCACCGGCATCAAAGCCCTGGTCTCGGATCCGGAGAATCTGCGAGCGGCGGCGGCTACCGGTACGCGGGTCCTGGTGCTCGGCGGCGGCGCCGCGCGCGCTCTCGATATTCCGTTGAGCGAAGACGTGATCGACCTGGAACAGATCGATCCGACGCAGGTGGAGCTGCCGGCCTGGTATCGCCCGGATCCGGGTCTGGCGCGGGAATTGGCGTTCGTGCTCGTCACCGGCACCGGTGACCGGCTGGAGACCAAATACATCACCAACCACCGTTGGGCGCTGTCGGCCTTCGGCACCGCGACCTCGGCCGATCTGGATCGCAAGGACACCGTCTACTGCCTTGCGCCGCTGCATCATTCGTCCGGTCTGCTGGTGAGCCTCGGCGGCGCGATCGCGGGCGGCAGCCGGATCGCGTTGGCCAGGTCGCTGGATCCGACCAGTTTCGGCGAGGAGGTGCATCGCTACGGCGTCACGGTGGTCACCTACACCTGGACCATGCTGCGCGACATTCTCGACGCCGAAGTCTTCTCGTCCGGACTGCGTTCACCCACCGCGTCGGCTCCGCCGACTGCCACCCCAGCTTGGCACCCTATCCGCCTGTTCATCGGCTCGGGCATGCCCGCGGGCTTGTGGCGACGCACGACCGAGCAGTTCGCGCCTGCTCGGGTGCTCGAGTTCTACGCCTCCATCGAGGGCGACGTGGTGCTGGCCAATGTGGCCGGTGTGAAGGCGGGCTGCAAGGGCCGTCCCGTGCCCGGCACCGCCAAGGTGGAGTTGGTCGCCTACGACCCGGTCACCGAACAGATTCAGACCGACGGGTCGGGCTTCGCGCGTCGGTGCGCGGATAACGAGGTCGGTCTGCTGATCGGCAAGGCGACCGATGGCGTAGACCTCTCCGACGGCGGGTTCCGCGGGGTATTCACCGCGGGCGATGCGTGGATGCCGACGGAAAACCTCTTCCGCCGCGACAGCGACGGCGACTACTGGCTGGTCGATCGCACGGACACGGTGATTCACACCGAACGCGGTCCGGTCTTCACCCAGCCCATCGTCGACGTGCTCAACGACATCACCGCGGTCGATATGGAGGTCGCGTACGAACTGCCCGCCGGCGAGCATGCGGTGGCGGCGGCGGCGGTCAGCGTCCGCAACGGTTTCCGGCTGGAACCCAAGGACGTGACCGAGGCGGTGCGCGCACTCGATCCGGACCAGCGGCCCGACATCGTGTACGTCGTCGACGAGATCCCGCGCAGTTCCTCCTACCGCCCGTCGACGCGGGCCGTGCAGGCGGCGGGCCGCCCGCGGCCGGGACCTGATACCTGGTGGTACAACCGGGAATCCGACGCGTACGAAATCCTCACTGAGGACGAGGCCGCAAACATCTTCGGCACCGAGTGAGCCCGTCCCCCGTCGTTCCGGCTTTCGGCCGGAACGGCGGGGTAGCGTGGACGCCAGGTCCGCGGCGACAACGGAGGTTTCGAGATGTCGTGGAAGGTCAAGCTGGGCGTCGGCATATTGGCACTGCTGGGTGCGCTGATGGTGATCGGGTTCGTGAAGAGTCTGGTGCTGTCCCTGGTGCCACTGGCGATCCTGCTGTTAGCCGGTTACGGCGTGTTCCGGCTCTACGTCGGCAGTCGCGGCAAAGCCAAAGCCACCGGGACCGAAGCGCCACAGCTGCCGGCCACCCCGCCACCCGCGCTCCCGCCCCGTCCCACGAAGGATGCGGCGACCAGACTGCGCGAAATCCGCGAGGAAGCGGCCCCTCAGCAGCGGCAGCCGTAGGCTTGTACGCTTGACGCGCCGGATCGTGTTGGCGAGTCGGTTGATTCATTACCAAGAGGGCGGTTCCTCGCGGGCTGCCCGGCGCATCCGGGTGGCGTAGTTGCCACGTCGACAACTGTTCAGGGGTGCAGTGAGACCGAGCCTTATCTACCGCAGCGGAACCATCTACGAGCTGTTGATGCGGGGGCTGTATGGGCGGCACTACCCCGCTCGGTATCGCGCGATAGCCGAACTCGTGCCCGATGGCGCCAGCGTGGTCGACCTGTGCTGTGGGCCCGCGACGCTGTACACCCGCTACCTGCGCGACCGGTCCATCGAATACGCCGGACTCGACCTCAACGGCCGATTCATCGCCAGGCTGGCCCGGGCGGGTGGACGCGGCGTGGTGTGGAACTTGCGTTCCGATACCCCACTGCCCGAGGCCGATTACGTCATCATGCAGTCGAGCCTGTATCACTTTCTGCCCGAACCTGCTCCGGTCATCGATCGGATGCTGGCGGCGGCGGGAAAGCAGGTGATCATCGCGGAGCCGATTCGCAACTTGGCCACAAGCGACAATCGGGTGCTCGCCGCGATCGGCCAGCGGTTCACCGATGCGGGCGACGGCGCACAGGCGCGCCGGTTCAGCGAGGCGACTCTGGACGCGTTCTTCCGCGGTTACGAGGCGCGCGTGGTACAGCGGTCGCTGATCGCCGGTGGCAGGGAGAAGCTGTTCGTGCTCACCGCGTGAGGCGGGCCCGGCGCTCGCCTAAACGGTGTATGCGGTGACGGCGTCGATGACCCTGGCGATCTGATCGTCGGTGAGGTCGGGCCAAAGTGGCAGGCGAACAACGGTTCCCGAGAATTCGGCGCTGCGCAGACAGGGCTTCGGGGTGCGGCCCAGTTTGAGTCCGGCCGGGCTGGAATCCAGCGGAACATAGTGGAACGGCGCCGAAATACCGCGTGCGGCCAGATGTGCGATCAGATCGTCGCGCTGCCGCTCGGTAGGTGTGCGCAGGTAGTACAGATGCGCGGTATGTGTTCGGTCCTCGGGCACCGCCATGAGCCGGACATCGTTGCGGCGGGCCCAGTCCGGCAGTGCGGCGGCGTACGCGTCCCAAACCCGGTGCCGTCCGGTCTGGATCGTCTCGAATTCGTCCAGCTGCGCGTCCAGCACCGCCGCGTTGAGCTCGCTGGGCAGATAGCTGGAGCCGATATCCTGCCAGGAGTACTTGTCCACCGCGCCGCGCAGGAAACGAGCGCGGTCGGTGCCCTTCTCGCGGATGATCTCGGCGCGCGACATGAGGATCTCGTCGGTGAGCAGTAGTGCACCGCCCTCGCCGCAGTGCACGTTCTTGGTGTCGTGGAAGCTGAGCGTACCGAGGGTGCCGAGGGTGCCCAGTGGGCGATCGCGCCACCGGCCGCCGAGGCCGTGCGCATTGTCCTCCACAATGGCGATGCCGTGCGCGTCGGCGAGTGCGAGCAGCCCGGCCATATCGGCGGCCACCCCGCCGTAGTGGATGACCACAACGGCCTTGGTTCGCTCGGTGATCACCGCGGCGACCGACTCGGGATCCAAATTGCCTGTTTCCGGGTCGATATCGGCGAAGACACAGGTGGCGCCGCGCAGTGCCATGGCCGTCGCGGTCGACGTGAACGCGAAACTCGGCACGATCACCTCGTCGTCGGGGCCGAGCTCGAGCAGCAGACCCGCCATCTCCAGTGCGGAGGTGCACGAGGTGGTCAGCAGCGCATGCGGCGCCTCGGTGATGGTCTTCAGCTTCGCGGTGGCCGAGGCGGTGAACCGCCCGTCGCCGTGACTGTGGTCGGAGGCGAGAACGGCCTCCAGATTGGCCAGTTCGCGGCGGGCCCGGAACGGGCGGCTGAAGATGACTCGGTCAGTGCTCAACCTGGTCGTTCTCCCTGCTGGCGGCGGTTGTGGTCATTTCTCGGTTATCCGCCGGGCGCGGCGTCGGCGAACCGACGGTCAGGTACAACGGCTTGCCGACGAGGATATGCAAAGCCACACCGAGGTATTCGGCGATGAGTCCCAGCGAGAACAAGATCGTTCCCGAACATAGCAGCAGCACGACGATCATCGAGGCCCAGCCCTCGGGCGCCCAATTATCGGCGGTGAGCGCCTCGTATACGACGAAGGCGGCCATCACGCCACCGGCCAGCGCGAGGGTTACCCCGAGCAGGCTGACCAGCCGCAGGCCCCGGGTTCCGCTGCACAGAACCATTTTCCAGAACAGCGAGAACAGACGGCGATAGTTGTAGCCGGAGTCCTCACGGCCCTCGGCGCGCAAGGTCACCGGCACCTGGGCGACGGTGCCGACCACCCAGGTCAGCGCGACGTCGAGGTAGGCGCCGTTGGAGGCGACCTCGGCGAGTTGGCGGCCGATATCGCCGCGGATCAGCCGGTAGCTTTCGAATCGGGTGGAGTCCGGGAAGGCGAAGATCGTCGCGAGCACCACCTTCGCGCCGCGCGAGGTGATATTGCGCAGGAATCCGTGCGGGCGGGTGTTGGTCGGCTTCGAATAGACCAGATCGGCGCGCTCGGTCAGGGCCGCGTCCAGGAATCCGCCGATGAAGGCGGGATCGTGCTGGCCGTCCTCGTCCATGGTGACGATCCAGTCGCCCCGGGCGGCCGACATTCCGGCGATGGTTGCGGCGTCCTGCCCGAAGTTGCGGCTGAGCCAGACGACGCGGACCTCCGGATACGTCTGCTCGAGTTCCTGCAGCACCACATCGGAGCGGTCGGGACCGTGGTCGTGTACCAGGATGATCTCGCCGACCGTGAAGGCGACGCCGCCGGGAGTGTCGGTGGGATCGGTCAGCCGGTGCAGTTCTTCGACAAGTCCACCGATGGTTTCTTCGCCCCGATAGATCGGCACCACGACCGATACCGCGTGCGGCTGGTCGGCGCCCGGCCGAGCGGGGCGTCCGTTGGTCGCACCCGCGGGCGAGCCGTTGGGGTGGGCGGTGGGAATCGGCATCAGCTGGATCGACTTTCGATGACGGTGCGTGCCGGTAATCTCCGCTGGACAGCAGAGCCCGAGCCGCCGTGAACTTTAACACGGTACGCATACGGCATTCCGGAGCAGCTCATCGCACCATCATGGTGGTGTCGGCGGTTCGATGCCAAGCTCGACTGTGCGCTGTAGGGTTTGGAACTCGTGACGGTTGGTGCAGTGACGGAGGCGAAAAACGCAGGACCCGACGCCCGCGACAGGGAGCCCGATTCACGTCGGGAGGTGTACCGATGGGGTGCCGTCTGCACACTCGGTGTCATCGCTGGATACCTGGCGGTACTGCTGGCCAACGCACGGCACTTCTACACCGACGACACCGAATCCCAGTACACCGGACTCTGGGTGGGATTGGGACGCGCGCTGCGTGACGGCACCTTCCCGGTGCTGGTGCCCGAGCGCTGGATGTCGGGCAACAACACGATGGATGATGCCGGCCTGTTCAACCCGCCGCAGCTGCTGATCGATCTGATCGCGCCGTCGGTCGACAACATGGCGGTGTACGCGACCGTCGTCAAACTGATCTTCGCGATCATCGCTGCGCTCGGTGTCTACCGGATCTGCCTGGTATACGGTGCGCGGCCGGTGTGGTCCGCGGTCGCGGGTGTCGCGTTCCCGCTGTCGGGTTTCTTCCTGTTCTTCGACGAGGCCAGTTGGATGACTGCGCTCACCGGCACCGCATGGCTGGTCCATGCCTGGGCGTCGTCGGTGCGCTACACCCGCGGTCTCGGCGGGCCGATTCCGGTCTTCATCTACCTCTACCTGGCCATCTCCACGCAGTACATCTTCCCGGCCGTCGAGGCGGCGCTGATGCTGCTCGCCGTCGCGGTGGGCGAGCTCGTCTACCAACGCAAATGGCAGCCGGTGGCGCGGTTGACCGTCGCCGCGACGGGTGCCGGTCTGGCCGGATTGCTGACCTTTCTGCCGAGCATGCTCTCGGCGAAGGTGACCTGGCGCGGCACCATGGAGATCAACAACGACCAGTTCTTGACGGTGCCGTGGTCGGAATCGCTGAATGCCAGTCTGCCGAGCACATTGCCCGCGTTCACCTCCTGGTGGGGCTATATCCAGCCGATGCCGGTCACCTATATCGCCTGGTTCCTGATTCCAGCGTTGGCCTTCATCGACTGGCGGCGCGCCCGCGAATCCTGGCGCGAGCTCAGCGGGGTCGCACTGTTCGCGATCATCATGCTGATGTGGAGTGCCGGACCGGGTTCGATCGGTCCGCTGCGCTGGCCGGTGCGGGTGCTGCCGATGCTCGCGCTCGGCCTGCTCGTGGTGGTCTGTGTGTTACTCGGGCGCTACGCCACCGTCCGTGATCTGAAGAGTCGCGGCGTCGCTGCCGCTCTGCTGATCGGTCTGCTGTGGGTGCGGTCCTTTTCTGCGGATCCACACAATGTGGTCCGGCACGTACTGGCGGCCGCCGCGATCGGCGCGCTCGCCGCCGGAGCGGTATGGCTGGGGCGTAACCGGAGTCTGGCCACCGCGGGTGTGCTGATCATCGTCGCGATGTTCCCGATCGCGTTCTATCAGGTCAATGCCGCTCAGCCGACACCGATGACATGGCATCTGCCGACCAACAGGTCCGAGGCGCAGGCCGCGTTCCCGGACTTTCCCGGTACCACGATCCAACTCGGCGAGCGCGGGTTACTGCAGCGCGACGATATGAGCCTCGACGGCGCCTACGGATCTCTGGTCTTCGGCAACTACGCCAAATCGCTCGAGCTGACCTATGTCAATGGGTACACCCCGACCGGTCACTTCTATTTCGGCGAACTGCTGTGCATGCGGTGGGACAGCAGCGTCTGCCCGGACGCCTATCGGCGGATGTTCGCCCCGGAGCCGACCACCGGCCGTCCCCTTGTCGATCTGATGAAGCTGGACCGGGTGGTGTTGCAGCGCGCCCTGTTCCCCGATGCGCGCAATCAGCCGGCACCGGAGGGCTGGAAGTGGGTCGACTATCCCGGCCACGAGCGCTACATCTCGGTGCTGGAACGCGTGGACGGTCTGATCTCGACGGTGAACGGTCGCGTCGCGGATGCGAAAAATGTGACAGCGACATCGATTTCGGAGACCGATACCACCAGCCGGGTACGGGTGTCCTCGGCCAGCGGCGGCAAGGTGGTATTCGCGCGCCTCGGCTGGCCGGGTTACCGGGTGACCCTGGACGGTAAGCAGATCCCGATCACCACCGTGGCGAAGTCCTTTGTCGCCGTCGACATACCCGCCGGCACGCAGAACGCCGAACTGGTGCTGACCTGGCGGCCGCCGGGCTGGAAGATCGGAATCGGCACCACAGCGCTCGGCATCGCCGCCATCGGGGTGCTGCAGTGGCTGTGGGTGCGATCGCGGCGTCGGGCCCCGGAGCCGCCGGCGGCGGATCATCCGAGCCCCGGCGAGCCGGATCGTGAATTGGCGGACGTGGTCTCGTAGCGGTCGATCCGTGCATCCCGATCGGAGGTGTCCCTCGACGAGTGCGCCCTGTAGGGTCTGGAACTCGTGGTGGAAAGCAGCGCCCCCGCCCGGCGGGACGTGTACAAGTGGGGATTCATAACCGCGCTCGGTGTGATCGCCGGATATGTTGCCGTCCTGCTGGCCAATGCCAGGCATTTCTACACGGATGACAGTGAGTCGCAGTACGGCCCGCTGTGGGTGATGCTCGGCCGGTCCCTGCGCGACGGACAGTTCCCGGTGCTGGTCCCCGAGCACTGGATGGCAGGCAACTACGCCATTGAGGAGGCGGGCCTGCTGAATCCGCCGCAACTGCTGATCGATCTGATCGCGCCCTCGGTCGACAATATCGCGCTCTACACCACCGTGATCAAGCTGATCTTCGCGGTCGTCCTGGGAACCGGTGTGTACCGCATCTGCCTGGAGTACGGGGCGCGGCTGCCGTGGGCCGCCGTCGCGGGTGTGTCGATTCCGTTCACCGGTTGGCTGCTGTTCTTCGACGAGGCCAGTTGGTACACCGCCTTCACCGGTACCGCGTGGCTGGTTAATGCATGGGCATCCAGCGTGCGCTACGCACGGGGACGTGGCGGGCCGATCCCGACCTTCGTTTTCCTGTATCTGGCCATCTCGGTGCAATACATTTTCCCCGCGGTCGAGGCCGGGCTGATGATCGGCGCGGTGGCCGTGGGGGAGGTTGTTTACCAACGCAAATGGCAGCCGTCGCTGCGACTGCTCGCGGTCGCGGGCTGTGCTGCGGTGGCAGGGCTGGCCACCTATCTGCCGAGCATGCTGTCGGCGAAGGTGACGTGGCGCGGCACGGCTCAGATCAATAACGACCAGTTCCTGACCGTGCCATGGTCGGAATCGCTCAATGCCAGCCTGCCCAGCTCGTTGCCCGCGTACAACTCCTGGTGGGGTTATGTGCAGCCGATGCCGGTGGTCTATATCGCCTGGTTCCTGATTCCGGCGCTGGCCTTCGTCGACTGGCGCAAGGCGCGCGCTTCGTGGCGGGAGTTCAGCGCGATCGCGCTCGTCGCGTTGATGGCGCTGATGTGGACGGCGGGGCCGGGCACCATCGGCCCGCTGCGCTGGCCCGCGCGAGTGTTGCCGATGCTGGCCCTCGGACTGTTGGTGCTGGTGTGCGTGCTGCTCGGCCGCTTCGCCACCTTCGAGAATTGGCGTGGCCGCGGTATCGCAGCGGGCGTGCTGATCGGGCTGCTGTGGGTGCGGTCGTTCTCGGCGGCGCCGCGCGAGGTCATCTGGCATGTGGTGGCGGCGGTCGGAATCGCCGTGCTCGGCGCGGCCGTCGTGTGGCTCGGGATGAAGAAGAGCATGGCGGCGGCCTGCGCGTTGACCATCGTTTCGGTGTTCCCGATCGCGTTCCTGCAGGTGCGTGCGGCACAGCCGACGCCGATGAGCTGGAATCTGCCCGAGCAGCGGTCGCAGATGAAGGCCGCGTTTCCCGAATTTCGGGGCACCACCTTGCAATTGGCCGATCGCGGGCTGATCCGGCCGGAGGATCGTTCGCTGCGGGGCGCGTACGGATCGCTGGTCTTCGGTAACTACGCCAAGGATCTGGAGAAGACCTACGTCAGCGGTTATACGCCCAACGGGCACTTCTGGTTCGGTGAAATGCTGTGCATGCGCTGGGACACCAGCGTCTGCCCCGATGCCTTCCGGCGGGCCTTCGCGACGGAGCCCACTACCGGTATGACGATCGTCGACCTGATGAAGGTGGATCGGGTAGTGCTGCAGAAGGCGCTGTACCCGGACGCGCGCAATCAACCCGCACCATCTGGCTGGCATTGGGTCGACTACCCGGACCATGAGCAGTACATCGCGGTGCTCGAGCGAGTGGGTGGGCTGCTGTCCACGCAGAACGGCCGGGTGTCGACGGTCTCGGGCGGCACCGCGACGTCGGTGTCGGAATCGGAGCTGACCAGCCGGGTTCGCGTGAGTTCGGATACTGGTGGTCGCGTGGTCTTCGCCCGGCTGGGCTGGCCGGGCTATCAGGTGAAGCTGAACGGCCGGGCGATCCCCTTTGACGTGGTCGCGAAAACCTTCGTCGCCGTGGATATTCCGGCCGGTACCAAGAACGGCGACCTGGAGCTGACCTGGCGGCCGCCGGGGTGGAAGATCGGCGGGGTCGCGATACTGCTCGGGCTGTTCGGAATCGGCGCATTGCAGTGGATGTTCGTGCGCGGTCGCGAGCGCGACGAGGACGACGCGCAGCGGACCGAACCGCCGGTGACCGCGTCTGTTTCGGAACCCGATCTGGCGGGAGTATCTCGTTGACAGCTGACCAGCAGGCCGAATTCACGGCGGATCATGCGGGCGCGACCGGTGCCGAGGATCCGGGTCTGCTGCTGCGGCTGGTGCGTCGGCAGGAGATCGCCTTCGCGATGGTCGGTGCGTTCAATACCGCGCTGGGGATGGTGCTGACGCTGCTGTGGCTGTCGGTGCTCGGCGAGCGGGTGCCGCCCGCGGTCGCGGTCGTCGCCGCCTATGCCGTCAGCATCGTTATCGCGTTCGTACTGCATCGCACGTTGGTCTTCCGGGTGCGCGGACATATGCTGCGCGATTTCGTTCGCTTCGTGGCGGTCAATTCCGGTGGGCTGCTGATGAATATCGCACTGCTGTCGCTGGCCGTTTCGGTGCTGCATCTGCCGAGTAGGCCGGCCGCGGTGGTGGTGATGGGTCTGGTCGCCATCGCGAGCTTCTTCGGGCATCGCTACATCTCGTTCCGCCGGGCGCCCATGCCCGAGCCGCCGTCGGGCGGTTCGGGTGCGGAACGGTTCTAGGCGCCGGGTAAGTTATCGATCATGCCGGAGGAAACCGCCTTGGACGCCACACTGTTGAGCCTGCTCGCCTGCCCGCAGGACAAGGGTCCGCTGCTGTTGGTCCGCGACGACAAGGGCGCGACCGCCCTCTACAACCCGCGCCTGCGCCGCGCTTACCCGATCGAGAACGGCATTCCGGTGCTGCTGATCGATGAGGCCCGCGATGTCACCGACGCCGAGCACGCCGCCTTCACCAGCCAGCACGCCGACGCCTGAGCAGTTATCCGCTCGGTGGCGCACGATAGCGTGCGCCACCGCGAATCACGGTGCGGGAGTATCAATTTCACCGGTGAGATAGCGCTGCAGCGTGGGGGCGACGGCCGCGACCAGTTCGGGACCCGGCATCGAGGCCAGCGGTTCTATCTCCAGGATCTTGCGCGCGACCAGCACGCCGATCATCTGCGTTCCCACCAGCGCGACCCGGGCGCGACCGTCATCCTCGGGCTTCGCGATCCGCATCCGTACCCGTTCCAGGACGACATCCAGGACAAATGTCCTGGCCAGCGCGGTATCACCGCCCGCGAGAATGCTGCGCACCGCCGCGACGATCCCGGGACCAGCGGGGGAGTCCCATACCGCGAGCACCGAACCGAGAATGGTTTCGCCGAGCCGATCCAGCGGCGCGGCCTCGATCAGACGCAGCGTGGCCTCAGGATCGATCGGCAACTCGACCACCGCGGCGAACAGTTGCTGTTTGGTCCCGAAATAGTGGTGGACCAGCGCGGGATCCACCCCGGCGTCGGCGGCGACGGCGCGAATCGAGGTCTTGTCGAAACCGATTTCGGCGAAGCGGGCGCGGGCGGCAGCGAGGATGTCCTCGCGGGCGCCGGAGCGACCCGGCCGGCGACCGGAGCGAGTGCCCCGGTCGCCGTTGGCCGTCGGGTCCGGTGCGGTCTCCTCGGCCGTCACGTGGTCCGCCGTCGTAGCGTGGCCGCGCCCAGGCACAGCGCGACAATGGCGAATCCGGCGACGACAGCCAGATCACGCAGCATCTGACCCGTGACATCCGAATGTGTCGAAACCTGTTGCAGCGCATCGACCGCATAGCTCAACGGCAGCACATTGCTGATCGCCTCCAACCAGCCGGGCAACTGTCCGCGCGGAACAAGCAAGCCGCACAGGAAGATCTGCGGTGCGACCACCACCGGCATGAACTGCACGGCCTGGAATTCGGTGCGTGCGAAGGCGCTTGCCAATAGCCCGAGTGCGACGCCGCAGATCGCGTCGACCATGGCGATCACCACCACCCAGACCGGACTGCCCGCCGAATCCAGGCCGAGCAGCCCGAAGGAGACCAGACAGGCCACCGCCGCCTGTGCCGCCGCGGCCAGCGAGAAGGCGGTGCCGTAGCCGGCGAGCAGATCGAGCTTCGACAGCGGTGTGGTCAGCAACCGCTCCAAGGTGCCGGAGGTGCGTTCGCGCTGCATGGCGATCGCCGTGATCAGAAACATCACGATGAACGGCAGGATGCCGAGCATGCTGATGCCGACGCGGTCGAAGATCGGCACCGGGTTCAACGGGTTGGTCGGGGCGTCCTTGTAGATGAAGTAGAGCAGCGCCATCAGGACCGCGGGAACCACGAGAATCATTGCGACAGTGCGGTGGTCGTTGCGCAGCTGACGCAGGATGCGTCCGGTCGTCGCGACATAGGGACGCAGCGTCGGTGTCCGGTGGCGCGGTATGAGGGTGGTAGTCATGCCGCACGTCCCATCGTGATCAGAGTGAGGAAGGCTTGTTCGAGGTTCTGCTCACCGGTCTCGGTGCGCAGTTCGTCCGGGCTGAGCTCGGCGAGCAGATCGCCCTCGCGCATCAACAGCAGTTTGTCGCAGTGCTCGGCCTCGTCCATCACGTGGCTGGAGACCAGCAGTGTCGTTCCGTTGGCGGCCAACTCGTGGAACTGTTTCCACAGGTCGACGCGCAGTACCGGATCCAGGCCGACCGTCGGTTCGTCCAGGATCAACACCTCCGGCTGCGCGACCAAGGCGCAGGCCAGTGATGCGCGGGTCTCCTGGCCGCCGGAGAGCTCGTCGCCGCGCTGATGGGCGTTGTCGAGCAGACCGACCGCGGCTATGGCTGTGTCGATGTCGTCGCGATCACGGCCGTAGAGCGCGCCGTAGTAGGCGACGTTTTCGCGCACGCTGATATCGCGGTAGATGCTCGGTGCCTGGGTCACATAACCGATCCGATGCCGCAGTTCCGCTGCGCCCGCCGGTAGTCCGAGCGCGGATATCTCGCCGGACGCCACGATCTGGGTTCCGACGACGCTGCGCATGAGCGTGGTCTTGCCGCATCCCGACGGTCCGAGCAGTCCGGTGATGGAACCGCGCGGGATGGTCAGCGAGATGTTGTGTAGGACTTCGCGGCCGCCGCGGCGCACGGTGAGGTTGCGAACCTCGACGGCGTGGGATGAGTGCAGGTCCGTCATGGGACGCCTCAATTCATCGAGTGTTGAATTCACTGTGTGATGAATTTAGCGCGCTCTGGTTCGCTGGGCAAGACCCGTTAGTGGTGATGTGTTGGTGTTCCGGCCGACTGGCCGGGCTCGACCACGACAAACTGGCCCATCATGCCCTGGTCCTCATGCCAGAGCAGGTGGCAGTGATACATGTACGGCGAGTTCGGATCGGCGGGTCCGTCGAACCGCATGGCGAGTTTCGCGGTGGTATTCGGCGGCAGGAAGATGGTGTCCTTCGGGCCGGTCAGCGCTTCGGGCGGCGGTGCGGCGTTCAATTCGAGGACGCGGAACTGCACATCGTGAATGTGGAAGTTGTGCGGCATGCCGTCGTTGTTGTGCACCACCCAGGTTTCGGCGGTGCCGCGAGTGACCGTCAGATCGATCCGATCCATTGCCATCGGACTGCCGTTGATACCACTCAGATTCAGTTCGAAGTTTCGCTCGCGCACGGAATCCGAGCCATCCGGTGTGGATGGATGTGTCAGTACCGCAGGCAATTCCGGCGATTGCCGCAATGTCGAGGCCGCACGCAATTCGAGGATGTCGAAGCTGTCGTCACCGCCTGAGAATCGCTGCGTCCAGAAGTTCAGTCCCGCATCGAGTTTCGTGCTGCGCAGCACCGTCCGTTCGCCGGGCCGCACGCGAACCACGATCTCGGCGCGTTCGCCCGGCGACAACCGCACCCGATCGAGCGCGACCGGATGTTCCACCAGTCCGCCGTCGGTGCCGACCAGCGAGAAGTGGCGTTCGTCGGCGAAGCCGAAGGTGTAGATCCGCGCCGTCGAAGCATTGAGCAACCGCAACCGCACGAGCTCATCGCCGACACTCCGATAGGGCGTGAGAGTTCCGTTCACCATGGTCCGGTCGCCGAGGAACCCGACGTCGCGGAACATGCCGTGTGACGAATCGAGCTGATTGCCACGGAATTTCACGTCCTGGACGATCACCGGCAGATCATCGACGCCGTAGTTCTTCGGCAGCGAAAGCCCTTCGGACACTTCGTCATCGAGTAGGAATAGCCCCGCGAGACCACGCCGGACGTGCTCTTCGGTCGCACCGTGCGGATGCGGGTGGTACCAGAGCGTGGCGGCGGGCTGGTCCACTGTCCAGTGCGGTGTCCACGTGTCACCGGCCTGCACCATCTGGTGTGGCCCGCCATCCATTGCCGCGGGCAGATGCATCCCGTGCCAGTGCACCGTCGACTGCTCCGAAAGATTGTTCCGAACTGCGACTTCTACCTTCTCCCCGCGCCGCGCCCGCAGCGTTGGTCCGAGATAGTCTCCGTTGAACCCCCATGTCCCGGTCGACTGACCCGCACGGAATTCCCTTTGCCCCGAACGCATTTCGAGTTCGAAGACCCGCGTACCGTCCGCTCGCACCCGAGACTGCGCCAGCGGCGGAATCGCGAGTTCGTTATTGAATTCGGTACTGCCGACAGTAGATATGGACGCACTGCTGTACACCCACGTCACGCAGCCGCCAACCGATAGCAGCAAAATCGTCGTGACCGCCACGCCGATCGAGAGAAACCGCCGCAACCACCGCGGCCGGGAAACCGAAGACATGCCGCAGACGGTAAGGATCACCGGCCCCTGACCACATCCGGGAGCGTCCCCATTTCACCCCTGATCCGGTGGGTGTCCCACGTCACATCGCGTGGCTGTCACGTCCGGCGGTGCTGCTTTGTCCGATGGTCGTCACCAACCAACAACCTGCCCCGGTGACACCGACCACGGGAGCAAGCCATGACCACCACCACGCATCGGATCGTCGTACTCGGCGCGGGCTACACCGGCATGCTGGCCGCCATTCGGCTGGCCAGGCGTACCCGCAAGCTCGATGTCAAGATCACCCTCGTCAACCCGGCCGCCCGCTTCACCGAGCGGCTGCGCATGCACCAGATCGCCGCGGGGCAGGAGTTGGCCGATAATCGGATCCCGCAAATCCTGGCGGGTACGGGCATCGAATTCGTCCAGGGCTGGGCAACTTCCATCGATCCCGAGGCCCAGCGGGTCTACCTCGATGGCACCGGCACGCTGCACTACGACGAGCTGGTCTACGCACTCGGCAGCAGCACCGACACCAGCATCGTGCCCGGCGCCGACGATCACGCCTGGACCCTGAACGATCCGCGCACCGCCCACCGATTCTCTGAACACCTCGCGGTGGTTGCGGCCAATGGTGGCACTGTCGCGGTGTGTGGCGGCGGTCTGACCGGTATCGAGGCGGCAGCCGAAATCGCTGAAAGCTTCCCGGGCCTGCGCGTCACGCTGATCAGCAGGACCGAACCGGGCGCGATGATGGGCGATAAGGCCCGTGCCTATCTGAACAAGGCACTCGATCGGCTCGGCGTGGCTCGTCAGGTCGGCCAGTCGGTCACCAAGGTGCTGCCGGACGCGGTCGAACTCGCCAGTGGCGAACTGGTTTCGGCCGATCTGACCCTGTGGACCACCGGCGTCCGTGTCTCGCCACTGGCCGCACAGTCGGGCATCGAAACCGATGCGCGCGGGCTCATCGTGGTCGATCCGACCCTGCGGTCGGTTTCGCACCCGAACATCCATGCCATCGGCGATGCCGCCGCAGTGCGCCAGGCCTGGGGACAGATCCACGGCACCTGCCAGTCCGGTATGCCGACCGCGGCGTACGCCGCCGACACCATCGCGCGGCAGCTGAAGGGCAAGAAGGTCAAGCCGTTCCGGTTCGGCTACTTCCACCAGCCCGTCAGCTTGGGGCGCACGGATGCTGTCATCCAGTTCACCAAGGTCGACGACACCCCCGGCCGGTTCTACCTGACCGGACGCGCCGCCGTGCTGTACAAGGAGAGCGTGAGCAGCAGCCCGTTGCCGAGCTTCAAGCTCAGCAAGAAGATGACGGTCTCGGTCCAGCTGTCCAAGGGCGGCAAGGCCACGCGTCGGACCGTATGAACCGGATGAGCCGTCCGCCAGCCCAGGCGGGCGGTTTCCGCGTTCGTCCCGAAAGCTGGATTGCCAAATCCGGACTTGCAATAGGAGCATGGGCCAAATGGTCGACGCTACGCCCGCGCGGGATCCATTCATCGAACACCGGCGGCTGCTCTTTTCCACCGCCTACCGGATGCTCGGCACCGTCACCGATGCCGAGGACATCCTCCAGGACACCTGGCTGAAGTGGAATGAAACCGATCAGTCGGCGGTCCAGCACCCCAAGTCCTATCTGGTGCGCACAGTCACCAACCTGTCGTTGAACCGGCTCACCTCCGCCAAGGCCAAACGCGAAACCTACGTCGGCCCTTGGCTTCCCGAACCCCTGCTGACCTCACCGAATATCGCCGAGGAGACCGAGTTGGCCGACACCGTCTCCACCGCGATGCTGGTGGTCCTGGAGACCTTGAATCCGGTGGAGCGCGCGGTCTTCCTGCTGCGCGAGGTCTTCGGCTACAGCCACGCCGAAATCGCCGACACCCTCGACAAGCCCGAGGCCACCGTCCGGCAGATCGCACATCGGGCCCGCTCACATGTGCAGTCCCGCCGCCCGCGCTTCGATACCGATAAGGCCGAGCGCACCCACATCACCGAACAATTCATGGCCGCCTGCGCCGGTGGCGATCTCAATGCCCTGATGGATCTGCTCGCCCCCGATGTCACCTCATGGTCTGATGGCGGCGGCGTGGTCACCGCGGCCCGGCGTCCGCTGTACGGACCCGATCATGTGGCCCGCTGGGTCCTCGGCGTACTCGCCAAGCCGTCGGTCGCGGGCATCGTCCTCGAGCCAGCGCATATCAACGGGGAACTCGGTGCGCTGGCGCGCATCGAGGGCAATCCGGTGGCGGCGTTCACCTACGACATCATCGACGGCCACATCCACAACCTGCGCTTCCAGGTGAACCCGAGCAAACTCGGGGGGCTCTACATGGGGACCGACGTCCTCGGGTGACCATTGCGGGGCGTTGCTTTACGATCCTGCCGTGACCAGCCAGACCACGGAAACAAACGTGGACGGAGGTCAGGTTCGGGTTTCCACCCTGGAGCTGTTCTTCGATCTCGTTTTCGTCTTCACCATCACCCAGCTGACCCACGTCTTCACCCACCATCCCGGCTGGGAGGCACTGGCTCAGGTGGTGGTGCTGTTCGGGGTTATCTGGTGGATGTACAGCGGCTACGTCTGGCTCACCAACGAGGTGGCGCCGAGCAGTTCGCAGCGCCGCACGCTGCTGTTGATCGGTATGTTCGGCTTCTTCGTGCTGGCGCTGGCGATCCCGGACGCGTTCCACGGCACGGGTCTAGCTTTCGGTCTCGGATACGTCCTGGTCAACACCGTGCACACGGCACTGTTCTGGGTCAGCGGCGGCACCTCGGCCAGCCAAGCGATCAAACGCCTCGCGCCACTGAACGCGCTCGCGGCAGGGCTCGTGCTCGCGGGCGGATTCGTGCACGGCTGGTGGCAATACCTGTGCTGGGGTTCGGCACTCGCGGTGCAGATACTGAGCCCGTACCTGGTCGACACCCGCGATTTCGTGGTGCGGGCCAGCCACTTCTGTGAGCGCAACGGGCTGGTGATCATCGTCGCCATCGGTGAATCGGTGGTCGCGATCGGTCTGGGACTGGCAGGGGAGAAGCTGACGGTGCCGCTGACCGCCACCGTCGCACTCGGCCTCTGCCTGGTCTATGTGCTGTGGTGGGCCTATTTCGGGATCGACGACGAGCGCGGCGAGCACGCGCTTGCCGCGGTTCCCGCGCGGGAACGCTCGCGTCCCGCGTTGCTCGCCTACGGCTATGCGCTCTACCCACTGCTGATCGGCATTACGGTCGCGGCCGCGGGCATCAATATGACCATCGCGCACGGCAACGAACGCGCTTCCATCGCCGCGGCGTCCGCGCTCTCCGGCGGCGTCGCGCTGTACTTCTTCGGACAATTCTGTTTCCGGCTCGCATTGGGTCTGCCGCGCCCGTGGTCGCGACTGCTCGCCGCCGCTGCGGTGGCCGTCACCATCCCGATCGGTGTCGTATGGGTCGCCTGGGCACAGCTGGCAGTGCTGGTCGCTGTCGGCTATGCCGCGGTGATCATCGACGACCTCGTCACGCTGCGCTCGGGCCAGCACAGTCGCTACGTCTGACTTTCGGGAACAATTGAGAGTCGTGCGAAATGAAGAACTCGCGGTCGAACCGCCCGCCGCGGCCCGCCGACTGCTCGGCTCGACGCTGTGGTCCGGACCGGTCGGCGTGCGCATCGTCGAGGTAGAGGCATATGGCGGCGATCCGGCCGGACCGTGGCCGGATCCGGCATCGCATTCCGGACGCGGGCGGACCAAGCGCAATGCGGTGATGTTCGGGCCCGCAGGAGTGCTGTACGTCTACCTCAGCTACGGCATGCACATGTGCGTGAACGTGACCAGCGGTCCGGACGGCACGGCGAGCGCGGTACTCATCAGGTCCGGCGAAGTGATCGCCGGGTTGGAGACGGCAAGGGATCGACGGCCACCAGCCCGCACCGACGCCGATTTGGCAAGGGGCCCAGGAAATCTCGGCAGCGCGCTTGGAATCACGCTGAGCGACTATGGAACTCCGCTCTTCGACCCTGCCTCGCCGATCCGGTTGGAACTCAACGGCGCGATCGACCCCGCCGAGATTTCCAACGGCCCGCGCGTCGGGGTCAGCAGCGCGGCGGATGTACCGTGGCGATTCTGGCTCGCATCACCGGCGGTCTCGGTCTACCGGCGCAGCCCGCGCGCTCCGATGGAAGCGGTATAACGCCAGGTCACAAGAATTTTCGGGATCAGCGATGAGTTTTCGGCGCGGTGTCCGTCCTATCTGTTGAACGCGCTGCACCCGCCGCGACCGAACCGAAGGATAGACAGATGACCGCCATCGCCTCCGCCGCCCCCATCACCGCCGCCGCCGTTGCCCGCCGCCCCAGCAAGAAGATGAATATCGCGCTCTGGACCGTGCAGATCCTGCTCGGGCTGTTCTTCATCATCGCCTCCGCCGCCCCGAAGCTGCTGGGTGCGCATGCTGCGGTCGAATCCTTCGACACGATCGGTTGGGGCCAGTGGTTCCGCTACTTCACCGGCCTGGTCGAACTCGCCGGCGGCATCGGCCTGCTGGTGCCCCGCCTGACCGGCCCCGCAGCCGTCGGCCTGACCATCACCATGGTCTGCGCCGCCCTGACCCAGGTGTTCCTGCTCGGCGCGGCCGCTCTGGCGCCCTTCCCGCTGGTGCTCGGCGTGGTGTTCGTCTGGATCGCCTGGCAGCGTCGCGACAGCATCATCGCGGTGCGGGAGCTGCTGGCTCGCTGAACATCCGAATAACGCACACGATCGGCAGACCTGCGGTCTGTCGATCGTTGTCGCGTTTACCGAAAATGGTTCGCCCTGCGTGGCGGCGCACGGCGACACTGAGGGCCATACCGGTCGCGGGGACCGGTGCGGAAAGATGGGACAGCGTGAGCGAACGAAGTGAGCGAACCATGTGCCAGCGCGCCTCGCGCACGCCGGAGCCGAGCGCCAGCGAGGCGCAGGCGTGAGCGGCGACATCATCGACGAACTGACCTGGCGCGGACTGATCGCGCAGTCCACCGACCTGGAAGCCCTGCGCGCGGCGATAGCCGCCGGGCCGCTGACCCTGTATGCCGGTTTCGATCCCACCGCGGCCAGCCTGCACGCCGGACATCTGGTTCCGCTGCTTGCGCTGAAGCGGTTCCAGCGTGCGGGTCATCGCCCGATTGTGCTGGCCGGCGGTGCCACCGGCCTCATCGGCGACCCGCGCGACGTGGGCGAGCGCACCATGAATTCGACCGATACCGTCGCGGAATGGGCGGGCCGGATCCGCTCGCAACTCGAGCGCTTCGTCGACCTCGACGACTCGCCCACCGGCGCGATCATCGCCAACAATATGGACTGGACCGGTCAGCTATCGACCGTCGACTTCCTACGCGATATCGGCAAGCACTTCTCGGTCAACGTCATGCTGGCCCGCGACACCATCAAGCGGCGCTTGGACGGTGAGGGCATCTCCTACACCGAATTCAGCTACATGCTGTTGCAGGCCAACGACTACCTCCAGCTGCGCCGCAACTACGGCTGCACACTGCAGGTCGGTGGTTCGGACCAGTGGGGCAACATCATCGCCGGCGTGGAGCTGAACCGTCGCGTCGATGCTGCGTCGGTACACGCGCTGACCGTGCCGCTCGTTACCTCGGCCGACGGCAAGAAATTCGGCAAGTCGACCGGCGGCGGCAGCCTGTGGCTCGATCCGGAGATGACCAGCCCGTACGCCTGGTACCAGTACTTCGTGAATACCGCCGATGCCGATGTCGTGCGGTACCTGCGCTGGTTCACCTTCCTGTCCCGCGAGGAGTTGGCCGAGCTGGAGTCGGCCACGACCGAGCGTCCGCATGCTCGGGAAGCGCAGCGCAAGCTGGCCGAGGAAATGACGAATCTGGTGCACGGCGAGGCGAATACCCGCGCCGTGCAGTTGGCGAGTCAGGCCCTGTTCGGCCGCGCGGATCTGCGTGAACTCGATGAGCCGACGCTGTCGGCAGCCCTGCGCGAAGCCGCGGTCGACGGCACGGTCGCGCAGGTCGGGACCGGTGAACCGAGCACGATCGTCGATCTGCTGGTTGCCTCCGGACTGTCGGAGAGCCGCGGCGCCGCGCGTCGGGCGGTGAACGAGGGTGGAGCGTCGGTGAACAACGAGCGGATCTCGGATCTGGAATGGACGCCCGCCGATGCTGACTACCTGCACGGACGGTGGTTGGTGCTGCGCCGCGGCAAGCGGAACTTCGCGGGCGTACTGCGGGCAGGCGCATAAAGATCACGTGGCTCGGGTCACATTCGGGTGGCCCGGACCAGGTTTCGGGGGTGTCGGATGGCCTCTGACCTGCGGAATGACATGCGTGTAGTGCGGATTTGACTCGACGTTCTCCGCCGCGTAACTTTATCCAAGTCAGAGCGACACGGACACCGACCCGGAGCCCAAAGCGCAGCGGAAACGTTGAGCACAGCGGCCTGGGAAACGAGGTAGGACGAGGAGCGCCTGGCGACCAGCGTTGCCGGATCGAACGAGCAGACTTGACTCTGCGCGGGCGGTTGGCTAGGCTAGGAAAGTTGCCTCAACAAGCCTCCCGAGAGAATCTGGGGTGGAGTTGTGTGCGTGTGTTCTTTGAGAACTCAATAGTGTGTCGATGAATGTCAGTGCCAAATGTTTTATTTGGTTCCGGCTCCTCATACCCCCGTGTGGG
>NZ_JBITIJ010000025.1:0-90136 GCF_044458825.1 Nocardia sp. NPDC050412
GCGACTTCGTTGTATGTGCTTCGGTGGCTCGGTCGCGAGAGGGGCCGCGAACGGGTCGCTCGTAAGGCTCGCTTCGTGGTGGTTGGTGATGGTGGGGCGTTCGGCAGCTGGTGCGCGTGTGCTGGATGGTCGAGTCTCGCGACTTCGTTGTATGTGCTTCGGTGGCTCGGTCGCGAGAGGGGCCGCGAACGGGTCGCTCGTAAGGCTCGCTTCGTGGTGGTTGGTGATGGTGGGGCGTTCGGCACCTGAGGCACGCGTGCTGGAAGGGCGAGTCCCGCGACTTCGTTGCATGTGCTTCGACGGCTCGGATGCCAGACGGCCGCGAATGTCGTTCGTAAGATTCGCTTTGTGGTGGCTGGGAAGGCGTGGATGTCCTAGCTATCTAGCACTTCTGCCGACTGCCCCAGGTTCGCTCGAGCACCTCGCGATGCGTTGGGAGCGCGGCCTCGTAGACCTCGCGGCCCTTTTCGGTCAGGCAGACGAAGATCGCGCGCCGATCCTCGGCACACATACTGCGCGAAACCAGTCCGTCGCGCTCCAGTCGCGCTACCGCGCGCGAGAGGGCGCTCTGGCTCAAGTAGATGTCGTTGGCCAGATCGCTCATCCGATAGTCGCCACATGCCGCGTCGACCAGCCGGTCCAGCGTCTCGAATTCGCTGAGGCCGATATCGTGCTTGCCCTGCAGCTCCTTCTCGAGTGCACAGCTCACGGCGGCGTGCCGGTCGAGCAGCTCACGCCACTCGGCGACCAACCCGGTGGGCGCCACATCGCGCCCGAGTAATTGTGTTGTCGACGGCTTCGACATGGCCTTATCCTAGTGCCCCGGACCGCCCGATGCAAGCGCATTAAATGTGTTGGCATTTAATGTCGACGCATGTAATGTTCCGCCCATGACTTCTGCAGCAACCCTTTCGGCCGCGACGGCGACCGATCCGATCAGATGGTCCACCCGTCTCTGGGGCATGCTGATCACCCTCTGCATTGTGTTGTTCCTCGATGGTCTCGACGTCTCGATGATCGGTGTGGCGCTGCCGTCCATCGGCGCCGAGCTGGATCTGTCAACTTCCACCCTGCAGTGGCTGGTCAGCGGCTACGTGCTCGGCTACGGCGGCCTGCTGCTGCTGGGCGGTCGCACCGCCGACCTGCTCGGTCGGCGCAAGGTCTTCCTGATCGCACTGGCCGTCTTCGCGCTGGCTTCGCTGGCGGGCGGTCTGGTCGCCTCCGGCCCGCTGCTGATCCTGACCCGCTTCATCAAGGGCCTGGCCGCGGCGTTCACCGCCCCGACTGGTCTGTCCATCATCACCACCAACTTCGCCGAGGGTCCGGCCCGCAATAAGGCGCTGTCCATCTACACCGTGTTCGGCGCGGGCGGTTACTCCATGGGTCTGCTGTTCGGCGGCCTGATGACCGGCATCGGCTGGCGCTGGACCTTCCTGCTCCCGGTGCCGATCGCGCTTGTCGCACTGGCCGCGGCCTGGGTGCTGGTCCCCAAGGACGAGGCCGCCGAGGAGGGCGGGCACGACATCCTGGGTGCGCTGCTGTCCACCGCGGGCATGCTGCTGCTGGTCTACACCGTGGTCTCCGCGCCCGAGGCGGGCTGGGGTTCGGCGCGCACCATCGGTTCGTTCGTCGGCGCCGCGGCGCTGTTCGCCGGATTCGTCGCGGTGGAGAAGAAGGTCAAGTACCCGTTGGTGCGCCTCGGCATCCTGCGCAAGGTGACGCTGGTCCGGGCCAGCCTCGCGATCATCGCGGTGGCGGGTTCGTATTTCAGCTGGCAGTTCATCGTGACGCTGTACATGCAGGATTCACTTGGCTGGTCGCCGCTGAAGCTGGCCATGGCGCTGCTTCCGGTCGGTCTGCTGGTGGTCGCCTCGGCGTTCTTCTCCGATAAGCTCGTCGACCGCTTCGGCACCGGGCCGATCATCGCGATCACCATGGTCGTGATGGCCATCGGCTACCTGCTGTTCCTGCGGCTGGATACCGCTCCGTCGTACCTGACGATGATCCTGCCCGCGGTATTGCTGATCGGCATCGGCTGGGTCGGCTTCCCCGCCATCAATATTCAGGCCACCAACGGCATCGAGGACGAAGAGCAGGGCCTGGCGGCCGGTGTGCTGCAGACCTCGATGCAGGTCGGTGCGGCCATCGTGCTCGCGGTGAATACCGCGATCATCTCCTCGGGCGACCACGGCGCGAGCACTGCGTCCGCGATGCTCGACAACTTCCGCCCGGGACTGCAATTCGCCGCGGGTGTCGCCATCGTGGGCGCGCTGATCGCGCTGACGGCCTACTTGCCCAAGCGTGCCAAGGTGCGGGCGCAGGAGCCGGAGTTGGAGCTCGTCGGCTGAATCCCCTCCGCCGACGGTAAGTCGAACGTCACCGCTCCCTCCTCATCGGGGGCGGTGACGTTCGGCGATTACGAGAAGGGCGCAGCGGCAGCGTCTTTCGGTGAACGGATGTACGTCAGCGGCTGACCGTCCAGACCGACCTGGGGCCATTCGATACCGAGCCGCGGATCGAAGGCATCTATATCCCTGTCGAATTCGGGCGTGTATTCGATCGAACACAGATAGGTGACGGTCGAGTGGTCCGCCAGCGACAGGATCGCATGGCCGAGTCCTTCGGACAGGAACATCGAGCGCCGATCGACATCGTCGAGCACCACGCTGTCCCACCGCCCGTAGGTGGGCGACCCGGGCCGCAGATCGACGACGACATCGAGGAACGCACCGCGCACGCAGGTCACATACTTGGCCTGCCCCGGCGGATCTTCGGTGTAGTGGATGCCGCGCAGCACCCCGGCCGCCGAGACCGAACAGTTGACCTGGCGCAGATCGAACGCCCGACCGGTCACCTTCTCGAATTCCGAGGCCTTGAACGATTCGCAGAACATGCCGCGCTCGTCGCCGAATTGGCGCGGGGTGATCACCCACGCCCCCGGCACGGCGAGTTCACGGAACTCCATCGCTCACCAATCCCGTCCGCGCTCGAGCAGATCGAGCAGGTAATTTCCGTAGCCGGAGCGAACCAGTGGTTCGGCCAGCGCGCGCAGCTGTTCGTCGTCGATGTAGCCCTGCCGCCACGCCACCTCTTCCGGCACGCCGATTTTCAGGCCCTGCCGCTGCTCGATGGTGCGCACGTAGTTGGCGGCGTCCAGCAGCGAATCGAAGGTGCCGGTATCCAACCAGGCGGTACCGCGGGCGAGTACATCGACGCGCAGCCGATCCTGTTCCAGATAGGCGCGATTGATATCGGTGATCTCGTATTCGCCGCGCGCCGACGGTCGCAGCCCGCGCGCGATCTCCACGACATCGTTGTCATAGAAATACAGCCCGGGGATGGCGTAGTTGGACCGCGGCACCTTGGGCTTCTCTTCGATCGAGACCGCGCGGCCCGCGGTGAATTCGACGACGCCGTAGGCGGTCGGATCCGAGACCCAGTACGCGAAGACCGCGCCGCCGTCGATCGCGGCGAAGCGCTCGAGGCTGGTGCCGAGGCCGGGGCCATGGAAGATATTGTCGCCGAGCACCAATGCGGCCCTCTCGCCGCCGATATGGTCGGCGCCGAGGACGAATGCCTTGGCGAGTCCGTCCGGTTCCGGCTGCACCACATAGCTGATCGAGACGCCGAACTGCGAGCCGTCGCCGAGTAGCCGGGCGAACGCGTCGGCGTCCTCCGGGGTGGTGATCACCAGGATGTCCCTGATGCCCGCCAGCATGAGCGTGCACAGCGGGTAGTAGACCATCGGTTTGTCGTAGACCGGGACCAGCTGTTTGCTCACCCCGCGCGTGATCGGGTGCAAGCGGGATCCGGTGCCGCCGGCCAAGATGATTCCGCGCATGGTCCCCGAGTCTGCCAGGCGTATCGCGCTCGGCTTCGGCGAGGTTCCGACTGGCCTACAAATTGATCACGAACGTTTAGTGCTTCGGCGCGGCGGGCGATATATGTTACGTAGATCACGCTATGGTGTTCTGAAGCATCAGCGTGTGAGATGTCAGCGTCGACTCTCGCCTGGAGAACCGTTCGGTCGGGTTCGGCGCGCCAGTGTGAGGTAGGTGCGCGATGGTGGCGATCAGCGGGAGTGAATCCGACGCAGGTGATCCGGGTCTGTTGATGAACCCGGACGGTCCGAGCGCATCAGCCCGATTGTTGCTGGCGACCTGCCTCGGTACGGTGCGGCCGGTGCTGCGCATGTTTCCGGTCAGCCGCACGACCATCCCGATCGGTGCTCTCGCGATCGACGGACTGGCGCGCCTGCGGCCGCAGCCGCGCGGTGTCGATCGGGAACAGGTGACGCTGAACGGATTTCGGATGGAGATCCTGCGTCCGTCGGGCGGCTCGCGCGCCCTGCGGCACGGCGCGGTGCTGTATATGCACGGTGGCGGCTTCGCCATCTGCGGTCTCGGCACCCATCGCCCGATCGCGGCCAGTCTGGCCCGGCGCACCGGACTGCCGGTGGTCAATGTCGACTACCGCCAACTGCCGGGGAACAATGTCACCGCCGCGATCGAGGACTGCCTGACCGCCTACCGCTGGCTGCTGCGGCACGGCGCGGACCCGGCCAGGATCATGTTCGCGGGCGATTCGGCGGGCGGCTTCCTCGCCTTCGCCACCGCACTGCGCGCGATCGAGTCCGGGATGCCGTCGCCGGGTGGACTGATCGGGCTGAGCCCACTGCTCGATCTGGACTACGCCGCCAAGCGCGACTATATGAATGTCGCGCGCGATCCCTATCTGCCGCTGGCCGCGCTGGAGGCGGTGGTGCGGATCGGCGCCGAGGTGGATGGAGTGCTGGATCCGCTGGTTTCGCCGGTCAACGGCGCCTTGGCGAGTCTGCCGCCGGTACTGCTGATCACCGCCGAAGACGAGATGCTGCGCTATGACTGCGAGCTCATGGCGCGCAGGCTGACCGTGGCCGGTGTCCCGAACGCGCTGGAGATCTGGCGCGGTCAGGTGCATGCCTTCATGGCAATAGCTCCGAACCTGCCCGAGAGCAGGATGGCACTGGCCCGGGTCTCCCGGTTCGTGCGTGCCCGCCTCGAGCAGCCCCAACAGGCTCGGACGGCTTGACCTGGATCGGCCGGACGAGTCGCGAACCCCGCACCCGGACCTCGCCTTCAGGCGGCGGTCCGGGGCGGGGTTTCTTTGGTTGGGAACCTTGCCGTGAATTCCCCTCGGTTATCCGGAGAATTCTCGCGGGGGGCGCACGAGCGCCATTTCGTTCAACTTGATTTACTTTTTGTTCACCCGGGCGACGGTTGGAATTACTCCGGCGTCGCGCCTATCACGGTCCTATCAAATCCGCAAACGCGCGGCCATTTCGGACACGAGCCGCGATCAACAGCGGAAACCCCGCCTGGTCGATGACCGGGCGGGGTTTCCTGGGCTCTTTTTCAGATGTGCAGAGCGTCGCTCGACTTACTTCGGCGCGTTGAACGGGGCGCTGGTGGTGGCGAAGTACTGGATCGCCGCACCGATCGCGACCGGAGCCGTGATGAAGATCTGACCGGCCAGGGTGCCCAGCGCACCGATGGCGAGGATGCCGGCCACGCAGCCGACGGCAGCGGCGGGGATGAAGGGGCCGAACAGGCCGACGATGGTCGCCGAGGCGATCGTCGCACCGGCGATACCACCGAGGACGCAGCCGAGGGCGCCGCCGCCGAGACCGCCGACCAGGGTGCCGATGGTGGCGCCCATAGCGATGGTGTCCTTCAAGCGGTTGAAGGCGGCCACCTCACGGTCGTACGGGGTCTTGAAGGGAGCCTGGTCCTCGAAGGGCAGCGCGACCGGCTTGTAGGTGGCCTTCGCCATGTCGAGCTGTGGGGTGAGCGTGGCGGTGTGATCGGAGATGTCCGCGGCGATTGGGAACTCGAACTCATCGACGCGGAAGGTGAGCGGGGTGCCCGCAACGGTGGTGCCGTTGGCGGCCTTGATCTTGAGCGCGTTGTCCTCGACAACCAGCGAGCCGGAGTCGATCGAGATGATCGACTGGGTGTCGGTGGCGTTCGCGGTGAAGTTGACCGGGGCATCGGCGGATTCCGCCGGTGCCGCGTTGACAGTGCCCGCGGTGACGCCCATGGCGGCGATCAGCAGTGCCGAAGTCGCGGCGAATTTCCTCATCAGCATTTTGTTTTGGACCTCGATGTGAAGCGTTCGGAGGGGACTAGACGATCGAAATCTAGACCAGCTAACGCGTGGTGAACCGGTTGTGACCGTTAATTCAAATTTTGTTCACCATCGCGACTCGAGGCTTGGTGGGTTCTTGGAAATGTGCGCGCTGACCATGGTTTTTCAGAATTTACTGAACCACGCTTATTTCCTTTCGGATGTCCAGCGTGACGAACATCACAGATTCGAAACCTGGTTGCGCAGGGTGCATACGGCGGAGCGGATCCGGCGCCGGCGGGCCGGGCGGGCGACGTAAGGTCATGGGTGTGCGACTGCTCGTAACCGGCGGAGCCGGATTCATCGGTGCGAATTTCGTCCAACAGACCGTGGCCGAGCGTCCCGACGCCACCGTAACCGTCCTCGACGCTTTGACCTATGCGGGAAACCGGGCCTCGCTCGCGCCGGTGGCCGACCGCATCGACTTCGTGCACGGTGATATCGCCGATCTGGATCTGGTCGACGAACTCGTCTCCGGTGTCGACGTCGTGGTCCATTTCGCCGCCGAATCGCATAACGACAACTCCCTCGCCGAACCCTGGCCGTTCGTGCAGACCAATATCGTCGGCACCTACTCCCTGCTGCAAGCGGTCCGCCGCCACGACGTGCGCTACCACCATGTCTCCACCGACGAGGTCTACGGCGACCTCACACCGGACGGGCCCGCATTCGACGAGAACACCCCCTACAACCCGTCCAGCCCCTACTCGGCCACCAAGGCCTCGAGCGATCTGCTGGTGCGCGCCTGGACCCGCTCGTTCGGCGTCCGCGCGACAATCTCCAACTGCAGCAACAACTATGGGCCATATCAGCATGTGGAGAAGTTCATCCCGCGCCAGATCACCAACCTCATCGACGGGGTGCGGCCGCGGCTCTACGGCGCCGGACATCAGGTGCGCGACTGGATCCACGTCGAGGATCACAACCGCGCGGTGTGGGACATCCTGGAGCGCGGGCGAATCGGGCAGACCTATCTGATCGGCGCGGACGGTGAACTCGACAACAAGTCCGTGGTACGGATGATCCTGCAGGCCTTCGACCGCGATCCGGACGACTTCGATCACGTCACCGACCGGGCAGGCCACGATCAGCGCTACGCTATCGATGCGACGCTGCTGCGCACCGAACTCGGTTGGACGCCACGCTATCGCGACTTCGCCGCCGGACTCGCCGCCACCATCCAGTGGTACCGCGACAACGAATCCTGGTGGCGTCCGGCCAAAGCCGGCACCGAGCGCGCTTACGTCGAGGCCGGCGAAACGACCATCACCGCCTGAGTCAGCCCCAGACGATCGAGTAGTACTTCCACAGCGCCGCGATCAGCGCTACCAGTGTGGCAGCGATGACGGCGACGGCCGGACCCCTGGTCGGGGTCTGGCCACGAACATCGGTGAGTCGCAACGGCATCCAACGCAGCAGCACCACCAGCGCGATGATCGCCAGCGGCACGAAGTACCGGCCCTGGACGCCGTCGATGATGTAGTAGCCGACCGGCGTGAACGACATGTACAGCGTCACGTAGATCATCGCGACGCTCGCGAGCACCGTCAGCGCGACGATCAGCGTGCGCCGGAAGGTGGCGGTCGCGGTATTCATCCGATCCGCGATACCGATGCTGACCGCGAAGGCGAGCAGGCAGGCCAGCACCGACAGCGCGGGGACATCGATGTAGGCGAAGCCGAGTTCACCGAAGAACTGGGTGAACCACCGCTGGTCGCGCAGTGCGATGCTCTCGCCGAAGGTGTTCACGAAATTCACCGGGTCGGTGAGGATTCCGTGCAGCTGATCGCCCGGACGCACCGAATTCCATTGGTGCTGCGGGCGCATCAGGCCCATCCCGTCGCCGGTCGGCGCGGCGATCTTCATCCAGACCGCGAACGTCAGCGCGCCCGATGCCGCGAAACCCCATGGGATGAAACGCTTCCAGCGGGACGCACCGCCGAGGACGAACCGGTTCGTCGGCACCAGCACCACGAGCATGGCGAGCAGCACATAGGTCGGTTTGCTGACCGGCAGCAGCACGGTCGCGGCCAGTAGCGCGGCCGTCTCGGTGCGACCGAGACCGTCGCCGAGGAACAGCGCCTTGACCAGCAGGGCCGAGACCATAATGGCCAGTGCGTTGGTCAAGGTGTCGGCGGTGACGGTGCCCGCTTGGAAGACGGCGATCGGCAGCACGGCGATGGTGAACGCCAGCCACTGCACCCGGTGTGCGCGCAGGGCCCACAGGCCGAATCCGACCAGCGCGAGGTAGGTGGCCAGGCCCGCGAGGCGGGTCAGCAGCATCATCGCGCCGACATTCAGTCCGAACAGCTCGGCGACCCGAATGCCAATGGCCGCAGGGATATACGGCACCGGCGAGTAGGCGGCGGTATTGGTGAACCAGACCGGCTCCTGCGCCTTCGAAACCGCGGCGTCCTCCATCCGGGCGTAGCTGCCGGGATCGGCCACCATCGGATCCGGCTCTTCCGGATTGGTGGTGTAGTCGTGCAGCGCATAGCCCATCAGCTCGGTGATGCTGATCGGCACATCGCCGCCGTAGGAGATGCCACGCTCGTCGTGGATCCGCTGGGGTCCGAAGCCGCCGTGCGCGACCTGATAGGCGCGACCGAACTGGGTGATTTCGTCGTGACCCCAGAACGGCGGGGTGATCCAGGCGAACAGTGCGCCGAAGACCGCGACGACAATAGTGAAGGCGACCGTGGCCGCGCCGAAGCGTTCTACGATCCTGTGTCGGAAAGCGCGTGCCGGACTCGGTCTGCTCGAATCAGGTTCGGCGGCAGCGGATTCGGGTGCCGCGACATCGTTGTCCGTGGTCTGCGATTCCGTATTCGCGGTGGTTGCGGTTCGATCCGCCGAGGTGGTCAACGCTGGGCCCCTCCGGCGTGTGCGTCACCACCACGCGCGTCATCCGCGCCGACGGCCGAGTAGCGCAGGTAGACCAGCCGGGCGGCCTCGTGCCGGGAGCGCCGGATGCCGTCCAGGATCAGACCCGCGGTCCAGGCCAGGCTGCCGAGCAGCAGCAAGGTGAATCCGAGGAACAGTGTCGGGAACCGGGGCACCTCATGGGTGTTGTAGAACTCGACCACTATCGGAATGGTCAGGATGATCGAAACCAGCCAGCTCAGCGTGCCGAACAGCCCGTAGAACGCAACGGGCCGCTCATGTCTGGCCAGGCCGATGATCAGCGCCAGGATCTTGAATCCGTCGTGGTAGGTGCGCAGCTTGCTCTCACTGCCCGCCGGCCTATCGCGGAAGCCGACCGGAACCGCCGTCCGCGGCACCCGCAGATGCAGGGAATGCACGGTCAGCTCGGTTTCGATCTCGAATTCGCGAGAGACGGCCGGGAAGCTCTTCACGAACCGCCGCGAGAACACCCGGAAGCCGCTGAGCATGTCTTCGACGTTCTCGCCGAATACCTTTCCGACCACGCCGTTGAGCACCTTGTTGCCGGCCTCGTGGCCGGAGCGGTACGCCGAGGCGCCCTCGTCCTGTTTGCGGACGCCGAGCACATGGTCGTACGGACCGTCGAGCAGCGTCTTGATCATCAGCGGCGCGGCCGACGCCTCGTAGGTGTCGTCGCCGTCGATCATCAGATAGATATCGGCCTCGATATCGGCGAAGGCGCGGCGCACCACATTGCCCTTGCCCTTGGTGTGTTCGTGGCGCACGATCGCGCCGGCCGCGCGGGCCCGCTCGGCGGTCGCGTCGGTACTGAGGTTGTCATAGACGTAGACGACGATTCCCGGCACGGCGGCCTGCAGGTCGGCGACGACCTTGGCGACCGAAGCCTCCTCGTTGTGGCATGGCACCACTGCGGCAATTCGGAGCTCGGTGGAGTCCACCCGGTCAATCCTCGATGTCGGCGGTGAATGGGGAACACCGGGAGGGTACAGGGCTGTACCTATTGGTGCTCACTCGGTTCACCGAGCCTACTGGGGTACCGTCGCCGAGTGTCTTACCCAGAGCAGCCCGTGTCATTCTCCGAACGGTCCGGCTCACCGCAATCCGCGCCGGTCGCCGAGCCGCTGACCGTGAAGGTGATCGCCGCGCTGCGGCGCGGCGGTGCCTTCTTGGTGGTCGGCGCGATCGGCTTCCTCGTCGACGCGGGCACCTACAACCTGCTGGTGTTCTGGGGTGGTGAGGGCGTGCTCTACCACGCGCCGCTGCCCGCCAAGATCATCGCGATCGCGGTGGCCACGGTGGTGACCTACTTCGGCAACAAGTGGTGGACCTTCGGGCACAAGAAATCCGACAATCCGGCGCGCGAGTACCTGTTGTATGCCATATTCAATGTGGTCGCTATCGGCCTGCAACTGGGTTGTCTCGGGTTCTCTCGCTATGTGCTCGACCTGTCGTCGCCGCTGTCGGACAACATATCCGGCACGCTCATCGGTCAGATCGTTGCGGTGGTATTCCGCTATTGGGCCTACGACAAATTCGTATTCGTCGGTTCAGCGGATAGCCCGGCTAATGACAAGCAACCATAAATAGCGGGACCGTCCCGGTTCCTGGACAGGCAGTCGCCGAGCCCAATTGATATCCTCGGCCCCGCCGCGAAGGCATCCAGGGGCGTGTCTGTCCCGTCGGCACCAAAGGATTTCGAGGACTTCATGGATCAGTCGGCTACCCAGGCCGTTACCGAGACAAATGACCGACCTTCGGCCGCGCCCGCCTCACTGCGCGTCGATCATCAGGCGCCCGATCGGCTGGTGCTGCAGCGTGGCATCTTCACCGGCCCGTCGGCGAAGGTGAGCGATGAGCTGTATGCCGTCGCCAAGGGCCGCGCCCATCGGGAACGCCTGGAGCTGAGACTGGACAAGGGCGCGTCCGCACATACCAACACCTACTTCGGGCGCTTCGCGGCCAGCTACTGGCAGCGCTGGACCACGGTCACCGAGGTGTGGGCGACCATGGTGCTCGATGTGACCAAGCGGGCCCAGGTCCGGCTGGTCGCCTCCGATATCGCCGGGCACCGCCGGATCATCGAGACCGCCGAGATCACCGCGAGCGGCCCCGTGACCCTGACCGCACCGCTGGATCAGTACGTCGACGGTGGCGCGCTGTGGCTCGAATTCGATGCCATCGGCGGCGAACTCGGCATTTCCGCGCAGACCTGGACCGCCATCGCACCCGAACGTGTGCGCCCCGTCGCCATCGCGATCTGCACCTTCAACCGGGCCACCGATTGCGCCGAGACCGTGGCCGCGCTGGCCTCCGACGCCCCGATTCTCGAGGCCATCGACGCGGTCTATGTGGTCGATCAGGGCACCGATCTGGTGGAGAACCAGGCGCGCTTCCAGGACACGCTGCCGATCTTCGGTGACAAGTTGCGGTACATCCGGCAGCCGAATCTGGGTGGTGCGGGCGGCTTCACCCGTGGCCTGTACGAGGTGTCGGCGGTCAACGAGCACGCCGACGTCATCCTGATGGACGACGACATCCTCTGCGAACCGGAAACGGTACTGCGGCTCAATGCCTTCGCCAATCTGACCGTGGAACCGACGCTGGTCGGCGCGCAGATGTTGTTCCTGCTCAACCCGGATTACCTGAATGTCGGCGCCGAGGAAGTGCATCTGCACGAGCTGAAGCACGGCCAGAAGGTGCCGAAGGCATTGCGCAACACCAGCATGCTGAAGAAGAACCAGGAGCGCCGCGTCGACGCCGGCTACAACGCCTGGTGGACCTGCCTGATCCCGGCCGAGGTGGTCGCCAAGATCGGGCTGCCGGTGCCGATCTTCTTCCAGTGGGACGATGTCGAATACGGCATCCGGGCCCGCGAGCACGGGTTCGTCACGGTGACGCTGCCGAATGCCGCGGTGTGGCACGCGGACTTCTACTGGAAGGACTACGACGACTGGGCGCGCTACTTCAGCACGCGCAACTCGTTGATCGTCGGTTCACTGCACACCGATCTCGACGGCAAAGCCATTACCCGCCAACTGTTCCGGAGTCTGGCCGAACATCTGGTCGCCATGCAGTACGGCCTCGTGCACACCACTTTGCAGGGCATCGAGGACTTCCTGCAGGGGCCGAAGGTCTTGCGCGACGGCGGAATCGCCGCACTGGCCGCCGCCCGCACCAGTCGCGCCGATTACCCCGAGACCATCAAGCATCCCGCCGCGACGCCGTCGGTGCGCTCGGCCGATATCCACTTGCGCCGGGCCGGTGGCGAACCGAGTCGGGTCACGGCGGTGCTGATCAAGCGGGCCATCACCCAGTGGACCGGACGCACCCAGCGCGGTCTGATCGGCGTCACCCGCGAGGACGCGCATTGGTGGCATGTCTCGCTGTTCGACCACGTCGTGGTTACCGACGCATCGCAGTCCGGTGTCCGGGTCCGGCAGCGCGATAAGGCGCGAGCTCGCGCCTTGCTCATCCGCACCATCCGCGTGCTGCGTCAGCTGCGCCGTGAACTACCCAAACTCACCCAGCAATACCGCGCCGCAATGCCCGAGCTCACCAGCCGAGAAAACTGGGAGCGCCTCTACGGCATCAAGCCGAACTGAGCCAGCGCCGCGCACGCTTTTGCCCGCCACGCGCGAAATGACCGGGCAAATCCATGCGCGGCGCGCCAAAAGTGCGCGTGACGACCGCGCTCAGCGCAGTGCGGCTTCGAATGCGGCGTGCGCGCGCTCGTCGAAGACGACGAAGTGGGCTTCTTGTACGGATGTTTTCGTGTGGCGCACCGTTTCGGTAGCGATGCGCGCGCCGTCATCCATCGGCCAGCCGTAGATGCCGGTCGAGATGGCAGGAAAGGCGATTGTTCGCGCACCCAATTCGTCTGCGATCCGGAGAGATTCGCGATAGCAGGAGGCGAGGAGGGCGCCGCGGTCGTCGGTCGCGGACCATACGGGGCCGACGGTGTGGATTACCCATCGGGCCCACAGGTCGCCCCCGGTGGTGGCGACCGCCTGACCGGTTGGCAGTCCTTTGCCGTAGCGCGATGCGCGCAGATTGCGGCAGGCGTCGAGAATCGCGGGTCCACCGGCGCGGTGGATCGCGCCATCGACGCCGCCACCGCCGAGCAGGGAAGAGTTGGCCGCATTGACGATCGCGTCGACCCGCTGCTCAGTGATGTCGCCTCGGCGAAGGATGATGGTGGCGGTACCGGGCGCGCCCGAGATCAGCTGCCTGGCGCGCCCCTCCAGTAGCGGCATCAACGCCTGCCGCCAGGCATCGAGGCTGACCATCCCGCTCGACATGCCGCCGTGCGCGAACTCCGGTCGGTGCACGCTGTCGGGTGCGTTTTTCGCGCCGAGACGCGATCCGAGCACCTGCTCGAAGGTGTCGTGCAGCAGTGCGATCAGCTCGGTCGAAGTCGATGGCGGGTCGAGATTTTCGAGCCGCCTCCGCATTTCCTGCCAGACGTAGGGATCACCGCGCGGCCCCCATCCTTCGGGCTCTGGTTCGAAGATCGCGGCCAAGGTGGTTTTACCGGTCACGATAGCGACGGTAGCGGGCTGACGGCCCGAAAGTGGCCGGGCGGGCCACCTCCGGGGGCGGCGTCAGAGGAACAGGTCGGTGGTCAGTTCGGCGTCGCCGGGGACGACGCGGTATTTGTCCAGGTCGGTGATGCCATGTGCGGCGAGGACTTCGTCATCGAGGAAGAAGTTGCCGCTGGTCTCCTTCGATGGCGAGGTGAGGACCAGGTAGGCGGCGTCGGCATAGATGTCGGGGGTGCGGGAGGTGGCGATCATTTCCTCGCCGCCGAGCAGATTCTTCACCGCCGCGGTGGCAATGGTGGTGCGCGGCCACAGTGAGTTGACGGCGATACCGTCGCCCTTGAGCTCCTCGGCCAAACCCAGTGTGGTGAGCGACATTCCGTACTTGGCGATGGTGTAGCCCAGCGCCATGCCCGCCCATTTCGGATCCAGGTTGAGCGGTGGGGACAGGGTCAGGATGTGCGGGTTGCGGCCGGCCGCGGCCGATTCGCGCAGCGCGGGAATGCTGAGCTTGGACAGCAGGAAGCTGCCGCGGCAGTTGATGTCCTGCATCAGGTCGTACTTCTTCATGGAGATGGCGTCGGTGGGGGATAGGTCGATCGCCGAGGCATTGTTGACGACGATATCGATGCCGCCGAACCGCTCGACGGTCTGGCGCACGGCCTCGGCGACCGACTCATCGATGCGCACATCGCCGACGAAAGGCAGTACCGAGCCGCCCGCCGCCTCGAGTTCCGCCGCAGCGGTGTGGATGGTGCCGGGCAGCTTCGGATGCGGCTGGTCGGTCTTCGCGATCAGAGTGATATTCGCGCCATCGGCGGCTGCTCGCTTGGCGATCTCCAGACCGATGCCTCGGCTGCCGCCCGACATGATCATCGTCGCGCCCGCGAGCGGTTTCGATCCCGGTTCCGTCATGACCTGCTCCTGTCGTCCAGGCCGCAGGAGAGTGGGCCCGCGGCCGTGCCGACCCGTTCGAACGACCGGCGAGCAGTCGCCGACGGGTGTTGTGCACGTTAAGCGTAACCCAGGCTTCTATGCAACCAGTTGCATAGGTGCCGCGAAGAAAAGGCGCCGGAGCCCCGACGCCTTTCGACGCTGTCAGATGCTGGACGCGCCAGCGATCAACACGATGTTGAGCAGGATCATCAATGCCACGAAGGCCCAGCTGATGTAGATGAAGATGGCGCCGGGCGTCTTCTGCGGAACCGGGCCGATCGCACCGTTGAGGAAGATGATCGCAGGCGGCTTGTAGTAGAACAGCGCGCCCTGACCTTCCTGGATCGATGCGGTCGCATTCGCTTGGCCCATATCGAACAGCCAGGGCGTGACCACCCGCACGTGGTACTGACCGGGACCGACCGGAATATGGTTCTGGCCCCACCGCGTATTCGGCACCCGCTGACCGTTGATCAGGATCTTCGGCTTGGTGATCGCCAACAGGAACGCGAACCACTCATAGGAAGCGTTGACCGTGATACCCGGCGGGGCCGGAGCCTGCTGCGGAACCGGCTGCCCGTAGGGCGCCTGGCCGTACGGCTGCTGCCCATAGGGCTGAGCAGGCTGACCGTACGGCTGCGGCGGCGCCGGCTGTCCGTACTGCGGCTGCGGAATATGCGGCTGGCTGCCGTACGGCGGTTGCGGCACTTGCGGTTGGCTGATCGGTGGCTGCCCCGCGGGCGGCGCGTATTGCGGTGGCGCACCGTAGGGATTCGGCGCGCCCTGCGGCGCCGGCTGACCATATGCGGGCTGTCCGGGCCATTGCCCGGGCTGGCCCTGTGGCGGATACCCGCCGGGGTAACTCATCGGAACCCTCCCGTTTAGCGATTTGTGCGTGCCGACCCTACCGTGCTGGTGCGACGTTCGCTTTCCCTCACATGGATACGCAAACTGCCGCTCCCCGCGGGAATCAGCGTCGCGAGCCGCGCTCCTGGTAGAACTGCCGCTGCTGCTTGCGGATATCGCGCCACACCTTCGCACGTTCGGCTTGTAGCCGCTTATCCGATCGCGCTGCCATCCAGGCGTTTTCCCGTTCGAGTTTGCGGTAGCTGTCGAAGCGCCGCTGGGTGAGCGCCCCGCTGTCGACGGCTTCCTGCACGGCACAGCCGGGTTCGCCGTTATGCGCGCAGTCGTCGAATCGGCAGTGCGCCGCGAGGGATTCGATATCGCTGAAGGCTTTCTCGATGCCTTCGGCGGCATCCCAGAGGCCGATGCCGCGTAGTCCGGGCGTATCGATCAGCGTGCCGCCGCCGGGCAGCGGCCGCAGTTCCCGATGCACCGTAGTGTGCCTGCCCTTTTTGTCCACCGAGCGAACGGCGTTGGTGGCGAAGACTTCCTGGCCGATCAGGGCATTGGCGAGCGTCGATTTTCCGACACCGGACGGACCGATCAGCGCGACGGTGCCGTCGAGCATCGCGGTGAGCACATCGAGTCCCGATCCGGTATCCGCACTGACCGCGAGGGCGACCGCACCGGGTGCGACGGCCTGTACGTCGTCGAGCGGAATATCCAGCGCCGCATCCGCTTTGGTGAGCACCACGATCGGCTGTGCGCTGCTCTCCCAGGCAAGTGCGAGCATGCGCTCGATGCGCCCGAGGTCGATATCGCCGTCGGCCGCGCTGCAGATCAGCACGGTATCGACATTCGCGGCCAGCACTTGACCCTGTGCGCGTCGGTCGGCGGCCGATCGCGTGATCGCGCCGCGGCGCGGAAGCAGCTGGCGCACATTGAGTTCGGCATCAATGCTTACCCAGTCGCCGGTGCAGAGTCCGCTGATTTCGGAGTCCGCACCCCGCCGCCTGAGCGGGTCAGGCCGGGACGAGGCAGCTTGCGTAACCACGGACGGCCCCCGCTCGGGCCAAATCAAACGCTGACAACGGGCGCGCGCGAGTCCGGTCGGAGTCGCGACATCGCATTCGCTGCGATCCATGCGGATCACCCGCGCGGGGACGCACCCATCGTCGATGAGCGAGTCGTATTCATTGGCAACGGCTTCGGTCCAGCCGTAAGGGACGAGGAGGTCGTAATCGACCATGATGGAAGGAATCCTTCGTCGGGCGCCGAGCCCGAACCGGACTCAGCGAGAGGTATCTGAGGCGGAAATTCGTGCGACAGCGTGCGTTTGCACAGCTGCTCCAGGCACGACAATCCGAACGGTTCGTGTCACGATCTCCACCTCCTCACTCTCGTCTCGACGTTGCTCGCCCACTCTGGCATGGCGGGCAGACCCGCGCAATCTATTTTTCGTCGGTGGTCTTCTGGTCCGGGGTCGGCTTGCCGAACTGCTCGTTGCGGCCCAGGCTGCGCAGGTGGAACCATTCGCGCAGACCGGCCGGATCACGGCGGGTGACCAGGAAGAACCAGGAGAAGCGGATCCACTCCTGGGGCAGCAGTTTGCGCATACCGGGCTGGGACATGAGATAGCCGCGGTTGCGGTAGGTGAAGTAGCGCTTGACCGGGTCGTCCGGGTACTGGGTGTGCATGCGGCCGCCGAGGATCGGCTTGAATTCGGCGGCGCCGTTGGGATGCAGGTAGGCCGTCTGTAGGCAGGTGCCGAACGGCAGACCGGAACGGACCAGCCTGCGATGCACCTCGACCTCATCGCCGCGCACGAATAGCCGTAGGTCCGGAACGCCGATCAGATCGACCGCCTTGGCGGAGATCAGCGCGCCGTTGAACAGCGAGGCGATGCCGGGCAGGAAGTCTTCATCGCCTAGCTCGGAACGTAGCCGCCGCCAGACCACGCCGCGGCGCAGCGGGAAGGCGAGGCGATCCGGTTCGTCGATATCGCAGACCACCGGCGACACCTCGACCAGACCGTGTCGGCCAGCGCAATCGAGCAGGGTGGCAAGGACTTCCGAGCCGTCGGGGCGACCGTCGTCATCGGCCAGCCAGACCCAGTCCGCGCCGAGGGTCAGCGCGTGCAGCATGCCGAGCGCGAAACCGCCCGCGCCGCCGAGATTGTGCGCCGAACCGAGGTAGGTTGCCTCGATCGGCTGCTGGGCGACCAGCTCCGCGACCTCGGATTCATTGGCATTGTCGACCACGATCAGGTGGTCCACCGGGCGGGTCTGGGAGACAAGGATTTTCAGCGATTCGGCGAGCAGTTCGCGGCGTTTGTGGGTGACGACTACGGCGACGATTTTGGCGTCGGGCCCGGTGCCCGCTGGGGTGCGGGCGGCTTCGATTTGTGCTGGGGAAAGGTCGTCGGAATCGTCGGCCAGGTCGTCTCGGGTGTCGTCTGTGGGCTGAGGCGCTGCGTCGCGCGGCACGGGGTCCTTCGCCGGGACGCTCTCGTTCGGTGCGTCGGAATCCGGCACGGAGTCGATCGGGTCCTCGCGCCCCGCGTCGATCGGGGCGTTCTGCCCGGTCGGCTCACTCATGCCTGATTCCGCTCCAATTCTCGCTCGGTTCCCATTTTCCGTTCCGCTTCCATTTCGCGTAGCACGGTGGCGACATGATTGCCCGCGTCCGGGCCCTCATAGGCACGTACCACTTCTTCGATATCACCGCGTAAACGGATCTGGCCGTGGTCGATCCACATGGCGGTATCGCAGAGCTGGGCGAGAAATTCGTTGGAATGGCTGGCGAACACCAGGATGCCCGAGCGGGCCACCAGTGATTGCAACCGGATCCGAGCCTTCTTCATGAATTCGGCATCCACCGCGCCGATACCCTCGTCGAGCAGCAGGATCTCCGGATCGATGGAGGTCACCACACCCATCGCCAGGCGCACCCGCATACCGGTGGAATAGGTGCGCAGCGGCATCGACAGATATTCGCCGAGTTCGGTGAATTCGGCGATCTCATCGATCTTCGACAGCATCTGCTTGCGCGTCTGTCCGAGGAAAAGGCCACGGATGATGATGTTCTCGAAGCCGGAGATCTCCGGATCCATACCGACGCCGAGGTCGAATACCGGCGCCACCCGGCCGCGGATGCGTGCACTGCCGCGCGAGGGCTCATAGATTCCCGAAAGCAGCCGCAGCAGTGTCGATTTGCCCGCGCCGTTATGTCCGACCAGGCCGACCCGGTCGCCCTCTTTCAGCGAGAGGGTGATGTCGCGCAGCGCCTCGACCACCACCACATCGGACTGATTGCGGCCGATAGAACCACCGGCCTTGCCGAGGAATGCCTTTTTCAGCGACCGCGATTTGGCGTCGAAGATCGGGAACTCGACCCACGCCTGGCGGGTTTCGATACTCACATGGTCGGTCATCGGGCCCGATCTCCTATACCCAGTACGGCACGCGCGAACGGTACTGCTTCATGGCGAAGATCGCCACGATCCAGCCGACGACGGTGATGGCGCCGACGATCACCCAGTGATACAGATGCTGATCATCGCCGAGCAGCGGCGCGCGGACGATTTCGAGGTAATGGAAGGTCGGCACGATTTCGGCCAGCTTCGCGCGCTCGCTCACCTGACCGCCCTGTTCTTCCAGGCTTTTGGTATTCCACATGACCGGCGTCAGCACGAACAGCATCAGCGTGAGGCTGCCGAGGATCGGCGCGATATCGCGGTAGCGGGTGCTGAAGATGCCGAACACGATCGAGACCCACATCGAGTTGAGGAACAACAGCCCGAGCGCGGGGATCGCGAAAATGGCCGTCCAGTGCAGTTTCTCCCAGACGCCGAATGCGGCGAGCACCACCAGATAAATCAGCATGTTGTGCGCGAAGAACAGCAACTGCCGCCAGACCATCCGATAGACGTGCACACTCAGCGCCGAGGGCAGCTGTTTGATCAGCCCCTCGTTGGCGATGAAGACATCCGAACCCTCGAGGATGCTGGCCTGGATCACGTTCCAGACGATGATGCCGACGGCCACATACGGCAGATACGACTTGATCGACTGGCCGAGCAGCGCGGAGTACAGAATGCCGATCGCGGCGGCCTGTACACCGGTCGCGATGGTGATCCAGAACGGGCCGAGCACCGAGCGTCGATAGCGCTGCTTGATGTCCTGCCAGCCGAGTGACAGCCACAGCTCACGCTGCGCGAAGCCGCTGCGGAAGTCCTTGAACGCGCGACCGAAGGTCTGCGAGTCCGAGACGATCGCAGTCGTGACCGCATCGTCCGACGGGGGCGTTTCCGCGTCGGCACTCACCGGATGCTCCGGCGCGGTGTTCTCTTCGGGAGGCACGGAGGTCTCATCGGAACTCTCGTCGGTACGCGCTTGGCTGGTATCTGAACGCACTGAACCCTCTTCAGGACGATCCGAGCTCTCATCGGGACGCGCCGTATTCACATCGGAGACCGAGTCGGGGCGGGCGGCAGCGGACGGCACGGTGCTCGACACTACCCTCGCAATTTCCTGCGGCGTGAGCGGCAGGGCCCGGAGGCGGTAGCGAAGCGTAACCACGTAGGGCCCCGCGATCGCCGCAAATCAGACACCGCCGACCCGGCTGGTACTCGTCTCGGATCTACTCAGAGATATTGTCCGGCGCCGCCGATCGGCGGGTTCGACTGGCCTCCGCGCGGGTCGGTCGCGTGGATGCCCGGCGGCAGCGCACCTTGACGCATCTGTTCCAGCTGCGCCCGCGCCGCCATCTGCTGGGCGAACAGCGCCGTCTGGATGCCGTGGAAAAGGCCTTCCAACCAGCCGACGAGCTGGGCCTGAGCGATGCGGAGTTCGGCATCGGTGGGCACTGCGTCATCGGTGAACGGCAGCGTCAGCCGCTCCAGTTCCTCGCGCAATTCCGGTGCCAGACCCTGTTCGAGTTCGCGCACCGAGGATTTGTGGATTTCGCGCAGCCGGGTCCGGCTGGCGTCGTCCAGCGGAGCCGCGCGGACCTCCTCCAGCAATTGTTTGATCATGGTCCCGATGCGCATGACCTTCGCTGGCTGCTCGACCATATCGGCGAGCGATTCTTCGGCGTCGACCTTATTGTCCGCATTGTCGGATTTCTCATCGCCGTCGGTAACGACCTGCGCGGTGAAGGGCGTGTCCGAACCGGACTCCACGGGTATAGCCAGCGGCCTGCCGTCGGGTCCGATCACGACAATGGATTCGGGTGCTCCATCCGATTGCGTCATGGTCCCCATCATGTCGCGTCCGCCGCGAACGCGCTAAGTCGGTCGCCTTCGATCAGGTCACCGGGTCGGTGCAGCGGCGCGGAGGTGGCGTCTATTCTGTTCGGGTCGTGTGGTTCGGATTTGTTGAAAGTCGGTTGCCATGCTGAGTCCCAGTTCACTGCACCCCCGCCCGCCGGTGAGGGGGAACGCGGTTACCCAGGCTCGCCCGCTGCCTTTAGAGTGGCCAACATGACTTACGACGTCGCGAGGGTTCGGGGCCTGATACCGTCCCTGGGCGACGGTTGGATCCATCTCGACCCGCAGGGCGGAATGCTGGTCCCGGATTCGGTATCTCGTGCCGTATCAACAGGTTTCCGAACCTCTTCGTTTTCCCATATCGGCCGCAACGGTGCCGCCGTTCGCAGTGCCGCGATTCTGGATGCGGCGCGCGAGGCCGTCGCGGATCTCGTCGGCGGTGATCCGGCGGGCGTCGTGCTCGGACCGGACCGTGCGGTTTTGTTGGCCTGGTTGGCGGAGTCGCTGAGTTCGCGACTCGGCCTCGGCACCGGGATAGTGCTTTCGCGATTGGATGATGAGGCGAATGTCGCGCCGTGGTTGCGGATCGCGAATCGCTACGGTGCGCATGTGCGCTGGGCCGAGGTCGAGATCGAGACCTGTGAAATGCCGTCGTGGCAGTTCGAGGAATTGATCGGCCCGACCGCCCGGCTGGTCGCGCTGACCGCCGCATCGCCGATCGTCGGTTCGGCCCCCGGAGTGCGCATCGCGGCGGATCGGGTACACGAGGTGGGCGGTCTGCTCGTCGCCGATTGCTTCGGCGCCGCGCCCTATGCCCTCATCGATATCGACGAACTCAATGCCGATGTGGTCGCGTTGAGCGCCCCCGCCTGGGGTGGTCCGCAGATCGGCGCGCTGGTCTTCCGCGATCCGGCCTTCCTGGATCGTATTCCGTCGATGTCGTTGAACCCCTATGCCAAAGGCGCCGAACGTCTCGAGGTCGGCGGCCACCAATACGCACTGCTCGCTGGATTGACGACCTCCATCGACTTCCTCGCGGGTCTCGACGAGCGTGCCCGCGGCACCCGCCGCGAGCGCCTGGAAATCTCGATCACCTCGCTGCAGGACTACCACGACCAGCTCTTCGAGCACCTGATGGACGTGCTCGACAAAATCTCCAACCTCACCGTCATAGGCCGCGCCTCCACCCGCATCCCCACCGTCAGCTTCACCATGGCGGGTATGCAAGCCGAAAAGGTAGCCGCGAAACTCGCCGACGCCCGCATCGGCACCCTCAGCGGCGTCCACGGCGGCAGCCGGCTGTTGGACGCCCTCGGCGTCAACGACGAAGGCGGCGCCGTCACGGTCGGCTTGGCCCCGTACACAACCAAATTCGAGATCGATCAGTTGGGTCGGGCGCTGGCCGCGCTGGAGTGAGCGCGGACGGTACCGCTGGTCAATATCGCTTCGGCTGCCCCCACTGATTGCTCGGTCGCTCCGGCATCGTGTCGCCGCCCTCGCGTGGCGCGACCGCGTCGGCCGACGCGATGAAGTCCAGATAGATCCACTGCCCATTGGTCTCGACCGGCACCTCGATACTGGCCACCCAACGCCCGTCCACGAGTCGATGCCACGCCCGCTGCCTGGCCGCCATCCGCCCGGACAAGACCAGACCGTACTTCTTCACCCGCGCCGATACCTCGCGTGTCGGCGATCCATCCGGCGGAAGCACACGATCGATGTCGACGTAGATCGGCAGGAGCGGTGAATATGGCCGCCAGACGTCTCGATGTCGATTATCGAACATACATTCGAGTATGACATCGATGATGCGTCACGCAATAACCTGGCGCCGCCGCCGACATCTCCGCGCCCGCCAACGGTGGAAAACCCCCGGAGGCCCCGCTGGTTCGGAGCCTTGCATCTGAGTAAGGATCAGAAGGTTAGAGGTTCGAATCCCTTTGGGTGCAGTGAGCCAGTAGCTCGCGTCAGGCGTCCCGAACGCTCAGGACTACCTTGCCGAAGGTTTCGGACGAGTCCAAGAGGCGGTGAGCCTCGGCGGCTTCGGTGATGGGGAGTTCGGCGTGGATTACCGGGGCGATGGTGCCGTCGGCGATCAGCGGCCAGACGTGATGGCGAAGTTCGGCGATGACGGTGGCTTTGCTGTTGGGGCCGGTGGCGGGGCGGTTGCGGACGTTGTTGGCGTGGATGGTTCCCCATTTCGACAGCAGCGCACCGAGATTCAGTTCGGCGGTGACGCCGCCCTGCATGCCGATCACCACGAGGCGGCCGTGTGGTGCCAGCGCCTCGACGTTTCGTGAGAGGTAGGCGGCGCCCATGATGTCGAGGATGATGTCGGCGCCGGGAGCCTCGGCGCGGATCGCGGCAACGAAATCGTCCTCGCGGTAGTTGATCAGCAGGTTCGCGCCCAACTCGCGGCACCGCTTCAGTTTCTCGGCCGAGCCCGCGGTCACCGCTACCCGCGCGCCGCGGCTGACCGCGACTTGGATGGCGTGCGTACCGATTCCGCTGCCGCCGCCGTGAATCAACACCAACTGCCCCGCGTCCAGCCCGGCGGTCATCGCGAGATTCGACCACACCGTCGCAGCCGCCTCGGGCAGTGCGGCCGCCGCACCCAGGTCGAGCCCGTCGGGCACCGGCAGCACCTGCGTCGCGGCAACCACAACCTTCTCCGCATACCCGCCACCGGACAGCAGCGCGCACACCCGATCGCCGACGTGCCAGTCCCGCACCCCATCACCGACTTCGGCGATGACCCCCGAACACTCCAACCCCATGACCTCACTGGCCCCGGGCGGCGGTGGATAGAACCCGCGCCGCTGCAACAGATCCGCGCGATTCACCCCGGCCGCGGCAACCTCGATCAGCACCTCCCCATGCCCAGGCACCGGATCCGCCGCCTCGCCCCACTCCATCACCTCGGGCCCCCCGAACCCGTTCAGCTTGATAGCGCGCATCACCCCATCGTGCCCCACCCCCGACCGGCCCGCTGCTCACCCCTGCACACCCGGGGTAGAGCCTGTTGCCGAATCAGCGCGGATTTCGGTCGTGCCACAGGTCACCTGCCTGGATGGACTGCTGCCACGTGATCATGCTCCGCTGGTAGGTGATTTGGTCCCAGCAGCGACGTCACGGCTCGGTACTGGATGCGGCTCACACATGGAGTGCGGCGTCCACGTCCTCGGGCGGGGAAATATCGTGAGCTGCCTGCGGGCATGAGGGCGTGGGACTAGCGTTCCCGGCGTGAGCAGCTTTGTCGACTTCCAGAACGAGATCTACGCGGGTGGACTGGGGGGCGTGGTGCCCGAATTGCCGTTGACGGCTGCGGGTTTGGAAGAGCGGGCGCGCGAAGTGCTGAGCAAGGAAGCCTTCGCTTATGTGGCGGGGAGTGCGTCGAGCGAGCGGACGGCGGCGGCCAATCGGTCCGCATTCGACCGGTACCGGATTGTGCCGCGGATGCTGCGCGGCACCTCGGGACCGGGGGCGCGCGATCTGTCGGTGGAGGTGCTCGGGACGCGACTGGCCGCGCCGGTGCTGACCGCGCCCGTCGGGGTGCTGGAGTTGCTGCACGAGGGTGGTGAGGTGATCGTCGCGGAGGTTACGAAGGAACTCGGTGTCGGGACCGTGCTCTCGACGGCGGCCTCCTCCACCATCGAGGATGTCGGCGCGGCGGCCGGTAGCTGGTGGTATCAGCTGTACTGGCCCGCCGATAACGAGCTGGCCAGATCCTTCGTCGAGCGCGCGGAGCGGGCGGGTGCGTCGGCGATCCTCGTAACCGTCGACACCCCGGGTCTCGGTTGGCGACCCCGCGATCTCGAGCTCGCACATCTGCCGTTCCTGCACGGCAAGGGCATCGCCAACTATCTATCGGATCCGGTCTTCCGCGCGAAGCTTTCCGCGCCACCGGAACAGAGCGAGGATGCGATGCGAGCCGCGATCCTCACCTGGAGTGGCCTATTCGGCAACCACGCCCTGCGCCCCGCCGACCTCGCGCACCTGCGGGAGTGGACCGATCTGCCGATCGCGGTCAAGGGCGTCCTGCATCCTGACGACGCCCGCCAAGTCGTCGACGCTGGTGCGGACGCGGTGGTCGTCAGCAACCACGGCGGCCGCCAGGTAGATGGCGCCATCGCCGCACTCGATGCCCTCCCCTCCGTGGTCGCCAGCATCGGCGACCGCGCGGACGTCCTGTTCGACTCCGGGATCCGCACCGGCTCGGACATACTCACTGCGCTGGCACTCGGCGCGAAGGCGGTGCTCTACGGTCGCCCATGGGCATACGGTCTCGGCATCGCAGGCCGAGCGGGGGTGCGCCACGCGCTGCGCGTTCTGCTCGCCGACTTCGACTCCGTCATGGGCCTGTCCGGATGCGCGAACCCGGCCGAGCTCGACCGTTCGATGATCGCGACAATCCGCTGAACCGCCCGACCCACATGCCCTGGTTCAGGGCATGATTAGTCGTGTGTCCAGGTCTTTCGCCGGACCGCTGGGTTATGCGTTTGCGCAGTTCAGGCGCGCTTAGAATGGAGCATGTGCAACCAGAACCGAGCAGCTACGCGCCCGCCGAGCCGAGGTGGCTCTCGCCGTCGCAGCAGCGTGCCTGGCGGGCCTATATGGACGGTAATCAGCGCTTGGCGACGGCACTCAACCGTCAACTGCAACGCGACTCCGATCTCACCCTCGCCGAATACCGGATCCTGGTCCTGCTCTCAGAGGCCCCTGACCGTTCGTTGCGCATGAGCGAGCTGGCCGACGGCGTGCTGTCCTCACGCAGTCGACTCACCCATCAGATCCGCCGCTTGGAAACCCAGCGGATGGTCCGCCGCAACACCTGCGTCGAGGACGGCCGCGGTGTACTCGCCGAACTCACCGATGAAGGTATGCGTCGGCTGGAGGCCGCCGCACCCGGTCACGTGGAGGCGGTCCGACGCAACTTCATCGACCTACTGGGTCCCGAACAACTCGACGTCGTCGGCGAGGTCTTCGCCCGCGTCGACAACGAGGTAGGCAACTCCGACTGACCCCTCGGCGGACGACGTACGGCGACGGGTACTCTCGTGGGCCTGGAGACGTGGCAGAGCGGCCGAATGCACTCGCCTTGAAAGCGAGCGTCGCGAGAGCGACCGGGGGTTCAAATCCCTCCGTCTCCGCAACACTTTTCGCCGAACCGTCCCTCGCGATCAACCGGTCGCCGTGACCATCAATTCGGTCAGCAATCGCAGTGCGTGGTCCATCTCCGCTTCGGTCATCCGAGCCATACCGCACGATGTGCTCAGCCCGCCGAATGGACGAGGGTAATACTTCCGCGCCTGCGTCAAGGCCGAGCGGATATGGTCCGCACTCGCCTGCTCGTGCACGATGCCGGCGTAGATGGTCGCGTCGGTGGTGAGCTGCTCCAACGGCTGATAGATATCGGGATTGTCCACGTCGGCGAACGGCAGTATGTCGGCCGCCGCCAGCGGAATATGAATACCCTGCAGCGTCCGGCCCTCGGGCCATGCCGCCACAATGGCATTGACCAAAAGCACAACCGGCTCGAATCCGTTGATCTGCTTCAGCCACGTGCTGTGCTCCCAGTCGCCCCGACACAGATGGATCGTGACACGGGCGCCGTCGGGCATGCGGCGCACGAATGCGGCCAGATCCGACGCCAGCTCAACAGCTTTCGCGGCCCGCTCTTGCGCCGACTCGATCACTTCGATCGTCAACATGCGCCCGGGGCTCTCGAGTTGGAACACCACGTCACCGTCGAACAGCCGATGAATAGCGAAGATCTCCTCCAGCGCCGGTTTCCGGAACGACTCGTAATGCTGCTCGAGTCCGGCCTCACCCAGGGCGAAGTACGCATGATCGTACGGATCGACAATGCACGCCTGATAGCTCTTGCTGCTGCCGCGTTCGGCGATCATGCGCTCCAGAATCGGCTTGGCTGCCTCGGCTTGGTCGAAATACCCGAGCAACACTGGCGGAATCTCGAGCTCGCGCTCGCCGGTGTACTCGTAACCAGGCATCCCCGGATAGGCCAACTCGATGTTTCCGTCCTTCACCTTCCGCATTCCAGGAAGCGCGAAGGTACTGCGCAGCCTCGGCATGATCCAACCGGGAAAGGCCGTGTCACCCTCCGGAAACGATGGCAGGTACTCCCACATCGTGCCGAATTTCTCCATCGCGATCTGTCGTGTCGGCGCGTTGGCGCTTCCGACCAGGTATGTCACGGGAAGTGAAAGAGCCATCGAGTGTCCTCTCCGTACGGATGTGCGGGGACTATAGCGCCCAAGACCTCCGCCCGACTCTCACTACGCGGCATCGATCCGAATCGGATACTGCACGAAATCACCTTTCTCACAGGCAAATTCACCGAATTGACGTCGATGCTCGACCTGCCCCGATCGCCCTCCCGCTACTGGGAACTCGATGTCGGGCGCGGCCAGCCGTCACTCCAGACGTCCTGCCGACAATCGCGTTTGGCCCGCACAGCAGAGCCGTGACCATTGAGCGGGTCGGGTCCGCCTGTGGAAGTGCTCACGAATTGGGCTGTGTCAGGCCAGAATTGACCGATGACTGAGCTCGCGTTGACGGCGGAACGGGGTGGGGGTGGCGTGGTCAGCAAGGGGCCAGAGGCTGGTGATGACGTGCCGGAACCTTCTGGGCCGCCGACGGCCGCCCGAGGGTTGCGGAGCAGCGACGAACTGTCGATCAGTGTGACGCGGGCGGGATGCTCTGCTCGTACTGGAAGACGTTGTGGGGGTCGTACTTCGCCTTGATCCTGCGCAGCCGCTCGAAGCGCTGGCTCCCCCAGTAGGCGGTCTGCCACTCTTGCATTCCGACGTTCGGCACGTTGACGTAGGCGCCGTCCGCGTAGGGCCGAAGCGCCTGGCTGAACTCAGCGGTCCATGCCTGGGCCTGCGAGGTCAGCGGGTCGCCGACGCCTGGTTGTGTTGACCGAGTCCCCCAGGCCGCGCCGATCTCGCCGTAGAAAAGCGCGTCGCGATGCGCGAAAGCCGTGCCGCCGGGGGGCTCCCTCTTGATCGCCCCGCCGAAGGCATCGACGAAGTAGTTGCTCTCCTCTGTGGGAGCGTTTCGCATGAAGTCGCCGATGATGTCGATCGCCTTCTTCGGGAACCGCTCTTTGACGAACTCCGAGAAGAACTTCCAGTTCGCGGGCTCTTGCGCGAGCGGGACCTGGGCTCCCGCAAAGAAGTCGCCCCAGTTACCGACCTGCACCGTGACATCGGGCCTGCCGACCGACAGGATCGGAGCCAGCCTCTCTGTGGCCTGTGCCGCTGCCCCGTCCACCAGCCACGCGGACAGCAGGATCTGGGACTTGTGGATCTCGAGCTCCGATCCCAGACGGCTGTCGGCGGACGGTACCGTACGCTGCCACGCTTCGAAGACCCCGTACAGGTCCCCGAGTCCATCCCATGTCGCCTGCACATAGGCGAGATGCTCGAGCGGATACACCTTATAGGTGAGTTGTGTGACGATCCCGAAGTTGCCGTTTCCGGCCCCGCGAAGCGCCCAGAGCAGGTCCGAGTGGTGCTGCAAGTCCGCGTTGATCACCTCGGCGCAGTCGTGACCCGACGGGACGACGACCTCGGCCGCCATCAGGCTGTCGCAGGCCATGCCGAGCCAGCGGTTGAGGGGCCCGAGGCCACCGCCGAGCGTCGCACCACACAAGCTCACGCTGCCCTCGCTCCCGGTTGTGACCGCAAAGTTCTGCTTCGCGAGCGTCGTCACCGCTTCCAATTGGTTCAGCCCGGCACCGACCGTCGCGATACGAGCGTCAGGGTCGATCTGGACCGACTTCAGCTGGCTGACGTCGATCACGATGCCGTTGTCGAGGTTCGACCAGCCTTCGAGGGCGTGGCGGCCGCTGCGCACCCGCAGCGCGATGTTGTGCTGCCGCGCCCACGTCAGGGCGTTCACCACGTCCTGGGTTTCCTGTGCGAAGGCGATGACCAGCGGATAGTGAGAAAAGAGCTGGTCCCAGCCGAGTCGCGCATCCGTGTACGACGCGTCACCCGGGCGGACGATGTGGCCGGTCAGCGTCGCGGGCGGGCTTCCCGGGCTTTTACTCGGGTGGCCCGCGGCCACACTTCCCGGGGCGCTCGCGTCCGCAATATTCGGCGTGTCCGCGGCCGTAAGGCCCGAGACAACGACTGCTCCGACGCCAGCGGCCGCCGACGTCCTGAGCAGGTCACGGCGAGAAAGATCGCTCAAGGTTGAGATCCTCTCAATCGGTCTACGCCAGTACCGGCTGCCAAGGGAACTCTTATCCGCTGGCCGCCGGGCAGTCCCTTGTGGTCGACCCCGCACGGTAACGGGATGACGTGGTGGTGTGTCCCGACACGCCAACCGAGAACGATGACGACAGCCTGAAGGAGTAATGGACTGAGCACACGCTCTACGCAGCGGGGTTTGACGGCTTTCACGATCGCCGAGTGCATACCGTCGGCCACCGAATGGGTCGGGATGATCTCGACATCACCAAATCCCGCCGCCTCCAGGTGGTTTCGATACTCGGTGAACGACAGGGCTGTCGCGGTGCCGTCGAGCCGCGCGCCGTTATTGCAGTTCCTGATCAGTACCGGCCGTCACCACGAATACGAGTCGCTGGCAGAGGCTCGGCTCCTATTGATGCTGGGCATCGCTGGAGAACTGACCGAGGTGCTGGCTCAACCGCTGAGGTTGCGCTACCTCACGGACGAGGGCGCGGCGAACCATACGCCGGAGTTCTCGGCCTGCACCGAGTCCGGGGATTGGCTGCGCAACGGCGAGTCGCCCCAATCTTCGAGCGCGCGCTTGCCCGCGGCCGTGATGCGGTATCGCTTGGTGTGGCGCGGGCACCGTCCCGGCACGACGGTGTCTCGCAACCGCCTGCAGACTCGAGTGCCGCGAGTTCGCCGTAGACCTGCGAGTGGCTGGTCGACCACATGTACCCGATCGGCAGGTTCATGCGTCGCGTGACGTCATAGCCGGTCATCGGCTTTCGAGCGAGCAGCACGCCGGAGGCCGCTGACGCTACCGCCGAGAACTCCTGCACTAGACAGCAGCGGGCACCGCATTCGGAGTCTTCAGCCGATCACCCGGTGCCCGGCCCTGCGCAGCAGCTCAGACGCCTCGTCCACCCGATCAACGGGGATCAGCACGATGTCGCCGTCGAAGCTGGCCGCGACCCAGACAGGCACATTGCCGGCTGCGAGCGGCGCCACGATCGCAGCCAACATGCCGGTCGCGTCCGGCGGGTGCGCCTCGTCGCCATTCCACAGCGCCACCCAAGCGTCGTCGGCCGCGTCCTGGCGTCGCATGCAAGCTCCGCCGTCAGGGCCGCGCACGACCGCGAGCACCTCGCCATCATGGGCGACCTCGACGTCCGATACCGCGCGCTCCAGCACGTATCGACCCTCCAGCACCCGCAACGTCTGATGATCAGCGACCGACACCAGCGCATCGTCGCACACCGATCGCGTCTGATGTCCAGCGTTATGGACAGTTCGTAAGGAATCACAAACGGGAACGCCACAGACCACCGCGGCCCGGCGATGCACGCATCCCGCAAGACCCGTCCGGTGAATCGTCCGGGAAGCGACGTCGGCCGGAGCAGGAGCCGGCGCCATCGCGACCGCGAAATCGTTTACAGCTACTTGCGGACCGGCGCTGCCTCGGACTGGCCAATCTGTTGGCTCTACGTTCGAGGGCTTCCTATCACCATCTTCGGCCCAATCGAACTCCGGCGGCGGCGGTCCCCATTGCCGCGGATTGGTGAAAACAACTCGGCAGGCACCGAATTGGCCGCGAACCAGTTGGGGCATTCTCGTGAGGGCGTCACGGAGCGGCATTACATCGTCTCGCCGGAGTAGGCACCGGACTCATCGGCCGTGCTGGAGCTGGGACTAGGAACGGCCAGGTGACGAATTTTTGGTGTTTCTTTGGTGGTGGTCCGATATTACGGATTGACCCGACCTCGAAAAGGTCTCGACCTGGTAAATATGGTGCGCCCGAAGGGATTCGAACCCCTGACCTTCTGATCCGTAGTCAGATGCGTCGGGCCGAAGCAGCGTGATGCTCAGCGGTTTTCGTCCGTCTTCGGCGGTGGAGATGTCGCCGTTGTCGTCAGACCTGTCGTTTGCTCCGGAGGGCAGAACCCCCTAACTGGTTAAGAAGCTGAGCACAAGAAAGACCATCGCGGCGGCGGCGGACCACAGCGAGAATTGGATGTACGTGTGTTTTTTCCAGGCGATTTCGCTGACCCGGTGCAACTGCTCTGCCAGGGCGGGAAGAACCTGCTTGCTTTTGAGAATCTTCTCTACAGCCGGAGGATCGCTGTATTTGCGAAGGTTACCGAAATAGATGAAGTTCTCCTCAGTTGGTATGGACCGCAGCTTGGGAATTACGACGGAGACTGCGAACGCAGCCGAGGCCGCCAGCAGCACCAATCCGACGAAATACCAGATACGCGAAAATCCGCCCAGCCCGGCGAAGATACCGCCGTCTTTCGACACAGCAAGGACACCACCGAGCGCAGCGAAATCGAGGGTTAGCGTGATAGACGCCTTGAGGTCGACCTTGCCCATCCAGTCCATGATTGCAGTGTGGATCCGCCATGCCGTTTCCACCGGATCCGCATCGCGGTCGGTTTGAGGTGCAGCACCCAGCGGGTTCAAGTCGTCAGCCATGAGACCGTCTCCTTCTTTGATCGGTGGAGAGTCGTTACAGGTGCGCCCTTGTTGCCCAGCGATAGCTAGAAGCTATGTTCCTCTCGTGGCCAGGCGTGCGCAGGCGATTAGCCACCTCGGCCTCTTGACCAGCCTCTTGCCTCATTTCCGTGTCGAAAACCGCGATCACCACCGGCTTTCGCATGTCTGGGGACTTCCCATCCCCTGCTTCCTCATACTGGCCATCCCTGGGCTGAGGGAGGACGTGTCAAGGGCGTTCTTTCCCTTGACTCGGCCGAGTGAGGTCAGACAATTGGGCCATGAGGAGGCAGGGGTTTACGGCAACCGCGTGCTTCCACCTCGCGAAGGTGCCGAGCCGATTCACAGGGTGTCGTTGAATGACCGGACCACAGCCAGTCACCCCGTCAGGTGCTGGTCGATTTCGTGGGCGGGTTGCGGGAGAGCAAGTCGGGGACGGCTAGCGTCGTGCCCAGCACTGCCTGGTGAACGAAAATGCGGCCAGAGTCGAACAGTCCGCGTGCTACCACGTCGTCAAAGCGGATGCCAGAACACGCAAACAGGGCCAGAATGCGCCCCGGCGGCCGGTGTGCCGCCGACGCGCCGCGGTGACCGCCGTTCAGGGAACCGCGCTGCGCGTCGCAGCGCCGCCGGGGCGCCCTTGATCCTGTATGGCGGAATTCGGCAATGACTTTGGTGCTTTGGTGTACGTGCAGCGCATCGTGCGTGAGGCGCGAACGGAAGCTCCCTGGGTACGGGCGTGGTAGACCGAGGCGACCCGGAGCATGAACGTCCCAACGGTCGTGGGATCGGCGGAAGTGTTCGCCAATTGGGCTGTGTCAGGCCAGAATCGAGGGATGACGGAGCTGGCGCTGACCACGGATCGTCGTGATGAACTGGCTGCGTTGCTTGGGGATGAGGGGAAGCTTCGGGCTGAGTATCCGAAGGTGGCGGAGTACTTGGATACGGCGCCGATGTTGGCGGGGACGGGGGACGATCGGGCCGACGCCGCGTTCGATCTACGGTTCGTGCACTACATGACTGGTGGACGGTCGGTCAGTGCGAATCCGTACTGGGAGATCGTGGCGCCATCGGTGTTCGAGCATGAAGGCCGTCGTGTGGTGAACGGTGGTCGTGAGAAGGGCAGTGTGCGGCTGGGGTTCGCGCAGACGATCTTGCAGGCCGCGTACGCGTGCGCCATCCCTTCTCCCGAGACGATCGAGTGGCTGACTCAATTTGCTGATGGCCGCAAGGTGGTCGAGTTGGGAGCCGGTCGCGGGTATTGGGCGGCGCAGATGACCAAGGTGGGAGTGGACGTCGACGCGTACGACTCTGAGCCACCGAACAAGACGGAGAATGTGTCGTTTTCAGGCGCAGCGGGGCAGTCGGACGTGTGGCACGCGGTCGGTGATCTCGCTGAGTTCGCTGCGCGTCCAAGCGGCGGCCCGAATGATGTGCTGTTCCTCTGCTGGCCGCCTGGCTGGGGTAACACGATGGCGTCTGATGCGCTTGCCGCGTTCGAAGCCAAAGGTGGCGAGCGGCTGGTCTACATCGGAGAGCCGAAAGGCGGAAAGACCGGTGATGAAGCGTTTTTCGATGGCCTCGCTATGCGCTGGGAGCTGAAATCCGAAGATCCGCAGTTCGTTTCGTGGTGGAATCTGGCGGACCGCGCACAGGGTTGGGTTCGTCGCTGATTCCGCCGACGGCTACATGAACCCGGGAGTTCATGCGCCACGCTGCTATTCACGGTGGACGTGGGCTCGGTAAAAATGAGGCGCGTCCTGGATTAACGGCACATTGGCATTGGGTGTTGCCGAGTGCCGAGTGCCGAGTCGGCGGCGCAGGATTGTGCGATGGCTGACTGGGGCACGTATTCGTCCTGGGGCGCTGCGGGCATCTCGGCTGGCGTGCTTGGGGTCTCAGTGTGGCGAGACTGGTGGCATCGTCCACTCGCGGACTGGTCGGTGAGTGGACGGATGGTCTCGGTATCTCAAATGCCTTCTGTGTCCGGGGCATTTCGACCGAACGATTCGTACTACGTGTTCGGGATGGCATCGGTCGTCAACTTCGGGGATGGGGATGCACATCGGGTTTCCGTCAACCTGCGTGATCGTCCGGGGGCCGATGTTCGTATTATCGGGGCGGCTTCATTGCTTCGGCCAGGAGAAAGGCTGGACGTCCACTTCGCTATCGAGGTGAGTGACTGGACGGCGAGTTTGAGCGAGATGTGGGTGACGTGGACACCACCCCCGATTCGTCGTCGACGTGTCCAGACGTCCCACGCGTTTCGCCTCAGCCTGCGTCTGGAACGCGACTCGGACGTGGACGAAGAGATCGAGAAGGTCCAGCGCAAGAAGAAAAAGAAGGCTGAGTGAACATGACAGCTTCGCGGCGACTGCGCAAATGATCTGCGCACAGTTCGACCACTGACAACAAGCAGCCGGTATTGAAGGGCCGTCCGGGGGCGAGGCCCTACTCACTGAACCCGGCTCAATTTCACTGAAAGATGTCGTTAACGTGTCGCTGGTCAATTGACCTTAGCCCTTGCCCGCCAGTGATTTTCGCGCAGTGAGGGACCGACGACGGCTCATCCACGCCCAGATTCGACCCCTAACCGGCCCTACCACCCCTCCCGCTACCGGACCGCTGACTTGCTCGTCCTGAATACGGATTCCCAGGGGGCAAGTTCAACGCTGGGGACTTTTGCGCTTCTGCGCTACCCGCCCCGGTATCGACTTTCTCGTTCCCGTTCGGCTTCGCGTTCGCGTTCCCTGGCAGCTTCTCGCGCTCGGTGCTCGTTATGGTCGCGTTCATGTTCGAGTGTTCTGGGTTTCTCTCCGGGCTGTATTCGGCCGACTTCCAACACGTGTATGACTTCGCGCGGAATACCTTCCCGTGTGGCACGTTCACGGACTTCGCGCACTTGTTCGCGTTGTTTCTCGACAACTTCCTGCTCCGCCCGCTCTGTGTCTTCACGTGCGAGGGTAGAACCGATGTTTCCGAGCTCATGCGTTACGTCTCGGCGTTTGTCTTCGTGGTTCTGTTCGATGAGTCGTTCCGTTTCTTGGGCGTGTTCGCGTCCTAGTCCGGCGTTTCGAACCATCTCCCGAGCCTTCGCGCGTTCTATTTCGCGGATATCCGCGAGGTCTTTGGTTAATCGCATGTGCGATTCCCGTAGCTTATCGATTTCTAGTGTCCGGCCTTTTTCACGTGGTTGGGCGATCTTCCGCGCCTCGGCCATGCGTTTGCGTAACTGCTCGCGTTTCTCGTTCAACTCTCGCGGGCCGACGCTACGCGCTAATTCCTTGTCGCGTTCTCGCTGCTCGCGCTCTTTCTCCTGAGCATGCTGCTCGCGTATCCGCTCGTCCCGTGCTTCTCGTGCAGCCTGTTGGCGTGCCTTATGCTGTTCCCGCAACTGGGCGATATCAAACAATTCTAGCTGCGGTGCTTCTCGTTCGAGCTGTCTGCCTAGTTCTATGGCCTTCAACCGCTCGGTCTTCGTGACTACTATGATTTGGAACCGTTCCGGAAATTCTCTCGCCAACTTTTCCAGGGGGTCCCGAATTTCTCTATCGAACCGTTCTCCAGCGACCGTCACCCATTGCCCCGACCATCCCTCTTCCCGAACTAGATAGATGTCTTTATCTACCTGTTCACGGCTCGTCTTGCCCGAGACCTGACCAGATTTATATTCGGTGAATCGTCTATCATCCTTGTCGACTACTCGTGACGAATCCATACGTCGATAGCCGTCCGGCGTCCAGACTTCCCGCTCGTGCCGCCAACCCTTCTCCGGTGTCTCGCCCCTTTGATGAGCCATTCCGTGATGGAAAAGTCTGGCATTTTCTCGGCGTTGGTCGTCGTAGTCGGACAAAGATCAACCCACCCCCGTATGTCGAGATTATCGAACAAACCTGAGGTCAGCCGAGCGCATGCCTCACATACGCGAGGTCATCGTGAGCGGCCCACTCCAATATTTCGATCACGAATGTTGTCTCGGCTTCGTTGCTGGGTTCCCGCACTGCCGGACCGAATCCCTGATACAGCCCACCAGAGGCGTGAGGATGGTTGTACCACTGCATACCGCGACGATGTACGTAGCATTCACCGATCCAACGGATGAATTGGTCTGCGATATCAGCCTTTTGAGGGTCCGTAACGGAATCCTCATTGGGGAAGAACTCGCCGAATACCGCTGCAACCCGATCTATTGCAGCGTCCGACCATATCGGCTGCGGCAGACCAGGAACCGTCTTGGTGGTGAATTTCTCCAGTTGTGCGTCCATCTGCCGGAACCATCGAACCCATTCCGGCGGTCCAGGTGGCGGTGTCTTGACCTGTGTCGGGTCGACCTCGCCGAAATCCAGACCGATCTGTCCGTCACTCCCCACGATGATCCCTCCGCTTCCGTCGCTGCTCGGCCTCGGCCAGTGTCTCACTTCACGCTGACAGGTCGCGGCGCTCACAACTGCCTTACCGTTCGACACGTGTGCTTGGTCGGAGCACCCCCGCGTCGATCAAAGTCCAGACGGCCTCGTGCTTTGCGCCGCATGAGTCGGCGTCGCAGTTGATGCGCTGACGGAATACGCGGCGCGCTTCATCGATGCTGTACGGATAGTCCGGTGCACGGTGGCACTGGTCGCGAGCGAGGCGAGCGAGAATTTCCGTGCTGGGGCGCTCCCCGTCGACGTGCACCGGGCGGTCGACAAGGTAGGGCAGTACGTAGAAGACCACGACGCCCAACGTCACAACCCCTGCGACGGCGGCGCATACAAGTCCGGTCGTCGACACAGCTAATCGACCTCCGTGCCGTCGATCGAGATCGGCTCGATGGTGATCACGGTGTGTTCGTCGAATTTGTGGCGGTCATCCGATGCGAAGGCGAATGTCCGGCCGATAAATCCGTGATCGTCAACAGGTGCCCAAGATCCGTCGTCGCGCTGCAACCACCCCGCCTGGCAATCGGTTCTGGCGTTGGTGTCGCGTAGCGCGAGGACGATTGCGCCGCTTGCACATTCAATATCGGCCGTGCAGTTGTGGCAAATGCCGGTGTCCGGCTCGGCGTCCTCGTAGGTGCAACGGGGGCAGAGCTTCGCTTTCGGCTCACTGAGCACCATTTGGCACCCCCGTGCGTGGTTCGTAGTCACCGGTGCCGGAGGACTCGACACCCCGGCACCGGGACGATTCGTTCGACGCTGGACCAGTTCCCCACTCCCGGACCGCTTCCGCGAAGAGTTCAACTTTTTCGGCCGGTGCTCCTGTGTACCTGCGGGGCGGCCCTACGAACGGGTCGCGTTGTTGAAGCTCGTTGTTCGGCATCTGCCGACCTCCGGTGCGTCGACTGCGGCTTAGGTGCGCTCGGTCCTGAATGGCGGCGTGCCGACTCGGGGCACAGGAATCGGCCGACATCGGGACGACGGGCGCAGTGCACGGCGTCGGGCTTCTTGATGAAACGTCGCTGACGTGCACTGAGTAGTAGTCTCGTGTGAGAAGGCTTGACACAGAACAAGTTCAGCGTCCACCAGCGTCCACAGATCGGTACCGCAGATCCATGGATAAGCCCGGCTCACTGCTTCGGCTGGCCCGCGAATCACAAGGCGTCAGCCTGTCGGCTGTCGCGGCCAAGACCCACTTCTCCAAGTCGATGCTTGGGATGTTGGAGAATGATCAGCGGGACGTGAAGCAGGAACACATCGTCGCGTACTCGCGGGCGTTGAACATCCCCATATCAGCTTTGATGGCACCGCCGGATGACCCGATCCGGCTGGCTCATGAGTGGCTGGTGTCCGACTCCGCTCCGGTCACTCATTCGGCGGTAGGGCACCGGGTTGGGCGTTCACTCGCGGACAGTGTTGAGCAGCGCGTTATTGACCTCCGCCATCTCGATGACACAGTCGGCGGCAAGGACCTATTTCCGCTCGTCGTCAAGGAACTCGAAGACCTCCGAACGGTCATCAACGAATGCAGCTACGCCGAGAACATCGGTCGTCGCCTCCTGACGGCGGCTGGCGAGCTTTCACAGCTCGTCGGATGGGTCGCGAGCGATGCCGGGTACTACGGGCGCGCCCAATACGCCTACCTGGACGGCGCGAAAGCGGCCAGTCAGGCTGGGGATCGTGTCCTCACCGGCCAACTGCTCTCGAGCTTGAGCTACCAGATCGCGAACGTCGGCCAGCCGGATGAGGCAGTCCTTCTCGCCCGGACTGCGGTCAAAGGGGCGCACGGGGCCACACCCGTGGTTGTCGCACTACTGACCGAGCGAGTGGCGTGGGCCGCAGCGCGCGCCCGTGACCGTGACGGGGCGATGCGCGCTCTAGATACTGTGGACGACACCTATGAGCGCCGGACAGCCGGTCTCGAAGAACCTGAATGGGTCTATTGGGTAGATCGGTCCGAAATCGATGTGATGGCAGGGCGATGCTTCGTGGAACTCGGCGATCCGTCGCGCGCCCGGCCTTTGCTGCATCAGGCGATCGACAACTATCCAAAGGATCGGGCACGAGAGGTTGCGCTCTATCAAACCTGGTTGGCGGAGTCGTATGCGCGGAACCGGGATTTCGACGCGGCACAGGAGACCATCAGGGCAGCTCGGAAGGCTGCGGACGCTATCCCTTCGGCGCGGTTGGAACGGCGGGTTGTTGAAGTTGAGCTGATCCTCAGCGGGCGCGGTAGCTGGTAGACCCCAACCGGCCCGGCGCTTGTGTTCCCCCCGGCTCAGTGGGCGGCGTGAACGACGGCGGGTTCAATCGTTCCTGATCGTGTAGCGCAAAAGCCCCACACCGCCGAACCGCTTGGCATGGGGCTTTCCTGGTGGGTAAGGGTGTCCATTTGGAGACGCTGTCCAACTGGACCCCTGTCGGGCAACGCCCGCGTCGCCAAGCACGATAAACCGGTCGATGATTTCGAATTCACGTCGGACGGCGTTGCCGAGGTCGAGGTATTGCTCGCAGGTAATGGGCTGATGCTGTGATCCATGCCAGTTGACGGTCAGCGATTCCCAAAGGCTGAGTGGCGCTGAATAAGAAGCCCGCCCGATGGGAGCCGAACCGAACCCGCTGCCGAATCCACCCGGGGGCGAAGCCCTCCGGCCAGACAGGGGGTCCGGGGGCGAAGCCCTCCGGGGTGGGGGGTGGGGGTTCCACCCCCACAAAACACGACGAAACGAGCAACGGCTCACGCTCTTCGTGAGCATGAGCCGCTGGCGAGTGAAGTGCGCCCGAAGGGATTCGAACCCCTAACCTTCTGATCCGTAGTCAGATGCTCTATCCGTTGAGCTACGGGCGCATGCTTGTGTTCAGTTATATAGCCCGGCGAACCGGGGTGTGGCGGAGGCGAGAGGATTTGAACCTCCGGTCCCCGTGAAGGGACAACTCATTAGCAGTGAGTCCCATTCGGCCGCTCTGGCACGCCTCCTGGAGCCTTCTCTTCGAGGGCACCGGTCCTTTCGAACCGCCGAACAGGAAGGTTACAGTAGCCGACGTCCAGATCGCAAAACGCCAGGTAATCACCGAAGATTGCTGTCGAACCAGTCGAAAATCCGGGTCTGGGAATCGATGAGATCGAAGTCGTCGTCGTCGCCGGGTCGGTCGGCGCGGTGGTGCAGGCCCGGATAGGTCACGACGAGGCTGGCGACTGCGGCGCGGGCGGTGGCGTCGCGGAGTTGATCAACTTGGCTGGGTGGGGTGTCCGGGTCGTCGGAGCCGAAGAGCCCGAGCCATGGCGCCTGCAGATCGGGGGCCGCGCGGATGAGGGCATTGGCCTCGTCGGTGAGCGGTTCGACGATGCCGGCTGCGGCGACGCTGACCGCGGCACCGACGGGGCGATTGGTCGCCACCAGGAAGGCCGCGGTGCCCGCATGGTCGAAGCCGAGCACGCCGATGCAGTCCGGGAAGACACCGCGGCGGGTGAGCCAGTCGAAGCAGGCGTCGAAATCGTCGAAGAGCTCGTCGCCGAAAACCTCGTTCGCCGGCTCGCCGTCGATGCGATGGAACAGATCGGGCGCGACTACCGTCCAACCCTCGGTCGCCAGGGCTTTCATGAGTTCCAGCAATGGCCCGGTGAACTCCCGGGCTTCGTGCAGCATCACGATGCCGCCGCGCGCATTGCCTTCCGGCTCGGCGACCGTGATGGGTACCTGTGCGCTGGCGGTCCGAGGCCGATCGTCGGTCGATTGTTGTGGGTGCGAACCGGAAATGATCTCGTCGCGACTACGTAGCGGCGCAATATCGTCGTAAATGCCCGACATGAAACAAGGGTAGGTGGATCTGCTGATCTTCGCGAGAAATTGCACGTGAGCGGCCCTGACGCGCAGATTTTCCGGTACCCGGCATATGGTTGAACGGTGACAGCGCACATCCGGCCGGACCTCGATTCGATCCCGGCGTACGTCCCCGGCCGCAACCATCCCGGCGCGGTCAAGCTCGCCAGCAACGAGACCACCTTCGGTCCGCTCCCGTCCGCCGCGAAGGCCATTGCCGAGGCCGCGGAACTGGCGAACCGCTATCCGGATAATCAGGTCACCGAGCTGCGCGCGGCCCTCGCGGACTTCCTCGGCGTCTCCTCGGCGAACGTCGCGGTCGGGTGCGGCAGCGTCGCGCTGTGTCAGGAACTGGTGCAGATCACCTGTGACGCACCGACCGACGAGGTGCTGTTCGCTTGGCGCTCCTTCGAGGCGTATCCGATCGTCACCCAGGTCGGAAATGCGACCTCCGTGCAGGTGCCGCTCACCCCGGAGCATGTGCACGATCTGGATGCGATGGTCGCCGCGGTCACCGAGCGCACCAAGCTGATCTTCGTCTGCAACCCGAACAACCCGACCGGCACCGCGGTCGGCGAGGCCGAGCTGGTCCGCTTCCTGGACGCGGTCCCGCGGCACGTGCTGATCGTGTTGGACGAGGCCTACTTCGAATATATGCGGCTCACCCCGGAGCAGCGCCCGAATGGTGTCGAGTTGGGCCGGAATCGGCCGAATGTCGTTGTGCTGCGGACCTTCTCCAAGGCGTACGGTCTGGCGGGGCTGCGCGCGGGTTATGCGGTCAGCGATCCGGCGGTGATCACCGCGCTGATGAAGGTACACATCCCGTTCAGCGTTAACCGGGTCGTGCAGGCCGCCGCGATCGCCTCGCTGGAGGCGCGGCACGAACTGCTCGACCGCACCGACGGTCTCGTCGTCGAACGCGATCGGATCCGCGACGCACTGCTCGCCGCGGGCTACGAGGTGCCGCCGAGTGAGTCGAACTTCCTGTGGCTGCCGCTGGGCGAGCGCAGCGCTGAATACGGCGAGGTGAGCGCGGAGGCAGGGGTGCTGTTGCGGCCGTACGGCACCGATGGCGTACGGGTGACCGCCGGTGAGCCGCACGAGAACGAGCAGTTCCTGCGGTTCGCGACCGATCCGGATGTGTTGGCGCGCTTCGGAATCGGCTAAAGACCCAACGCCCGCGATATCGTCGGCCACGACAAACCCAACTCATCGGCCCAGTACGGCCACGAATGCGTCCCGGTCGCCCGGAAGTTCGCGGTCACCGGAATCGCGAGCGCGGTGAGCCGATCGGCCAGCCTGCGGGTGCAGGCATTTGTCGCGGCCTCCAGCGGACCGCCGAATCCGATGGTGCTGACCACATCCGGGTTGTTCGGGGTGTCATATTTACCGGGCAGTCCGCTGCCGACCGACAGATAGATCGCCTTGCCGCGCAACGCTTCCGCGTGCAGCAGTACATCATGGTCCAGCCAGGCGGGATCGTGCTGATCGCCGAACATATTGTCCGGCCCGCCACGATAGGTCGCGATCACCGCGCGAGCCTGTGCCTGCCCGAGATCGGTTCCCATGGAGAAACACCCGCTGTGCGCCGCTATCGCCGTGTACAGCTTCGGCTGCCGGAAGGCCAGCATCATCGCGGCCTCGGCGCCCATGGAGACGCCCATGACGGCATTGCGCCCGTTGCCGTTGAATTTCGCGTCGATAAGCGGCGGCAGTTCCTTCGTCAGGAAGGTTTCCCACATATTGGTGCCGAGCACCGGGTCCGGGCGCTGCCAGTCGGTGTAGAAGCTGGCTGGTCCGCCGACCGTCAGCACCACGTTCACGTCTTTGTCTTCGAAGAATTTGTCCGCGTGTCCGAGCTCGGTCCAGTTGTTGCTCTCCGCCTCGGCGCTGCGCCCGTCGAGCATGTAGACGGTCGGGCGCGGATGGTTCTGCTCACGTGGCAGCAACACCTGCACCTCGACGGCGCGACTCATCGCGGGTGAGTTCACCCACACCCGCAGCCACCGGTCGTTGACGGGCACGATCCGATCGATCGAAGCGTGCGTCACGCCGGGGACGATGGGCTCCGCGGGGGAGGGACCATCCGCCGAACCGGTATTCGGGCGGGGCTGATCGCCCGGCGCTGCTAGCACCTGGGGTGGGCCGAACATCGCCGCACCGGCAATCAGTGCGACGCTAACTATGGCGCTGGATACCCAACGCCGCACCTCGCGCCGAGACAGCATGCCGCCCATCCTGCCAGAAATGCGAAAGTGGGCGCGCCAGGAGGAGGCACTGGTGCCTGGCGGATTCCGAACAGGCATTACGGCGAATTCAGGCACACGGCCAGCACACCGGTCTTAGGCTGCTGTGCGGGCGTTTTCAGGCGTCGATTGGGACGAGCATGATCGTGCACAGCAAACGGCAGCACTCAGGTCATGCTGCTGTGCGCGTGCTCGGCAAACCGACAGCCTGCGCGACCCCGCTTCCTGAACCGTCTGTCGCATGCGGGTTCTCCGCAACGCGGAGGCTACCGCGCGGACCTCCGGCGTAGCCCGGTGTCAGCTGCGCCCTGTGCGCGAAATTCTCTGCTCGATCAATGCCTGTCTGTTTAGCCGCAGTACCTCGTGCCCGACCGGAGAACACCGTGAATCAAGCGTTACCTGTCATGCCGCTCGAAAGCACCGCTGACACAAAACCTTTCGGACTCGATCTGAAAAGGCGGATGCGGGAGTGCGATGAGTTCTTCCGACTGCCCGAACTCGCGCATCTATCCGCGCAGCGCCGCCGCGCCGCATTGGAGCAACTCCAACAAACCGGCAGCTACGTGCAGACCGCCGAGGAAATCCTCATCGGCGCCAAGCTCGCATGGCGCAACCACGCCCGCTGCGTCGGGCGAAAACACTGGCGATCACTGAAATTGCTCGACGCACGGCGAGTGCGTTCGGCCCGCGACTTGGCCGAGGTGTGCTGGCAGCACCTGCATATGGCGACCAACGGCGGCGCCATCCAATCGATGATCACCGTCGGACCACCGCGCTAGGCCGACGGCCGCGAATTCCGCATCGTCAGCCCACAACTCATCCGCTACGCCGGCTATCGCAACGGCGACGGCACGGTAACCGGCGATCCGGCCAATATCGCGATCACCGAATTCGCCATGAAGCTCGGCTGGCGCGGCGCGGGCACGCCCTTCGACATCCTGCCGGTGCTCATCAGCACACCGGACGAGCCGATCCGCTGGTTCGACGTCCCGCCCGAACTGGCCCGCGAGGTCGAACTCGAGCACCCCGAATTCGACTGGTTCGCCGGACTCGACCTGAAGTGGCATGCGCTGCCAGCTGTTTCGAATATGAACCTGGAAGTCGGCGGTATCACCTATCCGTTCGCACCGTTCAACGGCTGGTACATGGGAGCCGAAATCGGCGCACGCAATCTCAGTGACACGACCCGCTACAACATGCTGCCGCTCATCGCCGAAATGATGTGCCTGGATACCCGACACGAGCGTTCACTGTGGCGCGATCAGGCGCTGGTCGAATTGAATCGCGCTGTGCTGCACAGCTTTCGGAAGGCCGGAGTGTATATCGTCGACCATCACACGGTCGCCAAGCAGTTCTGCGACCATGTCAGTCGCGAGCAGGCCGCGGGTCGCAAATGTCCGACCGATTGGAGCTGGATCAATCCGCCGATTTCATCGGGTGTGACCCCGACCTTCCACCGCTACTACGACGAACCCGAGCCGGAGCTGCGCCCGAATTTCGTGCGGCGGGACTTCGGCGGGGAAGGCGAGATCTGATCTTCGTTCGGCAGCGGTGGTGAGGTTGATGGACAAGAATGAGGCCATGGCACGGCGTTCCATGGGCTCGCAATGGGAAGAATTCGGCGCGCATCTGGAAGGTGCGCCAGGGCGGCTGCCGGTCGAGGTGCGGCGGTCGATTCGGGCGCGGGCTTCGGGGGAAGATGGGGCGGCCGGGGTCCCCGATGATCTCGTCGACTTCGTCGAGCTGGTTGCCGAACGCTCGTATCGGCTCACCGAAAAGAACATCACGATGCTGGCCGAGGCGGGTCGCAGCGACGACGAGATCTTCGAGGCGGCCGTGGTCGCGGCCTATGGTGCCGCCGATCGACTGCTGCGTGCCGCCCGCCGTTCGTGGGAGGGTCGGTAGAAATGTGGCTCGACGCAGTCGAATCCGGCCAAGAACTCCCGGCCCGAATCATGTTCGCGACCATGCAGCGGTTGGGCCGTACCGAGGTTCCCGCGGTCATGAAGGTCATCTGCTATCGCCACCGCTACTTCGGCACCCCGCTATCCGACCTCATCCAGGACGCCATGCGCGGACCGTCCTGCTGGACCGTCGCCGAACGCGAAATCTTCGCGACCAGGGTCTCGCAGTCCAATGAATGCCCCTTCTGCCAGTCCGCCCACCGCGGTATCGCGGGCGCTTACATCGCCGAAAACCTGGTCGATGAAGCACTGGCAGACGGCGACAACTCACCCCTGCGCCCCGAAGCCCACGCCATGCTCGAATTCGTCGGAAAGATGGTCCGCGACCCCGACGGCCTCACCCCCGGCGACGCCGATAAAGTCCGCGAGGCCGGAGTCACCGCCGAAGCTTTCGACGAAGCCGTCTGGGTAGCAACCCTTTTCAACGTCATCAACCGAGTTATGAATACCGTGGGGGCCGAAGCGCTCGAAGCCGGCCAAGCCCGAGTCGGCGCCCGCTTCATCAAGGCCTTCGGCTACCGAACCCCACCCCCGGTGCGCTACCTTTCCCGCGGCGCTCGAGAACCAAGCGGTTTCGAGCATGCTTGACCGTCACTCGGGAGATGTGCCGGGTTGGGCCTGCGGCCCTGAAATAGCTTCGGCACTTCGGCTCAGGCCGACGCTGCGGTGATCAGCGCACGCACCGCCTCGCCCGTTAACGCTTGGTCGGCCGAATGCCGAACGCTGTGCCGTAGCGCCCGATCCCACGCGGCTGGCCACCGTCAGTCGAGGGTGTTATCGAGTCGCGGGGGCAACTGACTCGCTGCTGGTGCGTGTGTGGGCGGCGCGCTGAATGGACCCGCAGCGCAGTCCGGGATCGTGACGAAAGTCTGACGGCGTGGGCGGGTTGCGGCGAATATCGAGGTGTTGGCAGCAGAATCAGCGGCATGACCTCACTAAACGACGGAGTGGGTAGCGGGCGGGTCGGGCACTGCGATCTGGGGTGGTGGTGACATGCGTGTGCTACTGACGGGGGCTGCGGGGTTTATCGGGGCCCGGGTGCATCGGGAGCTGGTGCGGGCGGGGCATGAGGTGGTGGCGGCTGATTTGATGTTGCCTGCGGCGCACGGGGTTGGCGCGGTTGTTCCGGAGGACGTGCGGTTGGTCGATGTGCGGGATGCGGCTGCGCTGGATTCGGTGTTGCGGGGGATTGATGTGGTTTGTCATCAGGCGGCGGTCGTGGGTGCAGGGGTGAGTGCGCAGGATGCGCCCGCTTACGCGAGCCATAACGACCTGGGGACCGCGGTTTTATTGGCGGCGATGGATCGGGCTGGGTGTCGGCGGCTGGTGTTGGCTTCGTCGATGGTGGTTTATGGGGAGGGGCGGTATCGCGGGGCTCGGGCCGTCGAGGTCGGGGTGCGCCGACGCGGGGATCTCGAGAACGGGATGTTCGAACATCGGGATCCGGATTCGGATGAGGCTTTGAATTGGGTGCCGGTGCCGGAGCATGCGCCGTTGCGGCCGCGGAGCCTCTATGCGGCGGCGAAAGTGGCGCAGGAGCACTACGCGTCCGCGTGGGCGGCGGTAACCGAATCCGGGGTCACCGCGTTGCGTTATCACAATGTTTATGGCCCCGATATGCCAAGGGATACACCGTATTCCGGAGTCGCCGCGATCTTCCGATCCGCGCTGGAAGCGGGCGAGCCGCCGCAGGTTTTCGAAGATGGCAGGCAGGCGAGGGATTTCGTACACGTCAGCGATATCGCGGCGGCGAATCTCGCGGCGGTCGAATATGCGCATACCGGGTTCGTTCCGCTCAATATCGCCTCGGGACGTCCGATCACCATCGGCGCGGTCGCCAGCGCCTTGGCCGCGACGCGCGGTGGCCCTGAACCGGTGATCACCGGACGCTATCGCCCCGGCGATGTGCGGCATATCGTCGCGAGCCCCGAACAGGCACAACGCATTCTGGGATTCACCGCGCAGGTGGATCCACTCGACGGCCTTGCCGAGTTCGCGTTCGCACCGCTGCGCGCGGTTGCGGGGGCGGGCGCGCCGGTGGCGTAATTCAGTTTCCGCTGAGCGGTAGTCGAACTTCGAAGCGGCAGCCCTGCTCTCGGTTCTCGGCGCTGATATCACCGTGGTGGGCTTCGACCAGACCCGCAGCGATCGCGAGCCCCATACCGCTCCCGGAGGACACACCGTCGGAGGCGACAGGGGAGCGAGCGGCGGTACCGCGGTAGGCGACTTCGAATATTCGTGGCAGATCGGCCTCGGAGATGCCGGGGCCGGTGTCGTCGACGCGTGCCCAAGCCTGACCGTTGGAGGTACCTGCGGATATCGCGACCTGGCCACCGGGTGGGGTGTGGGCGATCGCGTTGGAGACGAGGTTGGTCAGCACACGGCCGAGGGCGCGATCACTCGCCGCGACAACGATTTCGGAGTCGGGTTGTTCGGCATGCAGGAGGACTTCGGCACGTTCGGCATTCGGTCGGTTGGCGGCCAGTACCTCATCGATCAACTCGCGCAGATCGACCGGCTCCAGCTCCAAACGCAACGCACCCGCATTGATCTTCGACATTTCGAACAGGTCATCGACCATGACCGACAGCCGATCCGTTTCGCGCACAATCTGTTCCGCGTAACGTGCCACGTCGTCGGTGCCGGTGACTACGCCGTCGGACAGGCCCTCGGCCATCGCGCGGATACCGGCCAGCGGGGTCCGCAGGTCGTGGCTCACCCAAGCGACGAGTTCGCGGCGTGAGTGTTCCGCCATCCGCTCCTGTTCGCGGATCTGCTTCTCCCAGACCGTCTTTCGGGCCTGCTCTCGGCCGAGTAGCAGGGCGGCGGGCACGGTGACCGCCGCGACGACCGCGAGCACGACCGCCGTGCGCTCGAGTTCATCGGTGAACATCAATCCGCTGACCCCGATAATGCCTGCCAGCGTGGACAGCGTCGGGATCAGCACCAGCACCGCCATGCTCGCGGTCATGGAGCGATTGCTGGTGGTGCGCAGGATCGTCGCGCCGATGGCGACGATCGGAAGCGAACACGCCAGCGCGTAGCCGATCAACTGGAGGGTGTTCTCAGGCACTGGATTCTCCATTCCGGCCCCAGATATAGCCGCGGCCCCAGACTGTCTCGATTCGGTGCCGGGCACCGAGTTTCGCCCGCAGACGCTTGATATGCACGGTGACGGTGGACAGGTCACCGAAATCCCAGCCCCACACCTTGGCCAGCAGTTCCTCCCTGCTGAACACCTGGTGCGGATGACGCAGCAGGAAGACGAGCAGATCGTATTCGCGCGCGGTCAGGTCGACCGGCCTGCCGTCCACCAGCACCGACTGCGAACCCGGTCGCACCTCGACCGCACCGTCGCGCAGGACCTCCGTACTCGGCTGCCTCGGCGCCTGCGAACGCCGCAGCACCGAGGCGACCCGCAGCGCGAGCTCGCGGGCGCTGAACGGCTTGGTGACGTAATCGTCGGCGCCCGCTTCCAGCCCGAGCACACGATCGTCCTCGTCGCCGAGCGCGGTGAGCAGGATGATCGGGGTGTCCGGGCGTGGGCCGGAACGCACCGCGCGGCAGATTTCGATGCCGTCGGGGGCGGGCATCATCACGTCCAGGACGGCCAGCTCGATGGGGTCGCCGGTGGGTTCGGTGAGTTGTGCCAGGGTCGAGATGCCATCCGAGGTTTCCACGACGGTGAGCCCGTCGCGTTCGAGGTAGCGTCGCACCACATCACGAACCAGCGGGTCATCGTCGGCGATCAGAATGCACATGGATTACCAATTCGTCAGGATCGTGTGGGCGAGTACGAGGGTGCCCAGCGCTTGCAGAAATAGCCAGACGCGGGTGCTGGACCGTGGCAGAAACGCGGTCGCGGCGAGTAGCCAGAGGTCGAACGGCAGCCAGATGCGCTCGGTCTCCGCCTTGCTCAGGCCACTGAGGTCTGCCACCAATATCGCGCACAATGCCGCCGCCACCAAGAGCGCGGTCGCATCGAATGGTCTGCGCAGCGCGCTCGGTAGACCGGCGGCGGTGGCCAGGCCGACCGCGCAGACGGTGGCGGCGAGATTCGCCCAGACCCAGTACGCGTACGGACGCTCGGCGGCGATGCCCTGGTAGTACCGCTCGACCACCAGGTGATAGCCATCCAGCCACCAGAAGCCGGCCAACGTGAAGGCTGACACGACGATCAGCGCGCCGAGCGCGGCAGGCAGCAGCGGCCGGAGGGTTCGGCCCGCGATCAGGACCGCGAGGGCGGGAACGACCATGATCACGAGGCCGTAGCTGAGATAGCTGCCGAGCCCGAACAGCACACCAGAGCCAACGGCGACCAACGGCCGTCGGACCGCGATAGCCAGCAGTGCCACCGCCCATGCTGTGACACCCGCGAACATGGCGTCCGCCGAAACCGCGATCCACACCGCAGCGGGCGCTATCGTCAAGAACGGCAATGCCTGTCGTGCTCGATCCTCGGCACCGAGCGCGCGCAGGGTGACCGCGACCGCGACGATCGCACTGGATCCGATTAGTAGACAAGCCAGTCCCGCCCATGCGCCGCCGCGCAGGCCGATGCGATCGAGTAGGACGAAGAACAGCAGCGCGCCGGGTGGATGCCCGGAGACGTGGGTCGTCCAGGAATCCGGTTGGAAATCCAGAATGCGGTCGGAGAACCCGCGCAGCATGGCCGGAATATCGCGGACGGCGGGGACCTCGTACAGATATTCGTGGCCGTCGGTGAGTCTTGCGGCGAATCCGCGCTGCCAGCCGTCGATCATGGCCAAGGCGAAAGCCCATGCCATAGCAGCCACCCAAGACACCGTGAGCAGTCGCCGCCAAGGCAGCCACTGCGCCATTGCTGGACCGAATCGGATAACCAGTATCGCGATCGCGATGGCCGGTACCGAACCCCAGCCGACGTGCGGCAACCAGTTGCCGAAGATGGGGGCTGATCCCGCGTAAAGTTTGCTCCGCCACTGTTCGCTGGCAATTCGCGGGACCAGGAATGCTGCCAGAGTGAGCACTGCGGCAATACCTGCTCCCAGATACTCGCCACGTATCCGGCCGCGTGGGGATGTCGGGGCCTCCGTCACGTCATGCACGAACCTCACGATAAGGCCGCATCACGCGGAAAACCTGTGCTCGAGCGGTTCTGAACATGGATGTCACTGTTTCGTCACCAGTTTTTCGGCCTCGATTCGGCCGGGCTGACATAGCGTCGGAAAGGTGACCGAGACCCTCCACAACCCGGACGGCGTGACCGTTGTCATCCCGTGCCGAGACGAAGCTGAGGCGTTGCCAGATGTGCTCGCGGCCATCCCGGCAGGGTTCCATGTGCTGGTCGTGGACAATGGCTCGACCGACGCGACGGCCGAAGTGGCCCGCCGATGCGGCGCCGCTGTCGTATCCGAGGTGCGGCCCGGGTACGGGGCTGCCGTGCAAGCCGGGATTGCCTCGACCAGAACGGATTTGGTCGCCTTTCTCGATGGTGACGGATCGATGGACCCGAGCGAGTTGCCGCCGCTGGTCGAATTGGTGCGTGCGGGTGCCGATTTGGCGGTCGGACGGCGTAAGCCGGTGCGTCGGGGGGTATGGCCGTGGCATGCGCGGCTCGGCAATCTGGTTATCGCCGGGCGGTTGCGTCGCCGATACGGACTGCCCGTGCACGATATCGGTGCCATGCGCGTGGCCCGCCGCACCGCTTTGCTTTCCCTCGGACCGCTGCACACGCGCTCCGGCTATCCGCTGCAATTGTTGATCGGCGCGGCAGGCGCGGGGTGGCGCGTGGTCGAGCGTGATATCGCTTATCGGCCACGGGCGGGCGGTGTTTCGAAGGTATCGGGATCGTGGCTCGGCACCCTGCGCGCGACCCGCGACTTCCTGGCGGTGCTGCGATGAACTACTTTCGACCCTCGCCCGTCGCCGCGACACTGCTCGTGCTTGCCAAGGCTCCGATTGCTGGGCTCGCCAAAACTCGTCTGACACCGCCGCTTTCGCCCCGTGACGCCGCCCGAGTCGCTGCGGCATCGCTGCTGGATACCTTGGAATCGATGTCGCGGAGTCCGGTCGCACACCACATCGTCGCGTTCACCGGTGAACTCGCGGATGCCGAGTGTGCGGATGAAGTAGCAAGGGCACTAACTGGTTTCGAGGTGATCCCGCAGCGCGGCGCATCTTTTGGTGAGCGCCTGGCCAATGCACACGCCGATGCCGCGCGGTACGGGCTGCCGGTTTTGCAGATCGGCATGGACACACCGCAGATCGGTCCGGAGGTGCTGAGCTGGGCCGCCCGCGAGCTGGTATTGCGCGGCGACGCACTGCTCGGCCCCGCTGACGATGGCGGCTGGTGGGCGCTCGGGCTGCCGACACCACAGGCCGCGCGCACACTCGTCGACGTTCCCATGTCGACTGATCGAACCGGCGAGCTCACCCGAGATGCCGTGCGGCACTGCGAGCTTCGCGTGCGCTCGCTGCCGCGCTACAACGATGTCGACACCTTCGCCGACGCACTCCAGGTGGCACGCGAATCCGACGGGCGGTTCGCGCGCCTGATTCAGCAGCTGCACCACGCCCTGCTGGCACACCGATGAGCGATATCTTCGATCTCGCGCTGGCGGGTGAGGACTGCTGGGTGCGCGATGCGGACGGACGGCGTCATCCGCTGCGCACCCGGCGCTGGCTGGGCTTCGACGATGCCGACCGTCCGGCCGATGTAGCGCTGACCTGCTGCTGTGATGGACCGACGCTGGATCTTGGGTGTGGTCCGGGGCGGTTGGTGGCAGCATTGCTGCGCCGCGGGATCATCGCACTGGGGGTCGATATCTCGCCGATGGCCGTGGCTACCACCAGATTTCGCGGTGCGCCCGCATTGCAGCGGGACCTGTTCGGGCCATTGCCCGGCTCTGGCCGTTGGTCTTACGCGATTCTCGCGGACGGCAATATCGGGATCGGTGGTGACCCGGTCCGCCTGCTGACCCGAGCGGGCGAGCTCCTTGCCCGCGATGGCATCGCGGTGGTCGAATTCGCTCGTCCCGGTGTCGGTGTAGTGACGAATCCGATTCGGCTGGAGACGAGAAACCGAGTGGGGGAATGGTTTCCGTGGGCGCGCGTGGGGATAGATCGGGCCGAAGAATTGGCTGCGGCGGCCGGGTTCCGCATGGTGGCGGCAATGGAGGTGTCCGGTCGGCATATTGCCTGGTTGAGATCGGGAAGTAGTAGGTGGGCGTCATGACGACCGCGCGTGGACCCGAGGTCGCGAGTCGAATAGGGATGGCTCTGGGCAGCGCGATACTGCTCTGTTTCATCACCGGTTTGCTGAGTCACTGGATTCAGCATCCGCCGAGCTGGTTCTGGTGGCCTGCCCATCCCGCGTGGATGTATCGGGTCACCCAAGGCACCCATGTGATCTCGGGTGTCGTAGCGATCCCGCTGCTGCTGGTGAAGCTCTGGGCGGTGTACCCCAGACTGTTTCAGCGTCCGATCATCGGTTCACCGTTGCGGATCCTCGAACGTGGTTCCATCGCGATCCTGGTCGGCGCTGTCATCTTCCAACTGTCGACCGGCCTCCTCAATATCGCCCAGTACTACCCGTGGAAGTTCTTCTTCCCCACCGCGCACTACGCTATGGCCTATCTTGCCGCCGGTGCGCTAGCGGTGCATTTGGCCGTCAAACTGCCTGTCATTCGTGACGCGCTGCAACGTCCGCTGACGGAATCCGAGGTCGGGTCTCCCACCAGACCGCGCACTGGGCTGCGGACCGGAGCGGTTGCGGTGTCCGAGACGAAGGTCGGGAGCGGTAGGGCCGACGAAACCGATTCCCGGCCGCATATTTCACGGCGCGCGGTGTTGACCGGCACGGGCATTGCCGCTGTCGCAGCGGGTTTGGCCGTTGCCGGGCAGACGATCCCATTCCTGCGCTGGGCCGCCGTGCTCGCACCGCGCAGTGGGCGTGGGCCGCAGGGGGTTCCGGTCAATCGATCCGCTGCGGCCGCGGGGATCGGTGAGCGGGCGAGCGACCCCGGATACCGGTTGACGGTGACGATAGGTGATCGGAAGCGCCAGTTCACCAGAAACGAACTGCTTTCCCTGCCGCAAACTCGGGCCAGTCTGCCGATTGCGTGCGTCGAAGGATGGAGTGCCGGAGCAGACTGGTCCGGCGTGCGCCTGTTGGATCTGCTCACGGCGGCCGGGGGCTATTCCGGTGGCGATATCCGATTCCGCTCGCTGGAGCAGACCGGCATCTACGGCAGTTCGATTCTCCCGCAACGTCATGCGGTCGACGACAGCACGCTGGTCGCCCTGACCATCAATGGTGAAACCCTCGATCTCGACCATGGCTACCCCTGCCGTCTAATCGCCGCCAACCGGCCCGGCGTCCTGCAAACGAAATGGCTGTCCGAAATCGAGGTGCTGCCATGATCGCGGCCCGCATTGTGCTGCTGCTCGTCGGCATCTGGCTCGGCTGGTTTGGCATCAGCGCGTTATTCCACCTGCCCCCAACAGATCTCACTTCTGCCGTGATCTGGTTCGCGGGCGGAATCCTGCTCCACGATGCGGTATTCGCCCCGATCTGCGCCGCAATCGGACTTACGGCACGCCATCTCCTACCGCGCACGTGGTGGGCCGTCACCGCCTGCGGTGCGATCTGCTCGGTCGCCCTGGTGCTGATCGCCCTCCCGGTCCTGGATCGTCGCAACGCCATGCCGAGTAACCCGACGGTCCTCGACCGCAACTACACCCTCGGACTGGTAGCCGCCTTGATCCTCGTTTGGTTGCTGGTCTTCATCGCACACGCCGTGTCGAACCGATCCGGTCGAGGGCATGCGCCCAACCAGAAACCAGGCCTGCAACAGGCGAAGATCAGGCGTGGAGGCGCATCGTAGCCGGGGGCTTCTCTACAGGCTCCGTGCAACAGCGACATCTGCTTGGGCGACAGCTTCACCGAACCGCGTGCACTGCCGGTCCCGTCGCAGCACGCGAGAAGACTGCAGTGCGGAGCTGCGCACCTCGCGATGCTATTTCCACGAGGGAAGAGTAGGCAGCGCGCCGCTCAGCTCCGCACCTTCGGAACGGCCGAGCAGCCACGCGAGCACGGCGGAAGCGGGCCCGCTGACGGCGTGGTCAGCAGACCCACCCCCAACAGTCGCCGTGAAGCCCGTATCAGTGGTTCGGACCTCGAAAGCAGCCGCAGGATCAGCCTCAGCAGCAATCCCTTTCGTCAGATCCGCAACGGCGCGCGGAAGTAACCGAGCAACGAAATCAGCTGGCCAGTCACCAGGTTGGTAGCCAGCCGCCAAATCGACATGGTGGATCTCCACCTCTTGTAGCCGCATCCAAATGACCTCGGTCGCCGGAATAGGCCGCCCCTGCCTGGTCCGAACGGTCGCGGTCCACGCATCCTCGGGAATTGCCTCGGCGAGCGCCAGCCAGCGATCAGCCGCCGCTTCGTTATCGGCCAACTGCTCGGCAAGCGGCCGCGGCGCACCCGCCTCGATATCGGCATCCCGGATGAACATGCTCGCGTACTGCGGTGTTTCGATCCCGGTCCGCGCCCAGAGCAACAAATTGACCAGGCTGTCGGCGTTGCGCGCAAGGTGTGCGAGCAGATGTCCCCGCGTCCACCCGGGCAGCAGCGACGGCACTGTCACGTCATCGTCCAGCCCACGGATGGTGTCGAGCAGACGTTTCGTCGCCGCGGCGACAGTTTCGAGCTGAACGGTGGTCTCCGGCGCGTCGCTGGTCACCCGATCGACATTAGCGATCCGAGCCCGGAACCGTCGCACAAATTGCGTCGGCCTCGATCTCCACCAGCAGTGCGGGGGTGATCAGCGCCTTGATCTCGTACATCGACGCGGCCGGGCGGATATCGCCGAATACCTCGGCGTGCGCCTTCGCGACCTCGGGCCAGCGCGCGATATCGGTGACGAAGATCCGCGTCCGAACAACATCGGCAAAGCTCGCACCCGCCTCGGTGAGCGCAGTGCCGATGCGGCGCAATGCTTCTCGGGCCTGCTCACCGATATCGTCACCGCCGACGGCGTTCCCGCCGGGCAGCGAGGCCGTGGTGCCGCTGACGGCGACCGTATTGCCGACCCGAACCGCCCGCGAGTAGCCGACGATATCCTCGAACTCCGATCCCGACGCGATATTCATCCGATCACCCATGGCGAAAGCATGACATCAACTGGTCATTTGGACGTAGGGCTTTTGTCGGAGATGTGCGGTAGGCAGACATCGTGAAAGCGCACCCTCGTATCACCGCGGTCGCCGTCCTCTGTGTGGGCGTGCTGGCCGCAGGCTGCTCGTCCTCGGACACCAAGGCCGACTTCACCGTGGCCAAGGACCAGCCGCTGGTGATCTCCCTGGACGACCTGCTGGCCGCCACCGGTGGCACCGCCGCCGTGACGATCGCCGATCCGGAACACGGCACACTGACCCGCCGCCTCGACGGCGCGCTGGTCTACCAGCCGAAGCCGGGTTATAGCGGCACCGACGAGCTGAAGGTCACCACCACCGACGCGGTTCGCCTTTACACCACCGACATTCCATCGCTCGGCGAATTCGGTGGCACTACCGTGCAGGCCAGCGGTTACGGCTCCGCATGGACGCCGGTACCGGGCACACCGGGCGAGTTCTACGGACTCACCGACCGCGGCCCCAACGTGGACGGTCCCGGCAAGAACGAGAAGCTGACCCCGACACCGGGTTTCGTACCCAGGATCGGTCGATTCAAGCTGATCGGCAATCGCGCGGTCCTGCAATCGACGATCGATCTGCACACCGCCAGCGGCACCCCGTTCAACGGCCAGGTCGACATCGCCGCGAGCACCGGCGAAACCATCAGGGACCTCGCCGGAAATATCCTGCCGCCCACCGACCATGGCCTCGACCCCGAGGGACTGGTCGCCCTGCCGGACGGCACCTTCTGGATCAGCGACGAATACGGCCCATTCCTGGTGCATTTCGACGCCAAGGGTTCCGAAATCGAGCGATTCGCGCCGGGATCAGTTCTGCCCAAAGAACTTTCGCTGCGCACCCCGAACCAGGGTATGGAGGGCCTGACCATCACACCCGACGGTGGCACCCTCGTCGGCGTCGTACAGAGCGCCCTGAAAACCCCCGGTCTCGACGGTTCGGCCAAGGACGTGCCGATGACCCGCATCGTCGCCGTCGACCTGAAGACCAAGGCGGTCAAGGAATTCATACTCCCGCTGCAGGATCCCAAGCGCACCAAAGTCGCAGACTCCGAGATCACCGCGCTGAGCGCCACCACCTTCCTGGTCGACGAACGCGACGGCGAGTTGCCCCCGAAGGCCGACAAGAAACTGTGGACAATCGATATCTCCGCTGCCACCGACGTCGGTCCGGATTCGAAGGTCCCCGGCGCACAATACGATCCGGAACGAGGCGGCCTCCAGGTCGAGGGCAAGCCGCTGGAAACCCTGGTCGGCCCCGTTTCGACGAATGACGCAACCGCGGCACTGAAGAAGGTGGGCATCACCCCGGCCGCCAAGACCGCGAACCTGGATTTCGCCGCCCTGGTCACCAGCTTGAACGCCGACGGCAAGTTTTTCGGTCACGATAAGATCGAGGGCGTCGCCACGCTCGACGGCGGCAAAACCCTCTACATCGCCAATGACAGCGATTTCGGCCTCGCCGCCGGCAAGGGCGACCAGCCACCCTTCGGCCTGAAGCCCAAGACGCTGCCCAACGGTCTGCCGGACACCGGCGAAATCCTCGAGATCGACACCACCGAACTGCCCGCGAAACTCGACACCCACACGGTCGAGATCGAAGTCGACTAACCCGAATCGCTCTCGACCCATTCGCGGCCTTCCAGAATCACCGCGGCCGCCAATGTGATCAGCCACAGCGACATCGATCCGACCTGGATCCGCTGGGCGATGCCGAGCGCGTAATTGCCGGTCAGGTTGTCGGCGACCAACATCCACACGGTCGCCGCCGACCCGATCACCAGCACCACCACACCGGCCTCGCGCAGAATCCGCCAGCGGTGATACCGGAAGGCGGCCACGCTGAACGCGAAGGTCGCGACGGCGATAGCGGTGACCGCGATGGTGCTGGTCAGCGCGTGCGGCTGATGCAATTGCGGGAACAGTTCGCTGCCACCGCCGCCGCATTCGGCTTTGTCCTGCGGGGTGCAATCATGCAGTGGGAGCAGCACATCGCCGATGGTCGCGGCGCCGAAGCAGAACAGCGCGATCCAGCCGATGGTGGTGAATCTGCGACGCGGAAATAACAGCAGCCCGGCGATCGCGGCGGGCATCAGCAATACTCCGACGATCTTGTCGGCGGTCGCGAACAACTCGCGATGTGGTTTGCCCTCGGCATCGAGCTCACTGAGGAACGAGTTGACCGGATCGACGTCGATCTTCAGTACGAACTCCAGCAACCACGACGAATAGCAGAGTCCGGCGATCGCGATCGCGACCGCGATGAGCCCGCAGGCCACCCGGACGTGGCGTTCGGCGAGCGTCCGGCTATCAGTCACTGGATCATTCTCCGCCTCCTGGTTGGTCCGGTGTTCAACAGTAGGTGCGGGTGTCCGCACCGACAGGTCTTCCACACACCTCATTACCAACTCGAACACAGGCTTCTGTCAGGTCCGTCGGCGATGGTTGGTAGAACTGAGGAGGTCCCCATGATCGGAATCACAACGGCCATCGCCGGAATGCTGGTGCTGACGGTAATGGCGGTGTCGGGCTATCTGGCCGCACACGCGCCTCGCACGCTGGTTCGGGTGCGAGAGCGCCGCTAGCGACTGCTTGCAGGTCGCTCGAAAGGGTCGGCTAGCGACTGCTTGCAGGTCGCTCGAAAAGGTCGGCTAGCGACTGCTTGCAGGTCGCTCGAAAGGGTCAGCTAGCGCCGCGCGGCCAATACGGCCTGGATCCGGTCGGCCGCCACAGTGGCGTCCTCGTGTTCCCACACTCGGATCACCAGCCAGCCCGCGGCCGCCATTGCCGCATCGGTGGCCCGGTCACGGGCCACATTTCCAGTCAATTTGTCTGCCCACCACTGTGCGTTGTTCTTCGGATCGGTCGCGTGCTGCGGGCACCGATGCCAGAAACATCCGTCCACATACACCGCAACGCGCAGCCGGGGAAACACCAGATCCGCCCGCCGACGCTGCCCGCGTACGGGCGCACGATCGACGAAATAGCGCAATCCGCGCCGATGTAATTCCCGGCGCAGCGCGAGTTCGGGCCGGGTACCGCTGCGCCGCTGGCGGGCCATCCGCGCACTGGTCGCGGCATCGGTGAGCGGACGCCGAGCCGGGTTCATGACGTCGGTAACCTCATGCCGCCCAGCCGCCCATCCGGTCGAGATGACTCTCCACATCGGCCAGAAATCCGGGCGGGAACCGTAGATTGCCCATTCCGGTGCGGCGTAGGAACCCGGCAGTCGCCCGCGCCGAGAGCAGCCGCGAATCGGTGAGGAAATGGTGCAAGTCCTCGTATGGCTCGTGCACCGGCCAAGTCGAAACCGGCACCCGATAGGCGCTGCCCGCGCGACCCCACGCGGCAACCGGCCACGGCCGTCCCGCCGGCAACGGCTCATCACCCGGAATCGGGTCCAGCGGTTCGGCCAGCCGGGCGCCGACCCAGGAGGCCATCCGCACACTCACCGCATTCCCGATCAGCTTCCACCGGTGCCCGTGCCGAATTCCGGGCACCGTGGTCGCCGGTTCGGTCCAGTCGGCGTCGAAGCCCTGCAGCCGCTCACCGTCGATGATGCCCGGCGTCACGATCTCGCCCGATGGCAACCGAACCGCGGGCGGACTCGCGATGCCCAGCGCCGAACCGCCTTTGAGCGTCGGGATCGCATTCACCGCCCAGCCGAGCCCCCGCACACCCTCGGTCCAGTAGAAGCCGCACGGATCCTGTTCCGGGTCACCGAGATCGAGCTGTCCGGCATCGTCGGCGAACAGCACCCGGCGCGGATCCTCGGTGCGCGAGGCCAGCATCAGCACCCGCTGACGGCGCTGTGGCAGCCCGAACGCGCGCGCATCCACCACCCGGTATGCCCAGGTGTAGCCGAGCTCCTCCAGCGCGTTCGTGATGTGTCGCATGGCCGCCCCGCGGCCCAGCTGCAGCATGAACGGCACATTCTCGATCAGCAGCCAGCGTGGCCCACGCTGACGGCGCACCAGCCGGAACACCTCGTCCACAAGACCTGAGCGCTTACCGGTGATGCCCGCGGTGCGTCCGGCCTGCGACAGGTCCTGGCAGGGAAATCCGGCGGCGACCAGCTCGGTACCGGCGGGTAGGGCACGCAGCCGAGTGATGTCGGCCTGCAACGGAACTCCGGGAAAGCGCGCGGCGAGCACCGCCTGCGCACCGGGATCGATCTCGCACAGCAGCTCGGTGTGCCAGCCGTGGTCGCCAAGGCCGAGCTCCAGCCCGCCGATACCGGCGAACAGCCCGACCATCCGCCCGCCCGTCACAGTCATCCCTTCTCGCGGTTGCTCGCGGATCGCTCGGACCTCACCAGCACTGCGTATCCGCTCAGCAGGTTACTCGAGCAGTAGCTGCGACGACCAGCGACGGCCACGGTAGTGTGTCGAGCACCTGATCCGGCCGGATGCGCGACAATGCTCACGGTCGAATCACGGTTTGCTCGGTCGTTCGATGACCTTCCACGCGCAGTTCCCGGTTTACCCCAAGAGTGATGCCAGGAAAGTGAGCGAAATGCAGATTCCGTCCACCAAGAACGGGAACTATCCCAACGTTGTCGTGACCAGTCTGGCGGCGACCACTTCGATCGCCGGTGATATCGACTCGACCTGGAAGGGCCTGCTCAACGGTGAGAGCGGCATCGATGTCCTGGAGGACAGTTTCGTAGAGCAGTTCGAGCTACCCGTGCGCATCGGCGGACATCTGAAGGTCAAGCCGTCGGATTGCCTCACCAGGCAGGAGACCCGACACCTGTCGTATGTGGAGCAGATGGCCGTGGTGTTGGCCCGTGAGGTGTGGCGCAATGCGGGCAGTCCGGAGGTGGACAAGAACCGCCTCGCCGTCGCCATCGGCACCGGTCTCGGCGGCGGCGAATACATCACGGCCGCCCGCGACCGGCTGCAGAACGGCGGCTACCGCAAGGTGTCGCCGCTGACCGTGCAGCGCATCATGCCCAATGGCTCGGCCGCCTGCGTCGGCCTGGAACTGGGCGCGAAAGCGGGTGTGGTGACGCCGGTCTCGGCCTGTTCGTCGGGTTCGGAAGCGATCGCGAACGCCTGGCAGATGATCGTGATGGGCGATGCCGACATGGTGGTCGCCGGCGGTGTCGAGGGGTCCATCCAGGCCGTGCCGATCGCGGCATTCACCATGATGCGCGCCATGAGTACCCGCAACGAGGACCCGAGGGCTGCCTCGCGACCGTTCGACAAGGATCGCGACGGATTCGTCTTCGGTGAGGCGGGCGCGATGATGGTCATCGAAACCGAGGAGCACGCCAAGGCGCGCGGCGCGACGATTCACGCGCGGCTGATGGGTGCCGGGATCACTTCCGACGCCTTCCATTTGGTCGCGCCCGATCTCGATGGCAAGGGCGCCGCGCGCGCGATGACCAGGGCGATGCAGAAGGCCGGTATCACCAAAAACGATGTAGGCCACGTCAATGCGCACGCGACCGCGACCCCGATCGGCGATACCGCCGAGGCGCAGGCCATCAATGCCGCTGTGGGCAACCATGTTTCGGTTTATGCGCCGAAATCCGCACTTGGCCATTCGATCGGCGCGGTCGGCGCGCTCGAATCGGTGCTGACGGTGCTCTCGGTGCGTGACGAAATCGTTCCGCCGACGTTGAATCTGGACAATCAGGATCCGGAAATCGAGCTCGATGTGGTCAAGGGACAGGCCCGTCCCGGACGAATCGACTACGCCGTGAACAACTCGTTCGGTTTCGGCGGGCACAACGTCGCGATCGCCTTCGGGCGGTACTGAGTAAGTCGGGAAGGCGCACCTGCTAGCCTTCCCGACGCTTCGTTATCGACCTGTGTTCGGTGTAATCGCACGGCCTGAGTGCCTGCGTTGGCAAAAGGATAAGGCGATGATCGACGAGACATTCGACGACTATTTGGACGACCAGGGCAATATCAAAATCCGTGAGAATAAGACCCTGATCGACTTCGTCGACAAGCACAGCGCGGAGAACGGCGACGAGCTCGCCTACCGCTATATCGACTACTCGCGCGAGCGCGACGGCGAGTACATCGAATTGACCTGGCGCGAATTCGGCGTACGGCTGCGCGCCGTCGCGGCCCGGCTGCAGCAGGTGACTCAGCCGGGTGATCGGGTGGCGATCCTGGCCCCACAGGGTTTGGACTATGTCGTCTCGATCTTCGCGGCGGTTTACGCGGGCAGTATCGCGGTGCCGCTGTTCGATCCGGAAGAGCAGGGCCACACCGATCGCCTGCACGCGGTGCTCAATGACTGCAAACCATCGGCGATTCTCACCGTCGGCTCGGCCGCGGCGGGTGTGCGGAACTTTTTCCGGCACCTCCCGGCAGCGCAGCGTCCGCGCATTATCGCGGTGGACGCGATTCCGGACAGTGTCGGCTCCACCTGGGTGCGACCGGAAATCAATATCGACAGCGTTGCCTATCTGCAGTACACCTCGGGTTCCACCAGAACCCCGGCCGGTGTCGAGATCACCCACCGGGCGGTCGGCACCAATCTGCTGCAGATGATCGATGCCATTGGGGTGCAGGAGAATTCGCGCGGCGTAACCTGGCTGCCGCTATTCCACGATATGGGTCTGCTGTCTGTGATCCTGCCGACCATCGGCGGCGGATTCATCACGATCATGTCGCCGAGCGCTTTCGTGCGGCGGCCGTATCGCTGGATCAAGGAACTGGCGGCGGCCTCCGACGGCGCCGGAACCTTCGCGGCCGCACCGAATTTCGCATACGAACATGCGGCCGCGCGCGGTAAGCCGAAAGCCGCTGAGGAACTGGATCTTTCGAAAGTAATCGGGTTGATCAACGGCAGCGAGCCGGTTTCGGTGTCGTCGATGCAGAAATTCAATGAAGCGTTCGCGCCGTACGGTCTGCCCAAGACCGCACTCAAGCCCTGCTACGGCATGGCCGAGGCGACGCTGTTCGTTTCCGCGACCAGGGCCGAGGACGAGGCGAAGGTCGTCTACGTCGATCGCAATGAGCTCAATGCGGGTCGGATGGTGGAAGTGCCGAAGGGCACGCCGAATTCGATCGCGCAGGTGTCCTGCGGCTATGTGGCGCTATCGCAGTGGGCGGTGATCGTCGATCCGGAAACCGGCATCGAACGCGGTAACGGTGAGGTCGGCGAAATCTGGCTACACGGCGACAATATGGGCATCGGGTACTGGGGTCGGCCGGATGAAACCGCCGCGACCTTCCACAACACCTTGGCGCGGCGACTACCGGAGGGCAGCCACGCACAGGGCACCGATCCGGACGCGAAGTGGATGCGCACCGGCGATTTCGGTGTCTACCTGGACGGCGAGTTGTATATCACCGGTCGGGTGAAGGATCTGGTGATCGTCGACGGACGCAACCACTATCCGCAGGATCTGGAATTCTCGGCGCAGGAATCCAGCACCGCACTGCGGCCCGGATTCATCGCGGCATTCTCGGTGCCCGCGAATCAATTACCCGCACTGGTATTCGAACAGGGCAGCCATTCCGGACTCGCCTTCGATGCCGATGACACCTCCGAGCAGTTGGTCATCGTGGCCGAGCGCGGCAACGGTGCGGCGAAGCTTGATCCGGGGCCGATCGCCGATACCGTGCGCGGCGCGATCGCACAGCGTCACGGGGTCACGGTGCGTGATCTGCTGCTGGTTCCGGCCGGTTCGATTCCGCGCACGTCCAGCGGCAAGATCGCCCGACGGGCCTGTCGCGCGGCGTATTTGGAGGGCACATTGCGCGGCGGTTATCAGCAGCACGACTTCCCGGACGTGCCGGTGGACCAGCAGGATTCGACCGTCTGAGCTCGGATTATTCGACGGTACAATCGAAGTAACGGCCATCGGCGCCCGTGCATGTGGGCGCCGATGTCGTGTGCGGTGCGTTCGGGGGTAGTGCGGGGGTTCTTGACCTCGAGGTGACTCGAGGTTGTTGGCTGTGGACGTGGCGGAAAATCGGTTGGCCGATCCCTGGACTGATGCCACGCTGAAATGTCGGACCCCGATGCGAACATCACCGGGGTTCCGTTCGCGACACAGCCAATCCAAGACGATCACGAGGGGGAGCTTTGTCCGTCACGCTCGATTCGCCATTGGCCGACACGGAGGTCGACAGACCGGAGCGGCCCGCCGCTGCGGTGCCGGGCCGCCTGTATTCGTTACGTCGATTCTGGCCGTATCTGCGGCCGCATCGGTTCACGCTGCTCGGCGCCACCACGCTTGCGGTGCTCGCCACCCTGACGGCCATCGTGCTTCCGCTGGTCATCGCGCGAATAATCGACGGCCCGATCCAGCGGCGCGATTTCGGCGGCGTCGTACTTCCGGTGCTGCTGGTGCTGGCGCTCGGTCTGCTGGAGGCGTGCGGCGTATGGGGGCGGCGGTGGCTGATCGCGAAGCCCGCCGCCCAGTTCGAGATCGATATGCGCGCCAAGATCTTCCGCAAGCTGCAGACGCTCTCGATCGGACGGCACGATGCCTGGGAGTCCGGTCAGTTGCTCTCGCGCGCGGTCGACGATATGGGCACCATGAAGCGGTTCGTCGCATTCGCGGGGCCGTTCCTGATCATCCACTTCATCGTGATCCCGATCGGTCTGGTGGTGCTGTTCGCGCTGAGCTGGCAGATCGGGCTGACCTTCGCGGTCATCGCGATCCCGCTGTCCTATGTGTGCCTGCGGTTCGAGCGGCGCTACGGCGTTGCCTCGCGGCGCTCGCAAGATCAGGCCGGTGATCTGGCCACCACCGCCGAGGAGTCCGCACAGGGCATCCGGGTGCTGAAGGCATTTGGTCGCGGTGCGTTCTTCGGCGGGCGGTTCACCGCGCAGGCGCGGGAATTGCAGCAGACCGAACTGCTCAAGGTGCGGTTGGACGCCACACTCTGGTCGGCGATGGTGTGTCTGCCGCAGCTGGCCATTGCCTTCGCGCTCGGCTACGGCGGTTACGCCGTCGCACACGAGATGATGACGCTCGGCACCTTGGTCGCGAGCATCACATTGGCGACCTTCCTGCAGTGGCCGATCATCTGGACCGGGTTCCTGCTCGCCGAGTGGAACGATGCGCGTACGGCGGCGGACCGATTCTGGGAGATCATCGACACCCCGGTCGAAATCACCGATCCCGCGAATCCGGTGGCACTGCCGGAGCGGATCGTCGGCGAACTGACGATGCACGGTGTGCGTTTCGCCTTTCCGGACGCGAATGACGAAGTACTGCACGATATTTCGCTGAAGGTGCGTCCCGGTGAGACGGTCGCGTTGGTCGGTGCGACCGGCAGTGGAAAGACGGCACTGCTCAACCTGATTCCGCGGCTCTACGACGTGACCGACGGCGCCATCACCATCGACGGCATCGATATCGCATCGATGCGGGTGTCCGATCTGCGTTCGCTGGTCTCGGTGTCGTTCGAGGAACCGGTGCTGTTCTCGGCGAGTGTGCGGGAGAACGTCGCGCTCGGCGATCCCGAGGCCACCGATGACGATGTGCGGCGCGCGCTGGATGTCGCGCAGGCCACCGATTTCGTGAACGATCTGCCGTGGGGACTCGATACCCGAATCGGCGAGCAGGGGCTGAGCCTGTCCGGTGGTCAGCGCCAGCGGCTCGCCTTGGCCCGCGCGGTGCTCGCGCGCGCGAGTGCAGGGGAGCGGACTCGAATCATGGTGCTCGACGATCCGCTGTCCGCACTCGATGTGGAGACCGAGGAGCGCGTACAGGAACGGCTACGCACTGTACTCGCCGGTGCGACCACACTGCTTGTGGCGCACCGACCTTCGACCGCAGCAATGGCCGACCGGGTGGCCCTGCTTGCCGATGGCCGGATCGTCGCGGAGGGCGCGCACGATCAACTACTCAAAACCAGCGGTCGCTATCGCGAACTGATGGGAGGTGAATCATGACCGCAACCGAAACTACCGTCTCCGCAGACGATTCGACCGACCGCGACGAGGTCGCAGACTGGCGTGGCATCGCCAATGAGGACAAGACGGTAACCGAGACCGGAAATCTGGTGCTGGCCGGTCGATCTCGGCGCTTGCTGCTGAGCCTGGCACGGCCCTATCGCAAGCTCGCGGTCTTCGCCCTGCTGCTGATCGTGCTCGACAACGCCGCGATGGTGTCGGCGCCGCTGTTCGTCGCGCACGGACTCGACACTGGTATTGCCGAGGGCGTCGCGGGGAATTGGGCGCCCTTGGCGCGCACCGTCGCGGGTTACCTGGGTGCCGTCGGGGTCGGTGTCTGCACCACCTTCGTCTTCCTGCGGATCTCGGGAAGGCTCAGCCAGAGTGTGCTTTTCGATCTGCGGGTCCGGCTGTTCGCGCATATGCAGCGGCTCAGCGTGGCCTTCCACGAGCAGTACACCTCCGGCAAGGTCGTCGCGCGACTGACCGGTGATATCGAGACGCTGCAGCAGTTGCTGGAGAGTGCCCTGAATCAAGCGTTGAGCGCGATCCTTTCGGTGCTGACGATCGCGGTCCTGCTGATCTACCTCGATCAGACCCTCGCCGCGATCGTGTTGCTCGGATTCGTGCCATTGGCGCTGGTCACTCGCTGGGCGCAGCGCAGGCAGCGGACGGGTTACCGGCGCACCCGCAGTGCCATCGCGAAAGTTGTCGTGCAGTTCGTGGAGTCGATGGGTGGTATACGCGCGGTGCAGACGTTCCGTCGCGAGGCGCGCAACGAAGCGGTGCTGGCCGCCGAGGACGCCGAATATCTGCAGGCGACCACCGCCGCGATGCGCGGTATGGGCGACTACGCCGGTCTCACCAAGCTGCTCGGCAATCTGACCACCGTGATCGTCATCGTGGTCGGCGCCCGGCAGGTGATCGAAGGCAACCTCGCCGTAGGTGTTCTCGCGGCATACCTGTTGTACCTCAACGAGTTCTACGGTCCCCTCGATGAACTCGCCCAGGTATTCAACGCCTACCAGTCCGCCGCGGCGGCTCTGGAGAAGATCTCCGGTGTGCTCGAGGAGGAGCCCTCGGTGCGCGAGCCGCAGGAGCCGATTGCGTTGGCGAAGGCGACCGGTGCGGTGCGAATGGACCGAGTGTGGTTCGGCTATGGATCTCCAGCCCCGGCGCCTTCCGAGTCGTCGGACACTGCGCTTACGCCGCCAACCGAGCAGCGCGGGCGAGCGCGTCCGGTGTTACCGGAGTTCTCATTGGAGATTCCGGCCGGGCAGGTGATCGCGCTCGTCGGTGCGACGGGTGCGGGCAAGTCGACGTTGGCCAAGTTGCTGACGCGGTTCTATGACCCGTCGGGCGGCACGGTGACCTTGGACGGTATCGACCTGCGGCGGTTGTCGGATGCGGATCTGCGGCGCAATGTCGTGATGGTCACCCAGGAGTCGTATCTGTTCTCCGGATCGGTGGCCGACAATATTCGGCTCGGTCGGCCGCAGGCCAGTGATGCGGAGGTGTTCGCGGCGGCGCGTGCGGTCGGGCTGTACGACTTCGTGACCCAACTGCCGGATGGCTTCGACACCGACGTGCGCAAACGCGGTGGGCGATTGTCGGCGGGGCAGCGTCAGCTGGTCGCGTTCGCTCGGGTGTTCCTCGCGGAGCCCGCGGTGATCGTGCTGGACGAGGCCACCTCGAGCCTGGACATTCCGAGCGAACGGCTGATCCAGCGGGCGCTGGAAACGGTGCTGCGCGATCGCACGGCCGTGATCATCGCGCATCGGCTCTCCACGGTCGCCATCGCAGACCGCGTGCTGGTGCTGGAATCGGGCCGGATCGTCGAGGATGGCACGCCGAGCGAGCTCATCGCCGGCACCGGCCGGTTCGCCAGCCTGCACGCGGCCTGGCGTGAGTCGCTGGTGTGATGCCGGTGCGTGCGTCGCTTACGGTAGATACGTGACGAATCCAGACCTCGGCCCCGACAGCCAACCGGCGACATCGCGGTGGCCGGCGATCCTCACGTGGCGCGCGCACAACGCGTCGCGGATGGAGTCCGTCCGCGTGACGCTCAACGGCAACCGCATCCGCGCCGCCGGTCGCATGATCGGCGGCGCATGCGCGGACCATCCCGCGTTCAGTGCGTCCTATGACTTGGTCACCGACGAGAACGGGGTCACCAAGCGGCTATCCCTGCGCAGCACCACCGCCGCCGGGGAACGCCAGGCCTCGATCGCCAGGGACGAGGAGAACTACTGGCTCGTCGACGCCGGTGGCGGGCACGTCCGCTCCACCTTCGCGGGTGCCCTGGATGTCGACGTCGTGCTCAGCCCGTTCTTCAACACCCTGCCCATCCGCCGCTTCGGCTTGCAGAACGCCGTCGAGAACATCCAGGTCCCGGTCGTCTACGTCCGCATCCCCGACCTCCTGGTCCAGGAAGCCAGCCTCACCTACAGCAGCGGCGCCACCGGCATCAGCGTGCTGTCCCCGGTCTCCAGCGCCACCGTCACCGTCGACGGCGACGGTTTCCTCCTCGACTACCCAGGTCTCGCCGAGCGCATCTGACCGCGCCGCGCACCGTGCCCGCGCGTGGATTCGCCAGGCGAAATTGCGGCTGTGGTGCCGCGCACAGCGTCACCGTGGACGGCGACGGCTTCCTCCTCGGGTCTCGCCGAGCGCATTTGACCGCGCCGTGCACCTTCACGTGCCCGCGCATGGATTCACCAGGCGGATTGCCATGTGGCGCCGCGCACATTTCCACGCGCTGCACATGAATTCACCGGGCTGTGGTGCGCGCGGGTCACCCCAGCTTCGTCGGCACCTGGCGCCGTCGGCTTGCCTGCCGCAAACGCTCTGGTCGGGGGCAGGCAGCGATTCCCAGCGCCGCGCTCGCGAGCGCGGCGATGAGGCTGTCTCATCGGTGTTCGGCCCCTCGCGCTGCGATCAGCCCAGCTTGGTGATCACCCCACCGCGCTGGCCAGCCTCGCGCAGTGCCTCGAGCCAGTTGTGGTCGCCGGGGCGGATATCGGTGATCTCCCAGCGCTGCGTGGTTTCGTAGCGTTCGCGGCCGTCGTGCCCGGCTTCGACGAGGTCGACCAGGGTGCCTTCGTCGCGGAGACTATCGCGGGCGGCGCTCAGCACGGTGAGCGTCTCCTCGAGTACGTCCAGCAGGGCCATCGTGTTCGGTTCGCAGATGGCACGGACCAGGTCGGGGGCGGTGGCGGCGACTCGGGTGCCGTCGCGGAACGAACCCGCGGCCAGGCCGAGCGCCAGGTCGCCGCCCGCCGCACCGGCCACCGCCAGCGCCTCGGCCAAGACATGCGGCAGATGGGAGATCCGGGCCACCGCCCGGTCGTGCTCGTCCGCGATCACCGGGGTGACCACCGCACCGCAGGCCAGCGCCAGCCGCACCACCCGAAGCCAGGGTTCGGGACGGGTGCCCTCATCGACGCCGACCGCCCACACCGCATCACGGAATAGGCCGGGATCGGTGGCCGCCCAACCGGATTCGGAGGTACCGGCCATCGGATGCCCGCCGACATAGCGAGCCGCGAGTCCGTGCCGCCGTACCGCCTCGGCCACCGGTGCCTTGACGCTCACCACATCGGTGAGCGAGCAGCGCGGCGCGAAGGTTGCTACTTCGGCGAGGATGTGGTCCACCGCGGGCATCGGCACCGCGACCACGATCAGCGCATGGCTATCGGCGGCCCGGGTCAGCACACCGAGCAGATCCCCCGTGACATCGAATCCATCCGCCCGCGCGGCCTGCGCACCCGGCTCTGACCTGTTGTAACCCCACGCGTCATACCCCGCGCCGACGGCGGCGCGTAGCAGCGAACCGCCGATCAAGCCTGCCCCGAGGACACACACCGGTGCTTTCTGGTCAGGAGTCATTGGAACAGATTCGCATACGACTTCAACATTTCGGCTCGAGCCGACTACCGTTGCGGCCATGGCAGCACAGCGCTCGGGCACGAACAAGGCTGCGTCGGATGATTACGACGACGTGGAAGGGTTCGCAGTGGCGGTTGTCCGCGAAGAAGGAAAATGGCGGTGCAGTCCGCTGAGTCAGGCGGCGCTCACCGATTTGTCCGCAGCGGAAACAGAACTCAAGGCATTGCGCAGTTCCGGCGCGGTATTCGGATTGCTGGATATCGATGACGAGTTCTTCATCGTGCTCCGGCCCGCGCCGAGCGGCACCCGGATGCTGGTTTCGGATGCGACGGCCGCGATCGACTACGACATCGCCGCCGACGTCCTCGAGGCCCTCAATATCGAAATTCCGGACATTGATCCGGACGAACTCGACGATATCGAGCCATGGGAGGAGGGCGACCTCGGCGTTCTCGCCGACCTCGGCCTGCCGGAACCCGTGCTCAGCGTGATCCTCGCCGAGACCGATCTCTATCCGGATGAACAGCTCGGCATGATCGCCCAGCGGCTCGGCTTCGCCAACGAACTCACGGCGGTGCTGGACAAGCTGCCCCGCTGACGTGGGCTTGCTCACCGACGACACCGATATGGTCCGGGCCGCGATCGCCGCCGCAGCCGATGCGGGCGATCGCGACGTGCCGGTCGGTGCCGTCGTCTTCGATGCCGACGGGCGTGAACTCGCGCGCGCGGCCAATGCCAGGGAGGCCCTCGGCGACCCGACCGCGCACGCCGAGATCCTCGCCCTGCGCCGCGCGGCCGCGGTCCTCCGCGACGGTTGGCGGCTGGAACACTGCACACTCGCGGTAACCCTGGAGCCGTGCACCATGTGCGCGGGCGCCCTGGTGCTCGCTCGGGTCGGTCGCCTGGTCTTCGGCGCCTGGGAACCGAAAACCGGTGCCGTCGGCTCCCTTTGGGACGTAGTCCGTGACCGCCGTCTCAATCACCGCCCACAAGTCCGCGGTGGCATCCTCGAAGCCGAATGCGCAGCCCTCCTCGACGCTTTCTTCCGCCCCCAACGTTGACCCCTCCCACCTCCTCCACAGCCGATTTAGCGATCCGACCCCCGTCCGGTATGGTTGTCGGCGGTGGCGTGTCCGAGCGGCCTAAGGAGCACGCCTCGAAAGCGTGTGAGGGGTAACCCCCCTCCGAGGGTTCAAATCCCTCCGCCACCGCTTATGCCCCTCACCTGAATTGCCAGGTGAGGGGCTTTTTCTATGCCGCTTCGGCGTCCTCATCGGCCGGTTTGGGCACATTTTGGGCACGGCCAGATCCGTACGCCTTTTCCATGGCATCCGCGAGTCTGTCGAGATCGTCGTCGAATAGGTCGCTGTAGGTGTTCAGCGTCTCCTTGGCGTCCCGGTGGCCCAGCAGCCGAGCCAGCGCTAACACGTTGGCACCAGCGGACACTGACAGCGATGCGCAGGTATGGCGCAAGTCGTGCGGTGTGATCGGCTGGACCTTGGCACGCTTCACCGCGCCGGTAAACCAGCCGTCCACTGTCTTGGGGCGCGGGAGGTACTTCGTCGCGTCATCGGGATGCGGGAACACCAGCGCGTCCGGATCGCGGCCTTTGGTGTGCGCGGCCAACTGGCTGAGGATGAAGCGGGGGACGGGCACACTACGGCTCTCCTTGCCCTTCGTCGGCCCCTCGGCATGGTCGACGCCGAGCTGTACAGCGTTGTCTGCCACCGTGATTCGCCTACGCGTGAAGTCGATATCGCGCACCCGCAACGCGATCATCTCGCCCCATCGTGGGCCGCAGTAGGCGAGGCACGTCACCAAGAGTTCGTGTCTCCCTGCCTCTTTCGCCAGACGCGCTACGTCGTCGGCGGTCAGGTACACATGCCGCTTCTTGGTCTTCCTTGGCAGCATCTCCGAGATCAGCTTTCCGCGGGCAAGGTTCTTCGGTATCAGCTTCCTCGGCTCGACCGCCATATCGAGGATGCTCGCGAGCACGCCGTACGCCCTGATGATTGTGGTTGCACCGGCGTTCAGGTCTGGCTTGCCCTTTTCCTGCGCTCGCTCCTGGGCGGCAAGGCGCATGTCGACGATCCAGCCCTGTACCGACTCCGCCGTCACGTCGCCGATGCGGATGTGCCCCCAGCGCGGCTGAACGTGGACGCGCCACGCGGTATCCAAGGTCCGATAGTTGGACGGCGCGACGCTGGCCTTCTTCATCTTCAACCAGTCCGGCGCCAGCTCGCCAATGGTGACCCGGCCGAGCGACGGCGCGACGTAGTCGCCATCCTGCTTGCGGACCTCCACCCGGTTGGCGAACGCTTCGGCGTCGGTCTTGCGCCGAAAGCCCCGCTTCTTCGTCTGCGCCCCGCTCGGCGTCCGAAAGCGAACCATGTAGCGGGTCTCTGGCTTGCGGAGCTTGCCGTCCTTGTTGCGCTTGGGCGTCAGCTCGTAGCTCTCAATCGTCGCCATCGTCGTCCGCCCTGATATCGACAGCGATGTTCGGCTGGTCGGTCCAGTTCTGCACGGCCGGGTTCGTGTTGTTCTCGAAGTAGGCGCGGGCGTAGGTTCCGCGGTTCTCTTTTGGAACGGTCGAAGGGATCGCCGGAGGACGACTTGGCAAGGGGCGCTTGCCGTTTGCCCACTCCCATACAGCCGGAGCTATCTCGTTTGGCGCACCAGTGAGCGCCACGATGTGTTGCGCGCTGTTGGTCGGGGGTAACAGGAGGCTGTTCGGGTTCGCGTCCAGCGCAATCGCTAGTGCGATCAAGTCGTCGGCGTCCACCCGTCTCTTCTCCGCCTCGATGTGCCGGAGTCCAAGTGTGGGTATCGGCCGCCCGATCTCCTGGAGCCGCGCCGCTAGCTCGACGTACTGAAGTCCGTGCTTCCTCCTAAGCCGCTCGACGTTCTTCGCGACCGTCGCACCGGTCGCTCCCAACGGGTTCTTTGGCGTCCCTGCGGGCTTCCCGGCCGGTTCCTTGGTTGGTGCCATGAAGGCAGCCTACCGGCCGAGCGATGGAAATCATCGTTGAAATCCTGAAGTTAGCCACGCCCGATGAAATCTGCACCGGAATGATGATTTGCTGTGTATTGTGATCGCTAGGCGATGGAAACCATCGCCGGACGATTGAAAATAGGAGATTGAGGTGACTACCAGCAAAGCCACTGTTGGCGGCCTGGCGACGGCGAAGGAAGCTGCTGCGTTCCTGCGCACCACGCCAGCCGCTCTCGCGCAGGGTCGATATCTGGGCCGTGGACCGGAGTACGTACGTCACGGAAAGCGAGTTCTCTACTCGTGGGATGCGTTGCGCGACTACGTAACTGCGAACACAGTGCGCCCGAGTGGGCGGCCCGAGGTCGCGTGATGCATCGATCAACCCCCAAACCCGGATCGGGGGCAACCGATCCGGGCCGAAACACAATCCTCACCCAAAAAGGAAATGCAATGACCAACAATACCGACCGCGGCCCGTGCCTGGTATGCGACCACATCGAATCGCTGCATCTGTCGCTGTCCGTCGACCATGAGTTCGTCCCGGCCACAGAGTGGGTCGACCTGTGCTGCGCGTCCTGTAACACGGTCATAGGCACTGTCTCCGCACCCCTGCCGGACGTACCGGTCAAGTGCCAGCGATGCAGCCGTGACACCGGCTGCGCCAGCTGGTGCCCGCAGGGCCATGGTCATCACGACGAGCTGTTCGAGCAAGACCGCAATTGCTTCGGTCCCGAGATGACTATCGGGCTGACGATCGAACCATCACCCGGACTCGGCCAGGTGGCCAATATCCAGGTCATGCCGCGTCGCCGGTTCGCGCCTCCGCAGGACAGCGTCCATGTCGCGATGGTTCTGAACACGGGGGATGCCGATATGGACCTCTCGGTGAGTGAGGCACGTCAGCTCGCGGCCGTGTTGTTGACGACTGCCGATTGGGTGGACGTGGACTAATGCCAACACTGAGAAGCCGCGCCGAAGCCGCGCACCGACTGCCGGGCGGTGACCCATGGTTGCCCTCGCATGACGATTCGGCACCGACCAGTCGCCAGCTCGAGGCATGGTGCCAAGCCGCGAAACACATTGCGGCAGATGGTGTTACGCCAATCCTCCCGGCGGAGGTTCTGCGTGCCTTGTACCGGCAGGGTGGCGAGCCGCGCGAACTTGCTGAACGTATCAACCGATCAGGAGGGGTAGCCGCTTGAGTAACGACGAAAACACCTGGGGCGCAGCGGATTCCGCTGCGCCTTCGGGCGCTTCTCTCGAACGGGAATTTCCTCCGCCGTCCGCGCCGTTGCCGGTCGCTCGACAGATCTATGAGGGGCATCAGCTCGAGGACGGGACGCCTACCTTGGTGGCGTGGCGTGGCGGGTGGATGCAGTGGGGTGGAACCCACTGGGTCGAACTCGACCCCGCAGCGCTGCGCAGCGCGATCTACCGGGTGCTTGAGAACGCGATCTACGACGACGAGGAGAAGGGGTGGACCGACTGGAACCCGAATCGTCACAAGGTCGCGAACATCATGGAAGCCCTCGCGGCCGTCGGGCATCTGCCGACCAGGATCGACCCTCCCGCCTACCTCGACGGCACCCCGGTTCGCAAGGGCATCATCGCGTGCCGCAACGGCCTTCTCCATATCGACCATCGCACTCTGACTGAGCACACCCCCACCTTCTTCAACATCGTCTCGGTGCCGTTCGACTACCAGCATGATGCGCTGGAACCTGTGGCGTGGCTGGAGTTCCTGGCCTCGGTGTGGCCCGACGACCCGGATTCGATTGCGCTGCTCCAGGAGTACACCGGATATGTCCTGTCGGGGCGCACCGATATGCAGAAGGCCTTGTTGCTGATCGGGCCGACCCGATCGGGCAAGGGCACCTATGCGCGGCTACTGACCGAACTGGTGGGCCGGGGGAACGCCGCAGGGCCGACGCTGGCGAGCCTCGGCACGAACTTCGGGTTGTCGCCACTGCTCGGCAAGCCGCTCGCGGTGGTGTCGGACGCTCGCCTCGGTGACGGCAACGTCCGCACCGTGGTGGAGCGACTGTTGTCGATCACCGGTGAGGACATGCTCACCATCGACCGCAAGTTCAAGGAGCCGTGGAACGGCAAGTTGCCGTCGCGGTTCGTGATCCTGTCCAACGAGCTGCCACGCTTCGGTGACGCCTCCGGCGCGATCGCAAACAGGTTCCTCGTGCTGCAGATGACCAACAGCTTCCTCGGCAAGGAGGACCGCACACTCGACGCACGATTGACCGCGGAGTTGCCGGGCATTCTGTCGTGGGCGCTCGACGGTCTTGATCGCCTGGTCCGCAACGGCCGCTTCACCGTGCCTACGGCGTCGCAGGATGCCACCACCCTGATGATGGATCTGGCGTCGCCGATCTCCGCCTTCGTGCGCGACTGCTGCGTGCGCACACCTACCGCCTACATCGACCGCGCGACGCTGTATCAGGCGTGGAAATCCTGGTGCGACGACAACGGACACCGCGCGGGCAGCAACTCCACCTTCGGCCGCGACCTTCGCGCCGTGGTGCCTGAGCTGCTTGCCTCGCAATCGCGAGTCGGGGACGGCAAGCGCGTTCACCGATACGACCGCATCGGCCTCCGAGCCGAGGTAATCGAGGCCATGAATAGCGCCTTAAATGCTGATCCGCCTGTGCCACCTGTGCCAGTTAGGGAAACCACAGGTCAGCGAGGGTGCATTGACGATGAACTGCCTGTGCCAGGCGATGACGACCCTGTGCCACCTATCCCAGGTGGCACAGGCAACGGTGTCGCTGGCACAGGCAGCCTTGATGTGGAACCGCAGGTCAAACAGGGTGGCACAGGTGGCACAGGTGAAAGTGCATTTAAGGACGTACTCACCGACGACATCCCACCTGTTGTACGCACCCCCGGCCGGTCCGTAGGGCAGTGGCTCGGCTCCGGCGAACCGGTCAACAGCCGCCCCGTCGAACCCGGCCGAGAGGAGAAGGTGCGCGGCTACCTGCTCGCCAGGCTCGGCAAGGCCAACGGCGACCCCGTACCTCGTTCGGCCATGCAGCAGTGCGTCAGCGGCAAGACCGGCGACCGCGCCCTTGTGCCCGCCGTCCTTGCCGATCTCATCGCCGAAGGTGCCCTGATCGAGCAGCAGATACCAGGCAAACGCAAAGGCGCAATCGGCTACCGACTCCGTGCGCACGCCGAGGCAAGCTGATGTGCCACCCGAACGTCGATCGCTGCACGGTTGCTGCCGTGCAGCGGTCGCGTGCGGCCAGGCCCGACCTGGGGGAGGACCCCAGACGTGGCCCGCCCGCATCCTCCGGCATAGGCGGGCACCCTCCCCGGTTTTTTCCAAACAGAAACCCCCTTGTCACGGTGCATATGCCCTGGTCGTGGCTGAGCCCTTTGATCGCGCTCTACCTGTTTGCCCTGGTCAGAGCCTCATAACGTAACGCGCCCCACCGACCCGAAAGGATGCCCAATGGGAGCCGAACAGGACCTAAACGACGGATTCCCGCCCTACCATCGCGCTCCGCCTGATGTCGTGCCGCGCCGGACGCTGCCCGCCGATGACATCCCGACCGGCGACGCCGAGGTGGTCTATTACGAGGTCGCCGAGGACGGTATCGAGCGCGTCACCGAGCGCATCCACGTCACTGCCCCATTCACCCGAGAGGACATGCCATGACGCAACCCACCGCCGAGCAGCCGACCACCGCGCCCGAGTCGGAGCAGCCCGCCGACACCGCGCCGGCCGATTCCATGCCGGCCGAACTGGAAGCCAGCGCCGACATTGAACAGCAGCAGTCTCCGAACCGGGAGGCGGCGAAGTGGCGCAAGCAGTTGCGCACCGTCGAGACCGAACGGGATTCACTGATCGAGCGCGTCACCGCATATGAGCGCGCGGAGGTCGAACGGCTTGCCGCGGATAAGTTGACCGACCCTGCCGACCTCTGGGTGTCCGGTGCCGACCTCGAGACGTTCCGCGGAGAGGACGGCGCGATCGATGCGGCGAAAGTACGTGCGGCCGTCGACGGCGTTCTCGAATCGCACCCGCATTGGAAGCGCGCTACCCGCACTCGGCCCCCGGCCGGTTCGCTGAAGTCGGGTGCGTCGAGCGAAGGCGACATCGTCGGTACCTCGTGGGCACAGGTGTTCGGTACAGCACGAGAACGGGGCTAGAATCGTCACGTGACGCGGGTCGGTACCGGCCAGGAGTCGGAGACCCGCGTCAAGCTCGCCCCAGCGGGGCAACCGGAACGGCTTGCAGCCACCGGAGACCATTCCCCGCTACCCGAAGGCGAGCACAGTGTCTCTGTACACTTCCACGTCCGGTATCGGCGGTCTCCTGCCCGAGCAGGTACACGCGCTGATTGTCCGGCCCGTTCAACGTGATTCGGTCGCATTACAGACGACAACCGTCCTATCGACCGACTCCACCAGTAGCAAATTCCCCATCGTGACCGCCGACCCTGCTGCGGCATGGGTGCCCGAAGGCGGCGAGATCAGCCCGAGCGACTCCGCGCACGACGAACTCGAGGTCGTACACAAGAAGGTCGCGGGTCTAACGATCGTCTCCCGCGAGCTGGCCGAGGACTCGAATCCGTCCGCGCTGGATATCGTCGGCGCCGGTCTGGTCCGCAGCATTGTGACCAAGGTCGACACAGCGTTCTTCGCGGTGACAACGGCCAACGGCCCCAACGGAATTGGTGGAACCACTCACCAAGTGGTCGACATCGGTTCCGGCATCGTCGACACCGACCCGTTCGCGGAGGCCCTGTCGAAGGCGGAGAACGTCGGCGCGACCATCTCCAACTTCGTCACCCACCCGGACACCGCGCTGGAATTGGCGAAGATCAAGGAAATGACCGGATCCAACAAGCCGCTTCTCGGCCCGGATCCGTCGCGGCCCGGTGCGCGGACCGTGCTCGGTGTGCCGTTGCTGGTCTCCCCGTACGTCACCGATGGCGATATCTGGGCGATCCCGCAGGCGTTCACGTTCACCACGATGCGGCGGGACGTCACTCTCGACATCTCGACTGACGCCTACTTCTCGAGCGATCGGGTTGCCGTGAAGTGCTCGATGCGACTGGCGTTCGGCTTCCCGCACCCGCAGGCGATCGTGCGCATCGGCGAACCTGACGGCAGCTAATTCACCACCAATCGAAAGGAAAAGATCATGGCAGCAAAACGAACGGTCCGTGTGAAGGTCGCCCGGGGTAGCCAGACGCGCTGGTATGGCCCGAAAGCCACCTTCCCCAAGGGGAAGCCGCATATCGAACTCGGCTTCGAGACCGGCAGCGAGAAAGCCAAGGTTGTCGACGTCGACGTCGCGAAGGCCATCAAGGGCATCGCGGGCAAGATCACCTGGTAGGTGGGGGGGAACCCCTCTCGACCCACACCCGGCCAGGCGGATACCTAGGGTTCGGCGGTCTGTATGAAACTCGATTCACCGGACGGTATCGGTTCGCCACGTACCTGGGGAGGGTCCCGCTCGGCCGTACACCCGGTCAGTCGGAGTCCTAGCGGCTGACCGGGTGTACGGGTCTGGCGTTTTCAGATCTTGACGTTGGCCCATCGGGCGAAGCGCGAGAGTGTGTCGGTGCCGCGCCGCGAATGCGCGAGGACGCGCACCGTCTCATGAACCTGCGGGTGGTTGCGGGTCAACTCCGGCGCGATCCTGCGGGCATTCTCCAGACTGCCGAGCGCACGGGCCTTGTCCCCGTGCAGCAACCATGCCCGGGACACGTCGATCCAGTGATGTCCGGCGCGCGACGGCGCGACCGATGCGGGCAAGTGGATCTGCTCGGCGCGAGCCACGGCCGTGGTCCCATCGGACAGCTCGACGGGCACGGCAACGGAGTGGATTGCCACGTTCGGCATTTGGAACTGGGTGCCGTAGTCCTTCGCCAGCTCCGACGTGACCACTTCGCCGATCCTGCGTGCCTCCCGAAGGTGGGAGTCTGCGGTATCACCGTCCAGCGCTCGAGCGGAGAGGATTGATCCGCGCAGATGTAGCGCACCGCGGACCGCGAGAAGGTCTGGGGTGCTGGGCAGTTGGTCGCTGGCGGAGTGGGCGCGATCAACGACTTTCAGCCCGCTGGCGTAGGCGCCGGAGTACAGCAGGATGAGCGCCCGATGGTACTCGGCCGCGATCGGCCATATCGGGTCACCGCTGTGTTCGGCCGCCCACACGCAACGCTCGGCCGCCAATCCCGCGAGGTCGAGGTACCCGTATCGATACGCGAACGACGATGCCCGGTTGTAGGCGTAGGCCAGCGTGGAATAGATCTCTTCGAGCTGATGCCCGGCGGGCGCATCCGCAGCAAGCACATGAAGCCCGTGGATTACGTCGGGTAACTCGGCCGTCAGGTCGGAGTATTGGGCGCGGCGCATGCCCTGGCGGACGCGGTTCAGTGCTGCGGCGATTTCCTCCAAAGTCGTTGGCCTGGTGACTGGTTCGTCATTGAAGGCCATTATTCGGCGGCGCAGGTCCCCGATAGTTGCGTGCGCGGTGGAGTCTGCGCGTTGTGGGGTGTAGGGCTGCCCGGTCAGGTCCTCGATATTCACACCGAGCTGGCGAGCTACCGACGCGATGAACGCAGGTGACGCTGGCCGAGAGCCTTGTTCGACCTTGCGTAGCAGTGACACCGAGACGTTCGCCTTGTGTGCCAGTTCGGGCTGTGTGAGTCGTGCGAGCTTTCGGGCCCTGGCGGTCCGTGCACCGACGCCAGTTTCATCCATGCCTCCAACGGTGTCACAGGTTGTGCCACTTCGCAGCCGCTCGGCGAGTGACGCTCAGATCAGCCCCGTCGCCGGGTTGACAACACCCGAACCGTCCCCGGCGACGGGTGCCACCAACGGATTACACACCGAACCCAAGGGGTATCAGATGCCCGCGTCAGTCATCATCACCGTGGTAGTCGTCTCCATCGTCTATATGGGTTGGGTTGTCCTAGCCGTCAACTGGCCGAGGAAACTCGGCCCGGGGGAACATCCCGCCGAGGTCGACACCGAGCAGGGCGAATCATGACCGGCCCTATAGAGGTCTACGACACCGAGCTGCCGCAACGGGTCCCGTTCGTCGGGCCACCGGTTCCGGTCGATCTGCTGCCAGTCGAGTTGATGGAGCGCTTCGTGGGCGCGGTCCGCGAGTGGGCGCAGGATGAGGCCCGGTGAGCGGCATCACCCCGGAGCAGGCCCGCGCTATGGATCGCTGCGACATCGCTCCGTACCACCTTGATGTCGAGCGAGCCAACGGCATCGTCCGGATCCATGCCGAGAAGGGCACGTGCACACCGGATACCTGCTACCGGTTGGCGGCCGCTGTCGGGTTCCTCGAGGAGGCTGGCAAGCCCGCGGGTATCCGGGTGTCTGCGGACGGGAACGTGTCGGTGGTCGACGCGGACGGCTGGCTCGAGGATGCCCCCGCGACGGCCGAGCGGACCGCGATCGAGGACGGCAACACGATAACCGTCGACCCGGTTGAAGTCACCGATCATCCACAGCGGGCGCTGCCGCACGCTGAGTAGAACGTCTGTGACGCCTGCCCGTCACAACGACGGAACGCCCCTCGGTCGTGCGTGACCGGGGGCGTTTTCGTGTGCGCGAGTGGGCATCGGTGGGCACAAAATGGGCACAACTTGCCCTAAAACAGGGTGATTTGGAGTGAATTACAGTGATGTATTTTTGCAGGTAAACCGGTATTTGATCCTCTGACCACAGGGGCGATTAGGGTTCAAATCCCTCCGCCACCGCTGCGGGCCTCGACCTGATTCCTCAGGTCGAGGCCCTTTTCTATTGGCGGGGGTGTACGGCTCGCCGATTCTGGAGGCATTTCGGCGGCTTTCGATCTGGAAGCCGAAAGTCGCGGGTTCAATTCCCGGCTACCCGGCAATGACCGGGTCCGGCTCGCCCGTCGTCATGCCGGTGACTACCGGGCTTCGCCAGTCGCGCAGCTATCTCTTCGATGTGTCGAGTTCGCCTGTGGCGACGGCGACTACGAAAGGGGGCTGTTCGTGACAGATCTTGCGATGGCCTTGGTGACAGCAGCGGTGGCGCACAAGTTTTCGCGTGGGCCCGGCGCAGCTTTCGGCCGGGTCCCGTGGATCGGTTGCTTCTAGTCCGCGCCCGGGAAAGCCTGGCGCACACCGATGGTGATCGCTTCGGCTTCGGGCAATCGGCGGCGTTGTGCGCGCTCGAGCGCCTCAACGACGCTCGCGGTCCGATTGTCGCTGTGCGCATCGATGAACGTGACCACTTCTGGACGTCGGACGGCAATTTGGATCCTCATACCACCCATACCTCGATGGTAATCCGCCTGCCTCCAGAGAGATACTCACTGATCGCGCAACCGATTTCGGTCCGCACCGATTCACGATGCGGGTGGATCCTGCCGCCGCAGGACGGCGGTCTGTCGATCCAGGTCGACGCCGAACCCAGGCGGTGCGCCTTGCGCTTCTTCGTCGCGCAGCATTGACACCGAATCCCGGTGGTCCAGTTCCATGCGCTTGGTTGCGTAGAACATGGCGGTGAACTCGTCGGTGAAGGTGCCGGAGACGGGGGTGCGGCGTTTGCGGCGTTTACGGGTCAGGGCTTCGTAGAGGGCTACGGCCAGCAGGAGTAGGACCCACCCGGGGATGGACCAGCCCAGCAAATCCGCCATGTCGCACCAACGAATCCACCGGTTGCGGAGTTCCTGGGTAAGTGGGCGGCGGGCGGGTATACGGCGATTAGGTAAGCGCGGGGAGGGTGCGCTGCGACGATGCGGTGCAGTCCAGCCGCGCATGAATGATCCGCGAGAGTTTGATGAGAGAGCCCTATTTTCGATTCGGCAGTGTGCTGGTGCTGATCTGGTTGGTGATCGGCGTCGTCGCCGCGGGGCAGCGGCACTATTTCGACAGTGGTCCGGTCAATTGCGCCGGATTCGGCACGATTGCGGTGACGGTGATCGCCGGTCCGCTCAACTACATGGGCGTGAATCCGAAGGTCGCCGATTGCAATGTGCCCCAACCCAGTCAGTAACGCCTGAGGGCTGGGCTTCGAGGGTTCGGCCACCCTCGGGGTTCAGGGCGTGCTCTGCCGGGCGGCGACATGCCGTGCGGTCGGGCGCGCCCGCCCGCCCGCGGCACGATGCGATAATTCGCTGAAACCCGTGCGCGCGATTCGCGGGAGAGAATATGGGCGAAATGAAACTTGGCAGTGTGCTGATCGTGATCTGGCTGGTTATCGGCGTTGTCGCGTCGGGGCAGCGGCACTATTTCGACAGCGGTCCGATCAACTGTGCGGGCTTCGGCACGATCGCCCTGACCGTCCTCGCGGGCCCGCTCAACTATATGGGCGTGAACCCGAAGATCGCCGACTGCAATGTCCCGCAACCGAGTCCTTAGATCGGCACCGGCTCCAGAACCCGCTGTGGTTCAGTAGCTTTCGTCGAGCCGCTGCCGGACGCGCCCACTGAGGCGATGATGACGAGGCCGATACCGACGCACTGAACGAGCGCGAGATCTTCGCCGAGCAAAAGCAGTCCCCTGCGGCCGCCGGTTCCAGACTCATCACACACAGAAGGTGGCCGCTGAAATCTGGCGGCCGCTTCGAGCTCGCTGGCGTGCGGCACCAGCGACTAGAGCACCGGCGAGCGCCGCGAGCACCAGGGGATCGAACAGTGCCGGGCTTCGTGCTGGCGCCGATGATCTCGAACAGGTACTCGGCCTGGCCCGCAACCAGTTGGATTGCTGACCATAGCGGCGAGGATGAGGGTGGGCGGGGGCACCGCGCGAGCCGTACGTGGCTGAACCTGCACAGCCCGAAGCTAGGTGCCCTAAGCAAAGACAATGGACCGGTCGGTTTCTCGAAAACGGTGCTTACCTCGCCGATCGATGCGCGATCTGTGGTGGTCGACACAAGTGCTCATCCGGCCGGAGAGTGATCGTCTCGCGTGCGGGTATCCGAGTTGGTACGCGAGTGCGAAAGGAAGCGATGACGATGCGCGAGCGTGTGACCCACCCCAGACCAGCGCCTTCCGCTGGTGCGCGACTGTTAGGCATGCTTCTGCTGATCTGGCTGGCCGTCGGCATTCTCGCCGCGGGTCAGCGCCACTACTTCGACAGCGCCCCGATCAACTGTGCTGGGTTCGGCACCATTGCCGTGACGGCGCTGGCCGGTCCGCTCAACTACATGGGTGTGAACCCGAAAGTCGAGGAATGTAACCTCCCGCAGCCCAGTCTATAATCCCCTGTCTCCCAGTGGAATTCGAGCGATAATCGGCGAAATTCAGTGGGAGCATTCCGAATTCGAAATCGCTGCGGTGCCAGTGATTCCGTATCCCATCCCGTATGCGGAATTCAAACTGCGCCTCGGCATTGCGCGCGTCACGGACCAGATGCTCGGGTCGACTGATCGTTCGGCCCGGCCTTCGGCACGCGACCGTCACGAAAACGCAGTTGCCCCCCGAAACGCACTCGGCCCCGCACCCGAATCCGGGTGCGGGGCCGAGCCAGCAGCTCCGATCAGCTCACGCCGACCGGCACCTTGACCGTCTCCGCGGACCGCTGCTGCAGCTCACGCAGCTTCGCGCCCTCGACGTCGATATCCGGCAGGATCCGATCCAGCCACTTCGGAATCCACCAGGACCACTTGCCCATCAGCACCAGCAGCGATGGGATCACGACCATCCGGACGATGAACGCGTCGATCAATACGCCCGCCGCCAGCGCGAAGCCCATGGATTTCGCGGTGATATCGGTTTCCAGCAAGAAGGAACCGAATACGGCGATCATGATGATCGCGGCCGAGGTGACGACCCGGGCGCCGTGGTGATAACCGGCGACCATCGCGTCCTTCGGCGACTTGCCGTTGACGAACTCCTCGCGCATCCGGGTCACCAGGAACACCTGGTAATCCATGGCCAGGCCGAACACCAGGCCGATCAGCATGATCGGCAGGAAGCTGACCAGCGGATGCGGATCCTCGATCAGCCCGAGCTTGCCCTCCTGGAAGACCAGCACCGTCGCACCGAAAGTGGCCGCCATGGAGAGCAGGAAGCCGAGCGCCGCGGTCAGCGGTACCAGGATCGAGCGGAATACCAGGATCAGCAGCAGGAATGCGGCACCGGCCACGATCGCCAGATACGGCACGATCTTGCTCAGCAGCACATGGTCGACATCGGCGAAGATCGCCGTGGTGCCGGTGATGCCGTATTCGATGCCGTACTCGGACTGCATCTGCGCCTCGGCATCGCGGGCATCACTGACCAGATCCTTGGTGGCCTGGTTGTTCGGACCCGACTTCGGCACGCCGTCGAGCAGCGCGCCCGCCTTGTCTTCACCACTCCACTTGGGCTCGGTCACGTAATCCATGCCCGAGTAGGACGCGAGCTTGGATCGCAGGGCGGTTACCGCGGCCTCGCGCCGGTCGGCGGGCACATTGGTGAGGTCGACCGCGACATTCAGCACGCCGTTGCTGCCCTCACCGAAGCCCTCGGTGCGCAGTTCGTAGGCCTTGCGGATGGTGGAGGTCTTGGGCTGGCTGTCATCGCCGGGCAAGCCGAGGTTCAGACCGGCGGCGGGTGCGGCGAGCAAGCCGAGCACGACCACGCTGAGCAGCAGTGCGACCGCGGGCGCCTTGCCGATCAGACGGCCGACACGCATGCCATTGGTGACCGACTTGTCGTCCTCGGGATCATGCTGGGCCACGATCGGCAGCTTCGGCTTGAACAGGAACCGGCCGAACGCACCGAGCAGCGCTGGCATCAGCGTGATGGCTGTTAGCACCGCGAACGCCGCGGCGATCGCACCACCCAGACCCATGAACGTCATGAACTGCACGCCGACGATGCTGAGTCCGCCGAGCGCGATGATGACGGTCAGACCGGCGAACACCACCGCCGAACCCGCCGTACCGAGTGCGGTACCGGCCGCTTCCTCCGGTGAATCCTGCACTGCCAGTTCGTGTTTGTAGCGCGACACAATGAATAGCGCGTAGTCGATCGACAGGGCGATGCCGATCATGGACGCGAGGAACGTGGTGAAGCTGGGCACCTCGATGATCGAGGTACCGAGGAAGATCAGCGAGGTGGCCGCGCCGAGACCGACGATCGCGGTGATGATCGGCACGAAGGCGGCGACGATGGCGCCGAAGGCGATGATCATGACGACCAGCGCGATGCCCATGCCGATCTGCTCGGACTTACCGCTGGGGCCCTCGTTCTTCTGCGCGATCGAGCCGCTCATCTCCACCTGCAGCCCGGAATTGCGGGCATCGCTGGCGACGTTGTAGGCGGCCTCGCGCTGCGCGTCGGTGACGTCGGTGAACTTCTTGATGGTGAACGGGACGCTGAAGAAGGCGACCGAATCGGGATCGGTCTTGCTGAGCACGTTCAGTGGTGTGCCACTGCACTTGGACGGATCCGGGTCGGTGATGCAGCCCGACTTCTCGGCGGCCTCGACCGGATTCATCACCGGCTTGCTGTGGTCGACGATGTCGAGCGTGCCGAGTTTGGCGATGAAGGCCTCCAGCGCCGCCTGGTTCGCCGGATCGGTCAGCTTCTGACCGTCGGGTGCGGCAATGACATAGGTGCCGGTGACGGCGTCGAATTTGAAGGCGTCGGAGGCGCCGGGAAAGTGCTTGTCGAGAATGTCGTTGGCACGGGCGGACGGCAGCGCCGGCATGCTGAAGTCATTGGTCATCGGCTCCTTGAGCTGCGCGCCGAGGCCGCCGAGCAGTAGGAACAGGACGATCCAGACCGGAAGCACTATCCATTTCCTGCGGAAAGCGAACTTTCCCCATCTATACAGATAAACGGACACGAAGGGTTCTCCTAGCGATGGCGATGGCTGGTTACGTGCTGGTTCGTGGCGCGTAGACAGCACTCGCGGGGATTGCCCTGCCGACCCCCGCCTCCAATTGACGCTTTCTGCCTACCGTGCGGTAGGTAGACTACCCAGGGGCTAAGCGGAGGTACAACCTCAATTCTGGTGGCAACGTTAGCTCAGCGCATAAGTGATGAGAGGATCATCCCATGACCGTTCGTGACGCACGCGACGCTGTTGTCGCAGGTGGCGGCACAAAAATGGCAATTCGCGACGCCGCGGTAAAGCTGTTCGGAGCCAAGGGATTCGAGCAGACGAGCCTGCGCGAGGTCGCGGATGCGGTAGGAATCACAAAGGCTTCGCTCTACTATCACTACGCCTCGAAGTTAGATCTGTTACTGGCGATCGTCGATCCGATCGTGGATCACATGCGCTCGGTGATCGAGGATATCGATGCGGTCCCGCACGACGAGGAGGGCGTGCGAGCCGTTTTGCGCGCCTATTTGCGCGGCATGATCCGCCATCGCGACGCGGGTGCGCTGTGTGTGCGCGATACCGTCGCCATCATCAATGTCATGGCCGACCGGTATCCGGACATGATGGATTCGACTCGGGTGCTGCGTGACTGGCTTGCCGGACCCGGTGCCGACGATGTGACCAAACTGCGGGCCAGTGCGGCACTGGAAGTGCTCGGGGTTGCGCTGCTGTCCACCGAACTCGTGCCCGGCGTGGAGGATTCCGTGGTGGAACGCACATTGCTGGACGCGGCCACTTGTGTTCTTACCGGCTGCCATACCGCGTAGATTCGTTCGAACACCGAAGAGGCCAGGGAGTAGCCGCCGTGCACATCACCGCGAGGGTCGATTACGCGGTGCGGACCCTATTGGAGATCGCCCGCGCACCGCAGACCCACCGTGCTTCGGATCGGGTCGCCGTGCAGGTCGCGCCGGTGGTGAAGGCCGAGGCGATTTCGACCGCGCAGCATATCCCGCCCAAGGTGCTCGAGACGGTGCTCGCTGAATTGCGCAGAGCTGATCTGGTGACCAGTAGGCGCGGCCCGGACGGCGGCTATTGGCTGGCCCGCCCGGCCGCGCAGATCTCCATTGCCGATGTGATCCGCGCGATCGAGGGCCCGCTGGCCTCGGTGCGCGGTGAGCGTCCCGAGGATGTGCGCTATCCGGGTGCGGCCGAACCGTTGCAGCGGGTATGGATCGCGCTGCGGGTGAATATCCGTGCGGTACTGGAGAACGTCTCCATCGACGACATCGCGCAGGATCGGCTGCCCGGATTCATCGGCACGCTCACCGAGGATCCCGGTGCCTGGGCGCGGCGATAATTCGGATCGAATCATGCGGGCCGAAAGCCTCGCGCACGAACATCGCTGCTGGTCAGGAATGTTCGCGACGGACCACACGGAATGACGGTAGCCTCCTTTTCATCATGCTGATCAGACTGCTTCGCACTCATCTGGCCCCCTACCGGGCCCAATTGGCGGGCGTCGTCGGCCTACAACTCATCTCGGTCATCGCGATGCTGTACCTGCCGACCTTGAACGCCGACCTGATCGATAACGGTGTCACCAAGGGTGATATCGGCTACATCTGGACCACCGGTCTGTGGATGCTCGCGGTCACCGGTGTGCAGATCATCGCATCGGCCTGCTCGGTCTATCTCGGTGCGCAGGCCGCAATGGGTGCGGGGCGGGATCTGCGCGGCGCGGTGCTGCATCGGGTCGGCACCTTCTCCGCGCGCGAGGTCGGCATCTTCGGCGCGCCCTCGCTTATCACCCGCAATACCAACGATATTCAGCAGGTTCAGCTGCTGATCGTGATGTCGGCGACCATTCTGGTGATGGCGCCGATCATGTGCATCGGCGGCATCTTCATGGCGCTGCGCGAGGATCTCGGGCTGTCCTGGCTGCTGCTCATCGCGGTGCCCGCACTTGCCATTTCGATGGGCGTCATCGTGGCGAAGATGGTGCCCGGCTTCCGTGATATGCAGCACCGCATCGACGAGGTCAATCGGGTACTGCGCGAGCAGATCACCGGTATCCGCGTGGTGCGCGCGTTCGTGCGCGAACGGCAGGAGACCTGGCGCTTCGGGGTGGCCAATACCGAACTCACCGAATCCTCGCTGCGGGTCGGACGGCTGATGGCGCTGATGTTTCCGCTGGTGATGCTGATCAGCAATATCACCGCCGTCGCGGTGATCTGGTTCGGCGGACATCTGATCAACGAAGACAAAATGCAGATCGGCTCGCTCACCGCGATGCTGTCCTACATCATGCAGATCCTGATGGCCGTCATGATGGCCTCCTTCCTGGCCATGATGGCGCCGCGCGCGGCCGTCTCGGCCGACCGGATCGGGGAGGTGCTCGAGACCGAGACCTCGGTGCTGCCGCCGCGGCTGCCGCAGCCGTTCAAAGGTGACCCGGCGCAGGTAGATCTGCAATTCGCCGAATTCGCCTTTCCCGGCGCGGAGAAACCGGTGCTCTCGGCGATCCGGTTCCAGGTCGAGCCGGGAACGACAACGGCCATCGTCGGCTCCACCGGTGCGGGCAAGACGACACTGCTCAATCTGATTCCCAGGCTCATCGATGTGACCGATGGCGCGGTCTACATCGGCGGCACCGATGTCCGTCATATCGACCTCGAAGTGCTGCGCGAACAGATCGGACTGGTGCCGCAGAAGGCATATCTATTCTCCGGCACCATCGCAAGCAATCTGCGCTACGGCAATCCGGACGCCACCGACGAGGAACTGTGGCGATGTCTGGAGATCGCGCAGGCCGCCGACTTCGTCCGCGATATGCCGCAGGGTTTGGCGACGCCGGTCGCGCAGGGCGGCACCACCGTCTCGGGTGGGCAGCGTCAGCGGTTGGCGATCGCGCGGGCGCTGGTGAAGAAGCCGCGGGTCTACCTGTTCGACGATTCGTTCTCCGCACTGGATGTCGCCACCGATGCCCGACTGCGCGAAGCATTGCGGCCGGAGACCAGAGACGCCTCGGTAATCATTGTGGCGCAACGGGTTACCACCATCCGCGATGCCGATCAGATCGTGGTGCTCGAGGATGGCGTCATGGCCGGGATCGGCACCCATGAGCAGTTGATGCGTGATTGCGCGGAATACCAGGAGATCGTCGCCTCGCAGCTCGGCGCCGATGAGACCGTCGTGCTCGCCAAACGCAACGGAGCGCCGCCCGATCCCACCGGTGACGGGCATCGGACCCGGCGAGAGGAGATCCGATGAGACCCGGAGCGGTGAATCCCGGTGCGCCGGATGCGAAGGCGAAATCGTTCGGTCCATCGCTGCAGCGGCTGTTGCGCAGGCTGGTGCCCGAGCGCGTCTATGTCGGCGCGATCGTCGCGCTCGCGATCATCTCGGTAGTGCTGAATACGCTGGGCCCCTACATCCTCGGCAAGGCCACCAATGTGGTCTTCGACGGTGTGGTCGGTCGCCAATTGCCCAGTGGCATCACCAAAGAAGAGGCGATCCAGCGCCTGCGGGCCTCGGGCAACAACACCCTCGCCGACATGCTCGGCGCGATGGATGTCACCCCGGGCGTCGGTGTGGATTTCGGCGCGGTCGGCCGGGTGCTGATGCTGGTGCTGCTGCTCTACATCGGCGCCGCGGTCTTCAGCTGGCTGCAGTCCTACCTGCTCAATATCGTCATCAACCGCACGGTGAAACGGCTGCGCAGCGATGTCGAGGACAAGATCCATCGACTTCCATTGCGCTACTTCGATTCCACACCGCGCGGCGACCTGCTCAGCCGGGTCACCAATGACGTCGACAATGTGTCGCAGACCCTGCAGCAAACCATGAGCCAGTTGATCCTTTCGCTGTTCTCGGTGATCGGCATCCTGATCATGATGTTCTGGATTTCGCCGCTGCTCGCGTTGATCGCCCTGCTCACCGTGCCCGCCGCGATCGTGGTCACCACGCAGATCGCCAAACGCTCCAAACCGCACTTCGTGAATCAGTGGAAGTACACCGGCATGGTGAACGCCCAGGTCGAGGAGGCCTTCACCGGGCATGAGGTGGTCACCGCATTCGGGCGCAGCCGCGAGGTCGGACAGGAATTCGATAAGCGCAATAACGATCTCTACGAGTCGAGTTTCAAGGCGCAGTTCATCTCCGGGCTGATCATGCCCTCGATCATGTTCCTCGGGAATGTGAACTTCGTATTGGTGGCGCTGGTCGGCGGCCTGCGGGTAGCGACCGGCAATCTGTCGCTCGGTGAGGTGCAGGCCTTCATCCAGTACTCCCGGCAGTTCAGCCAGCCGCTGACCCAGATCGGTGCGATGGCCAACCTGCTGCAATCCGGTGTCGCATCGGCCGAGCGGATCTTCGAAATCCTCGATGCCGAGGAGCAGTCGCCGGATCCGGTCATGGAGAACACCCGGCCGGTCGATCGCGGCCGGGTCGAGTTCGAGGCGGTGTCGTTCCGCTACGAACCCGAGACGCCGGTCATCGAACGGCTGTCGCTGGTAGCCGAGCCGGGACATGTAGTCGCCATCGTCGGCCCGACCGGTGCGGGCAAGACCACCCTGGTGAATCTGCTGCTGCGGTTCTACGAACTCGATGCGGGCACCATCACCATCGACGGCGTCGATATCACCGAGATCACCCGCGATCACCTGCGCTCCAGGATCGGCATGGTGCTGCAGGACACATGGCTGTTCAAGGGCACCATTCGGGAGAACATCGCCTACGGCAATCCGAATGCGAGCGAGACGGATATCCTCGAGGCCGCCCGCGCAGCCTATGTCGACCGCTTCGTACATGCGCTGCCGCACGGTTACGACACGGTCATCGATGAGGAGGGTGCGGGCGTCAGCGCCGGTGAGAAGCAGCTGATCACCATTGCCCGTGCCTTCCTGGCCAAACCGTCCATCCTGGTCCTGGACGAGGCGACCAGTTCGGTCGACACCCGCACCGAGGCGCTGGTCCAGCACGCGACCGCGGCCCTGCGCCGCGACCGCACCAGCTTCGTCATCGCCCATCGCCTGTCCACCATCCGCGACGCCGACCTGATCGTCGTCATGGAAGCGGGCCGCATCGTCGAACACGGCACCCACGAGCGTCTCCTAGAAGAACGTGGCGCCTACTACCGCCTCTACAACGCCCAGTTCGCCGCCGCGGCCGCCGACGCCTAGGCAGTAAGGCCGCCGAGGGTAGTCGAAAGTCGCTCCCGAACTGCTTCCGAGCAACCATTCGACTGCCGTCGGTGCGGCTTGGTCAAACCGGGGGTCGACGTTGCCGCGGATGTCGGGCTGGGAAGATGGCGGGGTGTCTGAGCCCGAATCCTTCTCGTTCACCGTCGGCGCCCGCTTGGCTGGGCGGCACGGACGATCGGGCGTGATCAGTACACCGCACGGTGATATCGCGACGCCCGCATTCATTCCGGTCGGCACCAAGGCGACAGTGAAGGCGGTGCTGCCGGAGACCATGCGGGAACTCGGTGCGCAGGCGCTGCTGGCGAATGCCTACCACCTGTACCTGCAGCCCGGACCGGACATCGTGGACGAGGCGGGTGGGCTGCACAAATTCATGAACTGGCCCGGCCCGACCTTCACCGATAGCGGCGGGTTCCAAGTGATGTCACTGGGTGTCGGCTTCAAGAAGGTCCTGGCCATGGAGGCGGTCGACGTCCGAAGCGATGACGTGATCGCCGCGGGCAAGGAGCGCCTGGCCACCGTCGACGATGACGGCGTCACCTTCCGCTCACACCTCGACGGTTCGAAACACCGCTTCACACCCGAGGTTTCGATGGGCATCCAGCATCAGCTCGGCGCGGACATCATGTTCGCCTTCGACGAGCTGACCACCCTGCTGAATACCCGTGCCTACCAGGAGAAGTCGCTGCAGCGAACACACGAATGGGCGCAGCGCTGCATCGACGAGCACGAACGACTGACCGCCGCGCGCACACATCGCCCATATCAGGCGCTGTTCGCGGTGATCCAGGGCGCGCAATACGAAGACCTGCGCCGCAAGGCCTGCCGGGAACTGGAATCGCTGCGCGGCAGTGCCGGAACGGGTTTCGACGGCTACGGCATCGGCGGTGCGCTGGAGAAGCACAATCTCGGCACCATTGTCGGCTGGTGCAGCGATGAACTGCCCGAGGACAAGCCGCGGCATATGCTCGGCATCAGCGAACCGGAGGACATCTTCGTCGCGGTGGAGAACGGCGCGGACACCTTCGACTGTGTGAACCCATCCCGGGTCGCGCGCAATGCGGCGATCTATGTCGCCGAGGGCAGATTCAATATCAATACCGCCCGATTCCGTCGCGACTTCACCCCGATCGACGACACCTGCGACTGCTACACCTGCGCGAACTACACCCGGGCCTATATCCACCACCTGTTCAAGGCCAAGGAGATGCTCGCCTCCACGCTGTGCACAATTCACAACGAGCGCTTCACGATTCGGCTCGTCGACCGGATTCGCGAGAGCATCGAGGGCGGCTATTTCGATGAGTACAAGACCGAAACCCTCGCCCGCTGGAACTGTGTTTAATGGCAGCGCCTTCGGCGCTGCGTGTTCGCGGCCCCCTGGTGTCTCGCGTCCGAGCCGTCGAGACTCGCGACTTCGTCGCATGCGCTTC
>NZ_JBITIJ010000026.1:0-85607 GCF_044458825.1 Nocardia sp. NPDC050412
CGGCGCCAACGCCGTCAAAGTATCCGGATCCAACAACCCGCCACCATGATCAGCGGCTGAATCATCCGTGGTCCGAGACGTATTCGGCGCCACCGCACCCGCAGGAGCAGGCGCCGCCGGACCAGCAGCACCCGGCGCCGACCCAGCCTGCGGCCCCGCAGCCCCCGGCGCGACAGCACCCCCAGCGGCTGGAGGTGCCACGCCCTTACCTGGACCGGGCTGAACAGAACCGGCCTGCGGCTGGCCCGGCACCGCATTCTGACCACCCGGATCCGGCGATGAACCCTGTCCGTTTGCGCCCGGCGCCGTAACACTCGGCTGCCCCGATTGTGTGCCGTCTCTACGCCCCAACCGCGTCCATGGCGTCGCCGACTCCGCCGACGAATCTCCTTCGTCCGCTCCGGCATCCGCCTCCGGATCCAGCTCGGGATCGGCGACAACCGGCTCCACCAAAGGACTCGTCACAACCCACCACCCAACGCCCGCATACGGATGACGTGCAGCGCGGAGACCTCGAGTACCAGGCGGCGGCGACTCATCCGGTACTCCTTCCCTCGGTCACCGGGCCAGGCGAAGATGCTGGCGGCTACGGCGACTCGTGCACGTCTTCCCCAAAATTATCCTGATCGCGCCGCTTTCCACCACGGTTCCCAACGCTGGGAATCCTCGACAATGGGTTCGTCGAGGGCTTGCCCGAGCGGCACTGCCTGTCGACGCTGAATTTGCAGGTCAGGGCCCGTTCTTGGACGGAGTGCGCGATCGGAAGGTGGGTGCGGCTATGGCGATGAACACTAACCGTCTCATCCGTGCCTGGATCACCGGTCCCGCCGGGATGGCCGATTGTCGGTTCGTTGTTCGGGTCGCAGGTGCTGCCATCGACCCCGTACTGAGTAGGTGAACAGATGGGCTTTCTTGGCTTGAGCTGGAAAGATGTCGTCGTGACCGCGGTCTCCGTAGTGCCCGGCGTTGGCGCTCCCCTTGCCGGTCTCACCGACGCCGTCTGGACTGGGGTCGAGGAAGGCAGTATCAGCAAGGGGCTGCAGGCGGGTGCCACGACTTGGGCAATGTCGGCTATCCCAGGCGGGAAAATTGCGGGAGGAATCCTGGCGAAGGTGGGCGGTCCGATTGCGGAGAAGCTTGCCACTAAGGGAGGGATCGGCAAAGGGATCGATTATCTTGCGAAGAATAAGCAAGATATTTTCAAATGGACGAAGATACCAGGTCTCAAGAATCGCACCGCCTTCGGCAGGGGCGCCAAGGCTGTTGGCGTAGCGGGCTCGCGCGCGACCGGCCGCGCCGCGGGCGCCTATGCCGGAAGTCGTCTGGATGAGGCCGGTTGGTGGCCGGGGAATGGCTCAGGTGGCGGGGAGACCGCACTCAAGGCTATCCCTACTCGTCCGGCGGGGGCGGATATGAGCAATAGGTACTTCGGGGCTCAGGACTCGAAAGCAGTACTGGAGTACAACTCGGATGGTAAGGCGCAGCAGCCGTACCAGGTCGTGGCATGACCGAAACGCCGCAGATGCCGGTCCTTTATGTGCCGGATGTGTACGGTAACGGCTATCCGGGAGACGAAAAAAGCTACAACGTCTCGGCGGCTACTCGAAATCTGGTGGATTACCAGCTGTTGAAAACCGTCATCGCCAATTGGGACGCCCTGGGGTCGGGGAAGATGGGTGATATGCCGAAGCCGGGCGAGGTGATGCAGGTAACTCCGATCAGTATGAGCGAAATGCGATCGGAAACAATGGTCAACTATTCGCAGAGGTCGGAGACGCTCCGCAAGGCCTTCGACACCATGCAGACGGCATACGTAAATGTGTTCAACAAGGTCAAAGATGCGAAGGATGATCGGGCCACATATCAGGCGAAAATGGGTGAACTGATCGATTTGCTCAATACCGCTGCCGCGACACCACCCGAGGCGGGTACCGAAGACGAATACATAATGACTTATGTTGCCGCCGGGATCACAAAAAGTGCGGAGACAATGCAGGGGGCATTGGACCAGCAATCGGGGAACGCTACAACGATCAAGGATCAGGCCAAGCAGATCGAAGCTCTGACGAATGATCTGAAGGAACAGAAGTCGATCAACGATAAGCTCCAGAAGGAAATAGACGCCCTGAAGAAGCAGGGCCCCGGTAACCCGACCGGGACCGGCAATCCTTACGATCCAACGCAGGCCCAGCCGGTCGGCACTGGCACTGAAACAGGCACCGGAACCGACGACACCTGGAAGCCCCTCGACCTCGGTGCCGATGGCACTATCAAGGACGGCGCTTCGACCGACACTGGCACCGGCGGTTCGGACGGCTCGGGCACCGGGCCCGGCTCGGTCGGGTCGGCGGACCCGGGCTCCACGAGTCCCACGAGTCCCACGAGCGCCTCCCCGGTCTCGGCAGCCTCCCCCGATTCCGGGATGGGGTCGGGCCTCGGTTCCGGTATGAGCGACATGATGAACTCGATCGGCCCGATGATGCAGCAGCTCGCGCAGCAGGAAATGATGCGCCGCATGCTCGAGCAGAACGGCCAGAATGGCCAAGTCCAGCAGCAACCTCTGGCCGCGCAGCCCGCGGTCGCCGCGCAGCCCCAGGTGCAGGCCCAGGCTCAGCCGGCGGCGACAACCGCACCAGGTGCCCCGGCGGGGTCGACACCGCCTCCCGGCGCTTCCTCTTCGCAGCCCGGTCAGCCCGCAGGTACGGTGCCCGGCCACACTCCGGGTGCCGACGGCATGGTGGACTACACCTTCCCCGACGGCCGTACTCAGAAGGTCACCGCGGTGGCCGCGCAGGGGCTCGACGCCGCCTTCGGCAACCAGAGCGGTACCGACGCGCAGGCGGCCTATGCAAAGACACCAGCGAAGTGGTCGGACAAGAAGCAGATCGGCGACTCCAAGGATCCGAACGAGGTGATGACCGGCGATGTCGCGGTTTGGAAGGACCGCTCGGCGGTGGTGGTGAAGTTCGGCACCCCGGATTCCGGCGGCACGCTGGAGGCCGTTATCGGCGGAAAGCTGCAAGAGCTGACCTCCGACAACTTGAACCAGCTGTCGGACAGCGCGGGGGAATTCGGAGAGTTCTCCGGATTCGTCCACCCGCACGGCATCGAGGCATCGGCAGCGGGCGACCAGTCGGGCGGGGTGCCCGGCGGTGCCCCGACGGGCGACCAGTCCGGTGCGCCGATGCTCGCGGCCGCGGGCGGGGCGCCTGCCTGAGCACGCGCCAGGGTGAGAGGAGGCAGTGATGGTGGACGTCAACCCGGCGGAACTCGCCGCCGCGGCGGCGAAACTCGCCGCGCTGGCGCACGCCACCGGACAGTCGTTGCCCACGGGCTGGGTGTTGCCGGCTGGCAGCGATCCGATATCGGCCGAGGCGGTTCCGCAGCTCAATGCTCACGCCGCAAACCTGTTGAACGGTATGTCGGGTGTGCTCAGCGAGATTCACAAGACCGCGCAGAAGCTGGGTGCCGCGGCGGCGGATTACACCGTCGCCGACGACGAGGGAGCGCGCAAAGTTAACGGCAGTGGCGGCGAGGTGTTGGTCAATCCCGTCGCGGAGCCGATGCCGCTGAATGTGCGGCAACCGCCGGCTTTCAATATGCCCGCTGCCGGTGCCAGCGTTGATCCGCTGACCTTCGCCAACCAATTGCGTGGCGGTCTCGGAACGGGTCCGGCGAACAAGCTGTCGGCGGATGTGCGTGGTTTCCTCGGCGGCTTCCATCCCGCCGCCCTGACGGGCGTGGACGAGGCAACCCAGACGATGCAGCATTGGGTTCCGGTCGGTTCGGCCGCGGCATCCGAGTTGACCAAACATCGTGGCTGGCTCGACGAACTCGGCACCGGGCTGGGCAAGCTGGTCGAGGGCATCGACACCTACAGCAACGCCTTCACCACGGCGAAGGCCAAACACCCGACGCCCGAAGAGATCATCGCAGCCCGCAAGGAACTGCTCAAGGCGATGCGCTCCAAGAACGAGCTCGGTATCCAGGCCGCGCTGGCGAAGTTCCAGGAGCAGAACGCGCGTTCGGCGGAGACCATCACCGGTTACGCCACCACCGTCGGCTCCAAGAACGCGGAAAACGCCGGTTCGTCGAAAACCGGTTCGGGCGAGAGCAGTTCGAGCGGTTCGGGCGACAGCAGTCAGATGCTGAGCAGTCTGGCCCAGATGTTGCCGACCGTAATGAGTTCGCTGATGTCCTCCGGTCTGTTGAATCAGAACAGCACCGACTCGACGACGGAGGGGCTCGACGATTACGGCTACAGCGACTACGGCTCGACCGACTACGGTTCGCTCGGTGGCGGTTCGGCCGGTGGTGGTGGTGCCATGCCGATTTCCGATATCACCGGCGCGATGAATTCGTCGTCGAGCACGATCTCGCCCGTAAGTAGCATCGGCCCGATGCCGATGGTGAGTTCCTCGGGCAGTGCCGCGAACAGCTCGAGTCTGCCTCGAACCTCGGTGATCGAGCCGTTGTCGACCTCGGCGGCCGGTGCGGCGCGCGCCGCGGGCACCGGTTCGGGCATGATGCCGTACATGCCGATGTCGCCGGGTATGGGTGGTGCGGGCGGCGGCAATAACGAACGCAATCGCGTGGTGGCCTGGCATCCGGATCGGCTGATGTACGTCGACGACACCCCGCATACCGAACAGGTGATCGGCGAGAAGCCGACGATCGCGCCGACCGTGACACCGCCGACGCCGTCCCAGCCCAATCAGGCGTCCCAATCCGGAGGTTCCGCATGAGTGATATCCACCCCGATGTGCAGGCCGCTCTCGATGCCGCGCGCGAACTGCGCCATAAGATCGCCGATCTGCGCGAGAAGATCGATGGCATCCGGGCCCGTCGGCCGTCGCCGAGCGGCGCGGTGATTCCCGAGGTCGATGCCATGGGACGACTCGTCGGGCTGTACCTCGCTCCGGGCACCGTCGACCGGTTCGAAAGCGATGAACTGGTCACCGAGATCGTCACGGCCATCCGGGAGAGCACCGCCGACGCGGCACGTCAGTACGAGCAGCTCATGGACCGTGATCCGTGGGCCGAGGATCCCGAACCGGCCGCCGCCACCGCGGAGCAGGCGTCATGAGTGATGGCGACGGCGTAACCGTCGCCGACACCGTTCGATGGCTGCACCGCGAGGGGCTGGTCCGTTTGGCCGGGGTCGCCGATCGCACCCCGGATCTGCTGTGCGCGTATGCGATCGATGTAGCTACCGGAACCGTGAACGCGCATCCGGTCACCGGAGTCGGTGTCGGTTCGGACGTGGTCGCCCTTGCCGCGGACGATCTGCCGTATCCAGCTGGTTCACCGAAGCGGTTGGTGGTCGTCGGCGTGACCAGCGCCGAGGCGGTATTGGTCGTGGATCTGGCGGCGACACTGACCATTTCGATCAACGCTGACAATCCGGAGCAAGCGGCTCGTTCCTGGGTGCTGCAGTTGCTGCTGAATCCGGATGTCACGCTCACCACCAACAGCTCCGATCTGGCGGTTGCGGCCAGCGACCGCTGTCGGCAGAGTTTTATCCCCGGCGGCGGCGCGACGATCATCAATGTCGACGATCAGTTCCCCCCGGCCACCACGATCAGCCTGAATCCGACCACGGATGGGCCGGATCATCTCGACATCGCCCCGGACGGCACCGGTGAAATGTATCTCGGGGCCCGATTCTGGCAATTGAGTCAGGTCATGACCATCGGCGATGCCGCGTGGAATGCGTTGGCGCAGCAGCTGTCCGAACCCGATGAGCCGACTTCGGATAAACCCGCCGCAGGGCCGCCGGACCGAGTGATCGCGCCCGGCACCGTGGCACGCACCTAGGAGTAGCCGATGACCGAAATCCATGATCTCGACCCGGACGACCTCGACGAGGTCCCGGCGCCGGACTGGCACAGTCTGACCTATGAGGTGTTCAATCCGGACCACACCGTCGGTGTCGCCTGCGGTCGCGACGGCGAGGTCGTCGGGTTGCATATCACCGACGACGCCAGGGACAGCGGGGACACCTGGCTGGCCAACGAGATCCTCCGGCTCGCCCGGCTGGCGCATCTGAAGTCGCGGGTCGGCTTGCGGGCCGAGATGGAGCACAACGGCACCCGCCCGTACACCATCGATTCGTTCGATCTGCCCACCGAATCCTCTTATCGGGCAACCGAAATCGCCGAATTCGGCACCACTTCCTGACAGCCGGAATCTTCAGACAGGACCTGCCATGACCTACATCCTGGATATGGACGATCCGGACGACGTGACGGCAACCCATAATCACCACGTCGGGGTCGTGACCTCTTACACCGGCCAGGTCAGTGCGAATACCGATGCCTTCGTGTTGCAGCACAGTCCGTCATCGGCGCTCGATCACCGTACCGTCAAGGTGCGGGATCTGATCGTCGAATGGTTCGGGGACGCGGTCGATGACCTGAACAGCCATGCCGGTTCGATGCACAGACATGTCGTCGAGACGAACCATGCCATCCGCGGCACCGACGTCGCGGGCGGCACTCAGGTAACCGAGTCGATCTGATTCCCGGATGGACCCGGAGGAGCGCAATAGTCCGCATTGGAAGGCGATTGTCGGCGCGAACTGGCCGGAGATCTCGCCACGCGAGTGGCGTGCGCTGGAGACGGTCTCGCGTGACGGCGCGGAGGCGTTGGATCCTGAGGAGGCCGACCGCGCCCGCCGAGCCTTTGAGGACAGCGTCCGCTCTAGTGCCGGATTGGATCCGATCAAGGACGATCTGCGCGCCCAGCAGGGAACTTTGCGGGGTTTCGTCGATGCGCTGGTGGCCACCGCCGACACCTTCGGGCATATCGCCGGAATCGTCGACCGTACGCGCACCCACATTCTCGACATCGTCGATAACGCCGACCGCAAAATTCGCGCTGTTCCTGATGAGGTCTCCGACGAAGACGGCGACGGTTCGACCGTCGATGAGGAGCAGGCCAAGGTCAAGGAGATCATCGGACAGGCACGGGTCGAGGTCGACGAGGTGGCGAGGCACGCGCTGACCCTGATCGGACCGGGTGGCCTGCCGGAGTTGGAGGCGATCGCTGCCGCATTGGGGCAGCCGGGGCCGTGGCAACGTCGATCCTCCGGAGGGCCTGGAAATCGCGGACATTCGGATCCGCACGCGGGGCATGGGCCGCGGCATCCCGGGGCGTCACACCAGCGGCCGCCCGGCGTTCCGGGCTGGCCCAATGGCTGGCGATTGCCGGATGGTCATGGGGTGCCTCGGATCCCGGCATTGGACGCGCTGAATCGGCTCTTCGATCAACTAGGGCTGCCGCGGCCGTTCTCGCCGCTGCCCGGTGGTGAGCTCGGCGTGCCGAGCGTGCCGAGCGTGCCGAGCGGGCCGGGCGGCACGGACAGCCCGATTGTGACGCAGCCAGCGATGGGACCGCCGCCGGGTACCGAGCCGCAGGCGCAGGCGCCCAGTGCATCGTCGACCGGCATAGGTGCGCCCGGCTACGGGGCGGCCCCCGACTCCGGCTACCGGCCACAGCATATCGGTGAATCCGCAGGTGCGGCCGACGTCGGCGCGTCCCAGCCGGAGGCGACGACTTCCGGTGACAGCGGCTCGACATCCGCTGCGGCGGAAACCCTCTCGACATCCGAGGGCGGTTCCACCGACCATGACGTGATAGGTGCGGGGTCGAAGCCCGGTACGGATAAGTCGCTGGGGGCAAACCTCGATGGGGAACGCTTGGATTCGGCGCCGGGTGGCTTGTTCGCAACCATGCCGGGTGCCTTCGCGGGGCCGGTAGCGCCGCCGCCGGTCGTCGGGCCGCCGATGGTTACGGCACCGCCCGCTACCGCGCCACCAGGTGCGACAGGTGCCGCCGCGAGTCCGTCGGCACCGGGGGCAGATACGCGAGCGCCCCAGGGAGGCGATTCGCGGATTTCCGGTGCGGGGCCCCGGGTTTCGCCGGGACCACCAGCGGCGTCCGGTGTTTCGGCTCCGGGTGTTTCGGTACCGCCTGGCAAGAACGCGCCACCGCGTCCGGTACCCGGGGTTCCGGTCGGGTCGGATGCGACCCCCGATGACTCCGAAAAGTCCTCCGGCAGTGACCATCTGCGCGATGCGGTCGGCGCCGCGATGATCGCGGCGGCGGCCCCGACGTTCATGGTCGGTGAACGGGTCGACGGCGATCTCGCACTGGCGCGCACCTTGCTGAGCAGCCTGCTCGCGGCGGCCGAGTCCGCGACGGTCGGCACGGCCTGGGCGGTGTCGGTAATGCGGCATCCCGGCGGTATCGGCGCGTTCGTCACCTCGAACGAGGGGCAGGGATGGATGCCGGCGCGGGTGTACCTGCCTCGGGAATTATCGACGCCGTGGGTATGGTCGGTCTCGGATACAGCCTGGGAGGGGATCGCCGATCCGGCCCGAGTACTCGCGGAATTCGCATTGGCCTGGGGTAAGAAAACCGGGGCTCGGCTGACCGCGTTGGCATCCTCGCTACCGATCGAGGACGCGCTGAGTCGACAGATGGGCGATGTGCCGACGGCAGCTTCGGTCGGCGCCGCGGTGATGATGGACTTCGCCAGTCCGGCAGTAGGTTTGGTGGACCGGCTGGAACTGATCGGCGCGCCACAACTGCTGGAGCGGGCCGCATCGGTGCCCACCGACCGGATCGGTTGGCGCTGTGTGGAACTCGCCGTCGACGCGCATGCGCGCACGGCACGGCTGGGACCGAATGGCGCGACCGCGCTCGGCACCGCTGCCGTGCGCGAGCGGATCTTACAGGCATTCCGGCAGGCCAAACCGGTTCCGGAACAGTGGTGGGAAGAGCTGCGCGATGCCGATGATCTGTTGGTGGCGTCCATGTTGCCGCTGAAGGCGGATGTTTCGCGAATTCCATTGGGGGAGCTACGATCGGAAACCGCCGCTGGCCGCTCCGCTTCGGATGCGTCGGTACTGCGGTCGATGCTGTTCGAACGGCGCTGTGACGAATTGGTGCTGCTGTTGGCGGAGGAACCGACCCGGCAGCGCTTGCGCGATGCGATCTACGCGCACGGACAACTCGTCGACCACCCGGCGTTCACGCAAATGTCCGCCCAGACACCGCCTCCCGCGCCGCGCCGCTCGTCGGTCACCGCACCTCCGACGAGGTGAATCCCAGCGCCACGGCGCCGTAGTGCGGATATTTCCGCCGGGCACGGCGGATGTTCTGGGTATGTGGTTGCCATAGCGTTCGAGATGCCGAGGGGTCGGTCGAGCGCAGCGCTCGCGGACCAGCTCGGCTGCGGACCTCTCTTCGAGAGTCTGCGATAAATATCTGCTATCGAATGCTTGGAGGTTATCGACTTCAGCAACTGTTGATCAGATCAGCTACACGCAGTGCCGATCTACGCACGCTGTGCGCAATGAGCGGCTGCGCAAATATTTGGTGCGGCGTCACGCGTAATTGTCTTCGGTTTCCGCAGTGAGATACGCGTGGTGGCGATTGGACGACCGCCCTTGGCGGTTGACATGTGGTTATGTTGCCATGCCCGCATTCGGCGCGGTCGGGGAGTGGATTTATTCCACTGTCTTCAGCGGCGTCATTTCATATCGAAAAAGCAGAAAAGTTATGCCTGCGCGACTTTAGTAATTCTTAAGATAACTGTTAAGTAACAACATTTAACACATTGTGAGATCTGCGTTAATGTTTCCTCCTCCGGTGGAGGCGTCTTCGTCACATGCGTAACGTCCGTCCCGGAGACACCTTCAAAACTCAGGAGCTCTGAATTCTTTCCATCGCCACGAGCGATGATCCTGCGTACTTTTTTGGAGCAGTAATGGACACTGATACCAGATCCGCATCGCCGCTAGCGGGAGTCGCCGCGGTTCTCGCCTCCGGCCGTCGAGCCGAAAGCACGGCGGATATCCGAGCTCGTTTCGAACGGGCCAGTGCGAAGGTCGAGCAGGCCTCTCGCCAGGCCTGGACCGACCGGGCATTCAACCGGGTGCTGTGGGATGCGATCGTGGCCGAGGGCATTCTCGACCTGGTCGATGCCGGTGATAAGGCCGGTACCGTCGCGAATTTCGGTGCGGCGCTGGAAGGTATCGCGGCAGGTAGCGGTGACCCCGGCTTCACGATCGTGCCGATCACACACGGTCTGCTGGGTATGGGCGTGATCGCGGAGGCCGCCGCGCCCGAAGTGCGCGAACAGTGGTTGCGTCGGTTGTCGACCGGCCGGGAGATCCTGGCGTTCGCACTGAGCGAGGAGCACGGCGGCACCGATGCGCTGCGCCCGCACACCACCATCACCCGCGACGGTGAGGACTACCGGCTCGACGGTGTCAAATGGCATATCACCAGCGCCCCGATCGCGGATGTGGCGTTGGTGTGGGCCAAGGACGCGGAGAACGGTGATCTGGTCGGCGTTCTGGTGGAGACGGCATCGCCGGGAGTCTCCGTGACGCCGTTGGAGCCCGCTGGCACTCGGTCGGCGCCGGTCGGCCGCTATGCGTTCGAGGGTGTCCACATCCCGCGACATAATGTGCTCGGTCGCGGCCGCGGCAAGGAACTGCTCAACGCTGCGCTGCGCCGGGAGCGCATCATGGCCGGTTTCGTCGGCACCGGTGCGATGGATCGAATGTTGCAGCACGCCGTGCGCTTTGCCGCGACGCGCGAGGCCGGCGGCAAGGTGATCGCCTACCACCAGCACATCCAGCGCCGCCTGTGCGATATCAAGTTGCGCCTGGACACAATCCGTACCCTCACCGCCGACGCGGTAGCGAAAATGGCGGCCGGACAGCGCTATACGCTCGAGGCCTCGCAGGTGAAGATGTCCGCGATGCGTGCGTGCATGGACGCGGTGACCGACACCATCCAGGTATGCGGCAGCTACGGCGTGCAGGAAGAAGCCGGGCTGTATCAAATGTGGCTGGACGCGGTCTGTGTCAGCATCGCTGGCGGCACCGAGGAAGCGCACCGCCTGGTGATCATGCAGGAGTTGATCCGCGACTTCGCCATGCGGGCCGCCGCGGAATCCGGCCACGCGGATGCTGCCTGAATGAGCGAGTCAACACGGCCGCCGTCGTTGCGCAGCCGAGCGTCGACAGGTGAAGGCTTGCGCGAGCGCTGTGGGCGAACAGTCGATGCCGCCGGGCGTTGCTCGCTCGTGGCGGAGCCGAGTATCGGCGAGGTGGGGGCGTGAACGTGCACGACAACGTCGTCGAGGCCGTGCCCCGGCCGCGCGGTCTCGTGATCGCCGCTCTGTGCGGCACGAGTTTCCTTGTCGGGATGGACAATACGATCCTCAATGTCGCGTTGCCGACGCTTTCGCGCGAACTCGACGCCTCGACCAGCGTGCTGCAGTGGATCGTCGATGCCTACACTCTGGCCTTCGCGGTGCTGCTGCTGACCGGCGGCACGCTGGCGGATCGGTTGGGGCGCAAGCGCGTTCTAGTCGGCGGGTATCTGCTGTTCCTGCTCGGCGGCATCGTGGCGGCGGTGGCCGCGGACAGCGCGACACTGATCGCGGCTCGCCTGATCATGGGAGTCGGTGCGGCGGTGATGGTTCCGGCCACCCTGTCGACCATCGCCACGATCTGTGACACCGCAGCCTCTCGCGCGGCGACCTTCACCCTCTGGGCGGCCCTGAATGGTGCGGGCGTTGTGGTCGGTCCACCGATCGGCGGGCTGTTGCTCGGCCACTACTGGTGGGGTTCGATCTTCGTGGTCTTCTCCGCCGCCGTGGTGCTCGGGCTGATCGCGGTGCTGGCGCTGGTGCCGGTCACTCGGGCCGATCAGGTCCGCTCCATCGACTGGCTCGGCACCGTGACGGCCGCATTGGGTTGCGGTGCATTGGTTTTCGGTCTCATCGAGGGGCCGGAGCAGGGCTGGACCGCGCCGAGCACATTGGTGGCGCTCATCGGTGCGGTAGTGATCCTGGCGGTGTTCGCCATCGTTCAGGTTCGTAGCAGGCAGCCGATGCTGGACCGGCAGTTGCTCGGTGGCCCGAATGTGCCGATCTCCATGTTCAGCCTCGGTGCGGTCTTCCTCGCGATGTTCGGGGTGCTGTTCCTGGTAACCCAATATCTGCAGTCGGTGCGGGGTTATTCGCCGCTCGCCGCGGGGCTGACCTTTCTGCCCGGGGCGCCGGCGATCGCGGTCGGGGCGCGGCTGGGGCCGATGCTGCGGCGTGCGCTCGGATTAGGCGGTGTCCTTAGTGCGGGACTCACGATCATGCTGGCCGGGCTGGTGTTCGGACTCACCACCGACATCGAGTCGTCGGTGGCACCCACGCTCGTGGTGTTGGTGATCGGCGGGCTCGGTTACGGCATGGTGCTGAGCATTGGGCAGGACACGGTGATGGGCGCATTGCCGCCGCGGCGGGCCGGGGTCGGTGGCGCAGCGAACACCACGGTGATGCAGGTAGGCGGATCGATCGGGGTCGCCGTCATCGGAACTTTGGCCGATGTGTGCTATCGCGCGAATCTGACACTGCCACAGTCCCTTCCAGCCGCGCTGGCCGATACGACACGGGATTCGGTAGGGCAGGGTGTGGCGGTGGCCGACCGCGTCGGCGGGTCGGCCGGGGCGCTGCTGGTGCGCGACATCCACCTCGCGTTCATCGACGGCTACCGGATCGGGATCATCGCCGCCTTGGCCGTCGTGCTCGTCACGTTGGTCGCGGTGCTTATCCAAACCGCGCGCTCCGGAGGGCGCTCATCCGACGATCGGGAGCTGTGCGCGGACGCGCTCGAGCAGAACGACGCGCTCGAAGGAGCCGAGATGCCGCACCAACGGGCCGGATAACAACCGAAACCAATCTCGAGCCGATGCGCTCATTGATCGACTATGCGGAGGAATCATGACGGAAACGACCGAGTACCGGGGAGCATCCCAGGATGCCATCCAGCATCACTACGATTTCGGAAATTCGTTCTATGAACTATGGCTGGATGAAGGTCTGGTCTACTCGTGCGCGATGTTCGAGGACGGCGACACCCTGGAGCAGGCTCAGGTGCGCAAGATCGATTATCTGCTGGAATCGGGCAGGGCGGGCGAATCGGAACGCATCCTCGATATCGGTTGCGGTTGGGGAAGTCTCATGCGCGCGGCCCTCGACCGGTACGGCGTCTCGCACGCCACCGGAATCACCTTGAGCAGTCAGCAATACGACTACATCAAGGGACGACCGGACGACCGCATCGATGTTCGACTCGAGAGCTGGGTCGACCATCACCCGGAAAAGTCCTATGACGCCATTTTCTGCGTCGGCGCGATGGAGCACTTCGTTCGCTTCGGCTCGTCGCGACAGGAGAAGACCGCGGCGTATCGGCAGTTCTTCGAGCACTGCTACAAGATCCTGAAGCCGGGTGGACGACTTGTCGTGCAGACGATCGCGAAGGGCAACCGGCCGATCGACCAGGCCGTGATCGCCGATAACGCCTTCCTGTGGGCCGAGATCTTCCCGGAATCGGATATGCCCAGGTTCGCGGAGGTGGCCCATGCCGCCGAGAAGCTGTTCGAGGTGCGCTCGGTAGTCAACGGACGAGAAGACTACGCCAAGACCTGCCGGGAATGGCTCGAACGACTCCGGGCCAATCGCGACAAGGCGGTCGAAGTCGTCGGTGAGAAGTCCGTGCATACCTACGAGCGCTACCTCGATGTGTCCGCGGGTCAATTCGACAACGAGCACCTGGTTCTGCTCCGGTTCGCGTTCCGGCGAGTGCCCGAATAGACGCGAGCGAGCACAGATACGTGGATCCGCAGCCAAAGGCTGGGACCTCGAGAGAAAGGAAACATCGGATGAAGAAGATCAGCGCGATGACCACGCACGCGGCTGTGCTGGCACGAGTCGCCATTGTGGCTGCCGCCAGCACCGGCCTGGCCACGGTCGCGGCAGGCGTCGCCAGCGCGACCATCGAAAGCGATCGAGCGATAAAGCGTGACCGCGTCGCGGTGGTGTGGGATCGCTGAACGTGTTCGGTCTACCTTGGGGTCGGCGCCATCGGGCGCCGGCCCCACAGATCCCGTCCGGACCAGCGGATGAACCGGGACATGAGCGAGCCGTGAATGGCTACGAAATCCTCGCCGAAGTCGTGCGGTTGCCGATCAGCACTTGGCGCTACGAATGGGAATCGCCGGATGTTCGACACCTGGGTCCGATGGCACAGGACTTTCGTGCTGCCTTCGGTTTCGGGGACAGCGATAAGAAGATCTACAACGTCGATGCCAGCGGTGTCGCGCTGGTTTGTATTCAGGCTCTGCACAACGAGATCGCCGAACTCCGCGCGGAGCTCGACCAGCTGCGTGCGAAGTCGTGAAATCGAGTATTTACCCTGTCCAATACAATGATGTCTGGGATTGCAGAATGGGAAATATTGCCAAGGCCGTGCGAGTGGTTGCCGCAGCCGACGTCGCGGAAGTGGTCGGACCGCAGGAGCAGCATCTGCTGCCCTGCATAACCAGGGATACCTGTGGCGCCGAAGGGATTTCGGCGGCGATGGTGAATATGGCGCCGGGGAAGGTGGCGCGGGCGCATCTGCACGAGCGCAGTGAAACCATCGTGTTCTGCGTGACCGGACGGGCGGTAACCCTGATCGGTCCGGAATTGGAGCCGTACGTGCACGGACCGGGCGAATTCCTGTACATCCCGGAGGGGGTAGTGCATGTGGCGGTGAATCTCAGCGACACCGACGGTTTGGTGGCGGTGGATGTGCGTACCGATCCGCTGTTCAGTGACGATCTCGTGCTGACGCCGGAATTCGACGCCGCGGCAGTCGAGATCGCCGCGCGCCTGCGGCAGGAGCTGGCTCGGGTATGAGTGAGCGCAGCGAGCGAACAATCAACACAGCCACGAGCGTGCTCGGGCCGGAGCCGAGCGCCAGCGAGGTGGAGGCTATGAGTGAGCGCAGCGAGCGAACAATCAACACAGCCACGAGCGTGCTCGGGCCGGAGCCGAGCGCCAGCGAGGTGGAGGCGTGAGCACGGGTGTCGCGTTCGGCCGGGAAGCGGCCATGCGCAGCGGGCCGATCGACGACGCGTTCGCGACATTGGCGCGGCGACCGGATGTGATCTCGTTCGCGGTCGGTGCACCGGACCCGGCACTGCTGCCGGGTGAGCTGGTGTCGTCCTTAGCTGGGGCCGCGATCGCGAAGTACGGGAATACCGTGTTGCAGTACGGACTCACCCAGGGTTTCCCGCCGTTGCTGGAGCAGGCGCGAATACTGTTGTCCGGCAGAGGAATCGGATGTTCACCTGAACGGGTGCATATCGCAACGGGCGGATCAGGGGCATTGCACAACATCTGCATGGCGCTGTTGAATCGCGGTGCGGTGGTGCTCGTGGAGACCCCGACCTACGGTCCTGCCGTGAAGGTGTTCCGCAGCCACGGCGCGCTGGTGGTCGAGGTTGCCTCCGATGCGGACGGCATTCTGCCGGAAGCATTGGATAGCGCACTGGCACAACATGATCCGGCGTTCGTATATCTCTTGCCGACTTTCCAGAACCCGACCGGACGGACCATGTCCACGGCACGGCGTGCGCAGGTCGCCGAGGTGATCACCCGGCACGACGCATTGGTCGTGGAAGACGATGTGTACACCGACCTGCGGTATCGCGGTGAGCCATTGCCGCCGCTGTGGTCCTTCGCGCCGGACCGCACCGCCTACATCACCTCACTGTCGAAAACTCTTGCCCCGGCATTGCGGATCGGCATTACGGTGCTGCCGGATGACCTGCTCGAGCCCGTACTGGCCCTGAAACAGGGCATCGATATGCAGACCTCCGCCTTCAACCAGGCGATCGCCGCCGAATTCCTCGGCACACCAGTGGGATCCGAGCATCTGAGCCTGCTCGTGAAATCTTATGCGGCCAAATTGAATACGGTAGTGACCGCATTGGGAAAGTACTTTCCGCCCGGATTCAGTTGGACCGAACCCGATGGCGGAATGTTCGTATGGGTCGAGGGCCCAGCGGATTTCGACGCCGACATGTTGGTTGTCCCAGCGCTGAACAGGGGAGTCGCATTCCTGCCCGGATCCGCGTTCTTCGCGGCCCCCGACGCACCCCGCAACGCGATCCGGCTGAGCTTCGCCACCGTGCCCGAACATCGGATCGAACCGGGCATCGAACTGCTCGCCGGACTGTGCGAATGAGCATCGTCGGCGTCTGGGAGGTGGTGGCCGACGGCGCACCGTTTCGCTACCACGTCATGGCCTTCCACGCGGATGGCACCATGGCGCAATCGAATCCGGATCACGGCAATCGCGCCACCAGTGACAGCAATGGGATGGGCACCTGGAAGGCCGAGGGTGCAACGGTCTCGGGTGCGTTCCTCGAATTCACCGTCGACCGCGCGGACCCCTCGTCGGTGCAGAAGGGAATCGTGCGGTTCGACCTGACCGTGGACGGTGACGAGTTCACCGGCTCAGCCAGCGCAACCTTCTACGACTTATCCGGCACCCCACGCCGCGGTCCGCTCCCCGCCACCCTCACCGGCCGCCGTTTCGCCTATCCGGCGGCATCGGAAATCGCATGAAACCTCCGCATCCTCTTGGGTGACCAGTGGCTGAAGCGGACTACGATCAGCCTTCCCGACGCCATGGCAGCCAAGGCCGAGGCCGCCGGCGCCCATGGCGAACTCCCTTCGTCTCCGCACGCGAGCCACCCGTACGCCGGGGCTAGGCTCCTCGAGCCGCGCATGTTTTTGCGCGCCGCGCATGAAATTGCCTGGAATTGTGTGCGTGGCGGGCAAATTCGTGCGCGTCATCGTCGGAGCGCTAGTTGGGGGGTGGGGTGCGGAGGATTGAGCCGAGAGGGTGGGGGCGGTGGGTGGTGCGGGTTTGGGCGCGGTGGAAGCGGGAGCTGAGGAGGTTGGGGGTGGTGAGGTCGGGCCAGGTCCAGCGGATGACTTCCCAGCCGAGGTCTCGGAGGCGGTCTTCGCGCAGCTTCTCGCGGTAGACCGCGTCTGCGGCACTTCGGTGCGGTCCCAGATATTTGTCGTATTTCACTTTGCCGTCGAATTCGCCGATGACACCGAGTTCCGGCCAACAGAAGTCGGTGCGTCCAACGAACTGGCCGACCTCGTCGAGGATCACGGTCTGCAGTTCGGGCTTCGGCAGGCCGAGTCGGGCCATGAGTACCCGACTGCGCGATTCGCCGACGCTTTCGCTACGGCCGTCGAGCACGTCGATCGTGCGCAGGGCGGCACGATACCCCGGTCGTCCTTCGGCATAGGCGATCGACCGGCGCAGTGAAGCACGAGTGATCGAGAACCGATGCATCGCGGCATCGCCGAGCACAACCGCCTGCTCCAATTCGAGTGTTCGGGCCAAATCGACAACGGTCCGGTCAGGTACGAGAACCTGCAGCGATGCGATCGTGGTGACGTCCTCGTCCCGGAAGGGGGCACAGTGCACGTGTAAGTGCCTGCCTCGATGACCGCTGCCCTGCCGACGGGTCACGTGGACCCGATCCAACGGCACGTCCCACAACGGGAGTTCGTGAAGAGCGGCCGAGGACTGGTGGCTGATCGCCCCCGATGACGACAACCGTCGCGCCGTGGCCTCGATCAGCAACAAGTATCGAGTCGGCCGATCCATCGATTCGTATGCATCCGGCGGTAGATAGCATCCCGGCCGCACCCGAGCCCACCCCTCACGCGCGATTTTGCGTCGCAACTCACTGTCGCTACCCCCGTCCGCCAACACATCCCGCCGCTGGATCGCCCCGAACTCCATTCGCCCATCCTGCACCCCACCCCACCTCGACACCCTCGCCGAACCCGCCCTTCTGTGGACAACCGCCCCCTGTGGATAACTTTGTCCCGCGCACCTTTTCGCCCGCCACGCACGAATTTGCCCGGCGAAAACATGCGCGGCGGGCGAGAACGTGCGCGGCGGGCGAGAACGTGCGCGGCGGGCGAGAACGTGCGCGGCGGGCGAGAACGTGCGCGGCGGGCGAAGAGGTGCGCGGGGCTGGAAGTTGGTTCGCGCGGGGAGGTGGGGAAGCTGGTTTCGGGTGCGTTGATGCTGGGCGGCCTCACTCCGGGAGGTGTTCGGAGTGAGGGCGCTTCGTTGTTGGGTGGTGGTCAGGCGGGGTGGTTGAAGGCTCCCGCTTGGACCTCTGCGGTGAAGGTGTCCCATTCGGTCGGGGTGAAGGTCAGGGCTGGGCCGGTTGGGTTTTTGGAGTCGCGGATGCCGATGATGCCGGTGTCGAGGAAGGCGACTTCCACACAGTCTTTGGACGCTCCACTGCGGCTGCTTTTGAACCAATTGGCTTCGGACAGATCAGTATTCACGCTGGTACTCCTTGCCGTTCGGGCATAGGTGGTCAGGCGTTGCCGTTGAATTCTCCGTCTTGCACGCGTGCGGTGAAGGTGTCCCATTCGGTCGGGGTGAAGGTCAGGGCTGGGCCGGTTGGGTTTTTGGAGTCGCGGACGCCGATGATGCCGGTGTCGAGGAAGGCGACTTCCACACATTCCTTGGTTCCTCCGCTGCGGCTGCTTTTGAACCAGTGAGCTTCGGACAGATCGTTCACGCTGGTGCTCCTTGCCGTTCGGGTGTAGGCAGTCAGGCGTTGCCGTTGAATTCTCCGTCTTGCACGCGTGCGGTGAAGGTGTCCCATTCGGTCGGGGTGAAGGTCAGGGCTGGGCCGGTTGGGTTCTTGGAGTCGCGGACGCCGACGATGCCGGTGTCGAGGAAGGCGACCTCCACACATTCCTTGGTCGCCCCGCTGCGGCTGCTCTTAACCCAGTGAGCTTCGGACAGATCAGTATTCACGCCGGTACTCCTTGCCGTTCGGGCATAGGCGGTCAGGCGTTGCCGTTGAATTCCCCGTCTTGCACACGTGCGGTGAAGGCATCCCATTCGGTTGGGGTGAAGACGAGAGCTGGGCCGGTTGGGTTTTTCGAGTCGCGGACGCCGATGATGCCGGTGTCGAGGAAGGCGACCTCCACGCAGTCCTTGGTCGCCCCACTGCGAGTGCTCTTGAACCACTGAGCTCCGGACAGGTCAACGTTCATGCTGATACTCCCTTGCCAACTTCCGCAGCAGTGCTCTGCTGCTGACCTCGTCTAACGCTGCTTCCTCGATGCGTTGGTACGCCTGCCTGTACCGCTGCACGATACCCACCTTCTCCGAATACATGTCGCCGGTGTAGTTCTCGGCGTACACGATTGTGGGTTCGATCGGTTCTCCCCGGTTATCGGTTGGGAACTCCAGGATCGTGAACGTTCCGATCAGTTCACCGGTTGGCATTCCTGACGAGAACGGCAGAATCCTAATGCTGACATTAGGCATCGTGCTCATGTCTGCCAAGTGCTTTAACTGTGCCGCCATGACCGTCGGTCCGCCGATCATTCGTCGCAATACAGTCTCGCCGAGGATCACGTTCAGGGTCGCGGGCCTGGTCTTGCGAGTGATGAGGTTTTGCCGCCGCATCTTCAGTTCGACGCGACGTTCGATCTCTACCGATGAGTCCGGCGGCAGCGCGGTCGTCATGAGAACCCGTGCGTAGCCAGCCGTTTGGAGCAAGCCCGGAACAAGATCCTGTTGATATGTCGTCAATGTCTCGGCAGCGGACTCCAACCCCATGAAGACACTGAAGTTCTCCGGGATCAGATCCCCGAACTCATGCCACCACGACTTCTCCGCCGCCTGCTTCGCCAACCCCCGAAGCCCTTCCGCGCGTTCGGGATCGATGCGATAGATATCGATCATCCCATCGAGCTCACGTATCCGAATCTTCTGGTTCTGCCCCTTCTCGTACCGCTGAAGGGTGCTCTTACTCCACTCCATCAGCCGTGCGGCATCTTCCAGCGTCAATCCGATCGCGTCACGTGCTTCGCGCAGCAATCGCCCGAGCTGTCGACGAGTGATGCTGCTATCGCTGTCCACCAATGAATTACCCCCACATTTCGAGCCGACGTGTGCGCCAGAATCGGGAAGACCCTCCCACAAACTTCGGCTTTGCGCTGGGCTTTTCAGCCGATTGACAGTGGTTCCCGTTTCCGCCTTCCGAGACACCCTCGGGCGGTGTGTCCTAGTCGTCGCGGTCGGCCGATCCCACTGGTCGACCGCCGCCATTGACCACCGATACGCCGATACGAAGGTTCGCGAAGATGACGAACATGCACGCGGGACAGTCGAATACAGCCAACGTTCGTGCTCGTCCGGACGAGGGTGACGCGCGCAAACCCAAGGCGGTCGGCCTGGTCCGGACCGGCGTGTCCGGCCTGGCCGCGCCGCGACATGCGGCCGAGATCCACCGCCACGCAGAACAACTGGGGTACCACTACCTCTATACGGTCCGTCCACCGGAGCATCCGGACACCGACCCGATCGGCTACGGCCTCACCATCGCCACCGGCGTGCAAGCCGCCGCCCTGATCGTCTACGACCTGGCCAGTGTGGACAACACCCCCGCCCGCGTCTGCGAAACCTGCGACCTCGAAACGGTCTGCCCGCCGGTGACGTGGGCGCGCGCCATGCTCAGCAGCATCACCCCGGATCACGCGCACCCCGACCATGCGCTCACCGTCGCCGAGTCACATCGAATCATGCAGCGGCACATAACATGCCGCGCTATCACCTGCCCAATGAAGTCCGCGGCTCTCAGATGTCTGGTTCGCGCGGGCGCGCTCGTCCCACCGGCCATGAGCCCCCGCGAACGCGCCGCGGCTCGCGGCCTGCCATTCGAACCGATCAGAAACGAGCCGTCGGCGTGGCACGGCCCTGATCTCGCAACGCTGCTGGATGTGCTGGACGCGCTCACCGACAAGGATTCCCACCCCACCCGTGCCATCGGTTCATAGCCGCCGAATGGACAGAATCCACCGAACTCAAGTCGACGGCCTGCAAGCAACCTGGCAGCTGAACCAGCGCCACGAGATCGGAATCATGTTTGTACACAACACATCTGACGCAACACAGATCGCCTCCTTCGAACCCGGCGACTATCCCGACCTCGTCCGAGCACGCGAACGGCTCCCGAAACTAGGGAAACTCTGGGACGCGGTCCGCCACGACTTCTGGACCGAAGCCATTCCCGCACACCGTCGTCCGCGCACACCTGAAATCTGAAAGCATGGATCCGACGCTGAACCGCTCACGGAGCGGCGACACCCTGCCAGTGCAAGTCGTCGAAGAAGGTGGCCAAATTTATGCCCGGCGGCAGGTGGCGGGCTATATCTGCCGGGGTCGGATAGCGTCCGGTGGCCGGGTTCTCGAGCTCCTCGAGTAGCTGTTGTAGCCCGAGCGAGACCTGCGGGTTCGGGGTAACCATGAGATGGGCCTGGATCCGCAGGCCCAACCCCCGCATGCATTCGGTGAGGCGTTGCGGGTCGGCCCGGTAGTCCCAGTCGAGCCGGTGGCGGATCGCGGCCGCGGCCCCGCGCCGGCCGCGGACCATCACGCTGAACTGCTCCACCCCGCACCTGCGCAGGTAATCCCGCAGTGCCGGAACAACGTCACGGCTGCAGCCGGTGTGACCGTGCCACGGCTCGATCCAGAGGTTGTCGAATCGGGCGATCAGTCGATCGTTGTCGTCCCACTCGATGCTCAGATCGAGATCGCCCACCTCGGCGGGGTTATTGCGCCGGTCGATGAAGACGCCGCGGATCCGCAGCCCGGAAACGAACCCTCGGGGGCCCGTGCGCAGATATTCGACGCGGTTCAGCACGAGCTCGAGGCCGGAGCCGAATTGCTGCTGCAGGCCGGACAATCTCGTCAGGAGTTCGTCCTCGCTGAGGTGTTCGGCGAGGAGATCCGGTATCGCCGGAACCGCGGATAGGTCCGCGCCTGGTGCTGCGGCGTCCTGCGGGGCGGACAACGCCGCCCAGTTCAAATCGAGGTCGGCACCGAGCAGAGCGGGCCGCGGCAGGCTCGGATTCGCGGCATGCATCATGAGTTCGCTGACCTGCTCGTAGCGCAGGGGGGTCGTACCGCGCAAGGGCCACAGCCCAGTCGAGTCGGCATATCTCCACAGCGTGAGATAGTCGGTGTAGAAGCGGCGGGTCAGTGTCTTGGCCTGGCGCGGGTCGATGCGTATCTTCTGCACGAAGCTGTTGGAGTCGCTGTACAGCGAGTCGAGGCAGGCTATGGCGCGCAGGCGGCGGAACTCGGCTATCCCGGTTTCACCGTACTGATCGCGGATTTCGTTCTCGACCATTGTCGTTACCGTGTCCAGATCCTCGGGATCCCATGGGTTCCAGAAGATGGTCACGTAGTCCCACAGCTTGTGTCGGACGCCGGTGAGGTTCCAGTTGTCCAGTGCCACTTCGCCGTCGGGACGGACCCACAGGTTGCGGAAGGTCGCGTTGCCGTGGCTGAGACCGGACTCCCATGCGGTGTCGCCCGGTACGGATATCTCGTTCGGCATCGGAATCCGCATCGCGTCCAAGATCTGGTGTCGCTCTTCGTATTTGATCCGCTGCATGCTCCGATACAGCTGCTCGTGTTCGGCCAGGGTGCGCGCGGCGAGGTCGTCGGGGAGCTCGATCGCCTGCATCCGCCGCAACTGCTGCAACACTCCGCGCAGGGTCTCCCATCGGTCGGTGTCAGCGGTCGTGGGAATGCGGCCCGGACCCATGCGGCGGATCGAACTGACGCCACGGCCTTCCGAACGAGTGCCCCACTGCGCCACCGTCTCCGGTACATCGACGCCGCCTTGGCGGGCAAGCTCTTCTGCCCGTTCCTCGGTCAGGTCGATGCGATGGAAGGCGCGGTCTCCGTTGAGGAGTTTCGGATGGGTGGGATTGGCCGCCATGTCCTTGTCGCCGGGCTCGGCCGCGATGAGTCGCACCTTCCACATCCTTCCGTCACGGTCGGCGACACACCACACATGGGTGTAGTGCCCCCGGGCGTGGGGCGGCTCCATCGCGATCGTCACCGCTATCTGGGCAACCTGTTCGGGCGCCATACCGCTGTCCCCGGCCGCCTCGGTGGCGTCGGGCAGGAATTCATCGCCGCCCGGCTGGTGGGTGGCCGTGCGGTTTTCGATCGGAGTCGTCGGCACCGTGGGGTCGGTGAGATCCTTGCTCGCCCACCATCGGGCTGCGCGCAGGACGCCGGGTCCGGTCTGGCGGCGCAGCTCTTGGGGACTTTCCGGGAGCGGATCCGCCTCATCCGCCGGCGTTGTCTCGACGAGCGCCTGCGCACGGATGGCGGCCCGCACCGAGGCGGTGGATTCGGTCAACCTGCCGGGCTCGGTATCCCAGCCGAATCCGTGCTGCGCCGCCTGCACACTCTCTTTGCCGGTGACCGCGATGCAGAGCGCGTCGGCGCCCATCCGGCGAGCGAGGTCCTCGGCGAGACCGAGCAGGTACGGTCCGCCGTATTCAGCCGCGAGCTGATCGAGGTCGGCCTCGAGCTCCGGGCGGGCGATGACCCGGCCCGCCCGGTCGAGTTCGAAAACAACCGGCACATCACCGTATTCGCGGGGACCGTCCATCAGCACGGTGTGCATCCGGATGCGACTCACGATTTCCCCGTCGGCCTCGCCGAGCAATTCATATTGTGCCGCAATCGGGTTCAGGCGGGCGCGCCCGTCGCCGCGACTCATCGCGGCCACCGCGTCTCGCAATTCCGCGTCGGCCTCGGCGTGCCCGCTGCCGTGCCGCAACAGCTCGCGTATCGACAGGCGTGGCAGTTCGGATGTTTCGGTCGAAGGCTGCGCGCCGGCAACCGAGTCGGCTGGCGCTCGGCCATCGGCGGCCGACTCGGCGGGCGTCTGCTCATGATCCCGCAGCCGCACGAGCCGACGCGCCCATCGGTCGATGTGATCACTCACGTCCTGCAGCGACGGCGCAGGTTGTCCGGCTGCTTCGAATATACGAGTGAGATTGCGGTGCAAGGGCTCCGCGGCATCGGCGAGCGACATCTGACCGCTGGCGACCCGCAGTGGCAACCGGAAACTGTCGCCCGCGGCGGACTTCCACGCCTCGAGCACCAGATACCGGTCGAAGTCCTCGACGGCCTTCGCACCGTAGTAGGCCAACAGCCGCTGCCGACACCAGTTCTCCACCTCACTCCGGACGGCCGGGGTGGGCCAGGGGTTGCGTGCAGCGAACGCGACGTAATCCCAGACCGGCGAACCCGGCTGGGACAACTCCAGATCAAGGAGCGCGATCTCCGCATCGTTTTCGCCGCGGCGCAGTATGTTGCCGAAGGTCGGATCGCCGTGCAGAGCACCGATCTTCACGTCGTCCGGGGATTCGGGACGGACGGTGAAGATCTCGTGCAGCCCGGGCATGCCCAGCTCGCCGTGCAGCCGGTCGGTCCAGTCGTGCGGGTCCTTCGGGTGCTTCCGGTCGTACTCGAGCCGGATCCGCGCCACCTCACGCATCAGCCGCCGCTCCCATTCGACACGGCTCGTGGGCAGCGTTCGCACATACTCGGTGTCGCCCCATTCGTCCGCGTGCAGCGCGTGTACCTGATCGAGTTCGGTGAACACCGCCTCAGCCATGAGCTGCCATGGTTGGTCCGGAGTGGGATGACTTCCATCCAGGTGCTCGTGGATCAGGAAATTCTCCGGGTAGGTGTCCTGTGCGCCGATGTGGTGCAGCTTCGGTACTCGGACACCGGCCTTCTGGAACAGCTTCACCGCCAACGGTTCTCCGAAGATGAGGCCGATCCGGGGATCGAAATTGGGATTCGGGGTATCGGTCGCCACCCGGATGACGACCTTGCGGCCGTTCGGCATTGTGATGATCCAGACCCCGTGGTGATTTCCCACGAAACAGGCTCGGTTGCGGACTAGGGTGGCGAAAAATTCGATCTGTGGTTCGGTCAGTGCTGGATCGTCGGTATCGGTATCTTGCCGGGCCGTGCGGAGCCTGCGCGGGGCAGTCGCCGTGAGAGTCGACGGGGACTGCGCAGGCGGCGCGTCCGGGTTCGCATCGGTGGCGTCCGCGGGCGTGCCGTCCAGCACGCCCCACCACCGGTGCTCATCGGTCAAGTCATCCGACGACGGCCGGAAATACGCTGCCATCTCGGCGAAGGTGGGCCGTGCCTCGGCCGGACGATCGAACCTGTCGAGCATGGGATCTGCGACGATCTGGAGCCCATGCGCGCTCATCAGTTGCACAGTGCTTTCCCGCGATTCGGCCAGACGCTCGGGATCCGGATCCAGCCGGAGACCGTGCAGCGCGGCGACTCGGAAGCCGCTGCGGCCATGGATGGGCACGATGATCCGTCCACCCGCGCCGACGCAGCTGCGCAGCCGCGGAACAAAATGCTGGGCGAAGCGACTGCCCTGGAAGCCCCTATGCATCTCGAGATGGTCGAATGTCACTGTGATGCGGCCATTCTCCTCGTGCTGCACATGAAACCGCATGTCACCCGGTTCGTTGATGCCGCGTATGCCGTCGGCGATAATCGTGGACGAAACTGTCAGACGCCGGTTCCCCGCGTCTTCGGTGTATCTCATGCTGGTGGGCATCAGGGCATAGTTCCGTGAGCCGTACTCCCGGCGCAGCAGGCCGGTTACGACTGCGAGCAGTTCGTCGTCGCCGGGCAATTCGGCAGCGGGCAGCACCGACTCCGGGCTCACCAGGGTGAATTGCGCCGAATCCGGTGCCACATAGGGTTCCTCCGGCAGTGGTTCGACTTCCCACTCCGCGCGCATCGTGTTCGCCTCGCGCGTCATCAGACCGCGAACCACCTGCGGTGACTGCGGCTCCCAGCCGCGCAGGCGGCACAACCGCTGGTAGTCGGAGTAGAACCGCCCCACCAAAATGTCGATCTTGTCGGGATCCCGCGCGATCTGCTCGACGAAGTTCGTCGAGTCAGCGTAGAGCGAGTCCAGGCATGCCATAGTCAGTAGCCGGTCCAACTCCACCTCGCCGCGTGCTCCGAAGAGACCGCGGACCTCGCTCCTGATCTTGTTCTCGACGGCCTCGGCCTGAGCCGGTGCCCAGGGAGACCAGAGCATGGTCACGTAGTCCCATAGCGGGTGTGTGATCGCCGCGTTGTCCCAGTCGATCAAGGCGACGGTGCCGTCGTCGGCGATGCGGACATTGTCGAGGGTCATGTCGTTGTGGTTGAGGCTCGGTGGCCAGGCCTCGTCATCGGTGTCCGGCGACCATGCCTGGTGCGGCGCGAGTTGGAAAAGATTGTCCAGCCACAACGGGCGACTGCGGTAATTGCGTCGCTGGAAGTCCAGGTACAGGTGGAAATGTTCGGTGACCGTCCGTTTTTGCAGATACGGGGGCAGCCGCAGCTCGAGCAGCCGGCGCTTCACCGCGAACATCTCGTCCAGCACGGCCTCCCAATCCGAATCCGTCGGTACCGGGGTGCGCCCGTCGACATACAGTCTCACCTGGTACGGGCCCCACGCGTACAACTCCGTAGGGACATCGACAGCCGCTGCGGCATGACGCTCGGCATCGGCCGCTTCGAACGGGAGTCGATGGAACCAGCGGGAAACGCCGTCGGCCGGACGGGGATTGCGGGTCAGGTCCTTCGCCTCGGTGGTTGTCGGCAGCGTTCGGGATACGACCACCCGATTGCCTCGGTCGTCCCGGTCGAACCACACCAGCTTGTTGTGTCCCTGCCGATCGGGAGCTCGCAGTGCGGCGCGCAGAATCAGCCTGGCAACTGCCCTCGGATCCAGGCTGCCGGTGCCCTCACTCTGGATATCGACAGGTAGCGACGCCGGTGCGGGTGGCTGATCATCAGGCCGTTCGAGCTGTGGCAGTGCGGGGTTGCTCCACACGGCGCCGCCGGCGTCCGATGCGGTGGCCACCTCGATCTGTCCCCACCACGCGTGCGGGTGGTAGCGGAGACGGTCGGCAACATCGTCGAGATCTACGCCGCCGTTGAGCAACTCGCGTGGTGTCGGAAGATCTCCCGCGCGTAGCCGGCGGCTCAACTCGGCGACGCTGTAGGGCACCGGTGAACCGCGATGTTCGTACGCGCCGAGTACAGCGTCGATGGCCTCCCGGATTTCCTCGAGGTGGGCCTCGTCCCAATCGAATCCGGCTCGCGCAGCCCCCGGCCCGTCGGCGACCAGCAGCCTCAGCTGGTCGGCGCCGGCGTCGCGGACGAACTCCAGTGCGAGCCGATCGATCGGTGTGAATCCGTCGGCTTCATAGCAGATCGCGGTGATTCGGCCGGAGTCGTGCAGCTCGAAAATGATCTCCGCGTCGTCGTACTCCCGGGTACCGTCCATGACGATGGTGTCAACGTACATCCTGGCCACAACGCCGGTGCCCGACTCACTCGTATTCTCGAGCCGCACCTGAATCGGTTCCAACCGGGGCGGCCCATCCCAGCGCTGCCTGAGCGCCAGCATGGCCCGCACCTCCTCGGGCCGGAGTTGCGTACCGGAACGCCGGAAGTAAGTGAACAGTCGCTTGGCCCAATCGGACTGCGGCACCACCGCAGGAGGGGGCGTACGGACCTCGGCGGGCGTCCGCTCGGAGGATGCGCCCGGCATGTACGAATCCAGCTCGCGTTCGGACCATTCCGCCAGCAATTGACCGACCTCTTCCTCCGAAAAGGGCGGTTCCCGGTCCGGATCGGCGGCCTTGCAGACGCGCACGATATTGCGGTAGAAGTCCGGCAAGACCTCCTCGAGGGACACCATGCGCGCGGCGATCTTCTTGGGCAGCCGATAGGCGTCGCCGGCGATCGATTTCCGAGCCTCCAGCAGTACGTACCGGTTGAAGTCGGTGACCGCCCCTTGCCCGAAGTGCTCCGCAAGCATTGCCTTGATCCACTTTTCGGTCGCTGCCCGCCCGGCGTCGTCGAGCCAGTCGTTTCCGAGGAAGTACCGGGCCCAATCCCAGGCGATCGGGGCGAATTGTGCCGACTTTGCGTCGGTGAATCCGATGCGTCCGTCCGCCCCGCGTCGCATCTTGCGACGGATCGGGTTTCCGTGGGCGAACCCCATCGGACTTCCCGTCCCCGGTGCCATCGGCATCCAGGTGGCGAAAAGCGGTACCCCGCCGGTCAGCGCGTCCAGCCGGTGGTCGACATCGGTGTGCTCCAGATCACGAACCCGACGCTTTTGTGTTTCGTCCCAGCGGTGTTGCGACCTGGGCAAACCGTCAGGGGCGGCCCTGTTGTGCAGCCGATACAACTCGGGGAAGACATCTTCGGTTGTGCGCTCCCAGCCCTCCTCCGGTAGGAGCTCATCCCCCGGGACGAACTGGTGCATCGTTACCCACGTCCCAAAATTCAGCCCCGATACCCCGGAGTCGAAGAGCAGCCGCGGGCCGTGCACCCCGGCCTGGTGGAGCGTGTCCGAGGCCTCTGTGGCCGTAGCCGCCAGCTCGTCCAGGTCGAAGTTCAGCTGCTTCGCGTCCGGGAGATACACCCGGGCCGTCACCATCGGGCCGGCGTCCGATCCTGTGCCGGGTTCGAGCGGCAGATGCCAGACACCGCACTGGTTTTCATACTCGTCCGGTTGGGTGACGTGCACCCGATCCATTACCCGGAGCACCTCGTCCTGGGTGAGACGCCGATTCAGCAGCGATTGCGCCGGTGCCGCGGCGGCCGGCACGGCCTGACACGGTTCGCTAAGCCATTGCGACAGCTCTGGGCTCGGCGTGAGTCCCGCCTGAAGGAGTCGGTTGCGATTGTGCAGAACGTCGTTCGGTGTGTCGTCGGCAAGCCGCATGCGCTGTACGTCCGCACCGGCCCCACGGACAAAGTGGCGCACCATATCGATGAACGAGCCCCGTCCGACCTTGCCACGAGCTTCCAGATACCCCGGCACGAATTCGTCGGCCGGACCGGCATCGACGTAGGCGGTGACGGTCCCGGCGGTGTCGAGATCGAAACACAGGTCGACATCGCCGAACTCGGCTCGGCCGATCATCACGACGGCCCGCATGCGCAGGCGTACCACCACATCACTGTCAGGGTCGACGGTTTCGTAGGCGGCCTGAGTCACTTCCAGCCTGTGCGGGCGGGAATACCACAGCTCGGAGCTGTTCAACCCGTGCAGCCGCCGTTTGCCGGTTTCCGGGTTTTCCAGCAGCTCACGGACCGAACTCGTGAGACTCGGCGCTCGCCGTTCATCGAGCCGGGGCGCGATCTCGAGACGGTCCTGTTCCGGCAGCCACCCGCGCGCGCTGAGCCTCGAGAAGTCGTCGAGCAGGCGCTGGAATGTCGGATCGAGCATCGGTTCGTACAGCACGGTACGCCGGACGATCTCGAGATTCTCTCGTAACGCATGCTCCAGATCGGTGGGCCGGACGGCGCTGCCGCTGCGGACCGCCGGCGACCGGAAAGCCAAATCGATGGCCGCAATTCGGGCCTCGAGCGCGAGGTAGCGCTGGAAGTCTTCGAGCGCCGTTCGGCCGCGCTCCTGCATACGCGTAATGCACCAGTTGTGTACCTGCCAGCGCACCTCGGGCGGCCAGGGATTGCGGACGAGGAATGTCGCGTACACCCATTCCAGCGGACCGGATTCGGCGAATTCCCAGCCCGGCGAAGCCAATTCGCCATCCGGTGTACGCATCAGGTTGTCGAGGCTCGCCGCAGCGTGCATGCACACTGCCTGATCGTCGTCGGCCGCGGGCGACCGTTGCGGAAACGTCTTGAACAGTTGCGGCAGCTCGAGCAATCCGTAACCCGGCCCGAGACTCGCGATTTGCGCCTCCCCGGTGCGCACCGCATGACGAAGTCGTGTCTCCCACTCGCCACGGGACGTCGACGACGGTGGGGGTGGCCCATCGACCGGGGCGAGTTGCTCGAACAACTCCTCGGCGGCTTCGGCGCGAAACGACATGTCAGCGTCCACGAAATCGGCGACGGTCAGCGGTGATCCGGGGGTGTGTTCCTGAACGAGTAGATCGCCGCGCCTATACAAAGTTCGGGGCAGGGGGGGACCGATCTGCCTGGTTCCGCTCGACACACTGCTACGGTCACGGATCGCACCTGCGGGACCTGTCCCCGGCACGACCTTCAATGCGGCACGGACGATCTCGGGAGTTTCGGTGTGGACGTCTCGGACTCGCCGAACGAGTACCCGCGCGCCTGAGTGTCCCGGCCGCGGATCCGCCAGCAGCCACACCCCATGCGGACCGTCTTTGTGATCCGGCTCCCGCTCCAGGGTTTGCGCGTGCAGCGCATCGGCCTGTTCCTTGGTGATTATTGATTCGCCCGCAGTCTCGCTCGTCGGTTCGGTGGGTGTGCCGAGGATTGGGTGTTGTTGTTGTTCTTGGGTGGGGCCGTTGGTGTTCGGTTGGGGTTTGGGGTGGAGGTGGCCGTGTTCGTCTTTGGTGAATTCGAGGAGGAAGGCGTCTGTGATGTGGGGGAAGGTTTGGGGGAGGGTTTTTTGCCATTGGTGGCGGTCGCGGACGCGGGGTATGCGTTTGGGTTGTTGGTTGGGGTTGGTGGTGTCGGTTGGTTGGGGTGTGGGGGAGTTGGTGTCGAAGACGAGGGTTTTGCCTTTGCCTTCGGAGGTGATGAGGAAGCTGTGGGCGGTGTGGCCGTTGTCGAGGACGAAGGCGATGGCGGCGAGGTTGTTGTTGGGGTTTTCGAGGGTGTCGATGGCGTGGTTGATGGCGGTGGTGAAGGCGGTGGTGGTGTTGGTGGGTGTTGTGGTGTGGGGTATGGGGATTCGGGTGTGGTTGCTGTGGAGGCTGTCGGTGAGTTCTTTCCAGGTTTCGGCGTTTTCGTTGGGGATGGTTGCGTTGTCGTAGCCGATGGCCCAGGCTGCGCGCACGGTTTGGATGATGCATTTGCGGATGTGTTCAGGGACATTGCTCCCGGTTGGGGGTGGACTATCGGTTTCGCCGACCACGTAGAGCGGTTCGTCGAGTTCGTCGTCGGGTTCCCGCACGCGAGCAGCAAAGGCGACGTCGAGTACCCGATTATGCGTCGGCATCACCGGATGGTTGGGCCACGACTGGGCTGCCATGGCAAATGCTTGGCTTACGTTCCAGGCGAGCTCGAAGGTCTTGTCGGGGGCGGAGTCGGGTGTGGCCGCTTCGTCCGTAAGGCGGATCGTGTCGTGCAGAACGCGCACTCGGTCCAAAAGTTGGAAATAGGGGAGCAGATGAGACGGGAGGAGATCGAATCCGTGCACGGTGCCAGGACTGCGATGCCGCATGATCGCCGCTTCGAAATCCGGTGGGCCGTACATGGCCAAGCCGAAGTCCACCAGCATCACGCCGAGCGGCGTCTGCAACACATTTGCCTGTGTGATATCCCCGTGCAGGATGCGGAATGGCTGGGAACGAATGTAGGGCAGTTCCGACTCTAACCCAGCGGTCAGCGACTCCGGAAGGTCGAGCTCGTCGAACACGGCCCGGTACGCCGGGATCGCTCGGTACCGTTGATACAGCTGCTCGAAGTGGTCCATCAGCATCCGGAAGAACCCCACCGAGTCGCCGGATTCGGGATAACCGTCAGGGAGTGGAAGTAAATCCTGTGGCACGGGCACCTGGGCCAGCTCCCCGGCTATCGAGTAGATCGTATTCATTACCTCGTCTTCGCGAAGGTCACGAACCGGTGTGCCGTCTATTCGCCGTTGAATCTCGAAGATGAGATTGTCCCGGTGATCGACTTTCGCGTGTAGTACCTGCGGTATCCGCCGCCGGAGGCGCGGCGCGTGCTGCGCGATCGCGTGCACCGTCCGGAACTCCTTCGGCCAGAGCACGAAGTCGAGTTGGACCGCGCCTGCCCGCGGAATGCGGATAGCGAATTCACCCAGCAGGTAGATGTCGTTGGAGTGACCAGTGGACACCTTACGGCCGAATCGCACGGCGGCGTCGCGCAGCGCCAACGCCACATCTCTCGGCATCACCTGGCCTTCATCGCTACCGAGCGCCCGGTAATCCTGGGCCGAAAGCAACAGGTCTCGTAAGATCGGATACTCGGCAAAGACCGGCTCGAGAGTAACGAAAAAGCTTGCCGAATCCGGGTCGTCGCCGACTCCGTGTTCGGAGTCCGACGGATGTCGGTTTTCAACGACCTGCTCATTGCTGGTTTTCGACTGCGCTGTTTTCTCGGTATCCGCGATATATAGCGGACCGTCGAGATCGGCTGGTGGCGCTGCAATATAGAGCGGTCCATCGAGATCGAGTTCCGGTGCGGGTTGGTTGTCGTCGATCATCCGGTCGGTGACCGGTGTCGGTTCGGTGACATCGATGGACGAGTCCGCGGAATTGCCTATTGGCAAGGGCGCCGGGGCCGCGTCGCCGTGCACGGAATTGGGGATCCAGTCGCCCGCCTGGTGGGCGGGAGTGGCGAAACCGTATGGGAGAGTGAGCGGTACCTCCGGGCCGAAGTGGTAGTAGCCGAGTATCCGTGATCCGGTGATTCCGCCGATGAGTTGAACGGATCGGTCGGGGTCGGCGCGCAGGAATCCGGCCTCGGGCCGCGCGACGTAGACGCGTCCGGTTGCCGACCAGCGGCGGGCCTGATCGATGTCGCGGTATGTGGTTAGGGGGCCTTCGCCGGGCGGCGTGATGCCGGTCGTGAGTACATCGGTCGGCGGGTGGCCAGGGTCGGGGATGTATACGAGTCCGGGGTCGGTGGTGTAATTGACCGGGAAGTGGTCGTGGTGGCGGGCGAGAAATGCGAGATTCTGCTCGACGTCGACGTTCCGGTCGGCCGCTGACGGCATCGGATCCGCGTCGGCGGGCAATCCGATCCGTTCCCGCGCGGTTTCGGTGCGTGCTGATTCAGCGTCATCGGGGACACGCTCGGGCCTCGGGTTTACGGCCTTGTCGATGTCTGATCCGGCGCCACCCGTCGTCGGGCCTCCGGTGGGTTCGGGGCTCGGTCGTGGGGTGGTGCCGCCGCCCGGAGGGTCGTCATCGTCGTTGGTCTCGCCGGGTATCGAGCCGGCGGCTCGGTACAACTGGTCGCGGTTTTCTGATGCGCGGGCCGTGTACTCAGCGAGGTTGTGTGCGGCTGGAAGGCCCAACGTCTCGGTCAGGTTGCGATACGCCGCGAGTATCTCCAGCGGAATCTCTTGTTCGACAATGTGACCCCTGCTGGGGGATTCCAGCAAACCCTTTATTTCGGCCAGGATCTCCGTGACGACTTCGTGTGGCGTCGGATCCGCATCGATATCGGATCGCAGCCCGTAGCGGATGTAGTTTTCCACCGAAACCGCCGCCCCGACGATGGCGATGTGCTGGACCTTTGGGCTCTGCTTTTTGATCGTCGCCCACACTCGCCGTGCGTGGTGTGGCGTGCTGGCGACGATGATGGATTCGACGTCATGACCGAGTTCCTCGAGCAGAGTTACGGAATACGCCGCATTAGTCCTGGTGTTCTCAGCCTTTGGTTCCTCGATGATGTGATCGGAGACCAGGCCCAGTTTCTCTGCTACCAACCTGAACCGGGCAGCTTCTGTTGCCCAGGGCCGTTGCGCCTGGCCCGACTTGGCAGCCATCTTGTCATAACCAGAGAAAACCACCGGGATTCCGCTGAGCCCCTGATCATGAACAAAGTTCGTGGCAACGGCCGACCCACCATCGTCCGGGCTGCCGAATACGACAACGGCACCGTAGGTGTGTCCGGCATCGAAGGCCCACTTGGGATCATTTCGGAGGAACTCCCAAATCGTCCTCAGATCCGACATCGTCTGTTCGGTATCCACTCCCCGATCGCCCAGATTTCGCAACCAGTCGGCATACGGATCATCGGTCTGCGTCGCGGAATCGGATCCGGCCGACCGCTGTCGTTGTTGTTCGAGACCGACGGGTTCCACCGAGGAGGGATCGCCCGATTCGACGAGCACCGCGGCGATGCGCGCCTGCAGTAGGGTTCGCGCCTGCTCAACAGCTGCGTCTTCGGGGGGGTGGACGGGCTGGTTCGCTGGTGCGGGGACGACGCCACTGCGCACGGCCCACGCGACCATCGCGTCGGTGTCCTTGATACCGAGCTTGGTTCGGAGACGAGATCGCAAGACCTGCACTGCGCGCTCTCTCAGGCCGAGCTCCGCGGCAATGGCCGTGTTCGAAAGGTCTTGGGACAGTAGGTGAAGGACCTGCCTCTCCCGGCGCGCCAGCTTGACGTCGGCGGGTGGCTCGGGCACCGGTTCGGCGGATGGGCGGTCGGCGACCCGAACCCGTCGCGCGATGTCCAGCAGTGTCGCTCGGTCAGGTGCGCCGAGTTTGACCGTAAGCATGGCGAGGTCGTTGCGTACGGTGTTGTCCGTTACCCCGACAATCCGCCCAATCGCCTTGAAGGACAACTCTTCGGCGGCAAGCCGGAGTACCTGTCGCTCGCGGTCGGTCGGCTCGTTCTGAGTTGTATTTGCGGTATCGGTGCCGCGTTCGGCGTCCATCCGATTTCGGAAGGCGTGCACGACTGCTGGGGATACGGTCGCCGGATCGTCGTCGGTCGCGCTAGGCCCAGCCGCGACGCGAAGGATCTCCACCTGGACCGGTGAGAGTTCGAGGACATTCGTCGGCGCTGCGGTCGATGTCGGCGCGTCGTCGTGCGGTAGCAGCCGACCCGCGTCGCTGGTCCCGACCTTGTCCCTGAGCTGTGCCAGGCACAGGTCGAGCTGCCTGGGCGGCATACGAAGCACCGCCCCGATCGTCTCGCGTGGCATCTCCTCGCCGCCCTGCGCGACCACGCGGAGGAGGAGGGCCTCGGCTTCGGTCAGTGTGACCGTGCGCGCGTCGTTGGCTTCCGATGTCGTCGAGTCACTTTCGTCGCCATCGGCAGGTCGTGCTTCGGGCGCTTTATCGACGGTGGCCTCGCCGGTGGGCCGAGGACGCGTGACTGTCTCGACCTTTTCCGCTTCGGATTCTTCCGAGTCCTGGTGCGGCACAGCGATTCCGGTGAGGATGATGCCGCCTTCGACCAGGAATCGACCGTGGAATTCGGTAAGTGGTGGGCCGTCCAGGGTGGAGCGATCCGCGATCAGCAGTCGTGCGGTGAATTCACCTCGTTCGATATCGAACGTGATCAGCATGTCTTTGAAGCCGAGCCGGCGATGTGTCAGCGGGTACCACGCCTTGAGGACAGCTTCCTTGGCGGAGAACAACACTCGGTCCCAGTGCACGTCACCGTCGGTACCGATCCGGTCGAGCCAGGCGCGCTCCGCGTCCAGCGACATGCCATCTCGGCGACCATCGGGGATCGGCTCGTTGTATTCGGCATCGATGCTTACCGCGCGATGGTGCCGAGATACCGCGGCGACGAAGTAGCCGGTTTTGCTGGTAAGGGTGAGGCCTTGTTTGTGGCTGATGCTTCCGACGAGACCGGGCTGCCAGAGCGGCATTCCAGTCGCCCCCCCGCCTGCACGGAGCACCGGCGCGACCGGCACGCCGAGGCGTGCCTGCGCGCGGTGCGCGACCGTGCGTCCGTAAACGATTTCGCGTCCGCGCACCCCGTCCGGACTCGTCTTCAGAGCATCCAGCAGTACCTGCTCCTCCGGTAGCAGCGCCGCCGTCGGATCCTTGCCGATGATCTCGGCCGTGGCTACTCCGGCGGGCAGACCGAGACCTTCGATGATCGTCCGTCCGGCCGGCGCTCGCACTTGGCCCGGCTCGACGGTGTTCGATTGGTCGTTGCCGGCGGTCGGCTCCAGTTCGGTTGTACCGCCCCGCGCCGGATCGGCTTCAGATGCCGATTCGGCGCGGATGTCCGCAGGCTCGCCGTGGCGGGTCGGCTGCTCCCCGTCTACCTCGCTCGATTCGTGCGGCGAAGTGATGAGCTCGGCCTCGAACGTGATGATGCCGTTCTCCTCGGCGGGCTCGGAGAGCGGGACCAGTGTCGAACTCCGCGGGATCAAGATCTCTCGTTCCGCTTCTTGGTCTATCCTTGCCAACCCCTCGTCGATGATCGATATCGACTCGACATCGATAAGCTGGGCGCCGGTGTCCACGTAGATGATGATTTGGACGGGCAAGTCGACGTGGCGACCCGGCAGTACGGAAGCAGACATCAATCCGGTGTCCGTCAAGCCGAAGTTGACGAGCCCGTGGCGTCGGCCGAACACTCGCTCGAGGCTGTCCAGTCTCCGGTACAGCTTGACCGGCCCCACTGAGGCTGCCGCATGCCGGAACGCCCAATCCATGCAGTTGATTTGGGCCGCAAGGGTTTCCGCCAGAGTTCGGAATTGGGGTGTGTCCGGCCAGCCGATGCCGCGCCCAGCGGCGAACACCTCCTCGGCGGTGACCTCGCGCTGTGAAAGCTCGATCCGCTGCTGCGGTGTCAGCCCTCGGCCCATCGCGCGTAGCACCGGGTTGACCGAGGCGGACGCGGTGAACGCCCGGAGGGCACCGACGATCTCGTCCGCGTGGCCATCCGCCGGATCGTGCCACATATGTATCCAGCCGACACCGTTGCGGATTCGAGCCACCGCCTCGTCACCGTCGACCGCCATACGGCGGAACCATTCGAGTCGCGCCGCCGCGTCGGCGGGATCGGGATTCTGCACGGTCCGCGATCCGGCTGGCGTGACAGGTTTTTCGCGTGACCCTGGCCGGTTGGTCGCTGATCCGGCAACAGAGGGTCCGGGGGCCGACAAGGTGGTGGACCGCTCGTGCCCGACGATCTCGGCCGAGCTCACATCGGCGGGCAGTACCTGCCCGATCGCTTCGCCCGCGTCGGCGGTCGGAGTGGGATCCGAGTCGGCGGAATCGGATTCGGGCTGCGCGGACGAATCCGGCGATTCCAGCCCGGCGGCGGAGCCGACCCGGCCGCGGACTCTGCGGCCCTCCCGCCACGTTCGAAGCCGGGCTGCCACGCTTTTGCCCAGGTGCTGATCCGGCTCGCCGTCGACGAATGCCATACCTGCGAACGGCCCGAGGCTATCCAGATCCAGGCCGTATTCGTCATCGAGGCGCCGCAGGCAATCCGCTAAAGGCTCCCATTCCCGAAGCCGTGCCGAGTCGTCGGTGTGGAAGGACACCCACACATCGGGCTCGCCCACCCGCTCGCTTCGGTTGTGCAGCACAATCAGGTGATTCGCCACCTCATTGCGCCCGACCGGACCCGGACGTTGCAAGACCAGCGCAACCGTTGACCCCGGACGTTGGGCCATCCACCCCTCGACGGTCCGCTCCTGCTCAGTCTTCGGTATGCCGTGCCGACTCACCGAGTCCCAGCCGCCTCGGTGCAACGCGGCGCCGAAGATTCGCTGCATCGTCCGAACCCGTGAGGCTCCTTTGCCGATCCGCTTGGCCGCACGCTCCCGGATGCTCTCGTCGCCGATGAGGTCCGCGACCAGCTCCGCCGCACCGACCACACAGTGCTCGGAATCGTTTGTGAACTGCGTCCATACTTCCGTATCGTCCGAGACGGCGGGCGCAACGGAATCGCTATGAACCGGTGCGGGTTCCGGATCCTCGGCGTTCGGTGTCGCAGGTGCCAGGAGCTCACCCGGCCGTGCTTTCTGGAGCTCGCCATCCGCCAGGACCACCTGGCCGCCGACGATGACCGCGCTGACCCCCGCAGCGGGTTGCCGCGGATCGGTAAGGGTGGCGACCTCGGCCTGGAACGCCTCGGGATCGAAGAGGACGAGGTCCGCGATTTTCCCGTGCTGAATGACACCGCGATCTCCGAGCCCGAATCGCTGTGTGGGCAGCGAGGTGATCTTGCGGACAGCTTCCTCGAATGGAATTCCCAGCCGCGCCGCCTCCTCGAAGTACTTCGGAAAGGTCCCGTACAGCCGGGGATGCGGTTTCTCCGCATCGGTCGGCAGGCCGTCCGATCCGATCATGCTGTAGGGCTTGCGCAGTACCCGCGCCATATCCTCCGGGCTCAGGCAAAGCGAGACGAAAGTCAGGTCGCCCCTGGTCTTTTCGAGCATATGGCAGACCACTTCGGTGACCTCCATGCCGAGGGCCTCCGCCGCCTGCTCCAGATTGAGACCCTCCAGCCGCTTGAGCTCGTCCAGCGCCCTGAGTTCTTCGGCGTGCCTGAGATTTTCCAGGCGCTCGAGTTCTTCCTGATTCGCGGCTCCCCGCAGTCGCTCGAGTTCCTCGGCATGTCTGCGGACTTCCGTGCGCTTCAATTCCTCGTCCGGAACGAATGTCAGGACAAGCGCCGCAGGGGTGTCTCCTTGAAGGATATTCTCCCAATCCAGGTAGTCGGGGTCCCCATCGACGAGTTTGTCGCGGATCCGCGCGCGCCGCTCGGGATCGCGCAACCTGGCCATCGTCTCGTCCATGCCGCCCTGCAGGGCTGAGGGCGGCAGCAGGTAGATCGGGATGAGACCGGTACTCGGGTAGGGGTAGACATCGACGGTTACGTCCAAGCCGTCGGCGACGGCTTCGTCGATCATGCGCAGCGCCTCGGTCATCGTTCCCCAGTTCGCGGGGCCGGTGGCCTTGAGATGGCTGAGGTGGACTGCGACTCCGGTGTCACGGGCTATCCGCAACATCTCGGCGACGGAATTGAGCAGGCCGTCGCCTTCGTTTCGCATGTGCGCCACGAGAAGACCGTCATGGCGTTGGACGACAGCCCCGAGACTGGTCAGTTCCTGCGGGGTCGCCGTGGCTCCGCCGTAGATCAGTCCCAGTGAAAGGCCGACCGCACCGGCCCGCATCGCCTCCTCGACATGCTCTTCCATCGTGCGGATTTCGTCTTCGGTGGCTTCGCGCGCGTCGTGTCCCATCGCGGCAACCCGCACCGCGTTGTGTCCCAACAGCGGACGGACGTTCTGCCCCAATGCCTTTCGACCGAGCATGTTCAGCCAGAACCGCATTGTTGGCCAGTCCCATGGCTGGTCGATCACGCCGAGCACCGCGGCGGCTTGTTCGGCGAATTGTGCCGCATCTTGCGGATCCACGGTCGGGAACATGCTGAAACCGCAGTTGCCGGTGACCACGGTCGTGACGCCTTGGCTGACCTTGAAGTCCAGCGTGCCCCACTTCGTTACGGCTACATCGTCATGGGTGTGGGTGTCGACGAAGCCGGGCACGAGGACGAGCCCTTTCGCATCGATGACGGGTGCGCCGACCCGTCTGGGCAGGGCGGGGCCGGTGGCCACAATGCGTCCGCCCCGCACCACCACATCGCCGACGAACGATGCGGCACCGGTTCCGTCGACGATTGTGGCCTCGGCGACGACGACATTCTGCGTCAGTAGCTCGGTCAGTCGCTCTTGCAGCTGCTGGGTGTCCGCGGAGTCGAGGTGGCGCAGCGTAGCGGCGGACTGCTCGAGCTCTGTGACCCAGGCGCGCACAGTTTCGTACCATGCCCGCCGGTTCGGCTCGTCGCGCCGACGGTAGGCGTCCGCGTACCACCGCTCCAGTTCGAGGAGGTCGTTGCGCAGCCGGACTGCGGAGTTGAACTCGTCGACGTAGGCGCGCAGCGCGTTCAGCCTTGACAACCGTCGGCCCGACCGCAGCAACACGCTGCGGCCATATCGCCCGAGCACCGTGCGCACTCGGCCGCTCACCGCGATCGCGTCGACGACGGCCCGCACCCGTTCAGCGGGCGCGTCCGGCGGCAACAGTCCGATTTCCGCTCGCAGTTCGTCCGGCAGTGCCCGAATCTGCGCGGCAAACAGCTGGGCCAAGGCGTGGCGGCTCTGTTCGAGCCGCATCCCCGCCGGACGGTCGCCGGCGAGCTCCCGCAACCGCGCCATGTCCAGCTGACCGTTGCCGATCATGCGCGCGATCAACTGCCGACGCCAACCACGCCGCATCGGATTGCGGTCGCGCATACGCCACACGTCCGATGCGCCCGCCTCGTCGCCAATCATGCGGAAGCCCGCAGTCACCCGCTCTCGAAGCTCGGTCAGGGCGGGACCGAGTCGAAGTTGCGAGGAGGAATCACCCGGGAGAGTAACCGCTGGTCCGTTCGGGCTTTCCGGGTTGCCGGGGCGGCCTTTGATCGGGTGCCCGCGTTGCTCTCGGGTGGGGCCGTCGGTATCGGGGCGGGCGGCGAGTTGGAGACGACCCCGGCTGTCCTTGGTGAATTCAAGGAGGAAGGCGTCTTTGATTTCGGGGAAGGTTTCGGGGAAGGTTTGTTCCCATTGGTCGCGGTCGCGGACACGGGGCATGCGTTTGGGTTGTTGTTGCTCCGGTGTGGTGTCAGTTTGCTGGTTGGGTGTGGGGATGTTGGTGTCGAAGACGAGGGTTTTGCCTTTGCCTTCGGAGGTGATGAGGAAGCTGTGCGCGGTGTGGCCGTCGTCGATGACGAAGGCGATGGCGGCCGTCTTGTTGTTCGGGTCTTCGACGGTGTCGATGGCGCGGGAGATTGCGGCGGTGATGGCGTCGTGGGTGTTGTCAGGGGTTGTTGTGTCAGGTACGGGGATTCGGGTGTAGTTGCTGTGGAGGCTGTCGGTTAGCTCTTTCCAGGTTTCGGCCTCGTTGTCGGTGGGGACGGTTGCGTCGTCGTACCCGATGGCCCAGGCTGCACGCACGGTTTGGACGAGGCATTTGCGCACGTACTCAGGTACAAGTTGGGTCTCGCCGGTGGCGTTGACTATCTGCTCGGCTGGTGCAGCGGTATGCGACCTGAGTTGCGCCAGGAGTCGTTCGGCTGCCCCGCCGTCGTGCATTTCGCCTGGTGGGAACGGGGTGGAGGTGCCTCCGTTCTGCAAGTAGTCGCGCCGCATCTGTCCGAGACCGAACAGCATCACCGGATCCGCGTTCGACCCGATTCGGTCGAGCGTGGCCGCCCACTGGCCGTAGCGGATGCTTCCGGCCATGACCTGCTCGGCCCACTGCGATAACGGCGTCAGCAGATCGTTTTCGAATTCCACGATGGCACTGGGGTACAGGCCAGCTCGTTCCAAAGCCCAATTCATCAAAACCCTGGAGAGTCGGCCGTAGTAGTCATCGCCTTTGAAGAGCGCGTGACCGGAGACGAGTCTGTGCTGCAGCTCCGCCGCGACCCGGTAGCGGTCACTATGCGGGTCCCGGATGGCCATGTTGTACCAATGACATATCGATTCCAGGTACTCGCGACAGCCCTCGGCGCCACCGAAATTCGGATACACGATGACGCCGTGCGGGCGGGTCGGCATTCCGGGCGGACGGAACCCGAGCAACGGATTCGCATCGATGACGGCCTTTTCGTCGTCGGTGAGCGGTGCGGTCAGACGGCGCATGCGGCGTGCACCAGGGCGTCCGTCTATTTCGGGGAACAAGACGATTCCGTACGGGCCGGAGTCGACAGGACCGGGTTCGTACGTCAGTAGTGGGTTGTCTTCGATCGCGGCGATCTCGTCTTCGGTCAGCGGGCGCGCCAGTGCACCGAAACCCCACTGGTTGTTCTCTTTCAGCTGCCCAGCGATGTTTGGGTGGTGCCGGACCATCAGCCTCCGCTGGATTTCGGTAATGAATTCGATATCCAGGTTCTGCTCGCGGCGGTTTCGGGCGAAGAGTCGAGCATCGAGCCAGCTCGCCCATTCTTCGGGGCCGCCGAATATGGTCTCGGGTCGGTCTTGCCCCGCGACCATGGCGATGACGCTGAACTTGTCCTCCATGAATAGGCGGAGTTCGAGCGCGCGCTCGGCTGCCGTCGTGATACCGTGCGCAGCTTCCAATTCGGATATCTGGTGTTCGATATCGGTATCGTTCTTATCGAATTCTCTCCGAAGCAGATCGACCGCTTGTTCTGGATGGTCTTGCGCGATATGTCCGTCGACCAGTTGCCGCAGGCGTTCGGCTGACCTCGCCGGTCCAGTATCTGCGCGGGGATCACCTGGTGTGGTCGTGCTCGTGCGGGTTTCGTCACTGTCGGGTGGCGTAGGTACTGCCGTTGGTGTTTCGGATCGCGGGTGGGGTCGACTGTCGTCCGTTCCGGCGGCGTAATCCGAGTTGAGTAGTCCGAGGGTTTCGGCCAGGGATAGGTCTGTCGAGGTGATGGGCGGGGCACGGGGTGGTTCTCCGCCACCAAGTGGTGCTGCGGCGTGTGGTTGCGGGCTCGGCGCGGTGCGATCGTGCGGGGTAGCCGTAGTGGTGTCAGCCACCGCTTCGATGGTTGGTGTCGGCGGTGCGCTTTCCGAATCCGATGGGTGTGCGATTCCGGTCAGGATTACGCCACCTTCGACCAGAAATCGGCCGTGGAATTCGGTCAGGTGTGTGCCGTCCACGGTGGATCGGTCCTCGACCAGTAGTTGTGCGTGGAAGGTGCCCTCGTCGAGATCGAATGTGATGAGTGCGTCTTCGAAGTCGAGCGGGCGGTGGGTCAGCGGGTACCACGCCTTGTAGACGGTTTCCTTGGCGGAGAACAGCACTCGGTCCCAGTTAATGCCGCGGTGCGTACCGATCCGGCCGAGCCAGGCCTGTTCGTCGGGCAGCGCGATGCGATTGCGCAGCACCTCGGAGAGCGGCTCGTTGTGTTCGGTGTCGATGCCGATCGATCGGTGGTGCTGAGATACCGCAGCGATGTAGTAGCCGGTCTTCTGGGCGAGGGTGAGGCCCACGCTGTGGCTGATACTTCCTGCGACACCGGGCTGCCACAGCGGCATTCCGCCGGGCGCGTTTTCCCCCGTGCGCAGCACCGGCTCGACCGGCACACCGAGGCTGGCCTGCGCCCGATGGGCACAGGTACGTCCATACACGATCTCGCGTTCCCGCACTTTCTCCGGATCCGACTGGATTGCGTCGATCAGCACCTGCTCCTGCACGAGTAGCGCTGCCGTCGGGTCCTCGCCGATGATTTCGGCCGTGGCCACCGTGGCGGGCAGTCCGAGACGCTCGACGATCGTGCCCTGCACCGGCGCCCGTACCTGGCCCCTCGGCAGGATGTCGGTCCGGTTTGCGTGCGAGTCGAGTGTGTGGTGTTCGACGGTCGTCTGGATCAGGTGGCCGAGTGCGGCAGCGCGCCGACGTTCGGCGCGCTGTTCGTCATTCAGCTTCGACCGTGGCATACCGGACACCGGCTCTAGCCTGGCCCGCAACTCGTCCAACTCGCTCTGCAGCTCGGCGATGCGCGCCGAACCTGGTTGCAGCTCAGCCGGATTGATCGACAGCTCCGCGGCCGCCGAGTCGCGAAGTGCGCGCGCCTGCGCAAGCTGGCTTTCCTCCGGCGGCGACACCTGAGATTGCGGGGGCGGCTCCTGCTGCCCGGTAGGTGCCGATGCGCCGGTGCCGAGCGTAGTGGGGCCGCCGGCGGGCGATCCGGTACTCGGCTGCTGCACAGCCGTGCCGTCGCTGGGATGATCGTTCGTACCGTCGGCCGCCCGCTCCGTGATTGCGGCTGCGAGATGCGCAGTTCGGTCGGTGTCACCATCTTGCGGCACTGTGGCCACGGCGAGTGCGATGCCGTCGCGTACGCGCCATTTTCCTTCGATAAGCGCCACCGGTGTACCGAAGAACGTGAGGTCAGCGACCGGTAGTTGGGCGTGGAAAGTGCCGGTCGCCAGATCGATGGTGACGTGGATATCGCGGTCGGGTATGGCTTCCGGAAGCAATGCCTCCAAGGTTTCGCTGACCGCGTCCTTGATCACCCGGAACAGTCGTTCCAAATGCACCCCGTCGCGCATGAGGGCCTGCCCACCGACGTTCTGCAGCCAATTCCATTCCTCGTCATTGAGGAAGAGGCCCGGTCGCCCACCTGCGTGTGCAGGAAACGGTTCATGCTCGCCGACGCCGATGCCGATCGCCCGAAAATCCCGAGCATGGGCGACCACCGCAGCGGCGAAGTTGGGTGGGCAGAACGGGGGGAGCATGGTGATGGCGCCCACCACCTCGTCGGGCCAGGGCATCGGAAGGGGGTACGCGGGACGGAAACTTTCACTAAAGCCGGGCGCGGCGATCGTGGAGAACCCGAGGCGGTGCAGCGCCATTCGGCCGCACTTGAAACCCGCGTCTTCACCGCCCAATCTCTCGACGCGCCGCTCGCCGAGCAGCTCATCCGCAACCACATTCGGCGGCAGCAGGGCATGAATCATCGATTCCCGGAAGACCAGCCACGTCGACTTGTGGTCTTGGAGTTGCACGACGCCGGCATTATCCGCCTTCTGGGCGACAGTGAACTCCTGCACCGCAGGCGATCCAGAGTGATTGTCGATCACTTCGACAATGAGTTCGCGCTCGCCGTGTCGGTGCTGGCGCCCGGACATTCGGGCAACGACACGTACCTCGCCGGTGCTGTCGGCCCGCGCCCGCGCGGCCAATTCCGCGACGCCGGCGTGCACGATTTCGATCTGTTCGTCGCTGCGCCAGACCTTTCGACCCAACCACTCGGCCACCCCATCGGCCACGACCGCCGCCGCATGCGCGACCTCGGCTGCGGTCAGCTGCGCGCCTGGCACTCCGGGTGGGCCCACGGTCATCTCGAAGGGGAGGACTCCGATACGCCGTCCGGGGTGCACCGCCATGTCGTCCTCGCCCGGACCTGGTTCGAAAAGCTGGTCTGGCCACGACGTGTCGTCCGGACCGATCCGAATATGCCAGAATCCACCGTCCTCGGCGTCGGGCACGATCAATCTCAGCCCGACTCGACTCACCAGTGTCGTCGGGTCGAATTGCAGCAGCTGCACGGTAAACGGGACGTCCAGGTCGCGTGCTCTGGCCGCCGTCAGGTCGTCCCACAGGCGAATGGCGTAGGCCAACTGCCGAGCCTGCGCATCGTCGAGTTCCTCGGTCGGCACCGAACGCAGGTTCTGCACAAGCAGTTTCAGGGACCGCTCAGTCGCCTCATTCTGTACGTTCGTCGGAAAGTAATCCCGCGCGCTCACTTCACGCGGATATACCTTGATCAACGCCGCCCGCTCGTCATCGCTCAAACGTTCGTGCCACCAACGCTGGATTTCGAGCACCACACTGCGCTGCCTGCTGTCTTCGGGTCGACTCATCCACGCAGCCGTCGCGTCCGGGGCCGCTTTTCCCAGTGCGCGCGTTGCCAGCTCGTGGTCGGACTCGGAAGCCGGTTCGACTGCGAAGGGGTCGTTCGCCGCGTCGTCTGGAGGTAGTGCGCCGACGTCGACTGGTCGCAGGGCCCGACCTCGTGTCATGTCGGGGTCAGCGTGTGGGTTGTCTTCGCCCAGTCGTTGCTGTCGTGACTCCAGCGTGCTGTCGCCTTCCCGGCGGGTCAGTTGCAGGACATGTGTGGTCTGCGCCGGGAATGGTGGATTTTGCGGGTCGAGCACTGTTTTCGGCTGTGTTGCGTGCTGGTCGTGGATCCAGATCTGTTTGCCGTCGTTGTGGAGCAGGAATAGGTGTCCGATCGCGGCACCGACGGGCCGGGCGTTCACCAGCATTCCCGCACCGGGGCCCAATTCGGTCAGCAGTTGCGCTGCTTCAGCGAGGCCGCCGTCGAGCCGCTGGTGGTGTGCTCCGGCCAGCCAGGCCACTGCTGCTGGTGGTACCGGTTGGTTCACATCGATTGGTTGCTGGACGTCGAATCCGAGATTCCAGGCATCCTGGAATGTTCCTACCGCGCATATGGGATCCACAGCGCCATCCCAGGGCTGAGGGACGTCTGCGGCCGCGTCTTCCCTGCTGTCCGTCGGCTGTACCCCTGCTGCGAGTGTCGTTGTGCTCGTAGCACTTTCGGGACCTTGGGCGGCCTCGGGTGTGGTTGGGGCTGGATTAGGCGACGCGGCAGGGGAGCGTCGATCGGACCACGGTGTACGCGAGCGCGCCTGTGGCTCAGCTTCATCGGCGGCTTCCGTGGTCTGTTCAGTGGCTTGCCGCTTGTTCAGCCATTGGTTTGGGCTCGCTACCGCGGTACCCACTCCGTGGCTGATCATCACATAGCCTTCGGCGGCTAACTGCCGATACACCTTGCCCACCGAGGTTGCCGACGACAACCCCAGCCGTTCGGCGAGTTCTCGGGCGGCAGGCAACAACCGACCCTCAGACAACCGACCCGACTCGATCACCGTGCGCAAGGCCGAAAGCAATGTGGCTTGCCAGCCCTTGCGATCTGCCTCCGCAGCGAGTTCCGCCCGTGATGACCCCTGCACAAGTAGCGTGAGCAATTCCCGCCCAGTCAAAGTCGGCCCCGCACCGGGATTCGGCGCATCCGGCCAGCTGTCGGCGGGGGTCACCGAGGTCCCGATCCCGCGCCTGCTGACCACATATCCTTCGGCGGCCAGTTGCCGATACGCCTGCCCGACGGTGCTTTCTGTAGGCAATTCCAGGTATTCGGCGAGTTCAGCGGCCGTCGGCAGCACGCCGGCCACGGGCAGTGCACCGGAGCGAATAGTCTCGCGCAACCGCGGGACCAGTGCGTCACGCCAACCCATCCGGGCACCATCGGCCGCGAGTTCCTGTCTCGACCATCGTTGGACGAGAGTCTTCGAATCCACCGGCAAGATCTCAGCTAGCACGCGCGCGGCCCGATGATGCAATTTCTTGACGGCGTTCGGGGTGCGAGTGCCACCCATTGCGGCCGCAGTCTCGGCGTTCGTCAGCTTTTTCAGATGCCGGAGTTCCAGGCACCGCTGCGCATCGGGGTCATCGAGCTGGCGGATCGCGCGCTGCAGCTTTTTCAGCTTGTCCGTGTCACCGCCGGCAGCCGCAGCGATGGCCTCCTCGAATGCCGCAGCCACCTTGGCCAGTTCGGTGTCGAGCGAAGACGGTCCGGCCGATTCGTCGCCCGCGTCGAGCTCTTCGACTTGATCAGTGGGAACTCCGGCGACGGCATGTGCGGCGTAGTACTCGAGCGACTCGATGATGGTCGGGTCGGTGTATGGCATAGCCTTAGATGTCTGTTCGACCGATAGTCCCTCCTGGTGCCTGAGCACGAGGCATTGATACCGGGTTGGATGCGCCTTCTGGAGAGTCTCGAGACGCCGTCGCAGATCCCGCCGCGTCGCGCGAGCCAGCGCCTGTCCGTATTGACCGACGCGCACATCTTCGGGCAGCGCCGACAAAATCCCCTGCCGCAGTCGCGCGAACTCGACGTGCTCGGTGGTCACACGTCCGGCGATATTCGCCACTGCCTGCCCGACATCTTTTTGAGGCGAAGTAAATAGCGGATTCGCCGCGACGAGAGTGTCTTCGGTGATTTGTCGTGCGAGCAGTTGCCGCTCATTCGAATCGACGTCGATAATCCCGCGGCCGGTCAGCTTCCGCAGCGTTGACAACGCCCGCTGATACACCTCTTCCGCAATGAGTTCCCGCCGCCGAGCCAGTGGTGCCTCGTTCCGTACACCAGGTGCGGTGGGCGCACCAGCTACCTGCTCCGGAGAATCTTCCTCGACGGCACGGCCGAGAGCCTCGGCTGGCTTCATGGAAGAGTGACGGCTCCATGGCGTTTTCAGGTCTGGACCCTGTGCAGCCGTGCCGCCGATGCGGACGGTGCTCGGAGACTTTTCCGTGGTTCCGTGCTGCTCCGAGTCTGTTTGGCCTGCAGCGCTTATCGGTGTGCGATCCGCGGAACTAGCGATTGCCCGAGATTGCTTGCCCGTGGCTGAACTATCTGTGCCCGTGGAGTTTTCGTTGTTTATGGCAGGCGTTGGGTTGTGCTCGGTGTCGGAGGCCAGCGCTTTCTCTATGTCGGGTGACGCGCCGTTGCCCTCCGGACCCTCCAGTGGGCCAAGGACTTTGCCCTTTTTGCGCGGAGCTTCTTGGTTGGGATCATGCGGGTGGAGGTTGGTGAGGTTGTCGTCCTCGTCGGTGGTGAGGTAGGCGACGAAGGCCTCTTTGATGTCGGGGTAGGACTGTTTCCATTTGTCGACGGTACGGACGCGGGGAATGCGCTCAGGGTCGTTGGGGTCGGTATGCGGGTCGTCGGGGTTGGTGATGTTGGTGTCGAAGATGACGACGTTGCCGCCAGGTTTGTTGTCGGTATTGGTGATGGTGATGGAGTGCATGTTCTTGCCGTCGTCGAGGAGGAGGACGGCGGTGTCGGCTCCGTCTTTGAGGTTTCGGACGTCGTCGATGGTCTTGGCGACGGGGTCTTCGGCGCCTGGGATTTTGACGAGTTGGGTTGCGATGGCTCGCCGGAGGTGTTCCGGGCTCTTGTGCCGCCTCTTTGGTTTGATTCCCGTGTTGAGGCCGAGTGCCCAGGTTGCTTCGGATGTTTGGTTGATGCAGTCGAGCAGTCTGCGGGCTTTGAACAGCCGGTGGTACAGGGACCAGCCCGCGATGGTGCCGAATGTCGCGGCTATGGACATGCCGGTCGTTTGGTGACCCAACAGCGCTATAGCGCCGCCGGCGACCGCTGGGCCCATCGCGAACGTGCCTCGGGTCGTCACGGTGCCGATCGATCTCACTCGTCCGAGCACCTCGGACGGGGTCGTCTTGTTCGTATAGGTGCCGATGGGTATGCCAGCTGAACCGAGGACTGCCCATGTGCTGGCGAGTCCTGCCGACGCTATCCAGGGGTTGGTGGTGGTTGCCTGGAGTATCGCGGGCACGGCCAGGCCGGCCAATCTGGCCGTGAGCAGTGTGTCGATGCTGGTCTTCTCCAACCAGCGCTTGGGTATCAGGTTCCCGACCACGCCCCCGAGTGGGGTGATCAACATCGCTGTTCCCTGTTGCCATCCCGGAAGACCGGAGTTGGCGATCAGCGACGTGAATTGCAGTCCCTGCATTCCCAAGTAGAAATTTGTGAGGCCTAGGTTGAAGTTGTAACGTCGCTGCACCGGAAGGTTCTGGACGGTACGCCAGCCCTCGGCGATCGACTTCCGAATGCTCTCCGGTTTTTCCGTTTTCGGTGCGTTCGAGACCGTCGGCAAGGCCGCCCATGTTGCCAGATTCACAATGTTCGTACTGACATCGATGAGGGGAGCCGTCCACGCGCCGGCCTTCAGCACAATGGGCGCCAGGCCCTGTCCCAGCACACGAGTGAGATTCATTCTGAGATTGTTGAATCGGTTCAGTCCGTCTTGCGCGGCGCCGGCCATTTCGATAAGTACCTTGTCGGCGGCACTGCTGTAGAGGACGGATGCGGACGCTCCGACGAGCGTTGTTCCGATGAGGATGGGGGCGGCGTACGACGTGCCGGATGCGAGCGCGCCAGTTGCTATCAGCCCTCCTGCTGCCGACACGACTTGGGTGCCGATCACCAATTTCTTGGGTCGTGGGGTGCGGTCGGTCAGATGCCCCGCGATCAGTGCGCCGCCGATGTGCGGCAGCTGCACGGCCCATCCGATGGCGCCTGCCGGTCCTGGTCCGAGCTCTTGCACGAAGTACAGACCCGTCATCATTAGCATGAGCTCGGCGCCGGCGTCGTTGAAGAACTCGGCGCCGAGCCGTACGCCGACATAGGGGTTGTTCCGAACCACGTCCCGCAGTGAATCGCTGCCCGTGGAGTTTTCGCTGTTGGTCGCAGGCGTGGGGTTGTGCTCGGTGTCGGGTGCCGACCCTTCGTCGGGGTCTTCGGGAGTGTTGTTGCTTCGCTTGCCCAGGATCGGGTGCTGTCGTTGTTCTCGGGTGGGGCCGTGGGCGTCTGGCTGGTGGATGGGGCGGAGGCTGCCTTTGGTGGTGTCTTCGGTGTCTTCCGTTTCTTTGGTGAATTCGAGGATGAAGGCGTCGCGGATTTCCCCGAAGTCGGCACGCATTCGGGGGAGGGATCGTTCCCATTGGGTGCGGGTGCGGACTCGTGGTGTGCGTTGTTGTTGGTTGGGTTCGGAGGATGGGGGGATGAGGGTGTCGAAGATGAGGGCTGTGCCGTTGACGTTGGTGACCATGTAGCCGTGGGCGCTGGTGCCGTTGTCGATGACGATGACGACGGTGTCGACGTCGCTCGGCTCTTCGACGCGGGCGATGATGTGGGCGAGTGGGTCAGGGGTGGTGGTTGATATGGGGGTTCTGGTGAGTTCGGCGTGGAGGCTGTCTTCGAGTTGCTGCCAGGTTTCGGCGTTCTCGTCGGGGATGGTTGCTTGGTCGTATCCGACGGCCCAAGTGGCACGCATGGTCTGGACGAGGCATTTGCGGACGTGTTCAGGGATTTCGGCGGTTGTGTCGGAATCGGTTGTGGTGGGCGCTGATTCGAGGTCGGTCGTGTTGATGTGGGCGGTGGCGACCGTCAGCTGGACACGGCCGGGCGCGACCACAGTTGTGCTCAGCTCCAGCTCATCGGATGAATGACCGAGTGCGATCGTGGTCAGCTTGTTCGCGCCGCGTTGCGTGGCCGAATGCAGTTCCTCGGGCAGCTCCTCCGGCATCGGTTCGGTGGACAGTCGTTCATCTGGTTCGGGTGCCTGGTCGTTGCGATCGGCAAGTGCGGTAACCATTTCGGCCGCGGCGTCGGTTCCGTCGCCGAGTACCGCCCACACGGTGTAGCCGCCCGGGACGTATTCGATTCCGTAGTGTTCGGCATAGATCTCGGCGAGGTTCAACGCTTCGGCATCCGCGCTGCCGCGAACGTGCAACTCGAGGCAGACCGCGGCACCGTCGTCCGTCGTCAGCTTGGTCAGGACCAGGGTTGCGTCGGTCTCCGCATCGTTCGGAACTGCGCCAACCAGCTCATCGGCCAAAAGTGTTGCCGTGCCGAACTGCTCGGCTGGCCAGGAGTCCTGGCCCGCCAGCAGACCTCGGACCAGGTCGGCCGCTTCGGCCCGGACCTGGTTCCGGTCCGCGGCGCCGCTGCCACGCGCGACCACCAGCGACCGCAGCTCCGCAGCGGCTACTGTGCTGGGCCTCGTCTCGGCAGGTTCCTCGACCGCACCCGACCCCAGCTCCTCGCGGATCTCATCCGACAACAGCAATGTCTGGTCGTCGAGCACGCTCAACGTTACGAGTCGATCGCCCGGCTCGCCGGAAAATTCGATCTGTACCCAGCCCGTGAGGTCCGGATCGTCGGCAGGGCGGGCGTCCAGGAGCATTCGTGTGGCCATGTCGACCGCCAGCACTCTTTGCTCTCGCGGCCAACCGGTCGTCAAGTGGCGCAGCACCGACCGCACTCTGGCGACATCCGCGGCCACCGTTTGCTCCGGATCGATCGCAATCGCGATACGTACCGGACCGCCGGTTGCACCGGCCACAGCACCGAGGGCCAGCGTCATCCCGGCCTCGCGTCGCTCGCCGTGCCCCTGCGCGACGGACAACGTGGCCGCACCGTCCTCGGTATGGGCGATGTGGACGACGCACCAATCATCTTCGCCCGCAGCCAGAGTCAATGCGTCGAGTACGCCCCAGACGGCCGCGGCTTGCTGGTCGTCGTGCCAGTACGTCAGTACGTTATCGACCGACATCGGCAGCTCACCGTCGACGCGCGCGACCTCGACGCTGCGCTCCACCCGGATATCCGCACCCGACAACCGTTCGGCCAAGGCCACGTAACCGGCCACACGCCGCCCTTGGTTGTCGACCATCGCGACTTCGAGCTCTTGGCCGTCCGGCCGATCGACCAGCCGCGCCGTGAGCCGGGCGCTTTCGGCCATACCGGCGTCGAAGATTGCGTTGACCATCTGGCCGGCCATCCGCAGCCCTTCCGCGTGCGCCTCGGCCGGTTGACCCACCATCACCTGGTCGACCAGCTGCTCGAGCTGGTCCTGCACATCGTCGGCGTTGTCGCCGCTCCGGTACTCGATCGATGCCCGGCCTACCCTCGAATCCGGAGTAGCTTGGCGCGCCGGCCGTGAGACGGGGGTGGGGTCCGGGGTGTTGGACTCCGTTGTGTCCATATCGACGGCGTGGGACCAGGGAATCCCGGCGTACGACATGTCCTCCCGCATACCCTGGTCCGGTAGCTCACGGTGGAACACCACATATGTCATATGGGGAATCCGAACGCCACCGTGGGTTTGGGTCAGGATGTGGGTGTTGTTGTGGAAACGTTCCCCGTCATAGTCGCGGCCGATGCCTTCAAGGCCGAAGTAGCCGAACTCGCCGTGCCCGCTCGGCGTGGCGCCGAACGACTCGGGCTGCGGATCGTCGACGCTGCTCGGTATGACCTTCGTAAACGTTGGGCTGCCAACACACGCCGTTGTCCTGCCACGCTCTGACGGGGCGACAACGATATCGACATCGCCGAACTCGCGAATGGTCGGGAGGTCGCCCTCCAGAACCCAGGGGCGCCGACCCGAGCGGATGCGACCGTAGACCGGCCGCAATTCTGCAGGCAGATCGTTCCCATGCCCGAACAACTCCTGTTCGAGCAGCGCTCTGGCTGCCAGCGGTACCTGCGCCAGCCGACCCCTTGCGGCAACTTCGAACAGCGTTTTGAATCTGCCATCGGCGAGAATCTTGCGAAAAGTCGAGTACGTGACCCGAATGACGATCTCGCCGCGGAATGCCTGCCGCAACTCCTCGGTCATCAGCTCATCGAGCTGTTCTGGCGTGATGCCCAATTCCGCTGCGAGTGCTGCCGCACGGCGCGCATTTCCTACATAACGCTCGGCATAGGCACGTTCGGCGTCGTCGGTGATGACGCGCTCCACCTCGGCTCGAAGTTCCTGCGCGTGCGGATCGCCGGCAGCCTCCGCATCGAGAATTCGCGCGAACAATTCCACCGCTGCATCGCTCGGCCGACCGGGAAACTCCGGAAGCTGGCTTGCGGCGGATGCTTCCTCGGTGATCGCCGACGGTGAATTCGCATCGGCCTCCTGCCGTGTGCGCGCTGGTTGCGCCGGGGTTTCGGCGGATGCGCCATCCGATTGGGGCGCGGCGCGCCCGGCACCCCATACCTCGTTGGGCGGTGCCATGAATGAGAGGAAGCCCTCAACCGGCGTCCCATTCTTCGTGGCGGGAATCGCTTCTGGGTGGCCACCATCATTTCGGGGCGCGCGACCTGGTTTGGTACTGAAAGGATCGCCGGTACCTCGGTACTCCTTCGGTGGTGCCGACGATTGTTGTGCTGCCGATGCGGGTGTCCCGGGCACGGGCTCGTGTGCGGGAACCTTTATCAACGCGATGGTGATGTTGTCGTCGGCTCCGGCGGCCAGGGCACGTTCTCGAAGTGCGTGCGACGCCGCGAGCAGGTTCCCGTTGGATTGGGTCAGGGCTTGTTGGACGATTTCGGTGAGTTTCTCGGGCGATGCTTCACCCGTAATCGCCTCCAATGCGCCGTCGGAAAACAGGCCCACAACACCGTCACCGACCAGGTCATCGATGACCGTCGCATGTGATTCGCCGTCCTTCGAGCCCTTACCGAGGTAACGCTCGAGTCCGGTGTACATCGACGATCTTTTTGCCTGCTCTTCGGTCCAGCCATCGAACGCGCTCCGAATCTGCGCGATATTCGTATCGTCCGATGTCAGCCACTTGGACGGGCTGTTGTCCAGGGCGAGCCACGCCGCCCGGCTGTCCCCCTTCCAGTCCACAATGACTTTCCGGCCCACCACCATTGCGCCGACAATCGTGCAGGCGGGCGGTTTTTCGACACCGGCGTATTCGGGCAGGTTCGCCAGATCGCGCACTGCCTTGTCGGCGGCCGCCGTCGCCTGCTGGACGATCGCCAATGGATCCCATGGCTGGCCGGGTTCGAGCGCGGCCAATGCGGCCATCGCGTGATCATGAAAAGCGTCGGCCGCGACCCGCGCCGCGTGATCGCCGCGGGGCCGCTTCGATATGCCGTCATCCACCACCGCGAGGTACACGGGTTGCCCGTCGGGGCCGGTCGCCACCGCAACCCTGAACGCATCCTCATTGGTGGTATGCCCGCCGTTTTCCGGCCCCACGCCGATATCGCTCACCGCGGCAACCGGACCCAGATTCAGCTCGACCCGAGGTTGCGGCAGCGGCCAAGCACCCACCTCTTGTTCCGATTGCGGCGCAGCACTGCCATCGTGTGGCGGTGCCTGTTCTTCTCCGCGGAGTTCGTGTACTGCCTGCTCGAGCAAGTCACGGAACGGCGTGCCGAGCGCAAGATGCTTGAACGCGAGTTTTCGCATAGCGAGCGGGTGACCGTAATCTGTCAGCCTCGCCGTACGTTCAGCGATAGCGACGAGCAGATCGCGGACTATTCGTGCCGCAGCTTGCAACGGTTGCAGATCAGGCGCGTGAGCCGCGGCCACGGCAAACGCCTGATCCATTCTTTGCGCTATGTCCAATGCGAGGTCGGGCTGCAGGGTTCGGGCCAGGAAATATTCGGCCGCCGTTGCAATAACGGGCAGCAGGGATGCCGCACTTGCGGCGACGTTCTGGCTCGATCCGGTTTGCGCACGGTCGAATTCCGCCAATGCCGTTTGCAATGACCGGAAGGCTTGGTCGATATCGGCATCGAATCCATCGACCGATCTGGCCAGCAGATATCTATCGATGAAGTCTGCCCAATCCGTAGGATCGGCCCTTTGCGCATCGAGGTGTCTGCCGAGTCCGAATGCTTTCTTGGTCGCTTCCTCGGTGTCTTCGCGATGTGCGAGCGCCGGTCGGACATTCTCTGAAAGTGAAGATTCTTCGGCCCAGGGTACAGACTGTATGGTCTTCTCCATAAGCTCGACCATGTGCCCGAGGTGCGAGGGAACACTGTCCAGAAAATTCAGCTCATTGTCTGGAGCGGGAAAGAGTTCAGGTACCAGCGGCGCGCCGAGGGGAAATGCACCAGTGAGGTTGAACAGTGCGTTCGCGGCGGCATATAGCGCCCGCGCCTCCGGCAGGCGAGCCGCGACGTCGCGGGCGACCGCGAACAGCGTCGGGTAGTCGGGGATGTTGCCGGAATGGGTCTTCGTTTTGAATCGGCGGAGTTGCTCCCACAACACGACATTGAGCAACCTCCCCGCGCCGACCGCGGTTCGGACCGACGGTGACTCGCCGCGGCGGAACGCATCGAGAATGGCTGCGATTTCGGTTGTTGTATCGGCGAGCAGTCGCTGTGCGTCATCGTCGGAAAGTGTTGCGGCCCAGTTGTGCAACTCCTGGTCGGTGGAATTGAGCGGGTCCGGTGTGTCCACACCGGCGGGGGCTGCTTCGGTGCTTGCCCCGTGCGTCGTAGCCGCGGCCCCTACCTCTGTTCCCGCGGTTGACTGGGCAGCCGCTGCACCGTCCCGTCTGCTCGAGTTCAACGCGTTCGCGACCGCGCGAACCCGGTCGGCGGCCGCCCGATAGCGCTCGACCGCTGCAAGTGCCCGCGCCGCCGCCTGCCGCTCGGTTTCGGCGTGGAAGTAATGCACCAGCAGGCGAAGCCGTTGCGGGGGAAGGGCTTCCGGATGGTCGATGGCATTGCGCAATTCGTTGAGCAGCCCGACGTTCCGGCGTAGTTTCCGTAAGAGCTCGAACTCTTCGGGTGCTGCGGTGCGCGGATCCACCACCGTGGCTCGACGTTGGGCCTCGGCATTCGTGCATGCCGACTCCAACTCGCCGGAATCCACTGTTGCCAGCAAACTCCGGACGTCGATATTCGCCGGGACACCTGTTTGCGGCGTCTCCAACGCGGCCGCGACCTGGTCGACCCGGTCGGCCGCGGCCGCCAAGCGATCGGCCGCCTCCTGCCTGCGTCGCGGATCGCGGATATCGTGTCCGCCGAGCTGGTTTGCCTCAGCCAACGCCGCTTGCCGCTCGGCCTCCGCATGGAACAAGTGCGCCAGCAACCGCAGCCGTTCCGGGGCAACCGCCTCCGGATGCTCCATCGCATCGGTCAGCTCTCCGAGCCGATCGATCGTCCGGCTCAGCTGCTGGAAGCGCTCCAGATCTTCACCCGCTGCCGCGTGTGAATCCACCACTGCGGCATGACGTTCCGCTACGGCAGCTTCACGTACCGACGCCAGCTGTGCGCTATCGACAGTCGCCAACAGATCCGCGACCACAGGGCGATTCGATTCGGAACCGCGGCCCACGCCCGGGTCATCTGTTGGGCCGGTGATCGGATTCTGGGGATGTGTTCGGGGGACATCATCCGAGACGGGGTCGTGTAGGGCGGACAGGACGCCGTTCTCGGACTTGAAGTAGGCGACGAATGCCCTGTCGACGCGCGGGTAGGGCGGGCTCCATTCGTCGTAGTGGCGAATTTGTGGACTGGCGAGTGAATCGGATATGACGACTTCGCCGTTGACATTGGTGATGACGTAGCCGTGAGACCTGTTACCGCGTTCGACGACGACTGTGGCGGTGTCCACGCCGCCGCGTTTGTTCCGGACGATGTCGACGACCGATGCCAGGGGGTCGTCGATCTCTGACTGCTCGGTGTTCGGCTCGGTCGCGGTGGTGGGGAATACCACGAGCTGTGCGGCAATGGCGGCTTCCAGGTCGGGCCAAAGGTTTTCGCCTTCACCGGGCACCCATGCACTGTCGTGGCCCAGGTACCACAGTGCTCTGACCAGCTGGACTATGCAGTCCTGCCGAACCGGGGCCGTCGCGCCGGCCCGCGCCTTCGTCGCTGTCGACGGACCGGATAACACCTCGCCCGCTGCTTCGGGAACGCTGGATGGACGGCGGAATACCACCTGGACGTCGTCGTATTCCCCGACGGGACCATCCATCTCGACGATCGTCTCGGTGAAACCGTGGTGCGCGGCCATCTTTCCGGTCCACGTACCCAATGCGGCCTCATTCGGCGAAAGCCGTTGCCGAATGCGGCGATTGAACGAATCGAGGTTGTCGGTCAGCTCGGTGCCGGCCCGCCACACAGCACGGATTTGAGTCACGTCGTCGCCGACAGCGTTCCACAGTTCCTCGAACATCGTCCGCCCGCGCGGAGTGCGCTGGGACGCGTGGACAACGAATGTGAGCGTGCCGTCGGCGGCCACTTGGCCGTTGATGCCCTCGTCGGGGTGCATCGCATCGCCTTCGGCGTTTCTCGGTGTTTCCAGGCCGTACCTGTTGGCGTACCGCGCCAATGGTGCGACCGAGACAGCCGTACGGATCCGGTCCAGCGTGTGGGTGTACCAGTCCTGCGCGCCGATTGTCTCGAGCTGTGGGCGCAACGCGATGAACTGCTGCTCGAAGGCCTCCACCTGCGATCGCACCATGCCGCCACCGAGGAACCTGACGCGGCCACGCCTGCTGAACCGGAAGTGACGAGCCAGCGGACCGAGCACCGCACGCACACCCGCTGGGGCGATGAGTGGGCGCGCAGGGGAATCGGATGGATCATGTGATTGCTCGTCGCGATCGCTATCGGACGCCGTTTCGGTATCCGTCGTGGAGCGCGTGCTCAGTGGTGTCGACTGCGTATCCGTCGGTCCGCCAGAATCAGCGGAAGTCGTTGTGGGCGAGTTACTTTCGGATGCGGCCGAGTGCGGAGTGTTATCGGTGACTCCAGGGTCGGCTTCGGTGCTGATTGCGAGGTCGACGCCTTGGTTGTGTGCCGCGAGAATGGCTTCGGTGAGTGCGGCGGCATTGAGCTTGCCGCGGATATGGCGCATATGGGTGCGGACTGTCGGCTCCGCGATGTGAAGTGCCTGTGCTACTTCCCGGTAAGTCAGACCAGCTGCAACGAGGCGTAATACATCGGCCTCACGACCGGTCAGCGGCTGGTGTCCCGCTTGGCGCTCGGCTGGCGCCGTCGAACCAGCATCGGGGCGAGACGGGATTGCGGGATCGAGCGGAAACCGTGTGTTCAACCAGTCCAGGACGGTGCGAAGTAGCTCGTGCGCCGTATTTTCGGTCGGGTCGGCCGAATGGGGCGCCGTTTCCTGCGCACTCACGCGCTGGCCGCGCTGGAAAGCTTGCTCATACGGCGTCGGCTCGGAAATGCCCAACCGTGCCGACAGCGGTTGCGCGAGTTTTGACCGCGCTTCCGCCGATACCTTCGCGACCCTTCGTTCGGTCATACCAGTCGCGGCGGCTGCTTCGGGCACGCTTGCCCCCGCCGCGAACAGCAACCGGGCGACCGGAAGTTCCTCGTGATCGAGAATGCCCTCGCGATGAGCCCACTCGATGCACCATTGCAGAACTTCGGGTTCGTCGGCGCGCGCGGTTTCGATGAGCATGTCCGTCTGCGCAGCGGTGAGCGCCGGTTCGTCGGCGCGCTGCACAGCCATCGGGGCGGACGCGGCTGCCAGGGCAGGCGGGCGATACAGGCCGCGCCGGAAGCCGATGCGTTTCGCCATCCGGCGAACCGCCCCCTGCGCCAAATGCCTGACGGTGGACTCGTCGTCGTAGCCCAACGCCGACGCCACGGCGGCAGGTGACAATCCGCGCTCGTAGAGACCGACCACGACCCGCTGCTGCACAAGCGTGAGCCGACCGAGTGCCTCCCACAACTCCTCGGGGCTCGCCTCCGCCAAAGCCCTGCTCAATATCGCCTCGCGCTGTTCATGCGCGGCGGAAATCGTAGCGACCAGTCGGACGGCGGCTTGGGTTGCTGTGCTCCGGACCATCGGAGTAGCCGGAGCACCCTGGCGGAGCATGCGCAGCGCCTTTCGCTGCTGGGGGCTGAGTTCGAGGATCGCATCATCGAACTGTTCCGAGGACGCCTCGGCGAGGATTTGCTCCGGATCGGGCTGTTGCGCGCCCGCTCTCAGCGCCGCACACAGCGCGGTTCGGAGTTTGTCGATTTCGGTTTCGGTACTTGTCGGTGGTTCCGAACGGCGGAGCAGGCCAGCATCCACGGCCGCCGCTGCCATAACCTCTCGCCGCCCGGTTCCGAGTTTGCGACCGATATTGAGCAGGTGCTCTTGCACCGTCCCGTAGGCCAATTCGAGGATTTGCGCGATTTCCCAGTTTGTTTTGCCGACCGCGACCAGCTCGAGGATCTCGATCTGGCGTGGTGTCAATGCCCTACGGCGAACAATGGCCGGCGTGACGGTGTCGGGTGTATCCGGCCGTGTCTGATCCGGTGCCATGCTCGAATCCGGCTCATCATTCGGACGAGCGGCGCTTTGCGCCTGGGAGGAAATTCGCACATCGGGCTGAACAGATGGCGTGCCGTCTGGATGTGGCGCAGTGCTATCGCGTTCGGTGGCGGAACCGTCGATGACCTCGATGCGGTACCCATCGACGACCCGGCCGGATTCGTCTTCGATCCGAATGGCTTCCAAGGCGGCGCGGACCGTCGGATGCACGCCGTTCATGAAATGCCACTTGATCTGTGGCGGAAGGCCGTCCACCCAATACTCGGGATTCCGATACGCGATGTGGAGTTGCTTGCGCGCCTGCGCCTCTAGTCTGGTCTGCCTTCGAAGCTGCATGGCCAGGTGGTAGTTCTTCGCCTCGTGCCACGTTCGGCCTTCGTCGGTCGAGACATCCACCTCACTATCCAGCCGACCGCGATCTGGATTTTCGAGGTGGACGAGGGTACCCAGCGCATGGATCCCATCGAGTTGTTCGGCTAACCCGATCTCCCCCTTGATTCCCCCAAGCATGGCGGGGTCGCTGTTCATGATCTCCCGTGTCATGCGCGGCGTGATCGGTACTCCGGCTGCGATCCAGGCCTCGACGGCGTGGGAAAGCTGTTCGACTTCGGCGAGTAGTGCGACGAAACCTGTTGGCCAGCGTGCAGCATCTGCTTCCGGCATGTTCAATACCCGCGCCAGGACCGCAAGCCGTCGCGGCGCTAGCTCCTCCAATTCGGCTCGCAAGCCACGCAACTGATCCTGGAGTTCACCGAGCCGCGCCTCGGATAGAGGCTGGTGATTACGCCGGTAGATCTCGGCCAGTAGGTCCGCGACACTAGTGTCGGTTCGCTCAGCCCTTCTTCGAGTCTTATCGAACCACTGGTACGTCAGGGTTACGGCGGTATCCGTAATGAGCGCGCGCGCCGCCTGCGTTTGCAGGAACGTATCGGCTGACGTCTGGGCCAGTACGGACGCGACATGTTCTGGGAAGTGGGCTACCGAGCCAGCCTGCTTTTTCACGTGGTGATCGCGGTATATGGACTTGGTGGCTGTCTCTAGGTACCCGTTGTAGACATTGAGAATGGCAAGCTTCGCCTGATCGGTGACTGTGGTATCACGGCTGACGCTCGCGATGTGGGAAACCATCGTCACCAAGGCGGTCGGCAACTGACTGGTGTCATGAGCGAGTTCCTGCGCAGTGATGTGGTGGGCGATAGGCGGCGCAGCGTGAGTGGTCTCCCGCCCAGGCGACGATGCGAGATCCCGCAGTGCTCGCAAGAGCATGATGTCGTTTACCCACTGGGCAGTCTGTTCCGCGGCAATATGGTCCTGTTTCTGGCCGCTCCCGGGGATCTTCCGACGCTGCCGCTCAAAGCGTCCGCGGATGGCTTGCTTGACCTGTTCCGCCGTTGCCGGATCGACGCCGGTTTCATCGACTCGGGTCAGAATGTCTTGGAGTTCATATGTTTCGGAGGCGGCATGCGGTTCTGCCGCGGTCTCCTCGCCCTCGCTATCGCCCGGTCGGCCGGTGATCTTGCGGCTCGGGTGCTCATGGGCCTCATGGTCGTCGTGTGGGGCGTCGACGGCGGTGAGGCTGCCGTTTTCGGATTTCAGATAGGTGACAAAGGCTTCGCTGATGTGTGTGTAGGACTGCCGCCACCGGTCGTAGGTTTGTACGCGAGGGATGCGGATTTCCGAATCCTCGTCATCCGCGTGCTCGATATTGGTGTCGAAAACAATGAGTTCGCCATTGACGGCGGTGATCAGGTAGCCGTGGGCTTCGACACCGTCATCGACGACGATGACTGCGGTATCGACGCCGTTGCTGTTGTTCGTGATGGCGTCGGCGACCGCCGCGAGCGCGGCATTGGCGGATTCCGAGGGGACCGGCTGTGCCGTCGTTGGTGGCCAGATCTTCTCGAGTTGAGCCAGGATGCCGGCTTCCAATGCGCGCCAGTTGTCTTCGGCGTGCCACTTGTCGTCATTGGCGTCGGGTTCAGGCTCATCGTCGTCGGCCAAACGCAGTGCGCGCATGACGCGAACCACTTGGATGACACAGTCCTCGACACGATCCGATTCTTCGGGTGCGGGCTGCCAGTAACCGAGCTGTGCGGCTGCCGTAAGTACCCGCTGTCCTCGATCGGAATCGGCCGCGATCTTGCCACTCAACACGCGGCTGACCGCGGCCCGCTCAACGCCGGCAAGCTGTCCGATCTCGACGTGAGTGGGTTGCGGATCGAACTTTCCAGGAAGGAAGCCCCCACTCTCGCTGAACGTTGGAGGGTGGAAACGCTCTGCAACAAACGCTGGATCGATAGCAATGCGGAGGCGGTACGGCACGGGAAATCCCAGCCATCGCGCGGCGACGAGGACCCGTTGTTCCTCCTCGGTGTACAACGCCTTCTTTCGCGCCAGGACCCGGTTGACGGTGCGTCGGCTCACCCCAGCCAGCTGCGCTACATCCAGGGGCGTGGGTTGCTGGTCCAGCTCCCACCCGCCGAGCACCTGGTAGATTTCGGCCAACCGGCCAGCCTTCGGTGAGTTCGCCGTGTGATCCGTTTGTTGCATCTTGGCGCGCACTTGTGCCTGGTCCATCGTCCTGGGTTCGAGTCCGAGCAACTCGCCCAATTCGGCACGCAGGGTATGGAGTTGTACGAACGCGATTTCGCGTGCTCGCGGGTACCAGAAGCCCAGCCGGTCGGCAGCTTCCAGGACCTTGCGCCCTTTTTCGGAATCCGCCGCGATTTCCCCGGTGAATACGGCGCTCACCGTTTTGCTGCCGACACCGGCTGCGCGGCCGACCTGAGCCAGCGTGGGCTGCGGCTGGAAGCTTCCCGGTACGAAAGCGCCGTCGGTCAACTGGGGTGGAGTAAATCGCTCTTGCGCGAAAATTGGATCAATAACTCGGTCGAACCCGGCTGGTATCGGCCAACCAAGCCACTGCGCCGCGACGAGCACCCGCTGCTCTTCTTCGGTAAACGCGGGCCTACCACGCTTTGCGTACTCCCCGTACACATGGGAGACGGTTCCCTCGTCGACACCGGCCAGCCGTGCCACATCGACGCCTTTGGGGCGGCACTGCGATTCCGCCTCGCTCAGCCCGAGGAACAACTCGCTCAACTCGACCAGGCGAAGCATCGTCGGTGCCTCTGTTACCGCACTCGCCAATCGCAACTCGGCCAATGGATCGTCTGCCAGAGGCCGCGGATCCGGTGCGGGCCGGTCGAACATGAGGAGTCGTCCCAGCTCACGATTCAGCTGGCTGCGGAGGCGATCCGGCCGATCGTCGGCTTCGATTTGTGGATCAAGCTCGAGTCGCCGCCCGATCCACCGTAAGACCTCTGTTAGTCGCCCCGTCTCGAAGACCCGCTGCCAGCCTGTTTCGGTCAGGCGCTCGAGGAAGGCCTGGACCGTTTGGAGCGCCCGCCGCATCGAATCCTGGTTCAGGAGAGCGGGATTGATTCCCAATACCCTGGCCAACTCGAGGCGCAGCGTTTGGACCTGCACGACATCAAATGACCCATCGGGACGTGGAGCCTGTGCTTCAGTCGGGGTCTGTGCCGGTAACACTTCGCTGGATGTTGCGGTGGCTTCGCGGAGTATCCGCGCCGCCGCTGGAATCCCGAAGACATGGCGATCGTCGCGGTTGTCGTTTTCCACGTACTCGACCAGAACGGCGGCGTCATAGGTCTTCAGGTAATTCTCGATTGCGGTGAGCAACTCGGCGATCGCGGGCGAATCCACCAGGTCGGCGAATCGCCGCAGTTCGGCCGCTGCGGAATCGCTGGTTTCGCCAACGGTCGGATGCAGCTGCGAAACACCGAGCAGTCCCGTGAGTTCGTGTTCCAACTCGTCGGCCCGCTGATCCAACAATTGTCTTGCGTCAGCGGCTGCCTGCTTGCCCCCGATTGCTGCCACCGCTTCGGTCTGGATGGCCCGGTCCAGTTGGAGCCACTGTGCCATCCATGCGATCAGGCCCGGTATTGCATCCGCTTGGAGGGCCGCCGCCCGTTGATCGGCGCTCATACCGATCAGCTGCAGCGCCAGGTTATCGACCGCCGCCCGTACCGGTCCGTGGTGCAGCGCATCTGGCGCTACCCCGAGTAGCCCGGCCAGCGCCGCCCGCGCCATATCATGGCCGGCACGCAGCCGCTCGACGGTGCTGGAGCCGGGCATCAAATCGTGCGGATCCAAACCCAGCCGTGCTGCGACGGTAAGGCGCGTGGAAGGAATCGGTGCAGCGTCTTCCGATCGACCGCGCCGCAACTCGGCCACCACCCGACGCGCCGCGGAAGCCCTGAGCCAGTCGGTTTCTCGTTCGCTGCGATGTCCCATTGCGTGGGCTATTTCACGACGGCGCAATCCCCCGAAATACACCAATTCGCAGTACACACGTTCGTCGTGCGGGAGCCTTGCGATGGCGCGCAGCAGAGGTTCGAGCCCATCTCCCAATTCCGCGGCGACCGATGCGGGTACCCGAGCAGCTACCGCCGCGGCGAGCTCCAGGTATCGTGTCGAGCTCGGGAGTGGCAGCTCCTCCATGCCGACTTCGAATACCGGCCCTCGGTTCAACCAGTTCGCCAAGCCAAATGAGGTATCGAGGCGCATGGAGTCGACCGCAGCGCGCATGACGCCGAGCTCTGTACAAATCTCAGCAGGTGACATGCCTTGCAGGTAGCTCAGCTCAGCATACTGTCGAGCATTTTCCGAACGTATAGCGGCTATGGCCTCCAACAGCTTCGCCACGTCGCCGTTCATCGCCTCGCGCAGCACGTCCGGTACCCGGGCTGCCACGGCTTTTTGCAGCTCGGTGTATTCGGGAGAGCCCGGGAGTGGGAGTTCGTCTTCGCCGACGCGGAATACGGGCCCTCGGGTCAACCGGTCGGTGAGGGCGCCCGGCACGTAATTCACCTGCATCGCCCGTTTGACCCCGGTGACCTGCCATATTTCGGTCGGGGTCAGGCCCTGCAGGTAGGCCAGCTCGGCATATTGCCGATGGATTTCAGGGAGGGTGGCGATGGCTTCGAGTAGTTTCGCGAGGTCGCCGTGCATCGCCTCGCGTAATGCTGCGGGCATCCGCGATGTTACCGCTTCGGTCAGTTCGACGCGTTGCGGTGAGCCAGGCGGTGGAAGCTCATCGACTCCGATTCGGAATACCGGCCCCCGCGTCGACGCTTGCACCAGCACGCCGGTGACGCGATCTTTCAATTCATGGAACGTGCTGTCGCCCATGCCGAGTATTCGTCGGACCTCAGCTGCGGTCAACCCGGAGAGGTAATGCATTTCGACGAGATTCCGGTGCCGTTCGTCGCGCAGCTCAGCGATGTGTCGCACCAGCTTCTCGAGGTCTCCGCCCACCGCATTCCACAGCTTCTCGGGAACACGAGCCGCAACGGCTGTTCGTAGTTCGGCGAACTCCCGTGAGCCGGTCGGTGGGAGCGCATATGCGGCCGAGGCATCCTGCGCTGTCTCGTCCGAGTCGGGTTCGCTGGTGTGTGAAGGCTCCAGCGCTGCCAAGCGATCGATGGCACCGCGCTCCAAGGCAGCCAGCAAGTCCGACGTCATATTCCTGAGTGGGTGGACCGAGGCGGCCGTGGCTCGATCGAATCCGAGGAAGAAGCGGCGTTCCAGCCAAAGGCCTTGTCCGGGTGCCAATTCTGCGACTCGTTGCTCGAACTCGCGATGGTCCATCGAGGCGATTGCCCGGTATGTCGGGTCGGAATCGTGTTTTCCGGTGCGACGCAACGCTTCCAGGACTCCCTCGCGAATCCGCTGTAGCCGCTTGCGGTGCACCGAATCCTGCGCGAGGTCACGCAACCACCCTCGGATATCCCCGTCTTCCGGTGCGTGACCGCTCGCTACGTCGCGGAAGGTATCGCGGATGATCTCCTGAGCCAACCGCGCCAATGGCGGGGCCGGTGGGCGTCCGGGCAGCGGCGGGGCACCCAGCATGACGAAGACGAGCCGGACGACTTCCTGCCCGTGCTGATCCCAAAGTTGTTGGGCGGAGGGAGCTTCCGGGGAAATCTGCTCCGATGGTGTGCTCGCAGTTTGGGCTTCGGTCGGGGCCGCTGCCGGTAGACTCGTTGGTCCGGTCTCGGTGAGCGGTGGCGCGGCTGGACTCTTCGGTGCGCCATGATCCGGGTCGTCTGATGTGTCACCGTCGCTGGCTGCGGTGTCCGGCATCCGGACCTCGAACCAAACGGTCTTGCCGCCGGCGCGTTCCAGGTCGACACCCCAGGCCGAGGCCAGCTCTTCGAGCAATCCGATGCCACGGCCGTGGGTTCCGGCGGTCAGTAAGCCCGCTTCCCATTGGTCCAGTTCGTCACCCGAAAAGTCTTGATCGGTGAGGGAATCGAAATCGCTTTCCTGCTGGCGCTCCGGCAACCCCCGGCTTACATCACTGATCTCGAACCGGAACACATCGCCGAACCGGAAGGCACGCACCTGCGCCCCGCCCTCGTGAGCGTAACGATCGACGTTCGATACCAACTCGGATAGCAGCATGAGCAGGTCGTAGCGCTCTTGATCGTCTGGCCAACCGGCCTCAGCCAGGAATTCCTCCGCCGCGTGGCGTGCCGCTCGGGCACCCGGCGCCACAGAACCTTGGGCGAAGCTCAGTTTCATCTCGGGTTCACGCATGACCCGTGACGGATCTGCGCGCCTGGGCACCTCGAAGAGCCTGAACCACACCTTCTTTCGGCGGTCACGTGGCACGGTCCAGCCCCACGTCCCGGCCTTCGCGTCCAGCAACTCCACAGCACGCCAGCCGGAACGGGTGTCATCGGCACGTACGGGCAGGTCCCGACTGTCATCGGCGACCTCGATCTCCACCCACCGATTACCCGGTTGCCCGAGTATCGAGCCGGAAATGCGCGGGCTACCACCCTCATTGGCCCGAGCCTGCACTGCCAGCTCCCACGCGATGCCAATTGCCGCGTCGAGGTGTTCCGCTACCGGCCAGGTGGCCATCAACTCGTGGATGGGCTCGACAGCGGCCGCTATCTCCGCCAGCCCCAGCGATTGTGTCGCGGCATCGATTAGGTGTTCGAGTTCAGGTGGTGCGGTGTCGCGCCTGCTGATCTTCCGGAGTTCATGGAGTGGGTCGCTGCTGGACGGGTTTGTCCATTCGGTACTCGGCTGCCGCAGTCCGAGAAGTCCGGCGAGTTCGTCGGTCAGCTCGCGCGCCTGACTGTGCCACTCGTCGGGCGTCATCGTGGCTGGCAGCCCAGCCGCCAGCTTCTGTGCGTCGGCTTCGTGTGCGAGCTTGCGCACGAACCAGTTCGGAAGTGCGGCGAGGCCGGGAAGTGTTGCGAGGCGGCGGCGTTGTGCGGCGTTCATGGAACGCAACTCCGCGTCGATCTGATCGAGTACCTGCACGACCGCAGCCCGCGGTGCCTGCTGGAGTGCTGCGCTCAGATCCGCCGGTGGACCGGTGATCTTGTTCGGGTGTGGTTCGTTTTCGTGGTCAGCGTTGGGTTGTTTCACCGCGGTGAGTACGCCGCCGTCGTTTTTCAGTTCAGCGACATAGAGGGTGCTTATGCGTTGATAACTGGGTTCCCACTTGTTTTCGCCGTTTTCGTCGCCGTAGTAGCTTCGTACGCGCGGGCCGTCGCCCTCGATGAGGGTGTCGAAGACGATGAGTTCGTCCCCGACTTTGGTGATGATGAAGCCGTGGGCGTTCTCGCCGTCGTCGACGACGATGACGGTGGTATCCGGTCCCTGCCCGCTGCGCATTCTTTCGGCGATGGCGGCGATCGGGTCGGTCCCATCCGCAGGTTTCGGCTCGACCGTGAGCTGGGCGAGGATGCCCGCTTCGAGGGCGCGCCAGTTGTCATCGGCGAACCAGGCGGGATCGTTTTCGTCGGGCTCGGGTGCCTCGTCGTGGCCGAGCGCCCGCACTGTGCGGGCGACTCGAATGGCGCAGTCAAGGACATACCGACGAGCGTTCTGGACACTCGAACCCGATGCGGCCGAGCCGGTTTCGCTAGCAAATACCGCCGCGACGCGGGCGTATGGTCCTGCTGGGTGATACCAGTACCCGGCTGCGGCGGCCGCTTCGCCCACTTGGCGTGTTCGGGTGCTGTTCCTATTTCCGAGCAGCGCCTGACCGATCTCCTGCGGGGATGCGCCGACTCGCCGTGCCACCTCTATCAGCGGTGGCTGTGTTCGGAAATGACCCGGTATGAACGCGCCGTCGTCGAACCGCGGTGGAACGAAACGCTGTTCGGCGAAGGTCGGGTCGATGATGTCCGCGAACCTGTCGAGGCGGCCGAGCGAGCGGGCAGCGATCAGGACACGCTGCTCGGGCTCGGAATATGTCGGCTCGTCATTTGCGAATACTGCCCTGACGTACTCTTCGCTTACCCCCGCCAACTCGGCAATGTCCGCTTCAGTGGGCTCTTTGGCCAACTCGGCGGTGGTGAGCCACAGATACCACTCGGCAACAAGTCCGATCTCTGGTGCATCGGTCTGTTCCGCGATCTGCTCCGCCTGCTCGCGAGCCACCTCATTCGGCGCGACTTCCAAAGCTTGGGCCAGCTGCGCGCGGATCGCTGCGACCTGCACGGCATCGCGTTCCGGGGGAACTACTTCGACGTCGAAACGCTCGACGAAGTTCGTAATCGCCTCGATGAGCAGACCGATCTCGGATGAGTCCGTTGTCTGCGCCACCCGACGTAAAACCGCGAGTCGATCGCCACCGGGAAGAGAGCCCAGTCGTTCGTATTTCGACAGGCCGAGGAGCTGCGTCAGTCGGTCGTCCAGTGCCTGGTTCTCGTCGATCAAGGCTTGCTGGACGGCCGGGTCTGAGCTCAATAGCTCCACCGCGTCGACGAACGCCGTCTCGGTGCGGTGATGGAGATCGAGTCGTAACCCGATCCACTGCATTATCGGGGCTGCCGCCGCGCCGACAGCCGCCGCTACATCCTTACCCGCGATCCGCTGCTGAATAATGTTCAGCGCTTGCCACAGTGCGCCAGGGCGGACGAGATCCGGTTCCACGCCGAGCATTTCGGCCAGTGCGGCACGTGCGGCCCGTGCTGCGGTCAGCCGTGCGCGGAGTTTTTGCAGGGTCGCGGAGTTCGGGGTGCCCTCCGCATTCGATGACGATGGTGCCGGCGTCGTCGCAGGGCTTTGCGGATGAGTGTCGCCACCATGTGCGGCGAACTCCACCCGCAGTCTTTCGTTGATCTCTCGCGCCAGGTGCTGTGCGTCGTCCAGCGAAATCCCGAGTTGCTCAGCGACTTCCCGTAGCGGGGTACCCCGCATGAAGTGGCCGAGCGCGAGCGGCTCTGCCAGATCCCAGCGGGGATGCCCCTTCAGCGCGGCTCGCACTCTTTTCGCGAGCTTCGGATCGATAGGCGTCGATCCGCGTCCGGACGGCCGACCGTCGATCTCGGCAAGTGCGTTCCGGACATCCGCAGGATCCAGGTCGAGCGCAGCGGCGATTTCGGCGTAGTCGCCCGCGGGCCGGTTTTCGTTGAGACACAAATTCAGGTATGTGTTGACTTTGATCAGCACATTGCGCCACTCCACGTCCGTGGTCCGGAATCTGCCCTCGAAGTAAGTCCGGCGCATGGCGTAGCCGGCGGATGACAGTGCTGCTCGGGCAAAGTTGCCGGGCGGCACGAAACCGTCGGTTGCCTTCATAATTGCCTCGACGGCGATGTCCACGCGATCGTCGAAATCCTGGCCGGGGATCTTCCAGCGGCTCGCCACTACCTCGGCAACCCAAATGTACCTTTCCACAAGTTGGCGGCGGATTTGCTTCTCTTCTGCGGAACCCGGTTGTGTTGCAATCAATTTTTCGAGCAGTTCGGTATCCATCGGGTCCGCGTCCGCCGCATCGGTCCGCGGGTAGAAATTGTGCAATACCTCCATAAGTGTTTCGTTGGGGATGCCGAGGGCATCGCGAATTTCGCGTAGTACAACGATCCTTGGCTTTCCACCCAACTCGAACCGCTGAATCTCGCTCGACGATTGCCCGACCAGCGCACCGAAAGCAGGTTGGGTCATCCTGAGATGGAATCTCAGCGCCCGCAGCCATTCGTGCACGAAATCGAATTCCGCCGGTGACGGAATCGTTTCTCCGGTCGGGTCCATCCGGTACCAGAACCCCCACGGCTCTGCCAGATCGTTCCAAGGGCCCGGGGGCTCGAGTCCATTTTCCCGCGTGTACTCAGTGATGCGGTCGTAGGCCCGCAACATGATTAGTTCGGTTGGTACGCCCCCTCTGTCCTCGTGAAACGGTACCGACATCTCATCGATTCCGAAGATCTGCGCGGTTTCCCTCTTTCCGAGATCGTTGTTCAGACGTCGGAAGTAACGCAGATATTCACCGAAGGATTCGGCGGTGCCGAAAGCTGGAAAGGTGACTTCTGGAATCACGAGCTGCGTAAAGCACTCGGCCAACTCCGCGTACGCCACACGATACCGAGACGGCAGGGCTGCGCTCAGGGCCAGAATTGTATCTTCGCCCGGTGAATTGGTTCCGGTCTCCCATGTCGATAGGGCACTGCGTGACACGCTTATTCGAGCCGCCAGCTTGACTTGTGAGAGACCAGCTTCCTGCCGTCTCGAGCGCAGGTATTCCCCCAGGCGGCGATATCCCTCCGGATAGGCGGCGCGACCGTTCGGTGTCAGCAATTCTGCCCGTAGCCGTGCGACGTCCATGTAGGCTTCGCGGGCACCCGGTATTCGCCGTAGCAACGACCGCAAGTGGGCCGTATCGAGCTCGGCGTCGCCTTGTTCCGCTGCCCGCCAGGTGCCAGCAGGCGCGCCAATCAGTTCGTCCATCTCTTCCGAGGGGACTACGAGATAACGGCGGACTTCGGTCAGCCAAGCGGTCATGCCGCCGGCGCTTGGACGCGGGAACTGCGCATCGGGCACAACAGGTTCAGTGGCTACGATTGCCGCTCGTGCCAGCCAGCGGTTCACCTGCGTGGTTTCCAGCCGGTGCATGGCAATGTACTGGTCGAGACTCTGCACCGGTAGCCCGGATCGATCCGCCGACCGTGCCCGATACCATGTCACGAATCGTTCTTCGGCCACCGATGTCGGAGTTTGCGGATCAGCTGGTTCGTCGCTGCGTTCGTCGAATTCGAAACCGCGTTCGTCGATATCGCCGGTGAGTTCCGAATTCCGCAGGGTTGCGGTGCCTGGTGCATCGGCATCGCGTGCGGCGGACTGGGATTTCCGGGTTGCGTCGAGCGGTGTTTCGCCCTCGAGTTGCCGGGCCGCCGTGTCGGTTGTCGTACGCAGCTGCGCCGACATTTCCGAAGCGGCGTCCCACTGCGCCTCCATCTCGCCCGCGAGCATGTCTTCGAACGGATCACGAGGTTGAGCTGTCGTGCCGGTGACTGTGAGCATCAGCAGGGTTAGTCGTGCGACTTCCGCATTCAGCCGTTGGACCTCTCGATCGGCTCGAGTGAGGTTTTCGGATGCGGTGGTGTCGGTGTCCGATGCGCGGGTCGCCGAAACCCGATCGTGCTCGACTCGCAACCGCTCGCGGATCACGCGCATGCGCTCCCGCTCGATAACCGTGCGCTCGCGTGCCTCGCGCAACTGCGGCAACGACTGTCCAGCGCCGGATGTGTCGACCACGCCGCGGCGCTGCAGAACTCGATCGAGGTGCGTGACGACTTCATCGATGCGTGCCAGCGCAGTGGCTGTGCCCGTCGCACTGGCCACGGCGGTTACCGGAAGATCGGACGGGCTCAGCACGGTGCATTCGACGTGGCCCGCATTGTCGACCTGCACATATCGATATTCGACCTCGATTCCGGCCTGCGAGAGTGCATTCAACGTTTCCGAGGCGAGGAAGTGCTCGGGATCGGCGAACGGCGACATGATCGTGAGTCGGTTGTGGTCGAGCCGGGCCCAACGTCCGATCCGTCGCCCGCTCGCCTGCTCCAGCCATCGCAGCGCCACGTCGGCCGCCGCTTGTATCCGGAGCGTCTGCCGGTCCTCGGCGAACATTTCCAACTGGCGGAGCAATCGGTCCTGCCGCATCTCCTGGGCAGGAGTCAATTGATCCGGATCCGGATTCCTGGCGAACTCGCTCTGCAGGTGCGTGCGGGATATGAACGCTTCCTCGTTGACCTCATTGATATGCGAAGCCCAATCCGGTCGGTCCGCCATGGGCTCCGCCGTCATGACCGGATGCCACGGCTGTGCCGCCGCCGCTTGCTCGCCCGGCTCGTCCGCGGCGCGTAGCGGTGCGGTTTCCTCGGCCGGATTGCTGGACTGCCACAACCGGTCCTGCCGTTGTGCACGCGCGGTCCGCACCGATTCGGGTAGCTCCTCGACCAGTATTCGGCCCGACAGATCTACCCGCACCCGGCGGGTGACCACCGGGATTCCCAGCTGTTCGATCGCGGCCCGGGCTGCTTCGGAGAGTGGAGAATCCTGACCGTCTCGGGCGAACATTTCCACTCGGAGGCTCTCGATGAGCAATCCGGTCGCCCCGACCGGGTGCCCGATTCCGGCGGCGACCACTTCCTGGACGGCCAAGTCCTCCGCTCGTGAACGGGCACCGGTCAATTCGGCGGCGATTTCCGCGTACTGCGGAGCAGCTGAATCGATGGTTTCGCGCAGTACCGCCAATTGCATGACGCGGGCGTAGGTGTGGTCGCCGAGGCGAGACTGCGCGTCTACCACCCGATCACGGAGCGCGTTCAGATCCAGATCCGCAGGGGCGGTATCGTCCTCCGTCCATTCGGTGGCGCCCAGCACCTCGGCGAGACCAGCTGCGGCAGCCAGGGCATCGCGTACTCGACGCAGGAGCTCCGATCGTTGCCAGGCTGCATCACTCATCCGCTGAATCTGTTTCGCCAGTTCGCCGGTGGGCACATGGTCGAATTCGGAGTATGCGCTTTCGCCCGCGGGGCCGCCGTCGCCGAGCAGGCCGCCTCGCTGACGATCTATCAGACCGGCGAGCACATCCATCGGATAGCTCTGGCCCGCAGCGACTTTCATCTGACGCATGCGCTGCTTGAAGTTCGCCTGCGCGGCTGGTGTTCTGTTTCGCCACGCTCGACCCAGTGCTACCGCTGGACCGTTCGGCTTGATACTCGGGCGGGAGCCGGACATAGCCGGAATCGGTCCGCGATCGCTTGCCCGTGCCATTGCCACGGCATTCCGGCGCTCGGCATCCGCCCAAACCTCGGCCACCGTACGGCCGGTTAACAACGCCTGCAGCGCGTAAGCCGGATGCGTGAAATCGACCGGTATGTCCTCGTCTGCGTCCTCCTGGAAGGCACTCTTGAACTCATCGCTCACCTTGGGTGCGGCGAGTCCGATAGCGATATGCGCCTCGGCCAATGCTTCCGCTGGCCGGAAAACTGGCTGATCGCCCAGACTGGGTTCGGCGATACCCGACCAGTGCTCTGCCACTATCCGGCGCATAGCGGCGTCATCGTGCTGTTGTTGCCATGCCTCGAACAGCGTCGCGAGCTTTACCTTTCCATTTACCCTCTGGACGCCGACGGTATTCAGCCAATCGTCGAATGCCTCTTGGTTTTCGAATCCGTTCAACCACGCATAGAAGGCCGGGTACATGAAGTCTTCGTCGCGGAGGACCTGGCGATGTCGGCTGTAGCCGTTGAGCTGGTCCAGCCAGTGGTCGAAGCGCGTATCCGGGCGTAGAGCCTTCGCCTTCAGGAGTCCCCGGAAATGGTTGTACAGGAAACCAAACGCCCTCGCCTGCGCTGATGTGCGCCAGATATCGCGATCAGCGGCTTTGGCGCGAGGATCACGCAGATGGGCCAGCTCGTGGCGGACTGTGTCGTATACACCATCGTCGGTCGCGGATATCAGATTGTCGTTCTGCCGAATTTCTGCGATGTTCGCGGCATTGTTCAATCTATTTTCGTTGAGAAACACGACACGGCATCGGAAGCTACGCGACATCGGTCCCGCCATGGCAATGCTCTTGTGCCTGAGTGGAACCACCGCCAGCACTTCTATGCCAATATTCGGTTCTTCGCGGAATTCGTCGACGACAGCGTTCCGCACCGACATCGCGGTCTCGACGGAAAGCTTCTCGAGGCCAAGTACCTCAATGCCGTAGGAGTCGAGCAATTCGCACGCGATTGCCTGCTTGATACTGCGCTCGGACTCCGACTCGGGATTCGCAGCGGTGGGTTGGGAATTCGCCGCCGCAGATGCGGTCTCGTCAACGTCGATCTCGTGGTCGGAATCTGATGCCATCACCTGCATGCCGACGAGGATGACCGGCTGGTCGGAGCCGACCGCCCGGGCAGGATTGCCGGAGCCAGGCTTTCCGGCGCGGTCGTCGGCGGTGACCACGGGCCGCGGCGGAGTGGCTGATTGCCGAGCGGCGCTCGGGGAAGCATTCGGTATCCACTGGCCGCGACCCGATTTCGCCGTGGGCCCCGCGCCGGGCTTGCTCTTGGCTGGGCTGGTCCCCGCCGAGGGGGCCTTCGAAGCCGGGACCTGACCGTCCACAAGACTGAGCATTTGGTCGGTCGGTACGGCGGCATTTGCGGATAGGTCGTCGTTGCGTTCCGCAGTCGTAGTTGGACGCGCAGGGATCGAGCCGGTGACGGCACCTGTGCTGGGTGCAGCGGCGGAATCCTGGGATTGCGCCGCTGGTGCAGGGTTGTCGGATGCGCCCACCGAGACGGTCGGGAACTGTGTCTGCACCGCGGCGGTCATACTGTGTACTGCGGCGAGCTGGGCCGGGCTGAGCTCGTGGCCGCTCTGCAGCGCGTGGTGTGCTTCGGTGAAGTACCCGACTTCGGCGTCCGTCAAGTGAATGAGGCTGTCCAGCAGCGCGTTTCGCAGCTTTTCGCCCAGCCAGTTGCCGAGTTGGCCCGGTTGGGGAGTTTGCCATCCGTCGAGTTGCGCGGCGTGGTATCCGGCGGCGTTGATCGCGTGCGCCAGCTGCTGCACGGGTTCGGGTGGCGTGCCGTGCGTCCCGTCCCAGCCCAGCACGGTGAGCACATGCTGGTACGTCGCTGTCCCGAATCGCCGCTGCAATATGTGTGCCGCGGCCGGATCACCGCTCTGTGCCTGCTGCAGGACCTCGGCTGTATCGGCCAGCAACGGCCTGCCGGACTTGCTGATTTTGTCGTCGAGCAGCGACTCTTGCCCTGCTGTGGCAGCGTTGAGTGTGCCACTGGACAATTCCTGTGGCATTTGATTGATGAAGTGTCTTCGGTTCGGGTCCTCTGACTGGGTTGTCGGGGGCGCGTGTGCCGACGGGCCGGGGGTATGGCTGCCGCCGCGAGCCAGTTGGTGTTGCGCGCCCGCCAGCTCTTGCAGCGGCGTGGCCAAGTCACGCAGATTCTTCTCGGCTTTGGTGAGCCGCGCCTGCGTCTCGGCGGTCGGCGCCGCCTGATGTTCGGCGGCGGCTTGGTGGTACTCGTTGACGTACTTGACAACGACCTGCTTGACCATCGGGTTGTTAGTGGGGGCGTAGAGGCCGTCGGTGGGTGCGGTGTAGTACTGGACACTGCCCGGTTCGCCGTTGCGGGCGGCGCGATTCTCGGCCTGGATATCGATATCGCGAGACAGTGCGGACCGGCCGGTGACCGCGACATGCAGGCCGCCGAGGTCGCGGGCTGCCCCGCTGATCGGGATGTCGACACCGCGGGCGCCCTGCATATTGATGATCAGGACCTTGCCCTCTTGACCCGCCGCATCGAAGATCAGCTGCAGATTGTCCTCGGCGCTGGTGCCGTGCTCGAGGAACCACTTGGCGTCCACCGCGATGAATTCCACGTCGGGGTGATCGGTCTTCATGACGTTCGCCAGCGCTCCGACGAGGTCATTGCGATCACACAGAATCAGCTGTGGGCGCCCGGTTTTCTGCATCTCCTGGGTATCGGCGGCAACCTGCTTCAGCTTGGCTGTCTCATCCGCCGAGATCGTGTCCTGCCTGACCTCCAGCTTGGAGTCGGTGAAGCGGTCGATCTTGACGACATCACCCATGCCGAACCGGCTTTTGAGGGTGCCCGCGGACCCTTCGGCGGTGCCCGACGCACCGGTTATCTGGTCGTAGTTCTCACTGCTGAAGAGTTTCTGTGCCGTAATGGATTTCGAGCTGTTCGGGTCGTTGCGGATGGCCAGCTCGTGCTTGGCTTCGATCGCCTGGGCCAGACCGCCGTTCCAGCGACTTTCGCTGGAGGTTTCCGGATCGAACATCACCTTGTGGGTGGTCTGATCGATGATGAATATCCGTTCCTGCCCGTCGATTTCGTGCCGGACATAGTGCACGTTCTCGACGTATTCCCATTTGGCGGAGGCCGCCATATTCAGTCGGCCCAGCTCGTCGTCGGTCAGTGCGCGGCCCAGCTGGCGTTCCAAGCTCTGGCGTCCGGTCTCGGTCAGATTCGCCGGTCCGCCGCGTTGGTCCGCGGTGCGGCCGAAATCGGATTCGGTCAGCACACCCCGGTCCAGGCATTCGCTCAGGAAGTCGCGGGCATCGGTGACCTGCGCGGCGACCTCGGTTTCGGCGAGTTGGCCCGCGCCGTCGGACAGGATGTACTGGGTGTCGGCGTGCACGAGCGCCTCGTCGATCTCGTCGATCGCGGCGCGCCGACCCGGCACCCAGTTATCGCGCAGCGCGGCGAAACCGACATCCTGCTGGGTACCGATGTAGATGGTCGGTTTGCCCGGCTCGGGGGGTGGTGGTGCGGTGTCCGGGTTCATGCGCACTACCTCGATACCGAGCGGGCCCAGAACCTCTTTGTATCGAACGAATTCGCGGTTGGCGAGGTTATCGCGAGTGGTGATCACCTGCACCGCACCGTGTTCCATGGCATCACGGGCCGCGTGTGCCAGGAAGACCAGCGACTTGCCCTCACCGGCGTCCATATTCACCGGGCCATCCCGCATCGCCAGCATGGCGGCGACCTGGGTCCAGCGCAGCACCTTGTTCTCGCCACGGCGGATGGTCTCGATCAATGCGGCTGTCACGTCGGCCTGGTCACCGCTGCGCAACATCTCCACCAAGGTTTCCTCGGAGGCGTTCACCAAGCGCTGTTCTTCCGGCAGATCCGGTGAGCAGCGATCCGCGTAGTCCTGTAGGGCGTCCTCGGCGGTCTGTCGTCCCGCAGATGGTTCGGCCGCATTCGCTTCGGCAGTGCTTTGTGTAGTCGAACCGCTATCCACGTCGGCGGCCGCGGGGTGCGGCCGTGCGCCATCGGTCGCTTCGGGTGCGGTGGTGTGATCCTCGTCGGGCGTCCGATTGTGTTGGGGTGCTGGTTCGTCGGTGTTGGTGTGGGTGTTGGCGGGATCGTTGTCGGCGGGGTGCGCAGGCGTGCCGTCGCTTGGTTCGGAAGCGGTTGGTTGTTTGCCTGTGGCGTGGGCCTCGTCGGGCGTCGGATTCTGTTGGACCGCTGGTTCGTCGGTGTTGGTGTGGGTGTTGGCGGGATCGTTGTCGGCGGGGTGCGCAGGCGTGCCGTCGCTTGGTTCGGATGCCGTTGGTTGTTTGCCTGTGGCGCCGGCCTCGTCGGGGCGCGGATTGTGTTGGACCGCTGGTTCGTCGGTGTTGGTGTGGGTGTTGGCGGGATCGTTGTCGGCGGGGTGCGGCCGTGTGCCGTCGACTGGTCCGGGTTCGGCCGGGTGCTGTCCGATCGATGCGGGCGCATCGTCGGGCGCGTGATCGTACTGTTGAGCCGGTTGTTCGCCGACCGGTTCGTCGAGATGGACGCTGGCCGGGGTGTCGTCGGCGGGATGAGGGGGCGGCTGCTGCCCGCTCGTCGCCCTATCGATGGGGTCGGGCCGCACCTCGGGGGTCGCGATGCGGTCGGGCCGCACCTCGGGGGTCGCGGTGTGGTCGGAAATGGTGGTGGGGTCGTGGGTGGTGCCGGAGTGTACCGAGGTTGCTGCGAGGTCGGCCTCGGCCGTGACCCCGGGCTTGTTCGCCGGCGAATCGGCGGGTCGCGGTACCAGCGAGCCGGCCTCGTCCGGACCGAGGGCATTGACGAGGACCGGGGTCTGCTGGTCCTGTGGAACCGGTGCGGCCAGATCGGGTGGTGGGGTGCTGGTCTCGGGAGCCACCACCCGGCGGCGACCGCCACGTCGCGGTGCGCCCCCTTCCGGACCAGGTTGACGGTCCCGACCTCGCTGCTGCGGCCCTGCCGGATTGTCCTGGCGGGCCCGGGCCGGGCGCCCGTCGGCGGGATGCGCGGCCGCCGCATCGGCGGGTCGAGCGGCGGCGGGCGCCGCCGCGGCGTCGGTGGGTCGAGCGGCGGTCGGCGCTGCCGCGGTCGCAACCGGTTGCGGTTGTTCACTATCGGTATCGACGGGGTGCGGTCGTGGACCGTCAGCGGTGTCGGAATCGGCGGCATGCGGTCGTGGACCGCCGACCATTTCGGAGTCGGCCGGGTGGGGTCCGCCGGATGCGGAAGATTCATCCGGTGCCGGACCTTCCTGAGCGTCCGGCTGGGCCTCCGGTTCATCGGCAGGTGTGCGCGCATCGGCCGGCTCGTTGTCGCCGGGATGTGGCCGGGCGCCGTCGACCGCATCGGTGTCGGCAGGGTGCTGACCCCCGGATGCGGCTGCGTCATCGGGGGTGGGACCGCCCCGCTGAGCCGGATGTGGGCTCGCTGGTTCGTCCGCGTTGGTGCGGGCACCGCCCGACTGGCCATCGGCGGGGTGCGACACCGGAGCAGGTGCGGGTTCCTGCGCTGAGCTAGGGCCGACCGCAATGGGCCGCTCCGAGGTGACTGGCTCCTTCGGCGCGGGATCTGGCTGCCGAATCGGTTGCGGCGTCGGCTCGTCAGCGCGTTGGCGTGCGTTGGTCGGCTCGTCGGGGCGTTGGCGTGCGTGGGGCGCTTCGTTGTCCGCAGGGTGCGGACGCTGGCCGCCCGCCGCTGTCTCGTCAGGGTGTTGGCGGGCGTTGACCGCCTCGCTGTCGGCGGGATGCGGGGTCGGGCGCTGATCACTGGCTGCCGGATCGGCGGCGCGCGGGCGCGGGCCGCCGTCAGCGCCATGATGCGCCGGGCCGTCACTGGCTTGGGGATTGCCCGGTTGTCCTGGCGCGCCTGGGGATTGGGTAATTATCGGGGGCGCACCAGGGACGTGCGGTGCGTACAGTGTCTGCAGCTCCGGTGCCTCGTTCGCCACCACCACCGCGTCGGGGTGCTGAATTTCCTCGACACGGGCGTTGTTGACGGCATCGGGAAGCGGACTCTGCGGATCCTTGGGCTTCCAGATGCTGATGTTGTAGTCCTCGCGCATGAACGGCGCCGGTGCCGTGTTGAAGTCGTTCGCCGGTTGCCGCAGCCGTGTGACGAGTTGGTTGAGCTGCTGTTGCTGGGATCCGGCCGGGTCGGCCGGGTTGAAGTCGCGGGTGAGGATGCCGTGCTCGGCGAGTGCGTCGACGAGTGCCTGGGTGAGCGGACGTTGACCGGTACCGGTGTTGGCCTCGGGGGCGACGGGCGCGGTGACCTCGGGTACCGCGGTCTCCGGAGTCTTTGTGGCGGTGCGGATTTCGCTGGCGCCGTGGGCGGCGGCGCCGAGGAATCCGCCGGTGACGGCGGGGAGCAGGCCCTCGGTGAGGGCTTTGGTGGTGAAGGGTTGACCGGACAGCAGGATGGAGGTGAGGGCGCCGAGGATACCGCCGGCGAGGCCGCCGGTGGCGCCGACGAGGGAGGTCCCGGCGAGTTGGAATCCGACGCGGGCGGCGGTGCTGGTGGCGGCTTCGGCGCGGGTGATGGTGTTGGGGATGATCCAACGCCCACCCACCCAGGATCCGGCGAGGGCTCCTGCGCCACCGCCGACGCCGCCGGCGGCTGCGGCGATCCCGACTGTTGTCCAGTCCATCGATTCACGGTTGCCGGCGAGGATTTGTCCGGCTTGCACGGCGGCGCTGATGCCGCCGACTTGGGTGGCGCCCCAGAACATGGCTTTGCCGGCCAGGACGATGGTGCCGCGTTGGGTGGCGTATTTGGAGCTTTGTCCGGCCAAAAAGATCAGGCAACGGCGTTTGGCGACCTGACAGGCGGTGTCGGTGGCCATGGAATCGATACGGAATTCCAGGGCCGCGCCGGCGGGGGAGAACATGAGCGCGGCACGGGCCAGTTGCCATGCCAGGACCGTCGCGAAGCCGATGACGGTCCATTTCTGCTCTTCGATGCTGTTGGCGGCTTCGTAGAGTTGTTCGACCACAGTGTCGATGAACTCGGCCTGGGCGCGGAACTTGTCGGCCAGGTCGCGGAAGTTTTGGGTGATGGCGGTGCCGGTGGCGCCGCGCAACTCGTTTTCGATGCGTGCGGCCAGGGTGTCGTGGTGTTCGGCGTGGCCGCGACATTGTTCGGCCTTGTCGGACCAGTAGTCCGCGGCCCGTCGGGTGGCGGTTTCATCACCCCGCGGAAAATGACCCGCCACGCAATCGATCACCGGCGGGGGCAACCCCGGCGGAAGAGTCAGCGTCATCTATGGCCTGACCCCGTCACACCCCGTACGGCCAGGAAACTCCCGCCCTCTCCACCAGCAAACGATCCAGCACGCCTAATTTTGACCCATTCCGGCGTGAGTTCCCATAATTGGGGACAGTGCTGCGCCGACCGTGCGCGGCAATCCTCACTCCGCTCTATTCTCCTCGCCACGGAAAAAGGCACGGATCTCGCGTAGGTTCGGCGCCTCGTCGGCAATATCGGAAAGGTCCGGCATGTTATCGAGTTCGGTGCCGACCGGAGCGGTCAGCGCCGTGTGCTGTTCACCGGCCCGACCGACTGCCTCCTGGACCGCCGCAAGGATGGTGCGGGCAAGCTGGTCAGGGGGCTTGCGCAGGGCGGCCGCAGTCAGAGAGAGATCGGTGAGCACGCCGTTGGCATCGACGACCACCTCCACCGACTGATCCGGTGAGTTCGCTTGTACGCGAACTGCTTCCAGTTGCCGGAACATCTCGCTGACCCGAGGTTGCTGCTGCTCGTAGGTGTCGAGGAGGTCCTCGATCTGGTTACGCAATCCGCTATTGGCCGATCGCAGGCCTTCCCGCTTCCATCGGTCCACGCCATCTCCTCATCTGAACATCGGTACTGCCAGTTGTGGTCCATCACTCGTCGAAGATGGACGCCTTCGCCATCGTCACCAGCAGCCGATGCAAGGTCTTCGCGGGTCCGCTCGCCGCCTCGCCATCCAACTCGACGGCAGTGAAAGCGTCTGCGAGCGCTACGGAAGGCGCGAATACACCACTGCGGAAACTGTTATCGCCCAACGCGCTACGCCACAGCTTGTAGCCGGTGACCACACGTGCCAGCGTGTCGCCTTTGGCACCGTGCACACGCAGATACTCGGTGATCAGCGTGCGCTGCGCCTCAACGCGCGCACGGAATCCGCCGCTGACATCCAGCACACCGCCGAGGGCGCGCAGCATCGCCGCGTACATCGGGCGTTCCGGTTGGTCGACTTTCGGCGATCGTGGTGCCGTGACGCCCGGCAGGTGCGAATTCGCGGTGGTCACTCGGTCCAGCACGATCCACGGTGCCGGATCATCGGATTCCACTGTTGTGTTTCGATTCTCGACACGTGACGCGGCGCCGGCCAGATCGGTGATCTCGATCCCGTGCAGCGGGACGGTGTATCGCTGCAGCACCGCGTCGAGGGCGGCGGCCATCTCGCGCATCGTTTTCTCGTGGATTCCCGCTGTCTCGAAGCCGCGTATCTCGAGATTGTGCCGGGCGGCCATCTCAGTGGCGATCCGCATCGCCTCGCTATCTGTTTCAGCCCGCCGCGCCACTGCCCGCTGTGGTGCGGTCCGCTTCTGCTTGCCCTTTTTCGCCGCATCCTTCTCGGTACTCGGGCGACCACCCGGGCGGGGCGGGGAAACCCGCGGTGGCGCGCCGTTCGACGGGCTAGAGGTCGGGGACGACGCGGCCGGGGACGGCGCGGCCGGAGACTTCGACCATGGCGTGTTCGTCGGATTTCCCGACCAGGGTGTGCCCGCGGTGCGCGCGGCCGAGCCGGACTCCTTGGCCGATACCGGATTCGCTCGCGCGCCGGCGCTCGCGGCGGCAGCATTTGTGGCTGGGGCTGGGCTGGTGCTGCCTGGCGCGGCGGTAGTGCCGGTGGATTCCGAATCACTCGCGGGCTCCTGCGCGCCATCGGTCCCACCGTTTCCATTCATGTCCGCGTTACGCCCGTCGTTATCGGCCGGTGAATCCGACTGCGGCGTCGCGGAATTCTCGGACGGGGACTGCGCCGACGGTGCCTGGGCGGATGGGGACTGGGCGGATGGGGACTGCGCGGACTCGTGCTGCGCGGCCGGGGCGTCGACCGTTGGACGATCGGTTGTGGTCGAGTCGGGATTCGATACCGGTATCGATCCTTGCGATGTCGGCTGGACGGTCGGTGTCGAAATCGGCGTTCGATATCCACCCGTCCCGGATCCGTCGAGATCTGTGGCGAGTGTGCTCGGATTCGCGTTGCCGACGTGCTTGGCGGCGCCGAGGTCCTGCTGGGCGAGGGTCTCGGCGGCGCTGGCGAGTTGGCTCTGTATCGCCCGCACCGCTTCGGCCAGATTCTGCATACCTTCCATGGCACGGTCCGCGCCGGGCACATACGACTCCGCGATCATCTTTCCGGGATCGTCGTCACCCCAGAACTCGCCTTCACGGGCGAGATCGGCTTTCAGGTCGGCCACCATCCGTGCGACCTCGTCGGCGACCCCGTCGAGATGTGCCGAGGAGGTGCGCATGGCGTCGAGATCGGCCCATAGCGATTCGGCCATGTCGATCTCCTAGGTGTGCTCGTGCCGATCGGGCCCGCGCAAACGGCTTCGCGCGCGAGATATCCGAATCCATTCGGCCGTCCATTGTCCGAATTTTCCCAGTGCTAGGACCTCCTCCGACATCCCCAACCGTGGGAAGGATCGACAATGGTGGGCGTCGGGTGGCGGGAAAGGATCTGATCGCATATGCCGGACGGCAGTATGGAAATCGACCCTCAGGTGTTGTACGACCTGGCGAATCAGCACGACCGGGTCCACGACGATACGATCGAATGGGCCAAGAAGCCCGATACGTGGTTGAAGACGTTTCCGGACAGCTACGGCGCGATCGCCCACCCGGTCCATAAAGCCCTGGAAGCGTACTACGACGCGCGTGAGCGCGCCGGTCTCGCGCTGGCGCGCGAGCACAAGCAGACCGCTGACGATTTGCGCAAGGCCGCTCGAGAGTTCGAACAAGCCGACCTCGACGGCGGCGCGGGTGTCCGCCGGATCATGAACGGCCCCGATTCGCACGGGCTGCCGCAAACCTCGCCGTCGCTGCCGAACGGCGCCTCGCCGAACGGTCACTCGCCCGTCAACACCAGCCCGTCCGATAACGTGCCGGGCGGTACTCAGCAGCCTGGTTCGACTCCCGCTTCGGACGACTCTCCGGTCGGTGTCGGGCCCGCAACCAGCGCCCCGACGACGAACGGTGCGGCGCCGGCCGGGCCCGACGGGACGGGCGTGTCGACGCCGACGTCGGGCACTGTGCCGCCTGGTGGCCCTGGCGGTGGCCCCGGTGGCGGTCCATCCGGTCCGTCCGGTCCGACGGTGACACCGCCCGGTGGCGTCGTGTCGTCGGTCTCCGCGGGACCCGGCGGCGGACCTTCCGGCCCCGGTCCGGACGACCGGACGTCGGACCGCTCGTCCGGTGTCAGCGCGGCGGGCGATCTGCCGCCCGTACCGATGGCGACGCCGTTCGCGTCGGCCGTCGCCGCCGCGAAGGATAAGGAGGCCGCACCGGCATACGTGGTCGGCGATGCCGTCAACAACGACCTGGTGGTTGCGCGCACCCTCCTCGGCGCCGTGCTGGCGGCGGTGGACTCGTCGGTGCTCGGCCTGCACTGGGCCGTGGCGGTGATGCGCGGTCCGGGTGGTGTGGGGGTATTCATCACCTCCAACGAGGGCCGCGGCTGGTTCCCCGCAGGGCTGTATCTACCGCGCGAAGTGTCCACGCCATGGTTGTGGGACGAAATGCTCGGCGCCGGTTCCGCGGAGGCGGCATCGCCATGGGAGGGCGTATCCGACCCGGCGCGCGTCCTGGTGGAATTCGGGCTGGCGTGGGGCGCGAAGGCTGGAGCCTCGCTCTCCGCGGTGGTGTCGTCCGGATCGATCGATTCCGGCCTGCGGGCACGGTTCAACGATGTCGCGATGGAGGGCATGGTCGCACCGTCCTATGACGTCGATCTGCGGGTGGCCACCCCCGACACCGCCGATCGGCTCGGACTCGCAGGCTCCGTCGAGGCGCTGGAGCAGATCGCGGCCGTGCCGGATTCGGCTCTGCGCGCACGCTGCGTCGAATTGGCGGCGGACGCGCACGCGAAGGTCGGCCGGATCCGCGACCTCCCCGCGGACGGCGCGGTCGCACGTGGGGTGCGGGACCGCATTCTGGCCGCGGTCCAGTCCGGCCGCGATATTCCGAGATCCTGGTGGGACGAACTGCGCGACGCCGACGATCTGCTCGCGGCCTCGATCATGCCGCGCCGGGTCGATGTCGGCCGGGTCGAGCCCGGGGACCTACGGGTCGACGACGCGGACGGTGGATTGCGCACGTTGGTATTCGAGCGGCGGTGCAACGAGTTGGTCCTGTTGTTGGCCGAGGAGACCACTCGTCAGCAGTTGCGCGACGCGGTGTACGCACATGAGCAAATCGTGAAACATCCACGATTCGTCGAGGTTCCGGCGGCGGTTTCGACGGCGGTGGACGAGGTTGTCGCTCGGCCGGTGGGCGCCGGACAGGTCTCGGCGCCCGGCGTCACGGCCCCGGGCGTGACCGCCGGTCCGCCCGCGGGTGTGGTAGCCCCGCCGTCCTCGTCTCGCCCCGTTGATCGTCCCGATGCGACGGACCCGGCGTAAAGGGGCGCGATGAAGATCTGGCCTCACCGGGACAGGGCGGCCTGACCGATGTCGGACATTTTGGATTTGGATCCCGATGCGCTCCGCAGGCTGGCCGCTGGCCATGACGAGGCCGAGAAGCGAGCGCGGCATTGGGCACGGCAGCCGTCGGACTGGCTGAAAAAGTTCGGCTCCAGCAACGGCCCGATCGCTGCGCAGGTGCACAGCGCGATAGAGGGGTATTACGGGGCCCGCGAACGCGCCGGCAACGCGATGGCCGACAAGCACCACCGCGCCGCGCGAGACCTGCGTGCGGCCGCCGACGAGATGGAGCGCGCCGACGGTCACGGCGGTCGGCAGATTCGCCAGGTAGGAGGTAATCCTGGTACCGACGGGCCGTCCCCGGTTCCCGGCCCGGTCGTAGCTCCGCCCGGTCCCAGCTCGCCCGGCCCGAGTTCCCCTCCGAGCGGGCCGCCGGGAGGGAACCGGACATATCCCAGCGCTCCGATAACCGACCCCGGCCTGCCTGGGCCCGGTGCCCCAGTTCCACCGGCGACGGGGCCGGCCACCACGCCCCTCCCCGCCGCGGCGGCACCACCCGGCGCGATCCCACCTGGTCCGGCCCCGATTTCAACCGCCGCAGCGGTGGCACCACCGGGTGGCGGGCCATCTGGCCCCGGTGGGGGACCGGCTGGTCCGGGTGGTGGGCCATCCGCTCCCGGTGGTGGACCGCCCGGTCCGATCGGTGGACCGTCCGGCCACGGGCCTGGTCCGTCTGGTCCGGTTGGCGTGAATTCGGCGCCGATGTCGTCGGGCGCTACTGGCGCAGCACCACGATCCGGCGCGGTAATACCCCCCGCCGCAGCAATGGTTGCGCCGCGGAAAAGCACCGCCAACCCTGCTCACGTGGTCGGCGAACCGGTATACGACGATCTGCTGGTCGCCCGCACTCTGTTGGCTTCTGTGCTGGGCTCGGTGGACTCGGAGGTGGCCGGGGCGGCGTGGGCGGTGGCGGCGCTGCGCGGCCCGTCCGGCGCGGGCCTGTTCATCACCACCAACGAGGGCCGCGGGTGGCTGCCAGCGGGCATACACTTGCCGCGCGCGGTGTCCACCCCGTGGCTCTGGGATCGCATGCTCGATGACGGCACCGGCAGCCCGTCCGCAGCATGGGAGGGGATCGCCGATCCGGCCCGGGTATTGGTGGAGTTCGGTCGGGTGTGGGGGCCGAAGGCCGGTGTAGCGCTCACGGCGCTGGTGGCGTCCGGTCCGATCGATCCCGGACTGCGCGCTCAGCTCGACAACGTGGCCACCGAGGGGATGGTAGAGCCCGCCTATGACGTCGACCTGCGGGCGCCCACATCCGACACTGCCGACCGACTCGGGCTGACCGGATCCGTCGGTGCGATGGAACACGTTGCCACCGTTCCCGATACGCAGCAGTGGGGCCGCTGCCTGGAACTGGCCGCAGACGCACACATGCGTCTCGCCCGCACCGGGCGCGCTCCGGCCGAAGCGATCGAAGTTACGCAGTTGCGCGACCGAATCCTGACGAATCTGCAAGCCGGGCAGCAGATTCCGCGGCAATGGTGGCACGACCTGCGCGACGCCGACGATCGGCTCGCTGACACTCTGTCGGCGCGCAGCCTCGATGTCGCCCGCATCGGACTCGGGGATCTGCGTGTCGATGCCGGCGCGGATGCTCTGCGGACCCTCGTCTTCCAGCGCCGCTGCACCGAACTGATACTGCTGCTGGACGGTCAACCCGGCCAGCAACAACTGCGGGACTCGGTCTACGCATACGAGCAGGTTGTGCAACATCCGGCATTCACGGATGCGCCGGCGGCCGTGACGGCGCCGGAGCGGGCTCAGGTTCGGGGTGTGGCGGGGACGCACGTCATGGTTGCGGCTGATCGTTCGCCCATCGGTTCCGAGCGGGTGCCTGCGGTACCGCCAGTCGATTCGGAGCGTTTGCCCGATAGTAATCTGCGGGGCTGAGAGGTGAAATGAGCGGCGCGTTCTATCAGTACACCAAGGATAAAGGGTGGGTCCTAGCCAATAACGTTGGCAGTACACCGGAAAACAAGGGGTACTACTACCTTGAAAACGCCGACGGCAGTATGCAGCCCTACTACTGCAAGGGCGATGGTAATTATCAAGCGATAAATTATAAAGACAGAAATGTCATAGACGCCGATGGGAACCTCTACGCGTATAAAGGGGATAATCTCAATAGAAGCCACTCGGACGTCTCCGACAAGTCTACTGGTAACATCTCGAACGTAAAAGTCGATGGCTTCGATCCGCCGAAACCGGCAGACAGTAACCCTACCAAAACCGAGGACAAATTACCGGCTCTTAAAGACCGTCGTGATGATCGGTTGGAGCCGGGGGAGAAGCTGGCTGCGCCGGGGTCCAAAGAGGTCACCGATGGTAG
>NZ_JBITIJ010000027.1:0-72275 GCF_044458825.1 Nocardia sp. NPDC050412
CAGCCACACCCATCACCCCGTGGTCTGCGAGATCAACTGAAACCGATCGACCCCGGACTCAAAGACCGGATGGTCGCATCATCGGGGGCCGGCCACTCGGACAGCCCACTTCGCCGCGGTATAACCGATTTGGCCGGCCTGCCCGAAGCGGCCCGCGAGGCTCGACACCGCGTGGCTGATGACGGCCTGACGAGCCTCTGAGGGTGAATCCCAGAGGGCTTTGGCGGCCTTTGTGAACTTGCCCGTGGCCGCGTACGTCTCGACGACCTCGGGGAAAGGCGTGCTGCGGTGAAAGCGCGGGTCCAAGCGGCGCTCTCGTCCGACCCCAACGAGGCGCTCGTCCTCAGTGAGGGAAGCTGCCACGGCGGCAACCGGGGTCCGGTGCCGAGCAGGGGTCACGCCGCCGAGGAGAGCAGAATCGGCCGTGAGTCCTGGCGTGGGAATGGCCCTCACCGCGAGTCCGGCTATTCGAAGCAGGCGGTCGGTGTGGAGCGGCTCCGATCCACGGGCCAGCCTGTCGTCCGCAGCATAGACGGGTAGCCCGGGAGGAAGCCCGTCGAATGCTCCTACGTGATCGCAGTGTGCGTGCGTGACTATCACGGCGACCGGTCTGGTCAGCTCCTGCAAAGCACGGCGGTGCACGGAGAGCGACGGACCCAGATCGATCACAATCTCGCCGGCCGGCGTGTTGAGAACCCATGTGTTCGTCCCCGTGATGTTCCCCCGGTTTCGTGGAGTCGGAATGCTGGACTTCAGGCCACGGGTTGGATGGACGATTGCATCATCTCGTACTCGATCGGGGACCGCATGCCCAGGGCCGAGTGACGGCGCCGACGGTTGTGGAAGATCTCCAGGTATTCGAAGATCGCGTTGGCCAGCTCGATTCTGGTTCTCCATCGTTGCCGGTTCAGTAGCTCGGTTTGCATTCTGCCCCAAAAGGATTCGATGACTGCGTTGTCGTAGCATTATCCGGCTAATCTGGGCTGATCTTGCTCTGTGGTGTGGGGGTTCTGGTGTTATCCGGCTGATTTCTGGATGTCTGCGATGGCGTTGTCGAGTCGGGCGATGAGTTTGTGGTGGCGGTCGGCTTCGGTGATCCAGCCGCGGCGTTGGGCGTCGTCGGCGAGTTTTTGGGCGTCGGCGCGTTGGGCGGCGAGGATGGGCAGGTAGGTGAGGTCGGTGCGGAAGTTCGGGCAGTGTTCGCAGATGTTGGCGTAGGGGCAGGCGCCCTGGGCGGGTGCGCGCAGGCAAAAGCCCCCTGCGAGACGGGATTTCAGGGCTGGGGTGTCGGTCCAGTCCGCGCCGCCGGTGATGTCGGCCAGCGGCAGCGCTTTGGTGCCGGCGGGTGTGGTCGGCAGCGCGGCGAGGTGGTCCTTGGCGAGGGTGAGGGCCCGTTCGTATTCGGTGCGGACGGTCGCGTCGAACAGTTTTCCGTAACGCAGGCTCATCTGCGCGGATACGTGTCCTAGCAGCGCCATCAGCGACTGCAATGAGACTCCGGCGTTGACCAGGGCGGTGGCGTAGGTGTGGCGTAGTTGGTGTGGGGTGACGTGCCCGATCCCGGCAGCCGTCGCGGCGCGGTCGAGCTCGAGGCGGAGGCCTTGCTGGGCGAGCCGGCCGCCGTGGTGGGTGAACAGGAACTGGGCCGGTTTCCCGGTGCGTGGGTGCGGTAACGGTCGTCCGGGACTGCGGATTTCGATGATCCGGTCGATCAGTTCGACGGTTTCGTCGTCGAGGGGGACCATGCGTTCGGTGTCGAGTTTGCCGAGCGGGACTTTCAGCCAGGCTCCTTCGCCGAGAATCTCGTGGAGGCAGTCGATTTCGAGGTCGAGCAATTCCCCGATCCGCAGGCCGCATGCGCGTGCGAGCAGCAACGCGGAGGCGGCGAGTTCATGGTCGCTGGCGCGCAGTGCGTCGGTGAGGCGCCGGTCGGCGTCGACCGGGATGTAGCGCGGCAGTGGCTTCGGCAGGCGGGGAACGTCGTTGCGGAACAACAGTTTTCGTTTCGGTGCGTCGTTCCATCCCCATTCGGTGATCTCGGTGAGGAAGGTGTTGACCGCGACGACGCGTCGCGCGTGGTCGGCGACGCCGATCGGTTCACCGGTCTTGCTGTTGACCGCGTCGACCAGGCTGGCCAGCCAGGGTTCGATATGGCGGCGGCGGTCCAACTGCGACAGTCGGGCCAGGGTGGGGTCGAGATCGGTGCGGAACCGGCCGAACCCGGTCAGCCGGGTGGCCATGCTGGAGACGGTGTGGCGGGTGCAGGTGCCGCGTTTAGCGTTGAGGTAGTCGATCATCGCCTCGGCGATCGCCGGGGTGACGCCGTCGAGGCGGACCGCGAAGTCCCAGGGGCCGCCGCGGCGGGGTGGTTCGGGCAGGATGCCGAGATGGAACAGCACCAGGTGCGTGTTGGCGAGCGCGGCCTTGTAGTGGTGCCAGCCTTTGCCGGTGCGGTGCTGACGGTCGAGGCAGGCGTCGGCGAACTCGTCGAGATCGGCGACGGTGAGCTGGTGCAGGCGACGGCCGGTCTGGATCAGCAGCCGCGCCGGCGCCTGCGACCCGGTCGCGGTCCGGACCCGATAGCTGAATCCGAGTCCTCGTGCGGTGGTGAGGAATTTGGTCAGGTCGGGTCCGATCGGGGAGGCGTCGATCTCGCGCCAGAGGCTGGAGATCTTGCGTTCGAGCAGGTAGTCGTAGCCGGGCCGCAACCAGTCGTGCAGCATCTCCGAACGTGATGAATGGCCGCGTTGAGGAGTTCGCCGAGCACCGCAGCCCGAGCGGCTCATCAGCCCAGGCTTGCGGATCGGGCCAGCGCTGCAGGAATGTGCGGGCCGAACTGTAGTAGGGCGCGCTGCCGCGGCCGGTGCGCGCCAGCTCGGCCAGGTAGGCGTGGTAGATGTCGTCGGCGTCAGACCTGGCGGCGAATACGTGCGCGAGCGGCATCGAATTCCTCCTTCACCCGTTTCGGGGCCAGATGGATGTAGCGGGCGGTGGTGTCGACATGGGTGTGCCCGAGCAACGCCTGCATCACCGACAAATCGACTCCGGCCTCGGCCAGCGCGGTGCCGAACGAATGCCGCAACGCGTGCGGATGCCCGGCCGCGACGCCGGACAGTTGGCGGTGATAGCGGAAGATCGTCCGCAGCCCGGCCGCGGTGAGCGGTTGCCCGCGGTTCGGGCCCTTCGCGACGAGAAACAAACGCGCCGAACCTGATTCGGGTCGCTCGATGAGCAGATAGCCCTGGATCACGCGGGCCAGATCCGCGTCGAGCGGGACGGCGCGTTCCTTGACGCCCTTGCCCCAGACCCGGATCCAACCGCGTCCGATATCGACATCGGCGACGTCCAAGGCCAGCACCTCACACGACCGCAACCCGCACTAGAGCATCAGCCCGGCGATCGCGCGATCGCGCCAGGTCCGCAGGCTCGCCAGCAACCGGGCCGCCTCCGACATCGCCAACGGTCGCGGCAGCCTGCGCGGTTCCCGCAGCCGCAGCGCCGACCTCGGGCGTGGTTTGCGCACCAGGTGCGCCAGCAATCCGGTCTTCTCACCGGGCACGAACCGTTGCGCGTCACGGCCTTTCGGCACCGGACTCACCAGCGACGGGTCGCGCATCGCGCGGAACGCGAACAACCCCGACACGGCCACCAGCCGCCGGTTCACCGTCGCAGCCGTATACCCATCCAGCCGCCGGCCCGCCATGTTCACCACATTCGGGCCCGGCCGTCCCGGCAATCGCGCCGCCCGGCACGCAGCCAAAAACCGCAGCAGCACCGGCGTGGTCACATCGTCGACCCCGAGGCCCTCACCGAGTAGCCACCGCCCGAACATCACCAGGTCGAACCCATAGGCCCGCACCGTTTTCGGTGAATAGTTGCGATCAGCCAGATAACCCAGATACTCGTCGACCAGCCCCAGCCCGTCGGCACCCGGGCCGTCCAGATACCACCGGCCGGCGTCGTGTTCCAGGCGCAGCCGATCACGGTTGTCCGTGCTCATGCCCGACAGGTCTACTCCGGGTCAGCCGACACGCGGTCACACGAATCGCCGGACGCACCCGCAGCCCCCTTGACCAGAGGAATCGGTGGATATTAGCCGGATAAGGGGCAGTCGCCGATCGAGCCCATCGAGGGCACCAGCCCGGACTTGCGGGCCCGGTCGGTGAAGGCCCAGGAGGTGAATTGCACTCCGTGGTCGGAATGAATGATCGTTCCGGCCTGCGGTGAGCGGTTGGCGATGGCCATGCCCAGCGCGTTGGTCACCAGCGCGGCGGTCTGGGTCGAGTCGATCGACCAGCCGACGACGCGGCGTGAAAACGTGTCGAGCACGACCGCGCAGTACACCTTGCCTTCCCGTGTGTGATGCTCGGTAAGGTCGGTGACCCACAACTGATTTGGCTGCGATCGCGTGAACGACCGGTTGACCAGATCTCCTGCTGTCGGGGTTTGATGCTTCGGTTTGGGTCGGCGGTTGCCGGGCAGTCCCTTGATCCCAGCGCGGGCCATCAGGAGCTCGATCTGGCCGTGGCCCACGCTGATTCCGAGGCCGAGGGTGAGTTCGGCATGGACACGATGGGCACCATAGGTGCCCCGGGAAGCGGTGTGCACGGCACGGATCTGATCCAGTAGCCACACATGCCGGATCGAACGCTGGGACGGCGGTCGTGACCGCCAGTGGTAGTAGCCCGATTCAGCGACGTCGAGGAGCCGGCACGCGGCCTGCACCGGCAAGCCCTCGGACGCCATGGTGGCTATGGCCGCGTATCGCCTTTTGGGTCACCTCCCTGCTCTTTCAGCAGTTCACGAGCCCGTTTCAGGATCGCCACCTCCTGTTCTAGTTCCCGGATCCGATGTTTGGCCGCCGACAGTTCGGTCTGCTCGGCGCGACTTGCGCCGGGTAGCTGGCCTGTGTCGATCAGTTCCTGCTTGCGCCAGACGTAGATCGTCTGGTCACTGACGCCCAGATCGGCGGCGACCTGCGCGACCGGGCGACCGGCAGCGACCAGATCCAGGACCTTGCGGCGGAACTCTTCGGGATAGCGCCTTGGCACGAACGAGTCTCCTTCGACGGTGTCGTGACCAAGAAGTCAACCAAACCGACTCCGAAAAACCCGGGGAACATCAAAGTCTCCCGACATGCCGGGGGGATTCAGTGAACGTCATCGGTCCGGAATTGGGCGCGGTCAAACGCCGTGCCTGAGGCGTCACCGGACCTCGGCCGCCAGGCGACGCACGAGGTTCTCGCCAGCGTCATGGGACTAGTTGGTGTACTTGTAGAAGCCTTCGCCGGTGCTCCGGCCGAGCTTGCCCTTGTCGATGAACTCGGCCTTGACGATCTTCGCGAATCGCTGCTCGAGCTCAGTGCCTGTCACGTAGCCGTTGTAGACGGTGTTCATGCCCACCATGTCCAGGATCTGGAACGGCCCGAGGGGGGTGACCATGGAAACGCGGAACGACTCGTCGATCGTTTGGAAGTCGGCAACATCATTGAGGTAGAGCTCGATGGCTGCACGCATGGTCGCCCACAGGATCGTGTTGACCACATATCCGGGTTGTTCCTTCTTGACGCGGATTGGGACCATGCCCTGCTCTTCGGCGAAAGTGACGACCTGCTCATACACGTCCGGGTCGGTCTGCTCGGTGCCCATGACCTCGGCGATGTTGCGCTGCCAGATCCCGTTGGCATAGTGAAGTGCCAGGAACCGGTCGGGGCGGCCGGTGGCCAGCGCCAGCAGACTGGGCAGCAGGCTCGACGTGTTGGTAGTGAAGATCGTCTTCGCCGGCGCGGCCGCGCCGACCTTCGCCCACACGTCGAGCTTCAGGTCCAAGACCTCCGGTACGGCCTCGATGACCAGATCGGCGTCCTTGACGGCATCAGCGAAATCGGTCGTCCCACGGATCCGACCGATCGCGGCCTGGGGAGCGTCCGGGCTGGGGAGTTCCACCTCGGCGGTGTACACGGCCGCCAGCTGAGCAAACCGCTCCTTCGCCCCTTCGAGGGCGGCATCGTCGATGTCCCACACGGTGACCTGGAACCCGCGAAAGGCCGACTGGTACGCAATCTGCGAGCCGAGGACCCCCGTTCCCAGCACGGTGACGTTCTTGAAAGTGGTCATGTCAGAAAGCTCCATCGTCTTTGATCGGGGGTGAATCAGTGAGACAAGTATTCATGCTTGCGAGGGAGCGAATCGCTCCGCGTTCCACGGTGCGGCACATGCACCAAGCGCCGGTCACCACTAAGCGTGAGCCGAAGACCACCTGTTGGGTTTCAAACCGCGAACTCTCGTGAATGTCGGTGACCGTCAGGTCGTTCTTCCCGATGCGTACCGGGTCGAAGGATTTGCGGCCGTCTCCACGAGCCCGATAGCCCTGAACATCAAGGCCATCACAAATCCGCGCAGAGTCAGCGTGGAGTCGTCGTCGCTCGCGCTTGATTGGAGAGTTTCACACGGAGTCGCACGAGAATTGTTGTGCGAGCTTGCCGGTCTGTGCCAACAACACAGACCGGCAATCCCGCATCCGTTTACGCTCAGATGAGGTGCCTAGCAGGGCGTGATGGAAGATCCATTCCGAGACCTTGCCGACGGTAGCTGGCGCTCCGCCCTCCGGAAGCGCGGTGTGGAGCTAGCGGGACGCTGAGTCGGCCGCGTTCTCGGCGATGAAATCCGCGGTTCGCGCGATGAGCTTCCGGTAGCCCTCCCCGAGGAGGATCTCGTAGTGGGATCCGGGGTACTCCTCGAAGAGCTTCTCGGTCTGCACCTGCTCGAAGAACTCGCGGATGTCCTCGGTGCGGGAGAGGGTGTCCTCGGTCCCGACGATCATCAGGAGCCTGGCAGTGAGCCGGGGCGCGAGCGGCATCAGCTCCATCTCCCACAGGCGGCCGAGCGATGTCGTGGTGATTTCGTTGCGGAAGCTCGGGAGGTGCAGGAACTGCTGAGTGAATTCCCAACCCAGAGGATCGGCGAATGCGACCTGCGGTCCGTCCGGCACAGGCACACCGGCGGTCTGGAGGATCGTGCCCTGGCCGCCGTGCAACTGCTCACGCCGGGATTCGTCGACAGCGGCTTGAACTGCCGGCAATGCCTCCGGCGGGAAGAGACCGAACGCAGCCGCGCTACTGACCGGGCCAACGGCCGAGGCCACGCTCGCAACGCGATGGTCGAATCCGGCAGCAATCAGGCTGATCGTGCCGCCGAGGCTGAACCCCGAGAGCGAGATCTGTTGCTCGTCGATGTCGTCGCGCTCAGAGAGCAGCGTGATCACGTCGCGGAGGTCACGCGCGTTCTGGACCGGGTCGAGTTCCTGACGCAGGGTCCCCCCGCTGTACCCGAGTCCGCGGTGATCGTAGAAGACGACAGCGAGTCCGCGTTCCGTAAACAGGTCAGCGTAAGGGTAGTTTCCCTCCGCGACGCTGCCAACACCCGAGTGAAAGATGACGACCGGGTGCGGCCCGTCACCTTCCGGACGATAAAGCCGGCCGCGCAGCTCCACGTCCGGGAGCGCGAAAGTTACTTCTTCGTACATGGGATTCCTCTCTGAATCATTACGGTGATCGGGAAGCGGTCGTTCCGCTGACCGTTTAGTTGTATTTGTAGAAGCCTTCTCCAGTGGCCGCGCCGAGCTTGCCCTTGTCGAGGTACTCGGTCTTGACGAGTTCCGCGAATCGCTTGTCGGTCTCGGTGCCGTTCGAGTAGACGCCGTAGACGGTGTTCATGCCGACCAGGTCGAAGATCTGGAAGGGGCCGAGAGGCGTTGGGCCCGAAATTCGGGCCGCCTTGTCGATCGTCTGTATGTCTGCGACCCCGTTGGTGTACAGCGCGACCGCTGCGCCCAGCGTGGCGAAGAGAAGCGTGTTTGCGACGTAACCGGCTGTTCCTTCTTCACCGGGATCGGCTCCAAGCCGTTCTCCTCCGCAAAGGTGACGACCTGCTGGTAGGCGTTCGGATCGGTCTGATCAGTGCTCATGACCTCGGCGAGGTTGCGCAGGTAGACGGGGTTTGCGTAGTGCAGCGCGAGGAAGCGGTCGGGCCGCCCGGTCGCGTCCGCCATCAAGCTGGGCAGCAGGCTCGAGGTGTTGGTCGTGAAGATCGTCTTCTCCGGCGCCGCTGCGCCGACCTTCGCCCAGAGGTCGCGCTTGAGCACGAGGTTCTCGGACACGGCCTCGATGACGAGGTCGGCGTCCTTCACCGCATCGGCGACATCGGCTTGTGACGCGGATCCGGCCAAGTGCGGCCTGAGGTGCATCCGGGCTCGGCAGCTCCACGTTCGCGGCGTAGACGTCGGCCAGCTGAGCGAACCGCTCCTGCGCCTTCTCGAGGGCGGCATCGTCGATGTCCCACGCCGTCACAGTGAAGCCGTGAAATGCCGCCTGGTAGGCGATCTGAGATCCAAGGACCCCCGTCCCCAACACAGTGATGTTCTTGAAGGTGGTCATGGCAGAAAGCTCCATCGTCTTTGATCGGGTGGGAGTCCAGCGAAACAAGTATGAACGTCATAACAGTGGCCAACTGTTAGGCGTTCCACGGTGCGGCACGCACGCCGTGCAGAGCGCATCGTCTCCAACATCCGTCTCGCGGAGCCCCCGATGACTTCGGTCTGGACGTGTTTCGTGATCGATTACATGTCCGGGAGCCGGAAGGCACCATCGTCATCGCGGGAGCAACCTCAGGAATGAACCCGCCCGCAGACCTGGGACGAATCTTCTACCTCCAGCAGCGCATCCTCGGCTCCACAGGCAGCACCCGATCCGAGCTGGTCGCCATGCTGCGCATGATGGAATCCACCGGCGCCCGCCCTCGCATCGACCGACGAATCGCTCTGAAGGACATCAAGATCGGATTCCAGTCCATGATCGACTGCGACCTCCGGGGGAAGATCGTCGTTCAGGTGTAACGGTCACGCCAGTGTGTCGCCCGATTCCATATGCGCACCAGCACTGCAGGTTCACGAAGCAGCACGCCCCTCGGTTCTCCACCCACGTAGGGAGCAGGAACGGTGCGGAAACCGGCTAAATCCGTTGCGAATGCCACTAGCCGCGTCCCGATCCGGAACGGTTCGATGGGGGCGGCACATGAAGCGCGGCGTTCCGGGGCCGAGATCGACCCCTGACACACACGAGAACACCGGACAGCTCGAATGGTCGGCGTCTCCACCCGATGAATCTGCCAGGAAGAGACACCATCATGACCACCACCGAAACCACCACCGCCACAACTGAAACCGTCGTGAACCCGAAGACGTAGGCCACTACAGTACTTCACCGGATCCGGGTAGTCGCCGGACCTCAATGCCGCTGCGCCGATCGTGCGTGAACCGGTCGGCGAACTGTCCGTTGCCTGGAACGCCCACCTCGGCAAGTACGTCATGCTGCACGGCAACGACATCGAGGGTCGAATCGTCCTACGCACCGCTCCGTCGCCGGAGGGACCGTGGAGCGGTCCGACCACTCTCGTCGTCAACTCCCAGCTCGGTGGTTATCCCGGCAGTTGAGGCTCAAAGCCCTCCCCGTATACGGCAATCGAAAGGCGCAAATGTTCCTCGCCCTGCCCGGGAAGTAGATGAGCGTCGACCCGGACGGGTGGCCCGACGCCGCCGGCGCATAGCGGTCGACCCCGGACTCGTCGAGGAACTCCTTCCGCAGCCCGACCGCCGGGCGCACGTCGTCGATGGTGGCGGCGAACTCGCCGACTGCGCGCCGGACCGCCTTCGGCATCGTTCGCCCGAGGACTGGTCGATGACCGCCGCAGCCTGTCACATCGGTCGGGCGGTACCTGAGGCGACGATCGGGGCAGCAAACGGGGGCGCCCGGCTCTGCCCGGGACCAAGGGTTGGACACCGTGACACGAGTCACTTAGTCTGAAGAGACATATGTAAGACCTTAGATATGTCGGTCTTGTCAGTTCCGTTGAGGTGAAAGGAGCCTGGGATGAGCGACTCTTCAAACGGGTGCCCCGTGCAGCACATGGTCGGCGAGGACGAGCACGGCCAGTTCGACCATCACGATCCAGCATTCATCGCGAACCCCTGGGCGACCTATGAAACGCTCCGAAGCGAATGTCCCGTGCTACACAGCGACCGGTACGACGGGTACTGGTTGGTGACGCAGTACGACGACATCCTCGCGATCATCAAGGACTGGGAGACGTTCACGTCGAGCGTCGTCGGGACCTTGCTCATTCCAACAGGCGTTTCGCGGACGCTTCCCTACCTGCCCCTCGAATCCGACCCTCCGGAGCACACCCGATACCGCTCGTACGTTCGGCCGGTGTTCTCGCCTCGGCGAGTGAACTCGTTCGCCGGGCAGTTGGCGCAGCTCGCCCGAGAGCTGCTTGCTCCGATGTTCGAGCGAGGAGAGGGCAACATCCCCTCCGAGTTCTCCGAGCACATGTCGGCAACCACGCTCGCAACGTTCGTCGGTCTGCCTCCGGAGGACCACGAGCTGTGGGTCGATCTAGTTCACCGCGCCTTCGAGGGCAACGTCCGCGACGAGAAGGCGGCCCAGCGGGCATCCGCGGAATTCCGCGATTACGTCACGGGCCTCATCGCTCGGCGGCGCGAGCAGCGGGCGGACGACCTCATCTCACAGCTCATGGACGCCGACGCCGATGGCCGTGGCCTCACCGACGACGAGATCTTCGGCTTTGTGCTGCTTTTACTGGTTGCGGGTCACGAGACGACCGCCTCGGCACTCTCGTACGCTTTCTGGCTCTTTGCCTCACGGCCCGACACAATCGAGTTCCTCCGCGAGGATCGCAGGCGTATCCCGCTCGCGATCGAGGAGATCATCCGGCTGTCCTCGCCCGTGAGTATCTTCGCCCGCAACGCCACGAAGGACGTCGAGCTCCGCGGCCAGAAGATCAAGAAGGGCGATGTGGTCGGAATGGCATTCGCCTCGGCGAACCGAGACGAGCGACACTTCGACCACGCGGAGGAGGTCCGCCTGGACCGGACCGGCAATGATCACCTCGGGTTCGGGCATGGCACCCACGTGTGCCTCGGCGCGCCGCTCGCACGCCTGGAGCTCACGAGTGCGATCAATGCGCTCCTGGATGCCGACGTCGACATCTCGCTCGGTGGCGACATCGGTTGGTCGGGTCGCGGCGACGTCATGTCGATGAAGGTCGTGCCCGTCACCTTCCGGCCGCGGGTGACGTCGTGAACGGCCACACCGTGATCGTCTCCGCGATCCGAGACGTCGGGGCGGGCGTCCGCGAGGTCACGCTCTCGGCGAAGAACGGGCTCGAACTCCCGCACTGGTCGCCCGGTGCACACGTCGACCTCCACCTCTCGCCCGGGATGACCCGCCAGTACTCTCTAACCGGTGAGGCCGACGCCCGAGATTGGCGGATCGCGGTGCTCCGCGAACCTGCGAGTCGCGGTGGATCGGCGTACGTACACGAACAGCTGCAGGTCGGCCACGTACTGGAGACGAGCGAGCCGCGTAACCACTTCGAGTTCGATGCGGAACCCGACGTCATCCTCATCGCAGGCGGGATCGGCATCACGCCGATGGTGCCGATGCTGCGCGACGCCGACCGCCTGGGGCTCAACTGGCGGCTTCTCTACGGGGGCCGGTCCGCTTCGAGCATGGCCTATTCGCAGGAACTTTTGGCCAGATTCGGCGACCGAGTGATCCTGTGGCCGCAGGACTCCCACGGCTTGCTCCCGCTCGAGAAGCTCCTCGACGGCATCGATGCGAGAGCGGGCGTCTACGTCTGCGGACCCCCGCCACTCATCGACGCGGTCTATGCGGCCTGCGAACGCGGAGGGTCGGGAGCGACAATCCACTCGGAGAGATTCACGCCCGTCGAGGTGGACGCGGATGGCGACACCGCCTTTGACGTCGAGCTGGCGCGCTCGGGTCTGATGTTGTCGATCGAGCCTGGCGAATCCGTTCTCGAGCGCGTGAACGCAGCCGGTGTTTTCGCGGCGTCCTCGTGCGGAGAAGGTACCTGTGGCGCATGCGAGACAGCGGTCATCGACGGGGACGTCGACCACCGTGACAGCGTGCTCTCCGCGCCCGAGCGTGCAGCCAACGACTGCATGATGATCTGCGTCTCCCGGTCGCAGGGGTCGCGACTCGTCCTCGATCTCTGAGTCCCGCTCACGCCCGTCGGCGGGGTGGCTCTATACACTCACCTCACCATGAGTCTTCGATACGCGCTGCTCGCGCTCTTCACCGGCCGGGAGATGACGGGTTACGAGCTCTACAAGCAGTACCTCGGATCGACCGAGTTCGTCTGGCACGCGAGTAGCTCTCAGATCTACCCAGAGCTCCGCCAGATGGAAGCCGAGGGCCTCATCGTCGGCGAGCAGATCCCCTGGCGTGATCGGGGGCGCAAGACGCTGTACTCGATCACGCCGGCCGGGACGGAGTCGTTCCGGGCGTGGATGAACGCCCCGCTACCCTACGGCGAATTTCGTGACGCGCATCACCTGAAGGCCGCCTACTTCGAGTGGGCCGATCGGGATGCGGCGCGTGCGCAATTGACCTCACACCTCGCGCACTACACGACCCTGTTGGAGCGTTGGTCGAGGTTGATCGAAGCGCTCAAGACCGGCATCGACTCACCTGTGCAACCGCGGCTTGACAGGATGCCCGCCTCCGACGCGGCGACCATCGTCCGGTTCAAGGTGTTCGCCTACGAGGGCCTGCTCCGTCGAGCTGAGGGAGAGATCGCGTGGGCGCAGGCGGGATTGGCGCTGCTCGACGAACTCCGACCCCCTGAGAGCGGTGTCACTACCAAGTCACGATGAACACCGTAGGTGGTCGAGCCGCACCGACGAGCCCATCCAATTTCGAAGAATCCCCACGACCTGGTACCGGTGGGCAACACGCGGGGAGTTCGCGGGTGAGTACCTATCGGAAGCAAATTGTCTGCAATCAAGTGTGCAGGACACGATGACAGGCCCAGACGACACTATTCGGGCTCTCCGAACCACCCTGGTCGCCAAAGAGCGCGAGCTCAACGATTTGCTGGATCGGCTCAGAGTGGTCGAGCACGAACGCGACGAGGCACTATTGCACGCTGCGCGACAGGGCGCCTCACTGGCCACGGCTTCGGGGTCGGTGACGACTGGCGTGGTGGAGACCGAAGACCGGATCGTGTTGCAGGAGGTGGGCATCTACACCTACCAGCACCCCCTGGAGAACGCGGAGCAATTCCGTGAACGGTTGGCCGCGGTTCGTGACGAGATCAAGGCGGCGGTCGTCGGGGGAGAGGCCGTAGTCGCGTCGGACATGTTCAGCTTCAACAATTCTCTCGCCAAAGGCCGCAAGATGACTTCAGATCTGTCGAAGCTCATGCTGCGCGCCTATAACGCCGAGGCCGACATCTGTGTTCGTACCATCCGGGCTGGAAACCTTGCGACGGCCGTAAGCCGTCTGGACAAGGCTGCCGCCACGATCGCCAAGCTCGGAGACATGATGCAGATGCATGTCGCCGAGGACTATCACAGGCTCCGGGTCGCAGAACTCGAGCTCACAGCCGACTACATGATGAAGGTGCAGGAAGAAAAACTCGCTCAGCGTGAGGAGCGCGAGCGTCTCCGAGAGGAACGCAAGGTCGAGCAGGAACTGGCCGTGCAGAGGGAGAAGCTCGATAAGGAACGAGCGCATTATCAGAACGTGCTCGACTCCCTGGCCGGCCGCACCGATGAAGAGGCTCAGCGTATTCGAGACAAGTTGGGCGAACTCGATCAGGCCATCGCACAGAACGACTATCGGCGTGCCAATATTCGCGCTGGCTATGTTTACGTGATCAGCAACCGCGGCGCATTCGGCCCGGATGTGGTCAAGATCGGTATGACGCGGCGGCTCGAACTGATGGACCGTGTCCGCGAATTGGGGAGCGCCTCGGTACCGTTCCCATTCGATGTGCACGCGTTGTACTTCTCCGACGACGCCGCGCGGAGCGACGGTTATGTCATCGGCTACGGCGAGGTCGAGCCCGGATACTGGGGACTCGGCGTTCCGCTGGCCCGACCCGACGACGAGCCCGCAGCTTGCGTCGTACTCATCAGCGCATCCGAAGAACTGGTCCGACGGGTAGTCGCCGACATGTTGGACGCTGCCGCCGAATTGAGCGCGTACAAGGGCTGAGCGCCGGGCACTTGCGATTGCCATAATGGCTGATGTCACTCAAGTGCGTGCAAGTGAAGATCGCTGACGATCTGGAGATGAGCACCCGGGTCCCGGCGAACTGGACCGTGGTGGCTGCGTGCTGTGCCGTACTGCTCGTCGGCCACACTATCTTGTCATGAGGCTGAAAGTCTTGACGTTGTCAGATTGGTTCGTTGGCGAGTACGGCGGTGGTGATCCCGAACCCCGCGATGTACTCCTTGATAGGCCGATAGAACTCGTAGGTCACCCGGTAGTCCCCACACGCGGCCAATGCCGAATACGCGGACACCCAGTTGCGCACCTCGTGTGCTGAATGGCCGGCCACTGCGTCCATCTCCTCGGCGCTGTAGCCGTCGAAGTTCTCGACGCGACCGGAGCGGCATACGTCGAGAAACGCGCGATCCCAGTCGGGATTGAGATCCATGATGTCGGCGTCACCGGCGGCGAACGCGCGAGCTGTGTCGATCACGCGAGTCTGACGCGCGGCGCGGGCTTCGGGCGTGGGGTTTCGGCCGTCGGTGAGCAGCTTGCGCTGTGCCTCGGTGGCCGTGGCGATTTGGGGTATTGGAGGGTCGTGCGACAACCCGCCGGATCCGATGAACAGGATCCGGCTGTTCGACGACGCGAAGTACTCGCCCACAGCCTGGCCGAAGGCACGAACACGCGACATCTTTACGAACGGCCGTGCCACCGAGTTGACGAAGATCGGGACGACCGGCACGGGCGCTACGTCGCCGAAGATGATTTCCATCGGCTGAACGGCACCGTGGTCGACCTCCATCTGCCGAGAGATCGCCACGTCGATCCCGCGGTCGATGACATGCTCGGCGAGTGCTTCGGCGACATCGGTCGGGACGTTCAGTTCGCCTGCGAACGAGTCGTAGTCGCCGGTGCCGCGCGCCCTGTACCCGACACAGAACGGTGGCATCAGGTCGTAGAAGAATCCGTTGTAGTGATCCGGCCCGAAGTTGACCACAAGATCGGGGGCAAAGTCGCGGACAAAGGCGCGGGCTTGCTCGAATGCGGCGTCAACCGAGGCCTTGACGTCCTCCGGTGGGTCCACGTGATGCAGGAGCGGGCTGTGCGACATGCAGAGCAATGCGTGTGGCATGACGGTTTCCTCAGTGTCCGACGCCGTGCGAGGCCAGGTATCGGGTGATGACTGTGTTGAAGTCCTCCGCGCGTTCGACCTGCGACCAGTGGCCGCACTGGCTGAAGATGTGCGCGTCGGCATGCGGAACGAGATTGAGCAGTTCCCACGTACGCGACACCGGGATCACGACATCCTGCACGCCGTGGATCAGCAACACCGGAATCTCCAGCGTGGCTAGCACATCGAAGTCGAGGGGCAGTTCGTGTCGATCGCGGTCACGGGCCGCGACGACGTCGGCCAAACGGTCGGACGCGGTGTCGTTGAGTGCGGACTGGTAACGCAGCGCGACAAGTTCATCGGTGACGAGCGACTTGTCGACGACGAAGAGTTCGAGTGTCTTGCGAATTCCTTCTTCGGTGAGCGTCGGATTGGAGTGTCCGGCAAGAGCTCCCGTCAACTTCGCGCCACCGGTGCCCATCGATACGATGCCCAGCAGACGCTCCGGAAAGTCGATCGCGAACTGGAAGGCCAGCCACCCGCCGAGCGAATTTCCGACGATCCATGTCTTCTCGATCCCGATGGCATCGAGGACTCTGACCGCGTGCCGGACCCATTCCTTGATGCCGTACTCGGTACCGTCCGCGACGACGCTTTGACCGTATCCGATGGAATCTATTGCGATGCAACGGCCGTGCTCGCTGATGGCAGGCAGGTTGAGCCACCAGTTCGCCGCGGCCGTGACCCCGGTGCCAGATCCGTGGAGGAAGAGGATGGGGGTTCCTTCGCCGAGCTCGTGGTAGTGCGTGATCTCGCCTGGTGCAGTCTCGATCCACCGGTCCTGTAGACCGAAGAACGGATCGGTGGTGTAGTCGGGGATGGTGGTGCCGGTCATGGTGTTCCTTCGGTGTGGGTGTGGGCCGTGATCAGACTGCGGCGGTGACGATGTTGTGAAGACTCTGTGGGCGACGTCTTCACGAACGACATCGACGCCAGGATCGCGTCGAGGGTGGCCGGTGCGTTCTGGGTCAGGCATGCGCCTGCCACGAAACGGTCGGGACGTAGGAATACCAACGGCGTAGGTCGGTCGTCGAACCACTTCTTGAGCCGCCCGCTGTGGTCTCCCAACACCAGTACGTCTGGATCCATGTGCTGATGCGCCCACTCGCGCTGAGTCTCGGGCACAACTGCCACCAGTCGCGCCCCCAGTGCGTCGAGCTTCCGGAGAGCATCCAGCGGCAGAACGTCTTTGGGACTGTTTCCCCATACGATCACCGACCACCAGTTCCCGATCGCGTCGTCCAACAGAATGCCCGACGCGTCCCCCGTGGTCACCCTCGGCTGCGGGAACTGGACTCCAACAGGGGAGACAGTGGTGTTCGCGGTCCGCACCGGGATCAGCCGGCTGGTGATGGTGGCGCCTGCACGACCGGACGTGCAGTCAGAGGGATCGGCGAGCACACCCTGGGTATAGCGCGGCATGGGCTTGAAGCGTATCTCCGCGAAGTAGCTCTTGATCTGCGGAAATCTGTTGAGGATCGACGATGTGGCGTCACGGGCAAGCGCAGCAACAGGATTGGTGATCCTGATGACGTTGCCGAAGGTGAGGGACAGGTCCACCATCGCCTTTGCGTGATCCTTGCGTTCGGTGGTGTAGGTGTCGAGCAGATCGTCGCCTGCCTGGCCCGAAAGAACCGTGGCGAGCTTCCAGCCGAGGTTGGTGGCGTCGCGGATTCCCGAGTTCCAACCCTGCCCCATCCACACCGGCATCAGATGCGCGGCGTCGCCCGCGACGAGTTGGCGGCCGCGTCGGAAGTTGGAGGCCACGCGACCGTGGTGGGTGAAGACGCGTCGGCGAATGAATTCGAGCCCAGCCGGGTTCGGGACGTGTGCGGCGAGAAGTTCGTTGACATACGCCGGATCGGTGACCTGGTCCTCGGTTTCGTCGTCGTGGAGCATGAATTCCCAGCGGCGAACGGCGTGCGGCAGCCCGATTGAGACGTACGGTCGCCGGGGATCGGCGCCGAGGAAGACGTTGGGCGTGCCGAGTGGGTCGTTGTTCACGTCGACGACCAGCCAGCGCGTCGACGGCGACTCTCCTTCGAACGTCACTCCCAGCCGCTTGCGCGTCGGCGACTTCCCGCCCTCACAGCCGACGAGGTAGCGGCCGCGGACACGGTGCTGCGTGACCTGTCCGTCGGCCGAGGTCGCGAGGGCGAGGGCAGTGACGCCGCCAGCGTCTTCTTCGACGTACTCGACGCGGTGGTCGAATAGAACCTGGACGTGATCGAAACGCGCGAGGCCGTCGTAGAGCGCGCGGTCCACCTCGGGCTGGATGAAGGAGTGCTTGCGCTCCCAGCCGAACTCCTCGGTTTGCGGGTTGTTGACCAGCATGACTTTTCCGGCGCCGTTGACCAGCCGCATGATGTGCTGCGGGCTGGTGTGCGGGCGGACGGTGTCTACGAGGCCCACGGTCTGAATAGTGCGGAACGATTCGTCGTCCAGTCCCACGCCTCGCGGGTAGTCGATGAGCGAACTCATCGCTTCCAGAACAGTGACTCGTTGTCCGTACATCCCGAGAATGTTTGCCAACATCAGGCCGGTGGGGCCGGCCCCGACGATGACGACATCGGTGTCGTGATATGTGTCCATGGCTCCTGCTCAGCCGTTGAGGTGCATATAATGGGTTTCGAGCGCCAACCTGGGTCAGGACACCAGGAGGCCACCGTCGACGTTGAACTCTGATCCGGTGATGTTCCGAGCTTTGCTGGACGCAAGGAATGCCACCATGTCGCCGATGTCCTCGGTGGTCTGTAATCGGCCGAGCGGGATCCTCGAAGCGAAGCCTTCCCATCCTTCTTCGAAGCTGAGGCCATTGAGCCCACTGAATTCTTTCACCACCTTGTCGTGCAGATCGGTGGCCACGATGCCGGGGTGTACGGAGTTGACGGTGATGTCGTACTGGGCGAGTTCGGCTGCGAAGCTTTTGGTCATCCCGACGATGGCGAACTTCGATGCGCAGTAGGCCGCAATCAGGGCGACGCCTCGTTGGCCGCAAATCGATGACATGTTGACGATGCTGCCGCCGCGCTGCTCGATGAGAGCCGGCAGAAGTGCCCGAGTCGTCGTGAAGGTGCCCCGCACGTTGATCGACATGAGAAGGTCGTATTCCTCGTCGGTGACGTCAACGGTGTTGCGGGCTCCGATGTTCATTCCCGCGTTGTTCACGAGGACGTCGACCCGACCGTATTTGCGCAGCACCGTCGAGGCCAATTCGTTGGCGGAGGCGGAGTCTCGGACGTCGAGCTGGACGCCGAGTGAGTCCGTCGGGAGTTCTTCGGCTCGCTTTTCGGCCGCCGTGAGATCGATGTCGGCGATCACGATCTTCGCCCCCTCGTCGCTCAGCTTCTGCGCGCAGGCCAGGCCGATGCCGTTGGCACCGCCGGTGATGACAGCGACCTTCCCGTCGAGATCAGACACAATGTTCTCTTTCGTAGGCTGTGGGTGGAGTTGATGGACCACGATGATGCGCGCCCGCTAGACCGGTGAGGGGGTCCAGAGTCCGACGTCGTCGCGCTGTTTCAGCATGACCGGGAGCATTACCTCGGTCATGGCTCCACCGGTGCCCCACTGATCCTGTGTCTCCGAACGGGTCGGATCGTATACCGATGGCTCCCAAGTGTTTTCATCGACGATTTCGAGTTCGGTCGTGTACTCGATAACATTTTCCAGCGGATCGAGGAAGTAGGAGAATGTATTGTCGCCGGCGCCGTGGCGACCCGGGCCCCACAGCGGCCGGTAGCCACTGCGGATCATCCGGCCCGTGCCGCGCATGTATTCGTCGAGCCCTCGCATCTCGAACGAGATGTGGTTCAACGATGTGGACGGCGCCCGTGAGATCGCCAGAATGTGGTGCTGCGAACTGCTGCGCATGAAGCACATCAGATCGCCCAACCAGTCCGACAATCGGAATCCGAGATGCGTTTCGTAGAACGCCTTGGTCTTCTGGACGTCCGTCGAATTGATCACCACGTGGCTCAGTTTCCGGGGTATCGACTCCCGTTCCTCGAGCAACCGGAACGGGCGCTGCTCCACGTCTGCAGACACCTCGATGAGACGACCGTCCAAGTCGAAGAACCGCAAGCCGTACCCACCGCCGGGGGTCGTCATCACGGCCGGGTCGCGATTGATCTTCACCCCTGCTCGTCCCAGACGCTCAGCCAGGAGGTCGACCTCACCGATCGACTGTGCTCCAAACGAAATGAGGTCGAGACGCTTCAGTCGGTCCTCTCGTATGCGCAGGATGTAGTGCTCTGGATCAGCGGGCGTCGCGAAGAACGTCACCCCCGAATCGTTGGCTATTGGCAGCAGACCCCACACCTTCGTGTAGAACTCCACAGCCTGGTCGTAGTTCGGCACGGCAAGACCGACGTGCCGCAAATGCGTGATCGGACTGAATCCGGAAGCCATCGGTGAACTCCTCACCTCTTTACTGCATCCCGGGTCGGACGCCGTTGAAGTAACGGTAGTGGCGTCGATCACGTGGCACCAACAATGTTTGGCGATGCTTTGCTATCGACCCGATCAATTCGACGGCCTACCATCAGCCCATGGATCTTCGGCAGGTCGATCTGAACCTCCTCGTGGCGTTCGATGTGCTCATGTCCGAGCAGAATGTGACGGCGGCTGCGCGCCGACTTTCTGTCGGACAGTCGGCGATGAGTTCGACGTTGTCGAGGTTGCGGGCGTTGCTCGACGATCCGGTGCTCGAGCGCCGGGGCCGGACCATGTTCCCGACTCCTTTGGCGGAGGCTCTCGTGGTTCCGGTGCGAGAGGCGCTGAGTCGATTCAATTCGATTCTGACCGAACCGCCCGTCTTCGACCCTGAACGGGACCGTCGCAGCTTCACTGTGATGGCGAGTGAGTACGCTGCCCTGGCCGTACTCCAGCCCCTGCTGGTCGAGCTACGGAATGCAGCGCCGCACGTCGAGCTGCGCATCCAACCGGTTTCTGCGACCTTCCTCCACGACATGACAGCCGACACCGTGGATCTGACGATCGTTCCGCTGGCCGCGGACTCGATCACCGATTCCTTCGGTTACCAGACGCTGTACAGCGACCCCTACGTCATCGCCGTCGATGCGGCCAACCCGCTGGTCTCGCGCGAGATCACGCTCGAACAGTTTTCGTCGCTGCCCTATCTCGCAAGCAGCAACGGACATTCCCCCACGCTCGTCGAGACGCAACTGGACCGACTCGGCATTCCGCGGCGGCTGGAGGTGACTACGGGTTTCGGCCTTGCACCGTTCGTGCTGCGCGACACACCACTCGTCACCGTTCTTCCCGCCAGTTTGGCGTCGGCGGTCGCCGAGGGGGCCCGGTTGAAGTTGCTCACGCCGCCCATGCCGCTGGAGCCGATTACCGAGGCCATGATGTGGGCGGATCGGAACGACGACGACCCCAGTCATCGCTGGCTCCGAGAACGGCTCGTTGATATCGCCTCCCGGAAAACGTGGTCTCCGATGCCGGGCGTCGCCCGGTGAATAGGCCGATCGTGTCCGAAACCGGCTCTTCGCCACACCCTTCTCTGGCACAGCTGGGCCGTGTCGATCTCAACTTGCTGGTCGCGTTCGAGGCGTTGATGTCCGAACGGAGCGTCACCGGGGCGGCTGCGCGCCTGATGATCGGACAATCTGCGATGAGCTCGACCCTGGCGCGGCTGCGCAGGCTCTTCAAGGATCCAATTTTGGTGCGGCAGGGCCGAACGATGATCGCCACTCCACTCGCGAACGCACTGACCAGCTCGGTGAGCAGCACGTTGGCCGAACTCCAGGTGACGTTGTCCTCCCTGGGCTCGTTCGACCCGAAGGTCGATGAGCATGCGTTTTCTGTGGTCGCCAGTGATTTCGCGGCGGCCGCGCTTCTTCACCCGCTGCTGGTCGAGATCTCGTCGACGTACCCGAACATCCGTGTGCAGATTCGAACGGTCTCGATTGACATTCCCGCTGAGATGCTGCGCGGACGTGTCGACGTGATCGTGCTGCCTCGAGAGGTCATCTCGTCGTTCCCCGCTCTCTGGAGAGACGACGTCCGTCGCGAGGTGCTCTATCGCGATCGCTACGTGCTGGCTGCCGATGCCGCCAACCGCGCGGTCCGTTCGGCGATGACGGTCGAGGAGTTCAGCGCCATGCCCTACCTTGCGGCAACCTTCGAGGACGGGCGGCCCTCTTTGGGGGACACGAACCTCGATGTCCTAGGCATACCGCGCAGAGTCGAGGTCAGTACCAGCATCGCCGTGGCCCCCTTCATGTTGCGCGACACCACATTGGTGACGCTGATCCCGCGGACACTCGCGACACGCATGGCCGAGGCCGCCAATCTGCAGTTCATCGATCCACCCATGCAGCTAGAACCGATCACCGAAACGCTCATCTGGCTGCGCCGCCTCGATGGGGATCCTGCCCAGGCGTGGTTCCGTGACCGACTGCGGACGCAAGCAGCCAAACTGGTGGCTACGCCTTAGCGCTGATTGCGCGCGTCAGGCCGGGTTGCGGCCGACGAAAAACTCGCGGAGCGGGTCCATGGACGGGTCGAGGCCGGAGTCGATGAGACCCTTGCGGAGAGCGAGCATTTGACCGTCGTGGATTCGTTGGGTGGGCTGACGCAGCGGACCACCGTTGTATCCCTGTAGCCAGCCCTGGAACTTCCACGCCTGGCGATTGATGAACGCGCCACCATTGAGCGACGGCGCCAGGGCCGCCTTGGCCTTGCGCGCGGGATGCGTCTGCCAAAACAATTCGGCAGCATCATCGTTCTTGCCGTCGGCGAGCAGGTTCATGACCCGCGGAATGATGGGCCCGTAGTACTCGTGGTCACTGGTTGCCGAGAGCTGGATGGGGATGATCTGTGAAAGTGGGATCAGATCGGCCTCGATGGGCACGGAGATGACGACTTCGTTGCCGAATAGACGATGGCATTCGATGATTCCCTGGATGTAGGGAAACCCGCCTTCAGCTTTGATGACGGCGATGTTGGGGCAGTCGTCTAGTAGGCGACGGATGAGGCGGCTGGGGATGTCCGACGGGTGGATTCGCGGGCTGAATCCCCACAGGTACATCGGAAAGAGGATGACGGCGAGATCGGTGGCGTCGCACACCGCCTTCGTGTAGTCGTAGATCTCCTGCTCAGTCTCCGGGTAGAAGTTCGGCGGATAGGACAGCAGCACGATATCTGCGCCGGCCTCCTCGGCGCCCCGAACGGCCTCGATGTTGTCGGCGAGAGTGCTCCAGCTTCCGTGGTGCACGACGACCAGGTCCGTGCCGGCCTCATCGCGGATGATGCGCAGGAATTCCAGGTATTCCGGCAGGGTGATGTTGACCTCGGAGACGCCCAGCGTCCCGAGGAAGCCGTGTTCCTTCGCGAGACGGATGTCGTGGCGGATGCCTGCCTCGTTGATGGATTTCAGGTCGCTCGTGAACGACGGGATGGTGCAGTTGACGGCGCCGATGAGCTTCTCGCGGGCCCATTCGCGGGCCTCGGTGCGGGTGTAAGCAGCCATGGTGTTTCCTCTCGGGGGGTTGTTCAAGGGCCAAGTTGTTTCTGTTCAGGAAGCGATTTCTACGACGCTCCAGCGCCCTCCCATGCGAGGTATTTCATTTCCATGTACTCGTCGATTCCGTAGACCGATCCCTCTCGGCCCAGACCCGACTGCTTCACGCCACCGAAGGGCGCGATCTCGTTGGAGATGAGGCCGGTGTTGATGCCGATCATTCCCGCCTCGAGAGCCGCGCTGACCCGCCACGTACGCTCAGCGTCGCGGGTGAAGAGGTATGCGGCCAGCCCGAACTCGGTGTCGTTGGCCATGCGGATCGCATCGGATTCGTGCTCGAACCGGATGAGCGGGGTCACGGGTCCGAATGTCTCCTCGCGTGTGATGCGCATCGTGGAGTCGACATCGGCCAGAACGGTCGGTTCAAAGAACAAGCCGCCGCGATCGTGACGCCGACCGCCGCAGAGCACGCGCGCACCCAGGCTGGCCGCGTCGGCCACGTGCTCCTCGACCTTCGTTACCGCGTCGACGTCGATGAGCGGACCCTGCTGGACACCTGCGTCGAATCCGTCACCGACCACGAGGCCCTCGACCTTACGTGTCAACGCTGCGGCGAAACGCTCGTAGATACCCGACTGGACATAGACCCGGTTGGCGCTGATGCAGGCCTGGCCCGTATTGCGGTACTTGGTGGCGATCACGCCGGCGACCGCCGCATCCAGATCGGTGTCGTCGAAGACGAGGACCGGCGCATTGCCGCCGAGCTCCATCGAGGTCTTCTTGACGGTTTCCGCCGATTGAGCGAGCAGGAGCCGACCAACCTCGGTCGACCCCGTGAAACTGACCTTGCGGACGATGGGGTTGCCAGTCAGCACCGGACCGATTTCGCGGGCATCGCCGACCACGATGCTGAGCACTCCAGCCGGCACGCCGGCTCGTTCAGCGAGTTCGGCCATGGCCAGTGCTGTCAGTGGCGTCTGTTCGGCGGGCTTGACCACCATCGTGCACCCGGCGGCGAGTCCGGGGGCAGCCTTGCGAGTGATCATGGCGGCTGGGAAGTTCCACGGTGTGATGGCAGCGCACACGCCAATCGCCTCCCTGAGCACCACGACTCGTCGAGACGACTCGGGAGCGGGAAAGATATCGCCGCGCACGCGTTTGGCCTCCTCACCGAACCACTCGATGAAGGACGCCGCGTAGTTCATCTCGCCGACGGCCTCGGCCAGGGGCTTGCCCTCTTCGAGAACGATGAGCCGCGCCAGGTCCTCGGTGTTGTCCCGGACCAGTTCGAACCATCGACGCATGACCTTTGAACGCTCTTTGCCGGAGAGTCCGCGCCAGGCGGGCAACGCGCGCTGGGCAGCCTCGACGGCGAGCTGGGTCTCGTCCGCGCCGGCCGACGGCAGATCGGCGATCGGTTCGCCGGTGGACGGATTGTGCACGACGAGCCGTTCGCCGCCGTCGCGGGTGAGCCACTGCCCGTCGACGTAGGAGGACGACCTGAACAGCGATGGGTCGGCGAGACCGAGGCTGGACCTCTGTGCGGTCACCTGAGAAGTCATAGCTGCGCCTCTATTTTTGGACAGGGGGGATCGAGATGGGGAGCGGGACTCCGAGTCCAAGGCGCCGGGCCTCGGCCAGACACATGGCTGCGACGGCGATGTCCTGCACGGCTGAGCCCACCGACTTGTACACCAGGATTTGGTCGCTACTCGTGCGGCCCGGATGCCGGCCCGCCACGAGGTCTGCCAGCGAGATGGTCTTCGACCCGAGATCGACGCCGGCTGCTTTGGCTGCCAATGCATCCCCGGTGTCGTGCAGAACCTCATCGACCATGTCAGCGACGATGAGCTCCGCGCGATCCAGTAGCTCGACGTCGACCTCGTGTTGTTCGGGGAGGGTCGATCCGACGGATATAACGGTGGTTCCGGGCCGGAGCCACGCACCACGGACGGTGGGTGACTCGTCGCGCGAACGGGCCGCACAGATCACCAGGTTGGCTGCGCCGACTGCACTCTCGGCATCTTGGGCAGCGCTCAGGGGCAGTTCCAGATCATCCAGATCCGCGACGAACCGAGACCGGCTCTCCGCACGGGGGCTCCAGACGCTGACCGCGGACAGGGCGCGTGCTGCCTTTATGGCGCGGAGGTGCTTCTTGGCCTCGAAGCCAGAGCCGATTACGGCCACGTTGAGCTCGCCGGGGCTCGCCAGGAGGTCAGCGGCGACCGCCGAGGTCGCGGCGGTGCGGAATCCGGTGATCGACTGACCGTCTATCAGAGCCACGAGCTCAGCGGTGTGCTCGTCGAACAAGGGGATCAGGTAGGACACCTGACGGGTCTTCATGGACGCCGCAATGAGTTTGGCGCCCATGAGACCGTTGTCGGCCGATACCCCGGTGAGAGTCCGGAGCCAGCTGCCGTCACCGCGAGCCATCGACCGTTCCGGATAGCGGGAGTCTGCAACATCGCCGGCGTACGCAGCGCGGAGTGCATCGATTGCCCGTGCCCAGCCGAATGAATTTCGGACGGCCTGGTCGTCGAGTAATAGCGTCATGAGGCGGAGGCCCTGAGGTTGAGCGTGCGCGCCTGGAGGTGCGCCGAGCGTGCAACGTGTCTGCCACCGGCATGACTGATGCGTTCGAATCGATTCATTGGAACCACCTCATCGGGGTCTCGGCGTCCCGCGAACACGGATATGCGGGAGACCCGCTGCGCCAACGTCACGTTAAGACGACCTGCGATTCGCGACAAACAATTCTCGTGAATGCTCGACCATCGACGACATCGATACCGCGCGTGGATCCGAGCCTCTCTTGGCGCTGGCTCGAGTGTGGTCTTCCATCGATGCCATCAATTGTCGGGCATCGAAAGTTACGCCTTCCGACACTGTGAGCGCGGTCATACGATGGGCCAACCACTGTGAGCGCGGTCATACGATGGGCCAACTATCACTGGCGTCATATCGGTCCGCCCGGTGCTTGTAAGGAGTTACATGACTGTCATCACACCCACCCTCGCGTCGGAAGTCACGCCGATCCTCGACCGTGTCGAGACGGAGCTCGAGAAGAATCGGGTACCGGCCGAGATCTGGAACAACGAGGCGATCTTCCGCGCTGAAATGGACCAAGTCTTCGGCACCTGCTGGGTCTTTGTCGCGCACGAGAGCGAAATCCCCAACGCTGGAGACTTCGTCCAGCGCCGCATAGGCCTCGATCCCGTGATCGTCACGCGCGATGGCAAGGGTGACATCAACGTGTTGTCCAACTACTGCCGCCACCGCGGCACCCAGGTGTGCCAAACCGACTCCGGAAATTCGCGCTTCTTCAAGTGCCCATACCACGGCTGGACCTACTCCAACAACGGCGACCTCGTCGGCACGCCTCACATGCGCGAGGCGTACGGAACGCGGCTGGACCCGAAGGAATGGGGTTTGAAGAGGGCCCCACGGGTCGACGTCCGGTCCGGCTTCGTCTTCGCGTCGCTGGCCGCAGAAGGTCCCTCGCTGGACGAGTACCTGGGCGGGGGAGGCTGGATGCTGGACGTCCTGGTGAACTTGGCACCCGGCGGCATGAAGGTGGCCGGCCCGCCCGAGCGGTATCAGATCAACGCGGACTGGAAGGCCGGCGCCGAAAACTTCTCCGGTGATGCCTACCACGTCGACACCTTGCACTTCAGCAACGAAGAGGTGGGGATGATCCAGGGTACAAGCGCCAACGCCGAGATGATGCACTCGTACGATCTCGGCGGCGGCCACGCGACGCTCGGTTTTCCGTGGGCGCAAATCGGCATGCCCATGTGGGGCTATCCACCGGAAACTGTCGCTCAGTTCGATCTCTCGGTCCTCGACGACGCTCAGCGGTACGTCCTCGAGACCAACCCGCCGACGATCGGCAACATCTTTCCGAACCTCAGTTACCTCCGCGTCGTATCCCCTACGGTTCCCGGCGGCCCTCCGTCGGTCGTCACCTCTATCCGGGTGTGGCAGCCCCTCGCCCCGGGCAAGATGGAATTGTGGAATTGGCAGTTCGTCTGGGATTGCCAGAGTGACGAGGAGAAGCTCGATTCCTACGTGACAGGCCAATTGCTCTTCGGATCCGCCGGCACCTTCGAAGCGGATGACACCGTCGCCTGGGAGGGTTCCGCCCGCGCGGCGAAGAGCGCGTGGATGCAACGCGAAAATTTGAGTTTCAACTTCGAGCAGGCCGGTCGGACCACGGTCGACCTCACGCCGGACCCCGATTATCACGGTCCAGGCATCAAGTGGCCCACCGGCTTCGGGGAATTAGGTCCACTGAATTTCTACAAGCACTGGCTTGCCGTCATGCGTGGCGACTCGTCGTCCACGACGACCGAAGGGCGCTCCTCGTGATGACCGCTATCGAGACCACCGAGCACGCGCCCCAAGCTGCCCACCGAAGCCCCCTGGCGGACCCCGAACTGCAGAACATTGCGACTCAGTTCTTGGCTCTCGAATCGAAGTTGTTGGACGAAGCTCACGAGGAAGACTGGTACCAGCTCCTGGATCCCGAACTGCTGTACGTGATCCCGATCAGGCAGGCCACCGAACAGCGATCGGACGAGGTCAATCGCGCCGCGTTTCGGGTCCGCGACACCCTTGCTCACGTACGTCTACGCATCGATCGTCTGGCTACTGCCCAGGCTTACTCGGAAATTCCGCCCTCGCGCACCATGCGTCTGGTCGGGTCTGTCTTGGCCCGACCAACCGACCGAGACGACGTCATTTCGGTCTCGAGCGCCGTGCTTCTGTATCGACAGCGGGGCATCGATCCGCACTTCGACCTCATCCCCTACCGGCGCAACGACGAACTCCGTATTACGGCTGACGGGCCACGACTCCTGCGCCGGGAGATCCTCTTGACCGAAGTTTCGATCGCCACTCCCAACCTCGGACTGTTTCTGTGAGCAAAGGATGGCTTCAAAATGAGTGACCAGACTGTCGTCCGCTTGGACAGCGTCCGGTGTCGTTCCTACGGGATCTGCGCGAGCATTTTGCCCGATGTCTTCGATATCCCGCCAGACGCCCCGTCGGCGGTCCTGCTGCGTCACGAGGTTGATCCCGATGACGTCGAAGACCTCGAGGAAGCAGTACGGGCGTGCCCGGCCCAAGCCATTTTCCAAGGTTCCGGTCCGACGTGACGGCCGGACTGAAGGAGACCGACAACATCGTCGTGGTCGGAGCGTCAGCAGCAGGCTTGGCGGCCGCAGACGGACTGCGTGAAGGCGGGTTCGAAGGTCCGATCACGGTCCTGGGCTCAGAGCTGCACCATCCCTACGACCGTCCGACGCTATCGAAGGGTCTACTGCTCGGGCAGGGCGAGCCGGAGCTCCTCGAGATTCGCTCAGCAGAGCGAATCAGGCAGAACCGGATCACCCTTCTGCTTGGGCACCAAGCAGTCGGTCTCGACATCGATCGCAAGTTCGTGATCACCAATTACGGTGAGACGCTGCCATGGGACGCCGTGGTTCTGGCGTGTGGTGGTCGCGCGCGAGTGCTTACGACGGTCGAAGGTGAAGCGCTTCCGGTGCTCCGCACACCGAACGATCTCCGGGCCCTGCGACGGGCCGCTGCCCGCCACGGAGACGTGACCGTCGTCGGCGCGGGGCTCATCGGGCTCGAGATCGCAGCTGGACTCAGTGCCCACGGCGTGTCCATCACGGTTGTGCACGACACCGAGCGCCCCATGGACGGCATCGTCGGGCCCGAGCTCGGCCAGGTGATCTCCGACCTGCACTCCAAGCACGGTGTGCAATTGAAGATGTCGAGCGCCGTCACGTCCGTGACGGGTGAACTGGGCGCCTACACCCTTCATCTGGTGGACGGCTCGACCCATCAGACGCCCTACGTAGTCGTTGGCATCGGGGTCGACCCCGAAGTGGATTGGCTTCTCGACTCGGGTGTCGCGCTGGACAGAGGCGTCCTCACCGACGCGGCAGGTCAAACCAACGTGCCCGGAGTGTGGGCGGCCGGTGACGTCGCCCGCTCCGCTCACCCCATGTTCCGCGAGCCGTTGCGCATCGAGCACTGGACACACGCCGTCGAGAAGGGCAGGCACGTCGGGCTCAACATCGCCCGCGGCACCGAAGAGTCCTTCGGCGGCGTGCCCTACTTCTGGAGCGATCAGTTCGGACGCCGGTTCCATAGCTACGGGCGGCGGGCCCCCGGTGACGAGATCTTCGTCGCGGAGGGATCGCTGATGACTGATGAATTCCTGGTCCTGTTCGGCCGAGACGGTGAATTCCACGCCGTCTTCGCTAGCGGGCTGTCACGGTCGCTGCGCGGCTATCGCAAGCTTCTCGCGAGGGGCGGCACCTGGGACGACGCCCTCGATCTCGCGCACGCGTCAAACCCCGATCTGGCACGCTCAGCCGCCCGTTGATGGGTGTCTGCAGCCCCAGCGCAAACCACATCCCGTGAAGGACTGCAAAAAATGCAACTGCTCAATGACCACGTCGTTCTCATCACCGGCTCCGGCTCCGGCCTGGGACTCGGCATCGCCCGGTACTTTCGGGACGAGGGCGCGACGCTGGCACTGTTCGAGTACGACGAATCAAAGGTCTCGAAGCTCCAGGACGAATTCGGCGACGACGTACTGGTGGTACACGGCGACGTCCGCAGCATTGCTGACCTGACGCGTTGCCGCGACGAGGTCGTCGGGCGCTTCGGCCGGCTGACAGCCATCGTGGGAGCCCAAGGCATCTACGACGGCAACGTGCGGTTGGCCGACATCCCGGTGGAACGTCTCGACACCCTCCTGGACGAAATCTTCGCCGTCAACGTCAAGGGCTACGCCCTTACCGCACGGATCTTTTTCGACCTGCTCGACGCCGAGGAGGGTGCTGTCGTGCTGACCTGTTCGCAGGCGGCGTTCGCCGCTGACGGGGGAGGAGTGGCCTACACCGCCAGCAAGGGGGCCATCCGCGCCCTGGTCAATCAGCTGTCCTTCGAATTCGCACCCCGGGTTCGCGTCAACGCGGTCGCGCCGAGCGGCATCGCGAACAGCCAATTGCGGGGCCCTGCCGCCCTCGGTCTACAGGACTCCCTACAATCCGACATCCCGGCGGACGCCTTCCGGCAGCAATTCGAGTGGCTCGCTCCGCTTCAGCACATGCCCTCTCCAGAGGAGTACGGCCCGCTCTACGCATTCCTGGCGTCACGACACAACAGGGTCATGACCGGGCAGACGGTACTGGCGGATTCGGGTGCTCTGAACCGGGCACTGATCAGCACCGGCGAACTGATGGCCACGATGCCAGGCGCCTAAGCGCCCCACCCACCACACCGAGATTGCAAGCAACAGAAAGAGACTCATGTTCGAATACTTCCCGGGCAACTACGTCTGGAACCTGTCCGTGGTGGGCGCTTTGAACTCCGGCGGCCAGATCGACGAGATCGACCGCGCCTGCCGCCCGTTGCTCGAAGCGGCGAAAGCCGGTAGTGATGCCGGCACGGACGAGTTCCTGCGTGTCTGGACCGATCTCACGGATGCGCTGGTCGAGCTGGCCCGGGTCGAAGAGAAAGCGGGCCACGACCGGACCGCCGGCGGGATGTACGCCCGTGCCGCGAACTATCTGTGCACCGCCGAGCGGATGCTCTCGGCGGGTCACCCCGACCGCGTGCCCACCTACCGCCGGGTGCTCGAGCTGGCACAGAAGGGATTCGATCTCCGAGACCACAGCATCACCCGGGTTGCCATCCCATTCGAGGACACGACGCTGCCCGCCTACTTCTCAGCGGCGCCGGCGACCTCGGAGGGGCCGGCGCCGGTCATCATGCTCATCAACGGCCTGGACTCGACCAAGGAGCACATGTACTGCTCGGGATTCTGGGCCGAGTTGGCAGATCGGGGTATTTCGTGTCTCATGCTCGACCAACCCGGTTCCGGGGAGGCGCTTCGGCTACAAGGTCTGATCGCACGCCGCGAGTCCGAGACCTGGGCCAGCTGGGTCGTCGACTGGCTGACGGCCAGAAATGATGTCGATACCGCCCGGATGGGGGTCGTGGGCTGGTCGTTGGGCGGCTATTACTCGCCCCGGGTCGCGGCCTTCGAGAAGCGCTTCGCCCTGTGCGTCGCCTGGGGAGCCAACCACAACTGGGGTGCCGTGCAGCGGCGTCGGCTCGACCGCGAGGGCGAGCACCCGGTGCCGCACTACTGGGACCATGTCAAATGGGTCTGGGGCTATGACGATCTCGACGAGTTCATCGAGTTCGCCGACTCGATTCACCTCGATGGCGTCGTCGACAAGATCACGGTGCCGTTCCTGATCGTGCACGGCGAGAACGATCGGCAAATTCCCTTGGAGTACGCGCACCGGTCCTATGAGCAGGCGGTGAACGCACCCTCTCGCGACCTTCGCATCTTCACCCGGCATGAGGGCGGTGCCGAGCACATCGGGATCGATCACCTCCCCCACGTCGGCGCCTACATCGCTGATTGGGTCACCGACACCTTCGCGGCCATGGTCCCGCAACCGACTGGTTAGTACCCAAGCCAGCCGATTGCATTGTCCGCCCATCAATCTGGTGAGGATCCCACATGCCCGACACCAACGCCGTTGCCGAGACTCGCAACGTCGACACGAACAGTCCCTTCTACAGTCCCGCCGCCGAGGACGCTATCGCCGAAGCCGCATCGCGCTGCTCGAACTGGGGACGGTGGGGCGACGACGACGTGCTGGGCACCATGAACTTCCTCGATGACGCGAAGCGGGTCGAGGGTGCCTCCAGAATTCGTCGGGGCGCTGCCTTCTCGCTCGCCCAGAGCTTCGACGCAAACGGCCCGCAGCACGGCTGGCGAAAGCGCAACAACCCGGTGCACACCATGCTGGTCAGCGGCCTCGATGCTGAATTCGGTGAACCCGATATGCCGCACGGCTTCGGCGGTGCCGATGACTACGTGGTGATGCCGCTGCAAGCCTCCACCCAGTGGGACGGGCTGGGCCACATCTTCGACCACGGTGTCGCCTACAACGGACGTCCCGCGTCCAAGGTCGTCACCAGCGAGGGCGATCTTCTGACGGGCATCGAGACCGTGGCCGACCGCATCGCAGGGCGCGGCGTGCTGCTCGACGTGGGTCGCGCGCTCAGGGAAGACGGGGAGCTGCCCGACGGCTACGCGATCACCGTCGAGGACCTGGAGAACACCATCTCCGCGCAGGGGGAATCGTCCGTCGTCGGGCGTGGCGACATCATGCTCGTCCGCACCGGGCAGCTGTCCCGGGTCCGTCGCGACGGATGGGGCAGCTACGCCGGCGGTGCCGCCCCCGGGTTGTCCTTCACGACCGCGGGTTGGCTCCACGACCGGGAGGTCGCCGCGATCGCCACCGATACGTGGGGCTTCGAAGTCCGCCCCAACGAATTCGAGAACGCCTTCCAACCGCTGCACCAGGTCGTGATCCCGCACATGGGGCTTTTCATCGGGGAGATGTGGGATCTCGACAAGCTTGCCGCAGACTGCGCCTCCGACGGGATCTTCGACTTCTTCTTGACTGCCGCGCCCATTCCGGTGACGGGCGCCGTCGGTGCGCCGGTCAACCCCGTCGCGATCAAGTGACTCGACCGGCGGGCTGAGCCCGCGTACCAACACGATAGGAGCTTCACCCATGCGTTTCGCCACGTGGGTTCAGGATGGTCAGGTCACGACCGGCGTCGCCAGCGACGACGGCCTGCACGCGTTCGACCGGCAGACCACGATCCTCGAGCTTGTTCGCGCCGGACTCCCGGTCGCCTTCGAAGCGGGGGCCGCCGCACTGGGTAGACGTCCCGTCGATCTCACTGCGGTGCGGCTGCTCCCGCCGATAGAGCCCCCCACAGTGCGCGACTTCGCAGCCTTCGAAGAGCACATCGTTGGGGCCGGCCGATCGATGGCGGCTGCGGCCGAAGTCGAGCCCGAGTGGTACAAGAGACCAGTCTTCTACTTCAGTAATCCCTACGCGATGATCGGTGCCCATGACGACGTAGCCGTGCCACCGGGATGCCAGGTGATGGACTACGAACTCGAGGTCGCAGCCATCGTGTCGCGGGACGCATCGTCCGTCACACCGGCAGAGGCTCGGGACTACATCTTCGGCTACACGATCTTCAACGACTGGTCGGCTCGAGACCTCCAAGCCGGGGAGATGAAGGTCGGCCTCGGCCCGGCCAAGGGCAAGGATTTCGCTACCACGCTCGGCCCGTTCCTCGTCACAGCCGATGAACTCGATCCATTTCTGACTGCCGACGGCCTCTTGGACCTCGACGGGACTGTGTCGGTGAACGGCACAGTCATCGGCCGGGACAACCTGCGCAACATGAGCTGGTCGTTCGACGAACTTCTGGCCCAAGCGTCACGCGGGACGTGGGTCAGGGCCGGAGACGTCCTCGGATCCGGAACCCTCGGCAATGGCGGATGTCTCGGTGAGTTGTGGGGTCGCTCCGGTACGCGCACGCCGGAGCCACTCCAGCCCGGCGACGTGGTCGAGATGACCGTCGCGACACTCGGCACGATCCGCAACACCGTCGTTCCGGGCCCAGAAGCGCCGGCGATCCGCGAGGCACGTCGACACGACTGGAAAGCTCAGCGCCGCAACTGAGTTCGAGCACGGTGGGCCGGCAGGACATTCAGATCATCAGAGCCTTTGACATGGACGTTGTCGTCGAGCCTGCATTCCTGGCGTCGTGGTCGCGCCGGCCCATCGCCAACTCACCGAATTACTCATTCGACAATTGAGGTAGCTACGTGATGACGAAATCCAACACCATATGGCTGATCGCGGAGGTCGGCTGGTACATCGCGGAGGGTGTTGCGGGCCTCGCGTCGACCTACGTCCCATTCGACTATGACTACTGGGCCGGGAAGAGGCTGCAGCGCCGGACTGACCGTGCATTCGGAGTGCTGGTGGAAAGCCTCGACTTCGACCTTGGAAACGGCTGAGTTGTACTTGCCCAGTCTTTCTCGATGCGGGTTCTGGGTGCGGCGGTGTCAGGATGAGCGCGCCACGTCGATGCTGCCGCGGCGGACAACAAAGCTCCCGTCGTGACGAACGCTGCCCCGATACCTGTGCTGGACAACATGACTCCCGCCGCGGCAGGGATGAAGACCTGACCCAACCTGTTCCCTGTCATCCGTAACGACAACGCGGCGCCTCGGCTCGAGGCGACGGCATAGCGGAAGCACAACTTCGATCGATGCCGGATACCGCCACCGCGGCTGTCTTCTGGCGCCGGGCTGCCGGCGCACAGCGATCGACGCCGAATGGGCGGACGAGTTGGTGAACGTCCTCGCCGCAGGGTCGACTTGACGCTACCGACGACGCGGGAAACCCCCTGACCTCACCGCCACGGTGGCCAACTCCGCAGGTCCGTCGAACCCTGCGGGGGATACGATCCCAGAATCTTCAAGTTAACAATGTCGGCAGCACGTGAAAAATTGGCGTGCTGTTGACAGCCTCGGGTGGACCGATGGAAGTGCAGCGCGCACCCTTGCCGGAGGCGTCCCGACATCGGAGGTCACCATCACCGGTGAGCCTCACGCGCAATCACCTAGCGGAACTGTAGCTGTCCCGGTCGCGATCGTTGCCACCATGCTGTGCGCCGCACGCACCCCGTGATCGAAGCGTCCGTCTGTGAGATGCGCCGACAGCACCGCCGGTGGGGAGCACGCCGCATCGCGCACGAGCTGCGACAGGAACTCGGCAATCGTGCCCTGTCCACCGAGCCCTTACCAGGAACGAACTGATCAATCCTCAAGAACAGCAACACAAACGAATCTACAAGCGGTGGGAACGCGAAGCTCCGATGCACCTGTGGCAGCTCGACCTGGTCGGAGGGATCTTTCTGGTAGGAGGTCGCGAATGCAAGATCTTGACCGGGATCGACGACCACTCACGATTCATCGTCGTCGCCACCGTGCTCGAGAAGCCTTCCGGTGTGGCCGTGTGCGCAGCGTTCGTCGCCGCGATGGGGCGATGGGGCGTTCCCTTCGAAGTCCTCACCGACAGCGGCAAGCAGTTCACCGGCAGGTTCACCCGCCCGCTACCCGTCGAGGTGCTCTTCGAGCGCACCTGCCGCGAGCACGGCATCAGCGCCCGCCTGACGAAACGGCGATCACCGACGACCACCGGCAAGATCGAGCGGTTCCACCGAACGCTGCGACGCGAACTGCTCGACGAAGTGGGGCCATTTGCCACAATCGAAGCCGCGCAGCCCGCCCTCGATGAATGGGTGCACAGCTACAACACCCAACGCCCACATCAGTCCCTGGGCATGGCCTCCCCGGTGACGCTGTTCCGCACACGAAAGGATGCGACGCCGGCTGCTACCAACACTGCACCCACGGCGATCACCGAGTCTGCTGCTGAACAATCAACATCGACGGGCTCATCCGCCAGGGCGCGAAGGATCTGACCATCGTCTCGAACAACGCGGGCAACGGTGAGGTCGGGCTGGCCGCCCTGTTGCAGGCCGGTCGGGTCCGGAAAGTGATCTGCTCCTTCCCACGACAGACCGACTCGTATGTCTTCGACACGCTGTACCGCGCGGGCGAGGTCGAACTCGAGGTCGTCCCACAGGGCAATCTCGCCGAGCGAATGCGCGCCGGCGGGTGCGGGCATCGGTGCGTTCTTCTGCCCGACCGGGGTCGGCACACCGCTGGCCGAGGGCAAGGAGATCCGCGAAATCGACGGGCGCACATACGTTCTCGAATACCCGATCAAGGGTGATGTCGCACTGATCAGCGCCCATCGCGCCGACACCCTGGGCAACCTGGTCTACCGCAAGACCGCCCGGAATTTCGGCCCCGTCATGGCCACGGCCGCCGCGTCGACCATCGTCCAGGGGACGAGAACCGTTGCGCCGTCGTCGATTCCGGCGACTGCCTCGTCGACGGATTCCACATAGACGAGATCGCGGTCGGGCACCCGAACGAGCGGGTCGGCCGGTGCCGGACCATGGATCAACTTCGCCAACGGCGCCTGCGGAAAAGCCAACAGCGGGATCATCGGCCACTACCCGCCAAGCACCCGCCCGACCGCGGGAATCGACCCCACCAGCTAGCACTCTTGCCGACACGCGTGCCCCAAAATATTGCAGGTCAGGACAGACCCTCAGTTGGCTGCAGATACGGGGGCCAAGGGCGACGCCACTGCACTGGTCTGGCGCTATATGCTGAGGTACACCATCGAGCAGGACCTGTATATGGGTGAAATCGACTCGTTCAAAACTCAGCGCGAGGTGATCTCCACGGTCCCGGTGGAGCTGGCGGAAGCTGGATTCGCCGACGCCGAGGAGATCGGTCGCGGCGGCTTCGGCGTGGTGTATCGGTGCTCCCAGACGGCCTTGGATCGGACTGTGGCGGTCAAGATTCTGACCGCCGACCTCGCGGAGGGCAACCGGGAGCGGTTTGTTCGGGAGCAGCGGGCGATGGGCCGGCTGACCGGGCACCCGAACATCGTGGCAGTACTGCAGGTCGGCACCACCGCATCCGGTCTGCCCTATCTGGTGATGCCCTACTATCCGCAGGATTCCCTCGACGCCCGAATCCGTCGTTACGGTCCGCTGTCGGTGCAGGAGTCGTTGCAAGTGGGGGTGAAGGTTGCCGGGGCGCTGGAGACCGCGCACCGGCTCGGCATCGTGCATCGGGATGTTAAGCCCGCCAACATCCTGATCACCGATTACGGTGAGCCGGCACTGACCGATTTCGGGATCGCGCGTATCGCCGACGGATTTCGTACCGCCACGGGCACGATAACGGGTTCGCCGGCGTTCACCGCACCGGAGGTGCTGGCGGGAGAACAGCCGACCGCGGCGGCCGATGTCTATGGTCTGGGCGCTACCTTGTTCGCCGCGTTGACCGGGCATGCGGCGTTCGAGCGACGCAGCGGGGAGCAGATGGTGGCCCAGTTTCTGCGGATCACCACGCAGCCGACGCCGAATCTGCGCGAGCACAGCATCGACGAAGAGATCTCGACCGCAATCGAACATGCCATGGCCCGCGCTCCCGAGCAGCGGCCCGCCGCGGCGGCCTTCGGCGAGCAGTTGCAGCAACTGCAGGTCGAGCGCGGGTGGCCGGTCGATGAGATGGCGGTGCGGATCACAACGGGTGCCGAGCAGCCAGACAGAACCCCGATTCCATTGATTCCACTTGCCACCGGCCGCTCGCCGGTTCGGGGGCCCGCACCGTCTGGTTCGTGGGTCAGCGCACAGGCGTCTCTTCCTCTGGAGCTGACGAGCTTCGTCGGCCGCCGCGCCGAATTGACCGAGGCCAAGAGCCTGCTGGCGAGCTCGCGGCTGGTGACGTTGACCGGGATCGGTGGGGTGGGCAAGACCCGGCTGGCGTTGCGGGTCGCGACCGGTGCGCGACGCGACTTCACTGACGGGGTGTGGTTGGTCGAGCTCAGCGAGCTGCACGATGGTGGCCTGCTGCCGGGGGTGATCGCTGCCGCTGTGGGGTTGCGTCCGCGGGGACAGTCGGTGCTCGATGTGCTGATCGAATATCTGGCGCCAAAGCAGTTGCTGCTGGTGCTCGACAATTGCGAACAAATCGTGGATGCGGCAGCGAAGGTTGCCGAGACTCTGCTGCGGGCGTGCCCGGGGCTGCGGATCCTCGCCACCAGCCGCGAGCCGCTGGGCATCGGCGGGGAATCCGTACTGCGGGTGCGGCCGCTGACGGTTCCCGATCCAGATCGGGAACCGTCGCTGCGGGGTGCGCCCCGCTACGACGCGGTCAGCCTGTTCGTCGAACGAGCCGCCGCCGCGGTGCCCGGCTTTGCGCTCACCAAGGACAACCTCGCCGCGGTAGCCGAGATCTGCCGCCACCTCGACGGGCTGCCGCTGGCCATCGAGTTGGCGGCAGCCCGGCTGCCAGCACTGTCACCCGAACAGATCCTGCAACGGCTCACCGACCGGTACGCGCTGCTCACCCGCGGCAGCCGCAGCGCGCCGAGCCGCCAGCAGACCCTGCAGTGGTGCATCGACTGGAGTCACTCGCTGTGCACCCCGGCCGAACAGCAGGTGTGGGCCCAGCTGTCGGTATTCGCCGGCAGTTTCGAACTCGACGCCGCCGAACAGGTGTGTCGAGACGACCTCGGAGCACAGGATCTGCTCGATGTGCTCACCGCCCTGGTCGAAAAGTCCATCTTGAATCGCGAGGAGTCGGAGTCGGTGGTGCGGTTCCGGCTGCTCGAGACGGTCCGTGACTACGGCCGCGACAAACTCGACGAAGCCGGCGAATACCTGGAATTGCGGCGCCGGCACCTGGACTGGTATCGGCAGCTCGCCGAGGACGCCGAGGCCGATTGGATCAGCCCTCGACAACTCGACTGGATCGCCCGCCTCGACCGCGAACAACCGAACCTGCGCGAGGCATTGGACTTCTGCCTGACCGACACCCGAGCAGGATCCGACGCCGCGTTGTCGTTCGCGGCAGCCCTGCAACTGTTCTGGTTCTCCCGAAGCCAGCTCAGTGAGGCTCGGCACTGGCTCGACCGCGCCCTCGCCGGCGCACCCGCCACTGCCACGCCCGCACGCGCCAAGGCACTGTGGCGCGCCAGCCTGGTGACCGAATCCCAGGACGATCTCCCCGCAGCATCCGCACTGCTCAGGCAGGCGCAGGCGCTCGCCGAACAGACCGAGCATCCGATCGTGCACGCGTTCGTGAACCTCACCCAAGGTCTGCACGCGGTCCGCATCGCTGACTCTGCGCGCGCCCGCGCTCCCACGGAGGCGGCCCTCGAGACGTTCACTGCACAAGGTGAGGTCTACGGGCAGGTCTGGGCCCTGCTCGGGCTCGGATGGGTGCACACATTCCGGGAGGACAGCGCAGCAGCTCTCTCGTACTTCGAGAAGGCCCTCGCGATCATCGAATCCCACGGCGAATCCGCACATCGGTCATATGCCTTGTGGGGGGCGGCGATTGCCGCGTGGCGCCAGGGTGATCGCGACCGTGCGCTGCAGCTGCTGCGGCAGGAGCTGCAGCTGGCCAGACAACAGAAAGACCTGCTCATGGCCGCGATAGCCCTGGAAGGTCTGGCTTGGGTTGTCGGCGCCGAGGGCAGCGCGCGACGCGCCTCGGTGTTGCTGGGCGCCGCGCAGGCACTATCTCAGGCGATTGGCGGCTCTTCCATACTGTTTGCGGGCCTGGCGGTCCACCATGAGGACTGCGAGCGAGCCGTCCGTCGCACGCTCAGCCAGCGATCCTTCGAGGCCGCCTACCGCGAAGGCGCCGCACTCGATCTCGACGCCGCGACCGACTACGCCCTAGGAGAGCAACCAAGGGCCGCGGCTGCTGATCCGGCGAAGCTGACCAGACGGGAGCAGGAGGTTGCCGACCTCGTCGCCGACGGCCTGACCAACAGGGCCATCGCCACCCGCCTGGTCATCTCGCTGCGCACCGCTGAGGGACACGTCGAACACATCCTGACCAAACTCGGATTCAGCTCCCGCGCCCAGATCGCCGCCTGGGTCGCCGAGCGGAGCCGACCCGCACACGGTTGAAGGTGTCGGACTGGGTCATCCCTTTGAACGATCGGCGAGATCGTTCCACGCCGACCGGGTGATCCGGCCACTCTGTACGCGTCCTCGGAGCGGGCGAAACGCGAACGACTGTCCAGAGAAAAGCCATGCCGATGAAGCCGAGCCCGGGGTGCCGCCGGGACTGATGCCGACGAGGCCGTCTTCCTGCTGTTTTCATGCCGAATGCCATCTCGGTTGCCGGGCGAGCAGCGTGGGCCGCAAAGCGTGGGTGGGTCGAGGAGGACGTCGTAGAGTGTGGTGCGCCGGGTCAGCTGCCTGCCGAGTTCGCCGACCGTCGTCGCCGGTTCGGCTTCATCGAGTCGCCGGCCGTGGGCGGCGCCGGCGGCCTGATGTTCTCGTCCATGAGGGTGCCGACGACGTCGTCGACTCCGGCCTGCAGCAATTGCCGGACTCCGGATATGCCGGTCTACACCCACGATGCCTGGAACGCAACGACTGATCCCGCGGGACGCAGCACATGGGACCGACCATGGTCTCGACTGTCAACTTTCGTGCACAGCCTCTCCCGAGATGGCCCAGCAGGCAGGCAGGATTCCCGCCCCGCGCAGGAGCGTCACAACAGTCCCTTGAATACGTTCCGTCGACGGGTGAGCCCGGTCAGCGAGCTCGCCGCCGGCTCCTTCAGTGTGGTTGGGAGAACTTGGGGCCGGAGTAGCGAGTCCGGATCGCGGTGATCAGCTGAACGTGCTGATTTTGTGTCACGTCCGCCACGCAGAGGCGGTAGCTGCCCAGTTCCTCGGTCGCGGGGTTACGCGCGTGCAGGAGGTGGTTGGTGTCACGGCCGTAGGCGACGTCGATGGTGCCGGACCACAATTCTTGAAAGTCCTTGTCGGAGTGAAGCCGTCGTATGAGGGCATGTGCTTGTTCGCTGCCGCGGTACCGTGCGAGAGCGCCTTTGATGGTGGCGACGGAGTAGGCGGCCTCGCTACGCCATTGGAGGAGGACGGTCCGGGCGATCGGGCTGAACAGCCATGCCGGGATGCACTTGGTTTCATTGAGGTCAGGTGCGAGTGACCAGAATAATCCGTTGCAGGCCAGTACATTCCACATTGGATCCACGTAGGCCGCGAGTACTCCCCGTACTTCGAGGTCATGGAGGTAGGCCATGAGTCCGACATTCTCGCTGACGCACTGACGAAGGTTCTCCACTGCCGGGAGATCCTGTGCGGGAGTCCGTAGGTCCCATAGGTGACGCGCCAGAACCGGTGTGAATTTGTAACCGGCGATGATCATTTCGAGTGTCTCGATGGATGGGGTGCGTTCGCCACGCTCGATTTGGCTGAGGTAGGAGGGGCTGATCCCGTGTCGTGCGTGGGCGGTGACGCGGGATAGTCGCAGGTGATCTCGGATTAGGCGCAATGTGGTGGGTAGGGTCGGGAGATGTTGTTGCGGTGTGTATCTGGGCTTGTTGGGCCCGTGGTGACGGGAGTGTCGAGTCAGGGGTAGCTCCTCGTCTGTCGGCTGCCTTCCGTCGTGGGGAGGACTCAGGTAGGCTGAGCGGTTCGTTTTGAGGTCCATGGACCGAGTCTTGACATCCGGGCGGTGACCGTCAAGATCACTACGGGGACAACGTGTCCTGGGGCTATCCGCGAGGGGGAGAAGAACTTTGGAAGAGATGTCTAAGGCCGTCGGGCAATGGTTGAGAGCGCGCCGGATAGAGATCGGGCTGGATCGACCCGAAGACCTTGGCAGTCTTGTCGGCCTGAGTGGTGATCAGATCAAGAAGGTCGAGAACGGCACGCGTTCGTTGAGCATCGAGTCGTTCGAAGCCATTGTTGGAGCTTTGGCTCTACCGGTTTGGTGGGGACGAACGATTCTGGCTCTCACGCGTACCAACCTCATACCGTCGCACCTTGGTGTGGATGCCCCATTGCTGCCCCGGGATTTGCGGATTCTGGAGGCGTACCCGGGGCCGGCATGCCTTCAGGAGGTGCCTCTGTTCAGGGTGAAGGCCGCAAATAGTAAGTACCTCAAGGCATTTCCTGGATTGACGCCGGGCCGCAACATCATCGAGTGGATGGTGAACGAGCCGATTGCTCGCCGGGTGCTGGTGAATTGGAGGTTCGAGACGCACTTGATGACACAAGGACTCAAGCTCATGTCGCGGGGGATCGTGCCACAACATGAAGTCGACGCCGTCGTCGATGCTTGTCGCCACGTGCCGGAGTGGGATGACTTCTGGAATTCCGAACTACCGAAAAGCTTGGCGACACCGGCCCGGTCTCTCGAGTACTCAGTCATCAGGGACGCCGATACCGGTGAGGAGTACCAGATGTGGGTGTCTATCGATGCCAGTGAGCTGCCATTTAGACCGTGGTGGGTCTACCACCTGACCTCAGTCGACGGTCCACTAGCCATGGCGGTGTAGCGCTATCTGTAGCGCAGATGTCCAGCAGTCCTTGTGCGAGAAGCGAACATCCGAGGTTTGTGTTCGTGTTGGCCGCCGCACCGGCGGTCCGATCAAGTTGCCGCAACCGCGCACCGGGGTCTGGGGGAATGGCCAGGGATCGTTAATTTCTTAGCGCGCAGTGCAGGATGCTGCTCGTGCATGGGGAGCGCAACGGTGAACTTTCGTCGGTACCTTCAGCTATATCAACGGGTTGCGGTACTCAATCGCTGGAACTCGGACGCGCAGTGCGACGAGAAGACGGTTACCTCGTCTCGATGATCGCGTACCAGTTCCCGGAGTCGCTTCTGATTGTCGACCCGTTGCTGGCGTTGAGTGTCAACAGACCACTGAAATATGCGGGCCCCCAGTGGCATGGACGGATTGTTCGCCATCTGGCCGTGATAGGAGTAGGCGTCTCCAGCGTGGAGAAACCACCCCTTTCCGGTGTCGACCGCAACCCCGACATGCCCGCGTGTATGTCCTGCCAACGGGATCATCAGGATTCCTTGCGGCAGCCCTGTCAACTCGCGCACCGCCCTGAATCCGAGCCAATTCTCGTCGCTACTGTCGGAGTCGGCGTAGGTGTTCCACTTGGGTCCGTGCTCGAACTGTATGGGCCGGTACCGCATCTGCCGGCTCCCTGTCGCAGCATCGAGCTCGGCTTGGTGGACGTGGACGATCGCTGCCGGAAAGTCCGCAAGACCCCCCGCATGATCCAAGTCCAAATGCGTCACGATGATGTCGCGAACATCGGTGCGCGCGAACCCCAGTGCCTCTACCTGTTTGGCAATTGGGTTGTCGAGCAGTGGGTTGGTCCGGCGGACAAGCTTCTGGCCCACCCAAACATCAGGTCGAACCATGGCCTGCTCCCCGTAGCCGGTGTCCACCAACGCCAATCCCGTCGCATGCTCGATCAGCAGGCAGTGGCACGCCCCCACGGCCCTCCGCAGAACGCCCGGACGACCATCGATCAACCGCCCACCGAAAGGCCTGGTACCTCCAGCGTCCAGATGATGGACATGCATAACACTGCTCCGATCCATGTTGCCGACCAACCAGCCACCTAGACGCGGCCCCGTTGCCCCCTAGCGACATATGGAAGTCATCCAAAAGTACACCAAAGTGCCAGTGCTGAAACATAATTCGGTCTGGCGGGTACGTCGGCACCGTCGCCGTGCTGGAGTCGCTACTGGCGACGACGCTGGTGTCCGCAGGTGCGGCCTTCAGAACAGCATTTTCGAACTCAGACTCCGAGTCATCGACCGCATCGGTCTCGCTCGCCATGGGTAGCGCGACGACATGTGCTCAATCTCACGTAGTGCCAGCCAGTGCATGCCGGTGTGCAGGCGCCGCATCGCCAGGAGGTTCGCTCGGCACACAACGAAGATGACGTCACGGAGGAAGGCTAGAGGACTCGGCGCCCCAACCGTCTCGAAATTTGTGTTGACGCTTGCTGCGTAAAACCTTTGGCAAACGCTGCGCTTAGAAGCCCTTTGCAGTTTTACGCAGCGCGCGTTAACGCAATCTAGGTGCGTTCGAGCTCTGGATTTCTCTGTCTTTCAAGGCTTTTGATGGACATGCAAGTCCACGCCGTTCGAAAGGAAAAAGATGGATCCCTACGTGATACTCGGATGGGCGAATTACGCTCTGTCGCTACTGTCGAGTGGCCTGTCCGTAGCAGCACAGGCGCTGGCGCTCATCGCCCCCTTCATCTGACACGCAAGAGTTGAGAAGCCGCCTCCCAGAAGAGTATTCGCTGCTGGGAGGCACCTCGAACAGCATCCGCCCCGCGCATTCGGGGTCGTAAATCACTATTCCCCGCCTTCACGACGAAGGGTTATTTGGCATGCCCGAATCCACCAGAATTCCCTGCCACCGCATACCTGATCACCGAATTGAAGCAGGTGCTGTGCAAGGGCGAAATCATTTGTGCAGCAGCATCGGCCGAGGCAGCCGTGTCATCCTCGCGGGTGGGATACCCGCGGCTATAGTGCTGGCCACCTGTGCGGGGACAGCCAGTGCCGTCGAGGGTCTCGTCGCAATCGCCGACCAGCCCGGTGTCACCAGCCCCGCGCAGCCCGGCACAGCCACCCTGCCGCCGCCTTCGCCGGAGCCTGAACCAGCGCCGCCGCAGCCAGCGCCGCCGGTGTACTACTCGCAGCCGCCAGAGATCCGGAATGAGGCGACCCCGCGTCCAGCTCCACCGCCGGAGGAGCCGGTGGAGCCGATACGGATCGACGAATTGCATCTGCCCGCGCCCGTAGCCCCAGTAGCACCGATTGAGCCGCCGGAGAACACGATTCGTATCGGGCAGTGGCAGACCCCGCGCCCGGACTGGCTGCCTGCGGAATGGGCGGATGTCATCAACGACACTGCCGCTGGTGCCGAAGCTCAGGTCGCGACCGCGTTGGACTCGATCGGCATCCCAGCTGGACGGTCGGACCGTGTCAGCGGCGCCACCCTGGCTGGTGCCGGAATCGGTGGCGCCGCAGGCGCCGCGATCGTGGGAGCGCCGGTAGCTGCTGCTGGAGCAGTGGTCGGTGGCCTGATCGGCGGCAGCATCGGCGGAATCGCCGGAGCCGCGCTCGGCACCGTTGTGGCGGTACCGATCATCGGCACGGTGACATCCGGCGTGGCCGGAACAGCGCTTGGCGCCGCGGCCGGTGCGTTCGTGGGTGCCGCCGCGGCCGGTATCCCTGCCGCTGTCGTCGGTGCGGTCGCTGCGGGCACGGTTGGTGCCGGGTTCGGCGCTGGAGTCGGAGTCGGGCAACCATGACCGCAGAGGCGAACAACCGCGCATGTGTCCTTGCCGCGGCGGTAGCCGCCGCTGCCATGCTGGGCTTGGCCGGGGTCACTACTGCCCCCGGATCAGCTGAGGCCGTGCCGCTATCCGGGTGCCCCGCGCTGTATTTGCTCGGCGTCCAGGGCACCGGGCAATCCTCGCCAACCGCAGACCTGCTCGCTGACACCGGAGTCGTTGGCGCGCTCATCGCGCCGGTACTTTCGGCCGCTCCCGGTCTGGTGCAGCGCAGCTACATTCCCTACGGCGCTGGGTTCGGTGGCGCGGTCCCCGGTGGTGGGCCTGACCCGTATGTGGTGTCGGTGACCGATGCCCGTACCCAGCTCGACGCTGCTGCCTCCCAGATCGCCGAGACCTGCCCCAGCACGATGATCGCCGGGATCGGCTATTCCCAAGGTGCGCAGGCGATGTCGTTGTTTGCTCGGGATGTCGGCGCGGGCGTCGGGCCGGTCGCGCCGGATCGTATCGCTGGCATCGCACTGTATGCCCATCCCGACCGCGCACCGGACGCGCCGATCTTCCCCGGCCGCCCGGGCCAGACAGGACCCGACCCCGCGCCTGGTACCAGCGGCGCGGCGGTGTCGGCGGTGCAGATCTCCAACCCGCCCGCCGGTGGCGGCGGCATCGCCGACGGCGCGACCAGCTACGGCGCACTGACAGGTCGTGTTGCCGACATCTGCACCGACGGTGACCTGGCTTGTTCGGCACCGGATCGGGCGGCGCTGCTGCGCGTGGGTGCCGAGATCGCCGCCCAAGCCGACCTGCGTGACCCTGTTGCCGCCATCGGATCACTGAATACCTTGCTCACCGCTGCAATCGGTGATGCCTGGACGACTGTGGTGCTCAATGACTTTCAGGTCCGCGCGGGCGATGTCGACTATGCCCCGCAGTTGGGTTTGGCTGCCCGGTTGATCGAGGCTGCCGATCCCCGTGAACCCGGCCCGAACCCGGAGCAGATCGGCGCGGCGGGCGCGCGGTGGAGCGAGATCACCGCCACCGTCGCGGCGAACCCGATCGGGTTGGTTCCCAAGCTCGTCGACCAACTCGGCACGGCGTGGGGTGGGCTCGTCGCCGACAACGCCGACCTACTCAATCCTGCGATCTGGGTTCGCTACGCCGACACCGTCGCCCGACACAACAACTACGCCATCAACGGCCAACTCAACTCGGGTATCGCCTGGATGGTCGCCCTCGCCCACGACATCGCCGGGAGCCGATAATGACCGACCCCACCACCATCGATGATTTCTACAGCATCCCCGAAATCGACTTCACCCCCCAGCCGGGGGAGATCCAGCGGTGCCGCAGCGTAGCCACCCCGGGGCTGCCCGGCGCGAAGCGTGCGTGGCAGCTCGTCTACGCCACCCGCACCGCGTCCAACGGCCCCATCCCGGCGTCGGGGATAGTGATCACACCGGACCGACCAGACACCGCCGACCCCAGCCCGATCCTGGTGTACTGCACGGAATTCCACGGTCTCGGCGGGCGGTGTGCTCCGTCGCAGCTGCTTGCGGGGGAGGGGACCGAACCGGAATCCGGGTTCATAGACAGCGCACTCGAGCGCGGCTGGACGGTCGCGGTGCCCGACGGGCAGTGCTTGGGCATCACCGGGTTGGGACCGCACATGTTCCTAGCCGGTCGTGCTGCCGCACACGCCGTGCTTGACATCGCCCGCGCGGTGGGCACGCTGCCGGACCTGGACTCTGCGAGCGCGCCGTGCGTGGTGTGGGGATACGCCGATGGTGGGCGCGCCGCGATTTGGGCTGCCGAGCAGCATCCGCGGTATGCGCCGGACCTGGATCTGCGTGGGGTCGCTGCCGGTGCTGTCGTGACCGATCCCGGGGCGCTGATCAGTGAGATCGATGGCGGGCCGTGGTCAGGGCTGGCGTTGGCCGGGCTGATCGGGCTGGCGCGCGCGTATGCCCATCTGCCGGTAGACCATCTACTCACCGACGAGGGACACCGCGCTGTCGAGCATGCTCGAGAACTCGACGCGGCGGCTCTGCTGGTCACCTATCGCAACCGGCCGCTGGGGCACTGGTGCGAACGCACCGATCCCTGGAACGACCCGATCTGGCGGTACGTGCTGGCGAATGAGGCCAGCGGCTACGCGACCCCGGAGGTACCCGTGCACCTCTACCACGGCACCGAAGACGCCGTAGTGCCGGTAGCGATGGGACGCAATCTGTTCGCCGAATACCGCTCTCTCGGAGTCGATTTGAGCTGGCGGGAATACCCGAACAGCCACAGCGGCACCGCCACCGACGGCGCTCCCGAAGCCATCGCGCAGCTGGCCAACTACCTGGCCCGGCGACCCGAGCGCAGCAGGCGCCCGGAACCACCGCGGCCGCAGACCACCTGAATCGCCTGCCCGCACCTGCGAACCCCTAGCCCGGGGTGCGGGCAGGCCCCACAACGAGCACAGATCGAGGTGAAATCCCATGCATCCCTGCACTATCAGGACTCGGACTTTGCGGTGCGCCGCCGCGACGGTACTGATGTCGGTCGTCGTGTCGGTGGCCGGTGTCAGCACGGTGCACGCCGATGACGGTGTCCCGCTCGGCGCGAAGTGCCCCAGCCTGTATGCGCTGGGGGTGCAGGGCAGCGAGGAGGGAGCGCCGGAGGCCGGGATTGTCAGCGACTCCGGGGCGTTGGGCCAGGTCTTCGGTCCGCTGGCCGCTGCCGCGGGCGATCTCGTGCAGCGTGCCTACGTCCCCTACGGCCAAGCGGCCGACGGGAAGGCCCTGCCGTATGACGCCGCAGTCACCGCCGCCGCGGAGCGCCTAGAGCACATGGCCGCCGAGGTCGTCACACGGTGTCCCAACACCAAGATCGCCGTAGCCGGCTACGCCCAGGGCGCAGCCGCGGTCTCGACCTTCGCCCAACGAGTCGGAACCGGCAACGCCCAAGTCGCTGCGGACCGAGTCGCTGGAATTGCGTTGCTGGCCAACCCGACTCGCACGGCCAATAGCTCGGTATTGCCCGGCCTGCCCCAGGCGAGCACACCCACCGCGGCGCCCGGTACGACGGGGGAGAAGGTCGCCTCGATCACGCTGAGCAATCCAGCGCTGACCGGTATCGGGATCGCCCCTTCGGCGGGGTCGAGCGGGTATGGAACGTTGGTCGGGCGAGTCGCGGATCTGTGTGTCGCAGGCGATGCAACGTGCGACGCACCGGCCGGGAGCCCGCTGGTCACCACGGTGGCCAACATCGCCGCACGGTCGGATATGCGAGACCCGATCGCCGCGATTTCCACTGTCGCGCAGGCGTTGTCGGCGACGGTCTACACCACCGCGGTGAATGTGGTCAACGAGGACCTCAGCGGCACGAGCCTCGATCAGTTGTCCTATCAACCCAGCAAATCTCTCGGCCAACGCCTGGCCGAAGCGTCCAGTCCGACCGCCACACCACCAGCACCTGCCGATGCCCTCTCGGCACTGATGAAGCTCGGCACGATCGGGCTCGGGGCTGTCGTGTCGGTGGCGCAGAAGGTGTTCACACCGGCGACGGTTGCCGAGCTGGCGACTGTCGGTATGTCCAATCCGTGGGCGGCGATCGCTGCGTTGGGCACCAAGCTGGCCGCGGCGGTCGTGGAGTTGATACCGCCACAGACCGCTAGTCGCTGGATCAATCAAGCCTTCGACGCGATCACCAGCACCATCACCGACCACAGCGAGCTCTACACCCTGGCCAGCTCCGCGCAGTACAGCGACACCACCGGCCGCCACGGCTCCTACCAAACCGTGGCCGCCACACAGTCCGGGCGCTCAGCGCTGCGTGCCACCGCCGACTGGTTCACCGCCCTGGCTCGTGACCTCGCCGCCACCGGGATCGCCTCAGCCCCACCACAATCTGTAACCCGCTCGACGAGCGCACCACCCACCCCCAGCACCAGTGCCGTGACACCAGCGGGCCCGACGTCGAGCACCGGCCCCTAGACCCCTTCGGGCGGAGCCCGAATCCGCCTGACGTACCCACACCTTGTCGGCTGATTCTCCCCTGGCCGCCCGCCCGAAGGGCCCGCCCTGCCTGCCAACCACATCAAGGAGGTGAGAACCGAGATGCCCAACACCGGAACCGATATCGACACCGATCATGGCGGGGGGTGGTTGCATCGCGCCGAACCTGTTGCCCTGCAACCCGTCTCCCCCGCCACCGGTGACGCGAAACCTGAGCGCGGCACCGAATGGCAGTGGATCAGCCAGCACCCGCCACAACTCGCCAGCGGCAGAACTCGCGCGGGCATACCGCGGCGGGTGTGGATCGGGCTTACCGGCGCACTCGGTGTGGCCGCCGCGCTGATCGCTGTGGGAATCAGCTCGATCGCTGACCGTCCGGACACGACAGCGGTGATCCCCACGTCGACCGCGAGCCCTCCGACAACGACCTCACCACCCGGTGGCGCATGCACCGGGCTGTCGGGGCAGACCGTCACCGACACCGCTGGGGACACCCACAGCCTGCCAGGGGTGATCGCGGCTTTCGAGCACGCCTACTACCGACAGCGCAGCGCCGAAACCGCCTTGGGGCTGGTCGCCCCCGAGGCTGGTCTCACCGTGGAGGGGCTGGCAGCGGGCATCGCCTCGATCCCGATCGGCACCACCCACTGTGTCGCGATCACCCCGATCGCAGAGGGCACTGCGGAAGTACATCTGGTCGAGCGGCACCCCGATGGGCAGCGTATCGACTACCTGCAGTTGATCAACGTCGGCTCTGCCCCAGACGGCGTCGTTATCACCAACATTCAGAAGCGGGGCTGAGCGATGGCCGCACCGCTGCACTTACACCGAGACCACCGCGACCCAAGACGCCGTCTCGACCCGGGCACCATCACCACGCCAGAACAGTTGGCTCCAGTGCGGGAGGCACCGCTGCCGACCACGGGTGCGCATCCACCGCTGTTCGTTGTGCTCGGCGCACATGGTGGTGCCGGGACCTCGACGCTGGCGCGGTGGTGGGCACCGGCGGCCGACACCGGTCTGGCCTGGCCCGCGTCACCGCGCACCACCCAACACGTCATCATCGCTGCCCGGCTGTGTATGCCCGGACTCGCCGCAGCCGCCGAACGGCTCCGCGAATGGCACGCCGGACTGACACCCGACGGGGTGGAGGTGATCGGGCTGGTACTCACTGCGGCTCGTCCGGGAAAGGTACCCGCTGTTGTGCGCCGGTATCGCGCTGTGGTCACCGAGCTGGTTGGCCACGTCTACGAGATCGGCTGGCACGACGAACTTGTCGTCTGTGAACTGACCGAACTCGCCGAGTATATGCCATTCGACCCACCGTCACCGCGCCGATCAGGGCTGCGCGATGCGGTCCCCGCTGACGTGCACCGCGTCGGAACCCAGATCATCACCCATCTCGCAGCCACTCGTTCGATTGCTGCACAACCTGATTCGGAGAAAACGCCATGACCACCGCCTACGCGGTCGGCGAGGCGATCACCGTGCTCGCCCAAGAGATCAAACCGACCCCTATAGCGCCGCCGGGCGCGGACAAGTTGATCAACCTCGTCAACTATCTGTCCTGGATCGTCATGCTCGCCGGGATCGCGTCGCTGATCTACGCCGGTGGGAAATTCGGATGGGAGCGATTCCACGGCGGCGCGGTCGAGTCCCCCAAGATCATCCTCGGCGCTCTGGTCGGCGGCATCATCGCCACCAGCGCCGGAACGATCATGAACGCCGTCGTCACCGGAGGCGCATAACCCATGCGCCACTTCCCGATTCATCCCCAACCGTCGCCAGCCACACCCGGTGCCTGGAGAGCCGACACCCGATTCGTGTCTGCGGCGAACGCCGCGCACGAACATCGCTCGGCCCATCATCGCGACGCGAGTCCGTTCACCATCGCGGCCCCCGACGGGCTGCGGCTCTCGGCTGCACGCCTGGGCCCGGCGCATCCTCCGGCGAGCGTGGTCTATGTCCACGCAATGCTCACCGACTCCACCTACTGGACGCCGCTGACCGAGTGCTTGCATCAGCGACTCGAGGGCGTCATCGCCCAGATCGTCTACGACCAGCGCGCACACGGCACTTCCGAGCATCCAGACCCTGGGGGCCGAACCATATTGCCGACGCTGGTCGATGACCTCGACACGGTTCTCGCCCACGCTCACGGAGCGGTCGTGCTGGTCGCGCACTCGGTGGCATCGCTGCTGGTGCAGGCATGGGCCGCGCAGTACCCACGCCGTGCCCGCGCCTTGGCGGGCATCGTGTTTTTCAACGGCTGCCCCGAATTCCCCTGGTGCCCAACCCCTGACATCCACGCCAAGACAAGGCGCTCCCAACGCGCAGCGCGTCACCTGCTCGAGGAACTGACCACCTATCTGTTCGAGCCACCGCTTCGCTACCGTACGCCGCACCGCAGCCCGTTCGACGCCATCGGTGGCGCGACGCGCCTCGAGAACCTCGACGCGATGCTCGCCGACCTCGCCGTCTACAGCGGCGCCGCGCTGACCGACGAGGCAGCCAGCGTCTTGCGGGCTGTCCCGTCCTGGGTACTGACCGGGCAGCTCGACCTGGTCGTCGTACCAAGCAGATCCCAGCATCTGGCCGAACGGATCTGGGGCGACTACGACAGCGTCCCCGACGCCGGACATTCCTTGCCCTACGCCGAGCCGGCCAAAGCCTGCGAGCCGATCCTGGCCGCGCTCGAGGTCGCCTACCGCACCCAACAACAGCACGGCGGCGCGGTGTGATCGCCAAACCTCTTCCTGCGCAGGTGCTTTCGCCGCTGACTCAACTGCTGGGCTATCTGATGTGGTTCGTGCTGCTGCTGTGCATCGCCCGCGCGGTGTGGGTCGGTGGGCTGCTCGCGATCCGCATGTACCGCGAAGAAAGCGTCGAAGGACTCCTCGGCGCACTGCTGGGCGCGGCTCTGCTCGGGTCGGCCAGCTCTCTCGCCATCACCGTCCTGCCCACCTGACCGATCGAAGGAGACCGACCCCGTGAACCCCTTCCGCACACACCGGATCGGCGTCGTGGCACTGCTCGTGTTCACCGGAACGCTCGCTGTAGCGGGCCTGCTCGCGTGCAGTGGCCAGGACACCAACGGATCCGCACAGCCGAGCACCACCGTAACCGTCACCGCGCCAACCGGATTGCGCTGGCAGAGCTTCCAAGGCGTGGACCTACCAGTCGCTGACCAAGGCCCCGAGCGCATCGACGGACCGGTAGCCAGCGGATTCGACCGCTCACCGGTAGGTGCGGCGCTGGCGGCGATCCACTCGACGGTGCGGATGTCGATCGCCACCGACAGCCAATGGCCCGCGGTCGGCCAGCGCATGCTCGCCGAGGGACCGGGCCGCGACAGCTGGGCCACCGCCCGCGCCCAGGTTTCGATCACAGCACCGATCGCTAGCGGCGCACCGAAAGTCGCGGGCTACGTGATCGCCCACTACACCCTCGCTGACGCCGCCGTCGACATCTACAGCATCCACCCCGACAACTCCATCACCCGCAACAACGCCCACGTCTTGTGGCAAGGCGGGGACTGGCGGCTGCACCTACCCGAGGACGCGACTTCACCACCGGTTACCACCGCTGCGGTGCTCCCCGCCGACATCGTCGCGTTCACCCCGCGCTGAGGAGCCCAACTCATGAGATCTCATCGCCTGCTGATCATCCTGCTCACCGGTATCACCGCCGTGGTGATCGCGGTGTTCGTACTGACCATCACCAATAACAGCTCTCGCGACCTCCCCGCCGACCCCGGCAATACCCCCGCACCGACCGAGCGCACCTTTCCCGAGTTGCCGCCGACCACAATTCCCCGGCCGCCGACGACAGACCTGTTCGGCAACCGCCTCGAGGTGCCCAACGACGAATCCGGTGTCGCGCTTGCGCAAGATCCGAGCACCCGCGTCGACCCCGCCAGCCCGGACTACCTGAGGACCCCGCCCGCTCGGATGCAGTGGCAGCGCGGCTGGGGTGGGGCGGCACTGCCGGCATCGGGCAGCGACGGACCGGTCCGAATTCATGACGGCATCGCAACAGGATTCGCCCACACTCCACAAGGCGCGGCACTGGCTGCCGCCGACGCGCTCGCCCGCGCGCTAGCCGCTCCCGACCGAGTCTGGCAGCGAGTCGTGCGCGAACGCTACTACGGCGGAGGGCAAGCGCTACTCGACCGGTTCGCCCGCTCCCGCGAACGCACCCTAGACGCCGCCCGCTACGTCGTGGTTCCCGACGGCGTCCGGATCCAACCCGGCTACCGCGACGACCTCGCCCTGGTGCAGTTCGCCACGCACAACGACATCGGCTACACGATCTCGACCTGGCCGATGGTGTGGATCGACGGCGACTGGCGCGTGCGAGTGCCAGAGAACATCGAAACACTCTGGGGCCCAGGCACTTCCGTCTCATCTTTGACCGGATTCGGAACCTGGAAGGGCCTGTCGTGACCGATATTGTCCTCGCCGGTACTCCGGTCACCGCGATCACGACATGGCGAACCCAGCTGCACATCCCCGATGTCTGCGACATGCCACTGGGGCCGCAACAGGCATGCGAACAGCTCGGACAGGCCGCCTCCGACGCGGCCGGCTCGGCCCTCGACGACATAGTCGCGCAATTCGCGGAGAGCTTCAGCAACATCCTGCGGTTCGTCATGACCTGGTGGACAGCGCTGCCCTCACCGCAACTGACCGACAACCAGGGAGGACTCGGACCGACACTGTCGGGCATCCGGGAATACACCAGCGGCCTCCAGGTGCTGCTGCTCACCTGCGGAATCATGTTCGCGGCGGCACGGCTCGCACTGGCCAAACGTGGTGGGGTCGCTGGGGAGGCACAGGAAAGCCTGCTGATGTTGGGCCGGGCAGTGTTCGCCTCAATGGCCTTCGCCGCGGTCATCACCGCCGGAACCCGCGCCGGTGACGCCTTTGCCGAGTGGGTGATCTTCGACTCATCCCGAGGCGACGCCCACAACATCGTCGCTGAGCTGACCCAATTTGATCTCAGGACGAACAACTCCGGATTGGGAACTGGTGTTTTGTTCGTGCTGTTCCTCCTCGGGATCATCAGCATGCTCATACAGCTGGTGATGCTGGTGCTGCGGCAAGCCTTGCTGATCCTGGTCGTCGCCGTGATCCCGATCGCGGCGGCTGCTTCTGGGACAGGGCCAGGTTCCCAGGCATACAAGCGTCTGCTGAGTTGGTCGCTGGCGTTCGTGTTATGGAAACCGGTCGGGGCCTTGATCTATGCGATGGCGTTTACCGTGGCCGGGCGTGATCAGAAGGATCCACAGCTGGTGCTCCTAGGTCTGATCTTGCTGGTCATGACAGTGATCGTTTTGCCCGCGTTGATCCGGCTGGTCGCACCCGCGGTGGCGACTCTCGGAGGTGGGGGCGGCGCGGCGGCCGTGTTGACGGGCGGTGCTGCCGGTGTAGCGATGGCATCGCTGGGAGACCGCTCGCGAGGACGCAAGGTCAGCGAAGGCGAGAACGACCCGGGCGGCGGATCACCACCACCCAGGGACCCTCCTGGACCAAGTGGTGGTGGTGGAGGGGGTCGCCCACTGCCTGATGGCAGTGGTGGCAACGGTGCCTCGCCCTCTGGGGCGGGCAGTTCAGGTGTCAGCCACAGCGGTTCAGGTGGGGGTTCGAATGGTGGTGGTGCACCGCCTCCCGCAGACGCAGCGGCGAAGTCGTCGAACGGGTCCGATGCAGGCAGCGGCGGGGAAGCGGCCGGTGGTGGTGGAGCCGGTGCCGGGGTCGCCGCGGCGGTCATGGCGGGTGTGCAACTGGGGAAGCAGGGGGCTTCGGCTATCGAGACTCAGACACGAGACGCCGCGGAGGGCGGTCTGGATCCGGATGCGTTGGGGCCGGGGGAGGTTCAGCGATGACCACACGCATGTACGGTCGCTGGGAACGCCCTCGCTCTGCTGGGTTCTTCGGCTTGACCTGGGGTGTGTCCATGCTCGGTCTCGCCTTGATCATCGCCGTGATGGTGGGGTTCATGATCACCCGGTCACTGTCGGTGGCCGCGAGCTTGGTCGCGGCCTCGGCACTGGTATTCACCCCACTGGCGATCACTCGTAACGGCCGCACCGGCTGGGAGATCGCCTTGCTGCGTATCCAGTTCGCCGCTGCCGCGGCCCGCGGTGAGCACGTCTACCAATCCGGACGATTCTCCAAGATCCCGGGCATCGCGAAACTGCCTGGACTGCTGGCGGATTCGCGGCTGTCGGAATACGAGACGGCGGGCGGGAAACGCTTCGCCATGCTCCACATCCGCCGCAGCGACCATTACACGGTGGTGCTGCGGGTGATCCCACGCGGTAAAGAGCTCGTCGACCAAACTCAGATCGACGCCTGGGTCGAAGGTTACGGCCAGTTCCTGGCGACTCAGAGTCGCGGTGGTGAAGTCGTCGCGGTGACCGCGGTGTTGGACAACGTGGTCGAGACCCGCCTCAAGCAGGCCCGGGAGGTCGCCCGCCTGGTGCGACCGGATGCTCCGGCGTATGCGAAGGCGGTGATGCGGGAAGCCGCCGCCGATATCGGTGGTGTCGGGGTGCGGATCGAGGCGCGCATCGCGATCACCTACCGCGCGATCGGCAAGGGCCGCATCCGCCGCGATGAGGCCGAGCAGGCCCGCGAGATCGGGCAACGCCTGCAAGGAGTCCTATTCCAGCTGGCTCGTGCGGGACTCCCGGCGACACCACTGCAGGCGTGGGAGGTCCTCGGGCTGGTTCGCACCCGCTACGACCTCGCCTCCCAACGCGATGTCGAAGCCGCTGGCGCCGAGATCGTCCGCACGCAGTCCTGGGATTCGGTCGGCCCACTGGCGCACAGGGACCGCTGGGATCATTACCTGCACGACGGCGCCCGCTCGATTACCTGGGAAATGGACGCCGCCCCGCGCGGGGCGGTCATGGAAACCGTGCTCGAGGAGTTACTGCGCCCACGAGCGGACGTGCCCCGCAAACGGGTGGCGATCGTCTACCGGCTGCATTCGGCTGCTGAAGCAACCACGTTGGTGGACTCGGATTTTCGTGACGCGGTCGCGGCTGAGCAGACCGAACGCGGAATCGCCTCGGCCTCGGCGCGGATCCGGGTCGGCAATACCCAAGCCGCCCGGGAGGAGCAGGCGCGTGGGGCCGGTTTGACCCGGTTCGGGGTGCTGGTGACGATCACCGATCACCTCGACGGGGACTTGCCCGGAATCGAGGCGTCGGTGAAAGCGATGGCCGCCGCCTCCCGGCTGGGGGTCCGCCGCTGCTACGGCAGCCAGGCCGCCGCATTCGCCGCCAGCCTCGGGATCGGGTTGATCTTGCCCGAGCACACCTCTATCTCGAAGCGGGTGTCGAGTTGAACGGGTTCAGCCCCAAGTCTTCTCGGCCCGCGCGCACCGAGACCGTCGCTGGTGTCCGGGTGCTCACACCGCGGGCGCGCGCCGCGATCGAGACGTCTGCCGCCAAGCCTGGGTTGCGTGGTTGGCGGGCACGGCTGGCGATATCCAGCGATGATCATCGCCGGGCCACTGCGGCCCGCCGCGGGGAGGGAACCGGCCGCGAGGGCTTCGATCGATCGCTGCTGGCGCTGACCGATCGCGGCTATCGTGGGCTCGGCGGTGGCCGCGCGGCGGTAGTGCCCGGCATGCCGGAATGGCGTGCAACGACCGTGCAAGTGGGTGGGCTGTGGCCATTCACCGTCGGTGCCAGCGCCCCCACCGTCGGCACCCCGGTCGGCGCGCACTACATCACCGGCGCGCCCGTGCATTTCGACCCGATGAGCTGGTTTCTGCGCGGCTTCATCACCGCCCCGATCGCGTTCGTCCTGGCACTCAACGGCTTCGGCAAATCCAGCCTGATCCGGCGCATGGTGACCGGCGCGGTCGCGGCCGGGGAAACCGTGCTGTGCATGGGTGACACCAAACCCGACTACCGCGACCTCGTCGTGGAACTCGGCGGGCAGGTCGTCGACGTCGGCTATGGGCACGGCACCATCAACCCGCTCGATGTCGGCGCCCTTGGTGGTGTGGTCGCACGACTCACCGACCCCGACCAGCGCCGCCAGGTCACCGCGCGAGTGGAAGCCGGACAGGTCAACATCGTCGCCGGGCTCATCGAACTCGTACGCGGATCCCGCGTCGCCGACTACGAAGAAGTCCTCCTCGCCGCCGGGCTGCGCGAACTCTACAGCCCCGCAGGTGGTTTCAGCTACGAATACCCGCCGCTGCTGTCGAACTTGCTCGAGGTCATCGCCGGCGGTGGCGACCAACTGCGCCAGTTCGCCGAGGAAGACGACGAACCTGCCTACCGTGCCAGCACCAAAACCTTGCGCCGGTCCCTGCGCGCGCTGGTCGAAGGGCCCTTCGGTGCGATTTTCAACGGGCCGACCACCACCCGCCTGGATCTGGCCAGCCCCGCGGTGTGTGTGGATGTCTCTCGCATCCCCGAAGGCGACACCAAGCTCCTGGCGGCGGTGCTGATGGTCTGCTGGAGCGAGGGTTTCGGCGCGGTCGCCGCCGCGCACGCCCTCGCTGATGCCGGGCTCGCCCCGGCGCGAACGTTCGAAGTCGTCATGGACGAGATCTGGCGTGTGCTCGGCGTGGGGGAGTTCATGGTCGACCGCGTCGATGCCCTGACCCGGCTGAATCGCGCGCTGGGGACCGGGCTGATCATGTGCAGCCACACCATCAAAGATCTCGCCGCCTTCGACTCCGCTGGCGTACAAGCCAAAGCCCTCGGGTTCTTCGAGCGAGCACGCGCGAAACTGATCGGACCGGTGGGGCCGGAGGAGATCAACCGCATCCGCAACGCGGTCGGCATCACCGACACCGAGAAGCGTTTGGTCACCTCATGGGCGGCGCCGCGCCCACCCTCAGATGACGACCTGGACCCCTCACGCCGCGAAACCCCGCCCGGCACAGGCTGTTTCCTGCTAAAAACCGGCGAAGCCAACGAACCCGGCATCCCGTTCCGGCTGGTGTTCACCCCCACCGAGCGTGCCGCCGACATCCACAACACCAACCGCCGCTTCGACAACCTGCCTGCAGCAGGGGAAGCGAGTAGGTGATGGAAACCTCGAAAACCGTGATCGCGACAGCGATCTCGCTACCGATCGCGCTGATCATACTACTGCTGATCGTTGTCGGCGTCGACTCGGCCCGTTCGTGTGCAGCCCCACTGGCCAACAGTGCCGCCGGGGTCAGCGGTGCCACCGGACAATCGGTGGCGGGGCTGTCGGAACGCCAGTTACAGCTGGCCCGCAACGGTGTCGCGATCGGCAAACAACGCGGCATGACACAGAACATCATCATCGCCGAACTGATCGCCGCCGCAACCGAATCCACCTTCCGCAACCTGGCCAACCCCGCGGTGCCGGAATCGCTGACCTACAGCAACGACGGCTTGGGCTACGACCACGACTCGCTCGGCCCGCACCAGATGCGTGCCAGCGTCTGGGGATCAGTCGGTATCGCCACCTTGATGAACCCGATCTACCAAATCAACTGGTTCTACGACCACGCCGCCCAACTCGGGCCCGCCGCCGCCCACATGTCACCGGCCGATCTGGCGCAGGCGATCGAACAATCGGCACCGAATGCCTATGGGGCGCAACTGGATTTAGCGCAACGGCTCTATGCGATGTTCGCCGATATCGACACCGCCTCGATGCCCTCCACCCAGGACGGGTCCTCACCCGCTGGGTGCGGGCCGAACGGATCCGGGACGCCACTACCCGCGCACGCCAATGCCCTCGGTCGCGCGGTCATCGAGGCGGCGATGAAATGGATCGGCACCCCCTATGTGTGGGGCGGCGGCGACACCAACGGTCCGACCAGCGGTGGGTTCGACTGCTCGGGCCTGACACTATATGCGATCTATCAGGCCTCGGGCGGGCGAATCCGGTTGCCGCACTACACCCAAGCCCAGCAAGACCACCCCAGCGCGCAACCGGTTCCGTATGCCGAGCGGGCGCCGGGGGATCTGATCTTTTTCACCGCGCCCGGCGATACGGATTCCCATCACGTCGGCATCTACTACGGCCGCGACGCTCAAGGCCGCGACCTGCTGTTACACAGCCCGCAAAGCGGCCAAAACGTCACTCTCACTGCGTTATCGGCGTTCGACGGAGAACGGATGGCCGTGCGCCGCTACAGCAAACCCGCCCCCTCACCCCTCGACACCACCCCGGGAGGACGAGAATGAAAACCACACCGTCAGTAGCGGCCCCGCACTCTGGTGTCACACCGGAGATGGTCGTGCGTGTGCGTGCGGCCGAGTTGCACGGGTTCACCAGTACCCGCCAATTCGATCGGGTCGCGGTCGAGCACAAGTTCACCGACGGCCGCGCCTTCGAGCGATTTCTGACCGCATTGCTGGTCGAGGCCGGGATCGACTACGAAGGATTGCGCCAGATCGAAGCCGCTCGCCGCAGCGCCGATCAGCGGCTGGCTGCGATGGCGGCGCGGGGCCCGCGGCTGATGCTGTGGTCTGCCGCCACGATGAACGCCTTCACCGTGTGCCGCGGCGACGGGCGCGTCATCTGGCACGACCGGTTTGCCAGCGACACCGTCATCGCCACCGGTGCTGCGGCTGCGGAAGCCTCAGCGCGACAAGCGATCTGGCTGGCCGGGCAAGCCCGCACCCAATGGGGTGCCCAGGCGGCCACCCTGCACCTGATCATGGCCCGCACCCGCGGCATCGACGTCGAGAACCTGCACCACACCGCCCGCACCTGCGCGCTGGTGCTGGACGTGGTGAGCGAACCAGTGCACAACCCGGCCGCCGAACAATGCAACCGCCACGAGGCCGTCGACTGGTCCGCCACCGACCTCGGCGGCCTCCTACACCCACACCGGGAGCCGGCATGACCCCACCAAAAGTCCTGACCGCGGCCATCTCCCTCGCTGCCGTGACCGCAGCCTGCGCCGCGAACACACCCCACCCCGCCACCAACGATGAACAACAGTGCAGCACAGTGAGTTTCGCCCTGCCCTTCGACACGGTGGACCCGTGCTCGGCCGAGGCAGTCCTGACCGCGGCGGTGAGCACCGTGTTCGGCTATCGCCCGAGCGAGCAAACCGATGCGCGGGTGGCGTTTCGTGCCGCGCGGGTGTTGATGGATCCCGGGTTCGCTGGGCGTGCGGAATCCGCTGCTCTTGTGTGGGCGCCGGTGAGCCCGACGCAATGGCAGCAGTGGCGCGGTTCCGCCACCGCGACCACCACGTCGGCTCATATCACCAGTGACGACCATCCCACCGACACCGCGACTACGGCCAGCCGCGTGCTGGGTGTGGACCTGCAACCGGGGGACCAGCCGCCGATCAGGTGGGCGGTGTACGCCCACGCCACCCGCACCACGGCGGTATCGGCGTGGGTGTTATCCGGATTGGGGGTTCTGCCATGAGTGGAGATCCCGTCGAAGAATCCAGTCAGGCGATGCGGCAGGGCTTCGTTCAAGCGTTGCAAACCGCGCACACCACCGCTGCTCTGATGCGGGGACGTGGTGGGGAATCACGATCGAGGGCGGAGTCCGATCAGCGGATTCGGCTGGCCGACGCCAAAGAGTTGCGGTCGGTCATCGAACACCACCAGCGCGTGTTCAACGCCGGACAGGCCGCGGGCCTGGCGCGGGAACTGAACACCGCCAAGGTCGATGAAGTGCGTGCCCGCATCGAGCGTGGCAGTGAGATGCACGAGATGGAGCAGTGGATCAAGGAGGGGCAAGCCGAACGCGCCGACGCCGATCTGGACCGCCGCAACGCAGCGGGCGAGCTCGAACGCGAGCAGAACAGCGAACTCCACGAGTGGAAGATCGACGCCTACGCCAACCGGGAGACCCGCGCCGCCGAGTTGCATGAACTCGATGTCGAATACAAGGAACTGCTCATCGAGAGTCGCCACCGCGCAGCCGGTTTCAGCGACACCCTCAGCGCGCACGGAGAAACCGGCGAAGCGATGGCATCGGCCGCGGCATTCGCCGCAGCCAAGAGCGCCGAAGGGTTGTCCGAGGAACTCGACGACGAGATCGACGCCTACGCCGAGCGGTTCGTCGAAGACACCGGCACCGACTACACCGACATCATCGACGCCGCCATCGTCGAAGATTTCGACGATCTCGATGTGACGGTGCAAGCGCGGAGCAGGTCGTCGTCAGTCGCGGTCGAGGACATCGCGGGGCTGACTGAGGAACTGAGTTTCGCCACCCACATCACCCACGAGTTCGCTGATCTGGATGGCGATCCGGGCCCCGACCCCGATGCGGGATCAGTGATCGCAGAAGCGGTCGACGCCGCCGGACTCACCAGCGAAACCCTCGCTGAGGACATGGATTTCGGCCCCGAAGAAGATCCGCCCACGACGCATGTGTCGCCGATCCCTGATCTGGGGATGCAGCGGTGACAGCGACAACGACAACAACAGTGATGGCCTCTGCTGCAGGTGGGGGCCGGTGAGATGGATACACCGACTCCGCTGCAGGCGCAACTGCTCAAAGCCGTGCAGAACCTGGCCTACGACAACCAGCAGCGCCTCGAGCGAACCCGTCACGCCGGACACGTGAGTGTTCCGCCAGAAGTGGTGCAGCAGTTGCGTATCGGTGAGCGGTCGCGCGAACAGCTCGAGGATGTGGCGTTGGCGGTCGGTGTGCCGAAGGCATGGATCGACTATGTTCGCGCCGCGGGTGAGCGTGACAGGCAGTGGCAGCCGGGGCAAGTACTGCTCGGGTCGGGACAGGTCGATCGGGCCGTACTGACCGAGGCGTTGGGCATCGAGGTGCGGGGTTTGCAGGATATGGCCGGTGTGGCCGCCATCTATACCCGCCGTGGCGAGCTGAATGTCGATGCGGTGGCGCGGTTTCGACGGGTGATGGGGATGACCTGGCAGCGCCTGGGCGCGGTGTCGCACGCCTTGACCTTGAGCGAAGAAGAACGCCACCAGATCTGGCAGCGCGGCGCCCAGCATTGGTCGACCGCGGTCGCGGCAAAGTTCGCCACACACAGCGACCAGCAGCTGGCGGCGCGCTGGAACCAGGTGGCACTCACCGACTTCACCGCCATCACGATGCCGGTGATCGTGCTGCAAACCGCCGGGATAACCCACGACGACATCACCGCCCAGATGCCGATTTCCCCGGACCGGATGGTCTCACTCGCCGCCGACGCCCTCACCACACTCGACCGGCCTTCAGCGCAGCTGACGGTCACCGACCCCGACCGAGATCCCGACGCCGCGGGAATCAACGCCGCGATCGAGGCCGCCGGATTGACCGGCGACCCGCCCGCAGCACTCGAAGCCGCAGACACCACGACCGACCCGACGCCCGCGTCGGCGGTGGCCGAGGTCGACCACGGACAAGAACCATGACCGTCGATCTCGGCAGCCTCTGGCAGCCGGAAACGACCGAATACCAATCTCTTTCAGGAAGGGACAAGCATGAGTGAACCGATACCCGGGATGGAGAGGCTGCCCAGCTGGAAGCTGCGACTGCTTGAACGCATCCAGAACGCCTCCGCCGACCACATGCAGCTGCTGTTGCGGGGGCATCCGACCTACGAACCCCATTACGGCGGCGGCGAAATCCCGCTGCAGACCTGGCGCACTCACCTGCGGGCGCTGGCCGCCGATCGTCACGAGATCGAGATCCATGCCAGCGCCGTTGGTGTTCCGCCCGCGGCGATCGCTGAGGCACGGGAGATGGGAGAGCGGGGACTGCGATGGGGCGACAGCGTGCATTCCCCACCCACCATGCGCCACGGCGAGGACCCCGTACGCGCCCATATGGTCGAAGGGATCGCAGGCGACGTGTGGCAGCTCGAGCACATGGCCGCGATCAATGTCGCCCACCGACTCCGCGGCGCGGACGGACGATTCCCGCCTGACCCGCAAGCACACGAACAGTTTGACCGGAACATGGTCGCCCTGTGGTCCCGCGCGTACGACACCGGCCATGTCATCGGATTGACCAGTGAGGAGGGGGCCGAGTTGTGGGGCCGCGACCAGGCGGGCTGGACGCAGTTGGTGGCAGCGACTGTGCACCGCTACGGAGACGCCGCACTCCACGAACGATGGCGTGCCTATGCCTGGCGTGGGATAGAACATGAAGCCTGGCGCAGCGTCGACAACCTCGCCGCCGACCGGATACAGGACCCCAATGTGGCGCCGCCCCCGACGCCGCCCGAGCTCATCGAACGAGCCACCCAAGCCCTCACCGGAACACCGACTGAGGCGAGTGCCAACTCGAGTATCGGCGCTGCAGTCGACGCCGCGTTGCCGCTCGATGTAGCAGCGGAATGGGATAGCGAACCAGCGTCGGAACCCAATATTCGTCCTCCCGAACCCGGGGCGTCGGTCGGGTTCGAGCGGTGAGGCGCGATGACGATGACGACTCCCGAACCCGAATCCTCCCCGCCGCAGTCGGTGGTCGAATGGCAGGCGCAACTGTTGCTGCGGATCCGGCTGCTGGCCGCCGAACACACCCGCATCCTGGACGGCGGGTGGGAGAACTTCGAAGCCCTCACCGTCGACGACGATCCACGTACGGCGTGGCAAACACACCTGGACGGGCTCGAAGCCCAGCGCGAACAGACCGAACAGACCGCGCTCACCGCCGGGATCGAACCGGCCTGGATCGAGGACGCCCGCGAACTCGGCATCCAGAGCACCCGCCCCCGCGTGGATGCCGGGGAGCGACAGAACCCGTTACGCGACAACGCCGCTCAAGACTTCTACGTCGACATGCTGTCCTTAGATCTGTGGCATCTGGAACGGATGGCCGGGCTGTCCGCAGCCCGCGCGGACCGCATCGCGACCGGACGGTGGAGCTTCGCCACCAATCCCATCGCCGGGGCGCAGTTCGCACAGAACATGCAGCTCTACCACGAACGAGTGACCGCTCTGGCGCACGCCGCGCAGATCACCGCCACCGAGGCGGGCGAACTGTGGGGTCCGGTTGCCGAAGGCGTCCGGCGACAGCTCGCGGTCAATCTCGCAACCTATGACGAATTGACGCTGGTCAACGAATGGAACTCCTACGCAACTGTGCGCACCGACCTAGCGATTCCGCCCTATGTTCCTACCGACCCCGATACCGGCATCCCCGTCGCTGGCGCGCAGGTTATCCCACCGACACCGCAACAGATGATCGACGCCGCGACCGCGTCGCTGCGCGCGGAATTCGTCGACGCGGCCATCAACAACGTCGTCAGCGAATCCGATCACAACGCCGAGCCCACCGCCATCACCGACGCCATCGCCGCCGCCCTCCCCGAAGGCGCCCACAGCTGGGACAGCGAACCCGACCACGGCGACCAGACCACCAACCCGCACCACCAGATCGACCTGGGCACCGAACCCTACTAGCCGAACTCCACCAATCCAACCCTGCGCCGATCACTGATCCACCAGAGGTATTCGCAGCAATCGTTTTTCGTCGACGCACCGGTCACGGGTACTGACCGGAGGCGCCGAAACCGCACTGCCAGGGGACATCCGAACACCGCCGCACCGCCGATAACGGTCGCGGCGCATGCCCTTCCCTCACCGGAGGTCGACGATGTCCACCACATCTGAATGGTCTGCGCGATGAGCTGGCCCGAACCACGACACGCAGCCACCGATCCAGCCTACTACCACGACGTAGCCGACCCGACCGAAGCCCAGATACGGGCCGATTTCACCCGCTACTACCAACTGCGGCTGGTCGCGCCATTCGCCGAAACTCCCGAGCAGAAGCAAGAATTCACCATCCAAGCCGATCAGCTGGCCGCCCAGTGGGGCCGCCACGAATCCATCGAGCACCGCAGACAGTGGGAACAACTACAAGCCGCAGTCTCGGGATGGGAGCTTCGACCGGAAGCCACCCGCGCCGCCTACAGCCGGATCGACCAAGCCAAAGCCGCTGGCGAACTCGGTGTCGACGCTCTGGTGTGGCGCAACCTGCGCCAAGCCGCCGAAGTCACCGGCCACATCGAAACCACCACCAACGGCTCCGATCAAGACCGCGCGCGCTGGCAGCCCCCGCAGCACTCCGCCGGACGCGACGCCGAGCGCACCGGTCTGCTTGACCGAGCCCTCGGTGGCCGCGGCCCGGAACTGGCCAGTCTGACTGAGGTCGACGCGATCATCGCCGAAACCGATCAGCTGCTGGCCGCCGAGGAAGAATTCGGCGACCTCGACACCGGCGCCGACGAACGCGCCGCACGCCAGCGCGAGGCCTTACGCCGACTCCAGGATCTCACCGCCGAACACGCCTGGCTGTCCGAACATTGGGACGGCTCACCCGAACACGACCAGGCCCACATCGCACGACTGGAATCCCTGCTCGCAGAAGCTCGCAGCGCGCGCGTCGACGCCGCAGACACCGGTGTCCTACCCGCCGATATCGAGGCCGCCTACCGAGCAGGACGCGATGGCACTTACCGGCACGAACACGCTGGCGCCCCGCTGATCGATCCCAACACACAGCTGCAACGCGACCTGGCCGTCCCCGAATCCCTGGCCGACGGGTTCGAGAACGCCCGCGACGGGCTCTTGCGCACCGATCGAGGCGGTGGCGCGGCCATCGACGACGCCACTACCGCCGCTCTGCCCGGCGCGGAGTTCGCCGAATGGGGCCCCGCCGACGGCGTCGAGGAAGACCTTGCGACCACACACCGCACCCACAGCGTGGACGCCGACGTGGCGCTGTGAAAACCGTTTCACCCCAATCCTTTCCACTTCTGGAGGGCCTTGATCATGATCTCGACACGAGAGACGCGTCGCCGTACCAAACGCGGTCCGGGTGAGGAAACCACGCTGCTGATGGTGTTCCTCGCATTGGTGGCTTTCGCGCTGGTGTTGTGGGCGGCGTTGAGCCTGGGCAGCTGGTGGGCCGGACTGCCTGTCACCGGCCATCCGGTGACCGCGCTGCTGGAAGTCGTTGCCGGACAGCACCGTTGGCCGTGGCAGTCCAGTGTGCTGGCTGTCGTCTTCACCGCTGCAGGTGCCGCGTTGGTGATCGCGGGCTGGCGGGCATTGAGTGCCCGCAGTGAGATCGACGCGGCTGCGCGCACGATGCAACGACCCGCGGCGATTCGGTTGGCCCGCGCGAGCGATAACGCGGTCGCCAACCTGCGACTCCTCCGTGACGCCGACCCAGCGATTCAAGCCCTTAAGGGTCCACCGCTAGGGAAGACAGTGATCGGCGGCGTAGAGCTATTCGTGCCAGCTGAAATGTGCGTGACACTCGCAGCCGGCGCCCGCACCGGCAAGACGATGGTCTGGGCGGTGCCTGCGGTTCTGGCCGCCTGGGGGCCGTGCCTGGCTACCTCGATCCGACCGGACTTGTACCGGCACACCGTCTACGGGCGCGAACAGCGAGGCCGGGTATGGCTGTGTGATCTGCAAGCGGTCACCGGCACGATCGAGTGCGGGTTCTGGGTCAACCTGCTCACCCAGGTCACGAACTTGCCAGCGGCCCGAAAGCTGGCAGGGTTCTTTGTCTCGGCCGCTTCCGGGTCGGTGTCGCAGGCTGCCAACGCGCGAGTGGATTCCTATTTCGACGGTGGCGCTCAAGAGTTACTGAGCTTGTATATGTACGCGGCGGCGTGTGCGGGTGGGGATTTGCTGCATGTGGCCGAATGGCTGGGCAGAGACCAGGATCAGACCCCGGCGTTGGTCCTGCATCACTACGGCCATCATCGGCCCGCCGAACGCATCATCGAATCCCAAGCCCTCTACGCCCGCCAACGCGACGGCCTCTACGACATGGCACGCCGATATCTCAACGTGCTCTCCGACGAAGGCTACGCCCGACTGGTCACCCCACCCCGGCGCAAGCTGCTAGCGGTACGCGAGGAAACCGACAAGAAGACCCGCAAAACCCGCATCGTCATCGACGAGACCGAACAGGGCCCGACCCACAGCCTGCCGGAATTCAAACCCGCCGAATTCGTCACCTCCACCGACACCCTGTATGCGCTGTCGATGGCCGGGCCTGACGGAGCCACACCGTTGACCGCAGCATTGGTCGGCCAAATCCTCGAGGCTGGGCTCGAGGAGGCGCGGGCTCGCTCGGATGGGCGCCTAGCGGTGCCGCTGCTCGGGGTGCTCGACGAGGCCGCCAACTGCGCCCGCATCTCGGAATTGCCTTCCTATTACACCTACGCCGGTGGCAGCGGGATCATCCTCATGACGATCCTGCAAGTCCTCGAACAAGGCGAAGACCTCTGGGGCGCAAATGGTCTCAAGACGATGCGCGCCCAATCAATCGAGGTCTATGGCGGCGGGATCGCCGCGGTCGACTACCTCGAACACTGGTCGGCGATGACCGGCCCCCACGATGTCGCCGACCGCTCCCGAAGCCACGGCGCCGGAGGAGTCAACCGCACCCTGACCTGGCGCCCCGAACCCATCCTCGACGTCGCGCTACTGGCCGCCCTGCCCAAAGACCGCGCCCTGGTACGACTCCCGAACCACGGACCGGTAGTCGTGCACAAGATCTGGTGGTCCGACACCGAATACGCACCCCTGATCCGAAAATCGTTGGAGCGCTTCGAGAAAGCCGCCCACCCGATCACCGGGCCTGCTCAGGTCATCGACGACGATCCGGCAGACGGCGGTGAGCGGTCATGAGCGCGGCCGCGGGCAAGAAGAAGCCGATGCCACCGGCATACCGGCATTTCACCGTGTTCACCGAAAAGTGGCTGCTTCCCACGATCAACGTCCGGTTGGCTGAAGCGAACCGGGAGAACACTTACACCTGGTGCAGCAAGTGGTGGGCCCACCGCAGCGTCGCCGTGCGAATTGCTCACCTACACAGCGCATTCGAGGCCCAACGACGCGCACAGACCGCCAACGGCCTCAGCACGTTCCTGCTTTCACACCTCGACGCCCACTTCAAAGTCATCCTCGACGCTGCCAACGGCCCACTACACCGATGCACCCGCACCACCCACCACGCCACACCCTCGCTGCCGTTCGAGCCCGTCCCGGCCGGGTGGTTCGCCCCCGCAGACCGCCTACCCGATACCGCGCCCGAGGGCGAGCAACATGAGCCAACCAAGCCGCCGCCGCGGTTCGCCCACTACAGCGTTTTCGTGCAGGACTGGTTGCTGCCGGTCACCGCGGTGCGGATCGCGGGTGCCAACCGGGAAGGCCAGTACAGCTGGTGTCGGGAGTGGTGGCGCCACCAAGCGGTCGCGGTCCGCTTCGCCAGCCTGCACAGGATTTTCGAAGCAGCGCGCCTGGCAGAGGACAAGTCCGCGATGAGCGCGCTGTTCGTGCGCCACATCGACCCCCACATGCGCTACATCCTCGACGCCGCTAACGGCCCCCTGCACCGCTGCACCCCTGACCAACACTTCAACATCCCAGGACTGCACGCCGAACGGATCCCCGCCGCTTGGTTCGGCGCCCCCGGTGCGAAAACCGCGATCGAGCACCTGGGGTTCGGCCCCGATTTCAGAGCCTTCGCGGTAAACGGTGCGGCGGGAGGGGCGGAGTTGTGATCACGCCGACGCGGCCGCAGGCGCGGGTGCTCTGGTCCCTGCAGAACGAGTCGGTCGCCGTCGCCACCATGCTGGCCGAGGCGACGCAGCACCAGCAACACAGCGGGCAACGCCCACCGCCGTCCTGGTTCGAGGTCTTCCATCATTGCGCGACGCTGCGTGAAGCATTGTCCGATGTCGCACTGTCCTGTGGGGTGCCGCGGGCGCCGGTTGATCACATTCGTGAGTGCGGTGACCGAGCAGTGCGGTGGAGCCCCGACCTTTACCTGCGCACAGTGGAGCCTTTGTACTGGGACGAGATCCTCGGTGGCCTTGACACACAGGTTCAACGCCTGTGCGACTGGACCGCCCTCGCCGCCGCCTGCAGCCGGATCGCAGCCAGGACCGAGGACGCGGCGAGCGCACGATTGGATCACAACCTGCGGAGATTGCGGGCCAGGACTGCCGGAGTGGCGAACCTGCTCGGCGTCGATGCTGAACAGGTTCACCAGTTGTGGGGCACTGAAGGCGACTGGGTGGCCGCAGGGGTGGCGATGCTCGACGCTGTCGCGGTCGAGGGTCTCGCGCAACGCTGGCACCAAGTGGCACGCACAGACAGCGGTACCGACGCACTGCAAGCCCGTGGTTTGGCCGAAGCCGGGATTGCGATCGACACGGCAGTGGCACTGCCCTCCCGCGAGACGCTCGAGCCCGCGATCAGCGCCGCCCTCACGCCCACGACACCACTGTTCCGGCCAGCGGCCACACCGGGCGCGGCCATCGATACCGCGGTCGACGCTGCGAACCCCACCAACAGTGCCGATGTCGAGACAGTCATGGCGGCACCGATATTCAGTGACTCAGCGGGCACCGACACCTGGAGCAGCGACCTCGCATCGAGTGACATACCTGCGGTGGCACCTATGTGGCAGGAGGACGAGGCGTGACCGGCCCGATCTCGGTGCTGCGGATTCGCGATATCCCGCCCGAGCAGGCTGCGCTCCTACGCCAGATCCATCAGCTCGCCGACCTCGGCGAGCGGCTGCGCCATGCCGTACCGATGACCACGCCGGGCTCCGCGGAGAGCACCGAGTTGCTCGACCATATCGCTGAGGTCGATCGTGATCGGGACTTGACCGAGATCCGAGTACGCGCAGACGGGATGCCCGCGGGTTGGGTCGACCAAGCGCGCATGGCTGGGCGATCCGGCCGTGCCTGGACCGACGAACTACTGTTGCTCCCAACGCGATCGCCGGCACGGCGTCGAAACCTTAAACGGGTTGTCCAGGACACCCGACAGCTCGCCGACATGGCCGCGGTTACTGTCGCTCGCCAGCACCGACTCGATACCAACGCAGTCACCGCCGATCCGGAACCTGCTGCAGCCGAACAGCTTCGACGCAACATGGCGGCGCTGTGGACACGCGCCGCGGCCACCGCCACCTCGCTCGGCATGGACGGCAAAGAGCGCGAACGCGTCTTCAATGCCCCCCGCAGGTACCTCGATCGACGCGTCCAGACCTACCGGCACTACAGCCTCGATGACCTCAACGTTGCCTGGCGCACCTACACTGCCCCGGCCATCGCCGCCAGCGTGCGGCGCTCACTGAAGAGCCTGCGCCGCGCGGATCGCGGCACCGAGACCGCGGCGGCCGACCCCGACGCAGAACAACCCCCGACGCCGCAGGCGCTGATCGAACGCGCTCGCCAAAGCCTCTACGCCGCAGCCAACAACCACTCCGACACCGGAACTGAGATCGAGTCAGTGATCACCGTCGCCATACCCGAGACGACAGACGGATGGGACGCATCAGCCGAGCTCGACAGCGGTGATTCCGCCGCCGTCGACGCGTATCCGAACGCCGGACCCGACCCGTAGCAGTCGGTAGTCGTTGTCCACCAACAACTTTCAAGCGAGGCGATATGCATTCAGCGAACGTTGGCACCCCCGCCGGCATCGTCGCGGCCGAGCAGGCGGCGACCAGCGCACCCTGCCTGTTCACGCCATGACACGGCCACCAGGCCGTCTTGACCAGCGTCGTCCCAGCGCTCACACACGCCACGCTCGGCCCGATCCCGCGCACCGCCTCCCACGTCCGCCCCAAACCGATCCGACAGGAGCCTCCACTATGACCGTGAGCCCGGAACACTTCACCCGGTCCGCAACAAGCCATCAGCGCCAGCTAGGTGATCACCGCGTCACCTACTTACCCGACGGGGTCGCTCTGCTCGACCCCCGCGTATGGCTGCCCAGCTCTGATGACCAGATCTTGGCCGAGCACGCGCATCTGATCAACCCCGACGGATACCTGGTCGCCAGTATCGGCGCACTGCTGATCGAATATGTCAACCGGACCATCCTTATCGACACAGGCTTCGGACCACTAGCAGTGCCCACTCCCTACGGGCTAATGCGCGGCGGGCGACTACTCTCCAGCCTTTCCGCCGCAGGCAAGACCTTGGCCGACATCGAACTGATCGCCATTACCCACCTGCACCTGGACCACATCGGCTGGCTATGGCAATCGATGCCCGAGACCACCGCTGGCCCTTTCGCCGATATCCCGGTCTTCGTCGGTGACACCGAATGGGACCAGCGCGACCACACCGCCACCGCCGGAATCAGCGCAGAAATGCTCGACACATTCAGCGCCCAAGTCCACACGATCGCCGACGGTGAAGAGATCTTCCCGGGAGTGCGTGCTCTCGCCACCCCCGGGCACAGCCTGGGCCACCTCGCCTACGAAATCACCTCGTCCCACAACCGGCTGATCGTGTTCGGTGACGCCATGCAAACCCCACTGCAGATCACCCACCCCGAACTGAACGCCGCCGTCGACGCCAATCCCGCCGAATCCACATCCACGGCTCGTCGACTGATCGACCGACTCACCCAACCTGACACCCTCGGCTTCGGAATTCACTTCGCCGACGTCCAAATCGGCCGCGTCACCGTCGACACCGGCGGGGAACGGGCATGGCAACCCGAATAGCCACCCTCCCAACATGATTCGGATGCACGGAGCTATTACGCCTCCCATCGACCTTCCCGCAAGTCTGACAGGGCTCGAACCGAACTGCTTGTCGTTGCGGCGCAACTCCTACACGTGACGGCGACGGGTGCCCGCCGCGGACCGTCGAGTGCGGTTTGGTTATTTGGGGACCTGTGCGACAGTGTGGCGCGCGAATGTGATCGCTTCGGATTGTGCGGCAGCGTCAGTGAGTCGAACCATTGGACCTCAACGTCATATTCCGGACCAGCACAATGACTTCCACGATGTCGATCGCCGCGGGCCCAGCCGCCGACCTATCCCGGATACTCTCGATCCTATGATCATCTGGCTGAACGGAACCTTCGGTGCCGGAAAGACCACGACCGCAACAGAATTGACCGCTCTGCTGCCCCAGTCGCGGATCTTCGACACCGAGGAGGTCGGGCTCATGCTCCGCCACGTCCTCGGCACCGAGATCGTCCGGGACTTCCAGGACTGGCAGCCCTGGCGAGGACTGGTCGTCGCCACAGCCACCCAGATCCTCGATTACGTCGGCGGTGTTCTCATCGTTCCCCAGTCAGTCCTTGTCCACCAATACTGGCAAGAAATCCGCGCCGGACTCGAAAACGCCGGCGTCCCACTGCATCACTTCGTTCTTCACGCCGAACGCGACGAACTCCTGCGACGCATCGAAACCGACCCCGCAAAACCGAACTCTCCCTGGCGCTTCGAGCACCTCGACGACTACGACGCCGCCCGCGCATGGCACAACCGCGAAGCCCACGTCATCGACACTACAAGCCTGCAACCACGCCAAGTCGCCGAACTCATCGCCGCTCATGCCGAGCACGCCCGAACATCAACGACGAAATGAACGACGATTTAGCTCAGCTTCAATGACAAACCGCTACATCACCGACTGCCACTGAAACTGAGCCACCCTGGTCACAGCAGCGAAGTCAGCTCAACCTCGTCGGCAACGGACAGGTGTGTCAGGTATATCGTCAGCTATCGGCAGGACCTCAGTGTCATCGTCCGGGTCGCCACCCCACGACCACTGTGCCCGCCACCCGGGTCGACGTTCCGGCACCTCGGTCGTATCATCGCTGTTCTCGGCTGCCAGGGCATTGCCTGGTTCCCACGGATCGTCCTGTCTCGGTACATTCCCCACCGCATGCCGTCCCTGGAGCCGGTGCCCGCGCCACCAATATCCCGCGGGAAACGCAAGCACGGCAGTGAAGATCAGCGACACTGCCCAAAGGATGGCGACCAGCATCGACAGACCCGAGCCCTAGGGGACTATCTCGCTAACGGTGTTTCCGGCGGTTTCTCTCAGTAGGTTTGGGCGTCGGGCCAGCGGTCGGCGAAGGTGATCGCGAATGCGTTGA
>NZ_JBITIJ010000028.1:0-48132 GCF_044458825.1 Nocardia sp. NPDC050412
GGATCTCCGGAAGCGTGATCGACCGCGGTGGCCACGCCTTTGCGGAAGGTGCGAGGGGTCACCCAGGCGAATTCGCTGCCGCGTGCGGCGCGCCAGATGCGGCCGAAGTTGTTGGGGTTGCGCACCGACCCGTTGCGCGCAGGAAACAACAGCCGGTCAGGGTTGGGGCAATCGGTGACCTCGAGGTCCTTGATCGCCTCGCGCACGGCTTCGACGGTGTGCTCGGGCAATAGGATCCGCCGCCATCCGTTGTCGGACTTCGGTGCGGGTTTTCGCACCCAGCCGCCCGCACCGGCACCCTTGACTTCCACTAGGGTGCCAGTGACATCGAGGTAGGGGTCGCTGGCATCGAGGTCTATGTCATCGAGCAGTAGCGCGAACACCTCGTGCGGGCGCATCCCGGTTCCGGTGATCACATCCACCACTCAGACCACCGTCCAATCCCGCGCCGGTCCGCGCGTATAGGCGGGTGTGCCGGGGATGGCCTCACCGCGTGCCCACGCCCGTACCTGGGCTCGGAACTGCGGCAGCGCGGTGTGGTCTTGTACCTTGGCCTCGGGCCGGGTTCCGACGGCGCACGAAGGCGCCGACCCCATCCACAGGGTTTGTCTCCAGTGCGCCGTGACGGACTGCGATCTGCATCATTGCCCGCAGAATGATCTTGTGCTGCTTGGCCTTCCGTCGCAGCCCGAGCGCGACCAGCCGTTTGAGGTGCCGGTCGATCTCCCCGGAAGTGGCCTGCCATACCTGCAGGTTCCCGACCGAGTTCTCGATCTTGATCGTTGCCCGGTTGGCGCGGCGATCCCTGGACACATAGACCTCGCGGCGATAATCCTCGATGTTGCCCTCGGTGTAGGCGTCGTCGTTGCTCAGCTCGAGCAGTAGTTCCGCGGCCAGGTCGATCAGCTTGGTTGTTCGGGTGATCCGTCCGTAGCCGATCTGTTCCCGATGATCTCGCATCGCCTCGGCCAGGCGATTGCGCGCTTCGTCGCGACGAACACCGATCCTGTCAGCCAGCCCCGGGCCAGCCATCTCCAACACTTACAGGCGATTCAATCGCAATGCTGCGTGCCGCTCTGATTGCTGCGGGCTTGAATGTCGTCGTCGTGGCGCCATCTGCCAATCAGAGTGGAATATCCCGGGCAGCAACCTACAAGAACCCCATCCGCGCAGCATTGATCGAGTCCGAGGGGGGCAAGGTGTACTCGGTTGCGGGCACGCCAGTCGATTGTGTGCGTATAGCCCTGGGCGGCGGTTTGGTGGCGGATGCCGACCTGGTGATTTCAGGCATCAACCATGGTGCCAATGTTGGTGACGACATCTACAATTCGGGCACTGTAGGGGCTGCAGTCGAGGCGGCGCTGTTCGACGTGGCTGCCATGGCGGTGTCGCAGCAGTCTCTTGTCGATCATTTCAACATCCTCGACCCCGTCGGGGTACCCACAGTCGGGTTCGAGCAGTCCGCTCGCTATGGTGTCGCAGTCGCTCGCGCGCTACTCGACAAGTCGGCGGCGACACGCACGGTCGTGAACGTCAACGTCCCGGCGGTGGTGCCATCGGGTATCGCTGTCACCCGGCTGGGAAAGCGCTTCTACCAACGCAATTCGCTCGAGCCGCTGGGGGAGCACGGCCCGTCGACCTACTATCTGGTGTACGGCAGCTCCGAGGGACAGGCGGCGCCCTTCGAGACAGCTGGCGGTACCGACTTCGCCGCGCTGCAGGAGGGGCTCGTCAGCGTTAGCCCGGTCGATTACGAACACGGTCTGGACGCGTCGTTCGAACTCGCCGATTGGGCCCAGGGCCTCGTTGGGCGTGCCGAAGAACATTTGGCGCTCTAGCCTCGATCGGTCACGGCAATTCCGGTGCTCCGCACCGGAATTGAAGAAAGGCGCCCCTACCTGCGACAATTCGACTTGTCTAGGATCGAATCGCAGGAACAGGAAGCACCTTTCTGGTGGCCAAGTCTACGTTGTCGTACCCGTCGCTGAAAGTTGACGGGCAAGGAACCGGTCTCGTCTCTCACGCCGGCACCACCGCACTGCTGGCCGTCGCCGAGAAAACAGGCCTCGAACCTGAGTTAGGACATTTGGCTTAGTGTGTCGGTCCCGCCGTCGATGGCGGCGAGTATTTCGGCTCGAGCTGCGGGAATGTCGGGTGGGAACGTTTGGCTGGTGCCGTTGATCGTGATCGTCGCCGACCGCAACGGCCGCAGTTGCTTGACCGCGTTCGCGATGGACAGGCCCGTGAGGGCCTGGACCCGGCGGGCGACCGCGAGCGCGGTGAACACGATGGTCAGGTGGGCCTCGATCGCATCCCGGGTCCGGTGGAACATCGGCCGCGCCTGCAGATCAGTCTTCGACATGCGAAAAGACTGCTCCACATGCCAAAGCTCGTGATATTTCGCCATCACTTCCGCGGCCGGCATCACCCCGACCGCGACGTTGGTGACGTAGCCTTTCAACCCGACCAGCGACCGCGCCCGCTGCAACGCCTTGTCGTCGAGAGCCCGGTCCTTGCCTGCGATTTTCACGAATCGCGTTGCCTTCACAGCCTTGTCGCCGGCGACCACGGCCCGGGCTTTGGCTTCCTGGGCGTTGAGCGTGATCGTGTCGCGTTTCGCCCGGGCCGCCGAGTAGTGCCAGATAGCCCGCCAAGCCCGCGTGTTGTCGGGGGACCAGACCGGTTCGGCACGTTTCTTGCGGTCGTTGACGTGGGTGTTGGAATGGCGCGGGGAGACAGTGTCGATGATCTGCCGGTCGTGGAAAAGGTCTCCGTGCCAATGGAAATGCGACGCCAGATCACCGGGCGCCTTCAGGGTGCGTGAGCCGACGATGAACGACATCCCGGCCGTGTCGAGCTCGGTCAGGTTGCCCACCGACAGCCTCCCGGCGTCGGCGGCGATCACCATCGGGGTATCGGCGAGGCCGTGGCGGGTGCGGAATGCCTCGATCACCGGCAAGATCGTGGTCGTTTCGGCTCGGTTCCCCTCGAAACAGGCGATCTCGAGGGGAAACCCGAACCTGTCCACCAGCAACCCGACCACGATCTGCGGATCAACCCGCCGCTCCTTCGAGTACCCCACTTTCCGCAGGCCGTCTTCTTTCTCGGCCTCGAAATACAGGGTCGTCACGTCGTAGAGCAGCAGACCCAACCCGCCACTGCCAGCGGCGTGGGCCAAGCACTTCCCGGCGATCAGGTCCCGATACCCGCCAGTCTGGACCTTGGCAAGGCGGCGTTGAATTGTCTTGTAGGACACCGGATCTGCACCCAGATCCGTCAAGACTCTCGCGGCGTCGGCTTTCGAGGTCGGCTCGACGATCCGGGCGATCACCAAGTCCGCCGAACACCGGATCGCTGACGACACCGAACCCGAGCCCATCGAACACCAAACCCAACGCGTCATACAGCAGTCTGGAACTGGTCCCGGTTGTCCGCCCCGACTCGACGCAAGCGACCGGTGATTTCGGGCGCGGTCCCAGCATGCCGGCCGTCCAGTCCGCGACCTCGTCGATCCGCGCGACCGGCGTCGGGACCTCGAAGTCCAGGGTCTGCTGACCAGCAGCGATGATGTCTTCCGCGCGCGCCAGCAGAACACCGAGCTCGGCGTCGGTATGCGCCGAACCGAGGTGCTGCACAACCACATCGCGGCCACCGGACCGGCGCCCGAGCTGGACCGCCACCGCACCCGACGCCGTCCGCACTTTCCGCACGAACACGGAGGCGACCTTACCCGGTTAGTGTGTCAACCAGCACCCACCAGGAAGAGAATCAGCAGGTCACGCGATCGCCGACCCAAATTCTCGAGAAAGGTGTCCCAACTCAGGAGCAGCTCTTCGGGGGTGTAGTCGGCCATCGCCTGAAACAGCACCGCGCGGTCTTCGGCACCGATCGCCTCGCCCCGACCGGTACGCGACTTCACCGGGGCGGCAAGCGATTCCCGCGCACCGGCCTGGTATTTACGCCACCACGTACCCACCGACCGCTGCGAAACACCGAACATCTCGGCGGCCTCGCGGTAGCCGCTCACCCACCCCGACTCCAGCGCAGCCACCACCCGCAACCGCACCACCTCCTGCGCCGCAGGCGACAACCGCCGCAGGTCCACATCACTCACACACCCTCAACGACCAAGGCAACCAAGAAGTTTCGGTTCAATATTTAAATAACTGCTTGTAGCCGACCGCGATGTCCTCGGCCGACAGCTTCGGATCTGAGCAGCTCAGCAGGTTTCTGCCTTGATCTCGGCTGGTCGCCGCGCAGCTTCCCAGCCGGTGTGACGCGCAGTAACCGCGCCAGGCCGGGCATGCCGGAGATCTTCCCGCGCAGCTCCTCGCGTTCGAAGTCGGTCAGCGAATCCGAGCTGGCGATCAGTTCATCCAGCTGGGCAACGAAGCGTTCGCCGGTGAGCCGGTCGCGATCGGCGGCTTCGGGGTTGTGGCAGATCACGAACCGTTCCGGCACCGAGACACGGACTTCCTCGACCCGCATGTTCTCGGTGATCTCCAGGTAGCGGCCCTGGCGCGCGGTTCCGTCAGGGGCCGAGCAGATCGTCCCGATGGGCCGAGAGCCATTCCCGAACGCTCGTGGGCCGGCGTCCGATCGTCCGTTCGACGAAGTCGTTGCGCGCCCATACGACTTCGTTGTCCTGCTCGTACTGGAAGAATTCCCACAGATAAGCGAGTCGGACTTCCCCCATTGCGGCATACTCTGCAAAGAATCCGGCCCTGCTTCCGTCATAGGTGATCGGCTCACACCAGACTTCGGACATCAATTCGGCAACCTCACCGAACCGGAGGATATCCTGTCCGTTATTCATCGTGTGGAATTGTCCGATGTGGCGCTGATTGTCCGACAGGAACAGGCGTGCGGCCACTTCGGCTATGTCGGATGGATCGATATAAGGGATCAGCCGATCGGGCCATACGAGCGTCCGTCGATCGCGCAATCCGTTCGCCATCCACCGGAAATTGTCGATGAATGTGGCGCCGCTGTTGAGGAAGGTGACCGGAAGGCCGCTGTCGCTGAGCACCGCCTTTGCGATCGGGTGCTGGATCGGCAGGCCCAATCCGTGATCGCGCAGGGATCGCGGGATGCGACGCGGGTCAGCTTCCGGCTGCATCCCGACCAGGCGTATCACATGCGGGCTGACACGGGACGATCGGCATGCCTCGACGAGACTCGTCATCGCCGGCCCTTCGTCCGTACCGCTCGGCGTCAGGACGAAAATTCCCTCTATGTCGCGCACCGCCGCCTCGAGCGATGCGGGATCGGTATAGTCCGCCTGCACGACCTCGGCTCGCGGGAACTGCGCCTGAAGCGTGGCAGCCCTTGCCGTATCGCTCGAGGCGAGGCGCAGGCGGATCATCGGTGCCTCCCGCGCCATGAAGCGGGCGAGCGGCCCGCCGATATGGCCGCTCGCGCCGAAGATCAGGACGCTGCTGGGGACCGGCTTGCGATTGTAGGACACCTATTCTCCTCTACTCGACTTTCGAACATGATCAGCGGCCTCCGGCCCACCTCGGCGCCGGCCTTGCCGCGCGGAAGTCGAGCACGTTGGGTCCGCGCAACTGTGCGCAGCACTGATCCCCTTGCACGCCAGGTGCTTTCGGAGAAATATCGGAATACGGTCCCGACGAAAGGCGACGTCGACGATCCTTCTGATCCTCGCGCTCCGGCTGCAGACCCGCAACATCACCGGCCCACCCGGCTTTCGAGCACTGGCCGACCCGCTGATCGCTCCCGCCATCACCCTGATCCATGCCGACCCCGGGCATTCCTGGTCGGTCGCTTCGCTCGCGTCGGCCTGCGGCCTGTCACGATCGGCCTTCGCCGCCCGGTTCGCCGAGGTGGTCGGCGAAACCCCGCACTCCTATCTCATCCGATGGCGAATGGCGACCGCCGCGAAACTCCTCGCCACGACCGACATGGCCGTCGCCCGTGTCGCGGCTACTGTCGGGTACATCAGCGAGGCTGCCTTCCGACGCGCTTTCGCCGATCATCTCGGTAGTACCCCACGCGAATATCACAAACGTCACCGGTGAGCAGCCTGGCCGCCGATGCTTTGCACCGGTGGTCCGCCCGCCCATCGATGATGTCCAGTGGTCGGCGACAGCCCGAAGCTCGCTACTGTCCAGCACCGAACTCTGCGCCGGACCCGATGTCGCCGGCGAGCATGGTGAGCGCGGCCTCATGAGTCTCCCGCCTGTGGCGCGCGAGGATCCGCAGGCACAGGGCCCGGTCTCGAGCAGCGAGTGCGTCAATGAGCTGATCGTGTTCATCGGTGGCGATCGCGGCATCCGTGGTGGCTACGTGCAGCAGGCGGTACGGCTCGGACATGGTCCAAAACTTCTCCGCCTCAGCGAGATACACCCCCATCGGTGACAGCCGGAAGATCTCGCGGTGCAGGGCCCCGTTGAGCCGGTTGACCGCCGAGATATCACGCGCCACTGCGGCCATGGCGATCTCGCGGTTGATGCCCCGCAACAGCGCCACCTCGTCGTCGGTGGGCCAGCGAACCGTCCGGATCAGCTCCGTCTCCAGGAACGCGAGCATATTGCCGATCTGACCGAGCTCCTCGGCGTTCAGCCTCGTGACGAAATAGCCCTGGTGCGGCCGATGTACCAACAAGCCTTCTGTTGTGAGCACCCGGAGCGCTTCCCGCAGCGGCACCCGGCTGATCCCCAGCACGCGTGCCATTTCCTCCTGGCGGATCTGCTGCCCCGGAAGGAGGGCGCGATTGATGATCATGTCCCGTAACCGGTTGATCACGCTCGCGACGCTCCGGTTCTCGACACTGGACGCGGACGCGATCGTAACCACCTTCCTCGGCGTGCCCGGCCCCTGCTCGCTGTGCGTCACCGCTCGCACTATAGCAGCGGTAGGCTTCCCCACTGACGGACGAGAGCTCATGGCAGACCGTAGATCGCTACGGTGGTCTCGCCATCACGCAGCCGCTGGATGTACTCGGTCTCGGTTCGTTCGCGCTCGATGGACCTGGTCCTGATGTCGTCGGCACTCGCCGCCGGAATGCACACGACTCCGTCGGCGTCGGCGACGACGAGGTCGCCGAGACCGACGATGACGTCGCCCAACTGGACGGGTTCGCCCAGTTCGCCGTCGCCGCGAGGGTTCTTCGCGGTCCCACGGACGCAGAGGCGTTCAGCGAAGACAGGCCAGCCGAGCTCGATGAGCCGCCGGGAGTCGCGGACACCGCCATTGATCACCAGGCCCGCGAGCCCGCGGGCGATCGCGGCCTCGGCCAGGATCTCACCCCAGTAGCCGTACTCGAGGCCGCCACCCGTGTCGACGACCAGCACCTCACCACGGCGGGCCGCGTACACCGCGCGGTGCAGCCAGAGGTTGTCCCCCGGTGGCACCCGGACGGGAAACGCCGGTGCCTCTAGGTGCATGTCCGGTGACAACGGCTTGATCACCGACGGCAACGCACCGATACGGTCGGCCGCCTCGTGCACGGTGGCCGAAGTCAACTCGGGACCGCTCCCGCCGATCGGTGTCATGACGTCCGCCCCGTCAGGTACTGCAGGTCGTGATAGCCATGGGCACGGCGAGCTTCCCGCAGTGATGCTCCGGCCTCGACGGCCCGGCGAATGCCGTCTTCCGCGCGCTCGATCTCCTCCGCTGCCGCCAGCACCTCCTCGGCACGGGCGACGGGGATCGCCACCAATCCGTCACCGTCGCCGAGCAGCAGGTCACCCGGCTCGACGCGGACACCGCCGACGGACACCGCCACCCGAGTGGCTTCGACACGGACGCGATCCTTGCCGGTGCGCATCCAATTGCCCCGGGAGAAGAGCGGGTAGCCGAGCGTGAGGCTGCGGTCCACGTCACGGCAGACACCGTCGATAACCGTTCCGGCGACGCCCCGGCTATGGGCAGTTGCCGTCAGCAAGTCACCCCACACGGTGGCGTCGAGGCGACCCTGGTTGTCGAGCACGACGACATCGTCTGGGCCGAGGTCGTCGATATAGTCACCGACCGTGCCACGATCCTGCCCGACGGGCCCGTATCGTACCGTCCAGGCGTGCCCGACCAGCCGGAACGACCGGTCGAGGGGCACGATGCCCAGCGCCTGACCGGCGATGCCGAGGCGATCCAGTGCGTCGGAGACCGCGGAGGTCGACAATGCGGCCAACCGGGTTTTCAGCGTCTGCTCAGCGGTCCCCATCGGTCAGCTCCTCGTATCTCGTGCCCATCACGGTGGACACCGGTGTCCCCGCCTGGATCGCGGTGGCCATAGCCGACTCTGTGGCCGCGATCCGCTCCGCAGTGGCCAGCACGTCCTGCGCCCGGTCCGCCGGGACTATCACTACGCCGCCGGTATCACCGAGGACCAGGTCACCGGGGGCGACGGGTACTCCGCCAATCTCGACCGGCTCGCCCCAGGCCAGCTCGACTGCCCGCCCCCGGGCGGTGACGGGGGAAGCGGCATGCGCGAACACCGGCAATCCCACCTCGCTCGCCTCGGTCAGGTCGCGGGCCGCCCCATCGACCACTACGCCCTCGACGCCACGTACTGCGGCGGCACGTGACAACAGGCCACCCCAGCCCGCGCAGTCGATCCGCCCCTGGTGGGCAACCACGACGACCTCATCCGGGCCGGAAGCGTCGACGGCGGCGGTTCCGAGATGTCGCCGCGGCGATCCGGCGTGATGAGCGGGTGGCGGGCCCAGCAGGACGGTGACCGCCCGGCCCGCCAGGGGCCGGTCGGCGGCGAGCGACCGCACCCCGTGGACAACGCCGGTGAGACCGTGCCGGTCCAGAGCGTCGGACACGGCGCAGGTATCCAACGCGCGGAGTCGTTTCACCAGGTTGTTCATGGGCGACCCGCCACGTTCTTCAGGGCGGGGAACACCAGCCGCGCGTTGCCCTCGAATATCGCGCTGCGATCGGTGTCCGAAAGGAATCCGAAGCCCTCGATGACGGGTTTGATGTCGTCGAAGTCGCGGCCCGTGTCCGGGTTGGGGGCGCTGCCGCTGCCCGGCTTCTCGGTCCCGAACAGCACACGATCGGCACCGACGGTGCGCAACAGCAACTCCAGCGACGGTGGGTGGTGCAGCACGCTGTCGAACCAGAATCTGCGCAACGAGGTCTCGAACCGCTCCGACTCGGGGCTGCCGCCCAGCGCCGGGTGCAGGACCTCGGCCTGCCAGCGCCCGATCTGGTACGGCACGGAGCCGCCGCCATGGGAAATCATCACACGCAGCGAAGGAAAGTCGGCGAAGACTGAGCTGCGCAGCATGGACAGGATCGCGATGGATTCCTCGGTGACGAAATGCTCGCTGTATGTCTCGCGCTCGCTGTAGCAACCCGCGGAATGGATGTGCATGGGGAGGTCGCGCTCAACGAGCTTCTCGTACAACCCATACCAGTACCGGTCCCCGAGTGTCGGTGTAGTGCCACGGCCCTCGTGCAGATCGGGGTTGATCAGCACGCCGACGAAGCCCAGGTCCACCACGCGGTCGAGCTCGGCGAAGGCGACATCCACGGAGCGGTCCGGTACGAGTGGAAGCGCGCCGACTCCAGCGAACCGGTCCGGGTACAGGGCGACGGTCCGGGCGATGGTGTCGTTGTTCGCGCGGACCCACGGGTCCACCAGCCGATCCGGCTGCATCGAGCTGCCGAGATGGAAGGGGCGGGGCGACAGGAGCTGCAGGTCGGTCCCTACCGAATCCATCACGGCCACATTGCCCGCGGCCGTCTGCGCCAGCACGTCGTCGGGGATCTTGGGCTGGCCGGCATGGTAGCCGCCGTCAGCGATCAGGGCCGCTCGGTAGGCGTAGAGCCCGTCCGGGGCGACGAGATGGGCGTGTGCGTCGATGATCATAGGTGTCAGCCTTTGTTCAGCAGGGCGAGGATCTCGAGTTGGATCTGCAGCGGCTCGGCCAGGTCGATCCGCAGTGTGTGCCGGGCCGGCCTGCTCGCCTCGTCGGGAAACATCTCGATCCAGTACTTGTCGATGACAGGGCGAATTGCCTTGTCGCGCACGAAGACCGTGCACTTGGCCATGTCCTCCGGGCCGCCGCCGGCGGCCTCGAGGATTCGGCGGGCGTTCGCGAACACCAGCTGCACCTGCGCCTCGGTGTCATCCGGCACCGCTCCGGTCGCCGGGTCGAGCGGAGAGATCCCGCTGGAGGCCAGCAGATTGCCTACCATGCAGGCCTGCGGGATCGGCAGACCACCGTGATGCAGGCCGGGTACCTCGATCGAATGTCGCGCCACGTTATGTCTCTCCTTCTAGTGCCAGCTCAGAAAGCCCATGCCGCAGCCGGTTCCAGCGGCCGACCGCACGATGGGCACGTACTCGGACCAGTCGACTGCCCGGCCCTCCATGGCGCCGGCCACGGTGATCCAGTTCCGGATCTCGGAGGAACCGCTGTTGAGCAGAGCGGCCGGTAACCCGCACAGCGCCTCGCTGTCCTTGTTCGTGATCGCGTCGAGTACCCGCCGATCCAGGTCTTCGTTCACGACGAAGTGACTCATGCCACCGGAGGCGAGAACGGCGATCCGGGTATCGATCGGTGACGCCGCGGCAGCCGCACGCACAGCACGCCCGAGTTCGAAGCATCGCTTGGGGCTCGGCTGGTTGGGCGGGTAGTAGGTGTTGAGCATGAAGGGAATCACCGGAATGGGGTCCGGTTGCAGGAACTTGTGAATCGGAAAGCCGTAGGCATGACCGAAGCCGGTTCCGGGCGGCGCGGCGGCCATCCAGCCGATATCGAAGCCCTCGGTCATCAAACCCCGGACCAGATCCTCCGCCAGCGCCGCATGCCCGGCGAAGGTGAACTCGGCGTCCATCAGGTAGCTACGGGCCGCCTCCTGGAGGAATTCCGAGTCGTGGTCGTCGAGCACTCCGGTTGTCATCGTCGCGGCCGCGGAGATCGCCATGGCCGGCTGGTTGGTTTCGGTGAACAGCTCACGCTGGTCGTCGCCGACGATCAGGACGACGTCCGGGGCGACGCGGCGGAAATCCGCCCGCAACCTCTCGAGCGCCGCCTCACAACGCCGCCAGTTCTCCTCCCAGACGGCGGGTGTGCCACTGAATGCGAACCGGTCCCCGGCTGCGGCCGCGAGGTCATCGAAGCTCCGGATGACCCCCGAGGCATCGTAGAGTTCGGGGTTCGCGCGATCCTGATCTGCGCGCTCGGCCCACATATTCGGTGGCACGGCCAGCAGCGGACTGTGTGAAGTCGCCGCACCGAAAACGATTTCTGCCATGGAAATTCCTCCTGATAGGCCTCATTCGAGGACAGTGAACAAGCGCGGATCATGTGCGGACCCCACTCGAAGTGCCTCACCGGCATCGGTGATCCCGGCCAGGTCGCGACGGACTCCTACCAGGGCCGACACGGGGCGTACCAGTAGCCGCAGAGCGGCGGCCAGCTCGGTGGCGGGATCGGCGGGAACCGTCGCGACGCGCCATGCGACGTGCCGATCCGGGCGCACGAGCAGGGCCCCGTCTGGGGCGGTGCCGCGCACGGACGTCCACGCCCCCGACGGGTCGGCCAGTGCGCCGCCCACCTCGACGAGGGTGAGCCGGACCCCGTCGACGGTCTCGGCCGCACGCCGCCAAGCCGCCGCGTGCGCCACATCGACGAACAGTGTCATCCCCTCGGGCGCCACGAGATCCGATGTGGAGACTCGCTGACCATCTCGGTCCAGCCAGACATGCGGAATGTGGTGCCCCGGCCTCGCCGTCGGGTGGAACTCGGTCGCGGAATCGTGCCCAGGGGGTGGCGGCGTGCCGTCGGGGATGACAGCACCAGCCTCGTAGGCGAACCCGGCTTCGATATTGAGCTGGCCGTAGTCCTCCGCGTTATGCGCCACCGCCGACTCCGCGGCGACTCGCCGCCGCGCACCCTCAGGCGTATCGGCGGCCCATACAGCGATCTGCGCCCAGCCTTCCTCTTCCGACTGCCCCTTCACCAGGCCCAGTGCGGCGGCCACCGGCGCGTGCCGTCCCGCGTTGCGCAGCGAGTGCTCCACGTTCCGAGCCGCGACCGGCATCCGTTCGCTCTCGTAGCTGTCCAGCAGCGTCTCGTCGGCCTCACCCTTCAGGACCGCCGCGACCTTCCACGCCAGATTCGTCACGTCACCGATCGCGGTGTTCAATCCCAGGCCCCCGGTAGGGGGATGGCGGTGCGCGGCATCGCCGACCAGGAACACCGGGCCGACCCGGAAACGGTCGGCGACCACACCCTCGAACTGCCAGTGACTGATCGCGTGCACGTCGATATCCAGGTCGGGAAGGCCGAGGATGCCCCGTGCCTGCCGGAGGATCGCGTCCGTGTCGTGCGCCGTCGGGTCGCCGATGCGGTACGTCATGCTCAGCGACCATTCCGGCGACTGCGCACCCCACCGGCCCGGGCCGAGCGCCAGCAGCGCCCCGGCGAAACTCCCCTGACCGGACGGTGAGACGAAGTAGGTGAGCAGCGCCTCCGGGTCGGCGTAGGAGGAGAGGTCGGCGGCGAAGTACACGCTGACGACATCCAGGAGAGCCCGCGGCCCGGTGACCCCGACACCCAGCAGCCCCGCACACGTCCGCCCACCGTCGGCGGCGATCACGAAACGGGCGCGGACCCGGTACGAGCGGCCGCTGTCACGGTCGACGACCGTCGCCGTCGCGCCGGTGTCGTCGAGGTCCAAGCCGATGAGTTCCTGCTGCGATCGGACTTGCCCCGGCCAGGCGCGCGCAGCATGGTCGGCGAGGATCATGTCGAGCCGCAACTGGGGCAGATTCGCGAACCTCCGTGGGCTCGCGGCGGCGTAACGAGCCGCGTCCTTTCCACCGCCCCATGCCGGGACCTCGCCGACCTTGCGGCCGTGCAAGGGGCTTGGGCCGGCGAGCGAGGTGTACCAGGCGCACTTGTGCCATTGATCCTCGGGCGGCGACTCCTGGTAGACCTGCTCGGCCACTCCCACGTCATGGAATGTCTCCATCGTACGAACGTTGAGCAAGTGGGCCCGCGGAAAGTGGGCCGTGAAGGCGCGCCGCTCCACCAGTAGACCATCAATCCCGCGTCTGGCCAGCTCCAGCGCGGCCGTGAGCCCGGCCGGGCCTCCGCCGACGATCAGGACCGGGACGTCGAGGTCGGCGCCACCCTGCGCCACGGGTTGGTTCATCTGCATCCTCCGGTGACAGCTGCATATTCATAGGCAAGATTGGTAGCCAATATGCCGCCTAGAGACTATCTGCGCAAGAGGTCGACGAAAACAAATTTGCCCATCTACCCGGATAATCCGCCAGCAGAGGCGAGCCGGACCGAATCGATCAACTCTTGACTCGTCCAATTGGCTCCAATATTGTCTTCCAATATCGGTGACTTGAATCACCAGATGAGTCGGGCGGCCCCTCGGTGCGGCCCGTCCCCAACCCGAGGAGGGGTAGATGGCGATGTCGCCATTCGTACGAGACTCCCCAAACCGCGCTACGTCGCGCTGCCGAGAGATCTCGGCGCGACGATCGAGTTCCGCGGTGTCCTCCGGCACGGCATGGTCGCGACCCCTGATTCCGACGAGCCTCTCCCGCAGAGGAGGATCCGACCGAACTCTCCAGTCCGCCGCCGGAGCCGATGGCCCAGCGTGCTCGGCCGTTTCGCGTACCCGCCGGCTACCACCGGCCGAGTACGCGGTCTTCGCCGACTGATCCTCGACACCCCAGCGGCAAGATCCCGAAGAACGAACTGCGCCGACCAATACGGAATCGGCCGAGGAGTCATGATGAAAACCAGCTTCCGGATGGATGACGTACCGACACTCGACATCGACCCGTACGACCACGATGTTCTTCGTGAGCCGCACGAGTTCCATGAGCGGCTCCGTGAGGCGGGGCCGTTGGTGTGGCTTCCCCGATACGGAGTCTATGCGTGCGGCAGGTTCGACCAGGTGCACGCCGGCCTGCGGCAGTGGCAGGATCTGATATCCAGTGCAGGAGTCGGACTCGGGGACCTGAGAAGCGGTCAGTACTGGCGCACACCGAGTGTGCTGATCGAGGCCGATCCGCCCGCCCACACGCCGCGCCGCGCGGTGGTCAACAAGATCCTGTCCCAGCGAGCATTGCGGAACTTGCAGGAGGACTTCACGATAGCTGCGAACCGAATGGTCGACGAACTCCTCGAGCGTGGGACCGTCGACGCGGTAGCAGAACTGGCCGAGGCGTTCCCGCTGACCGTGTTCCCGGCAGCAGTCGGACTCGGTGAGCAGGTCCGGCCACACCTGCTCGTCTACGGCGACCTCGTCTTCAACAGCGGCGGACCCGAGAACGACCTGTTTGCCAACGCGATGGCAAAAGCACCCGAGGCCATAGCAGCCATCACACAACAAACCCGCAGGGAGACTTTGCGGCCAGGTGGGCTCGGCGCGCAGATCTGGGATGCCGTCGACCGCGGCGAGCTTCCCGAAGACGAGGCGCCCCTGCTCGTCCGCTCGCTGCTCACCGCGGGTGTTGACACGACCGTCGCAGCTATCGCGGCGGCGATCCACTGCCTGGCCACCAATCCGGAGCAGTGGCAGCTACTCAAGCAGGAGCCGACGCGCGCACGTATGGCGTTCGAGGAGGCGATCCGGTTCGAGTCACCTGTCCAAACCTTCTACCGCACAGCGGTGTCCGACACCGACATCGCCGGCGTCACAGTACCGGCTGATGCGAAGGTGCTGCTCCAACTCGCCGCGGCCAACCGCGACCCTCGCCGATTCGACCAACCGCACCGCTACGACCTGAACCGGCGAGTCTCCGGCCACGTCGGTTTCGGTATGGGCATGCACCAGTGTGTGGGGCAACACCTAGCGCGGATGGAGGGCGAGGCCGTGCTGTCGGCACTTGCGACGAAAGTCGGCGCGGTTGAACTCGCCGGGACACCGACCCGACGGCTGAACAACACCCTCCGGTCCTGGGAACGAATCCCGGTGCACCTCACGCCGGCCTGAAGTGCCGTGTGCCATCAGTTACGAATCCTCCATTCAGCCACTGGCCCGCCGCCCATATCCCGTAGCCCATGGCCCGGGCGGAGATGCCGTGACGGACCTGAACGCGCGTACCAACTCATGGTCGGACAAGTGGCCGTTCCGGTCCCTGCCCGCCGAGCTCGCCGACGTGATGCGCACCGACACGGCCTCCGCGGACTCCCCATCGTCAGCACGTTATCTCCACCTCCAGGAAGGAATCCCGATGACCAGCGACGCCGTTACCCAGGCCCGCCAGCACTCCGTGGGCGATCTGTTGCGCCGGACCGCGTCGCGTTATCCGGCCAAAGTCGCCGTCATCGACGGGGAGCGATCCATGACGTACGCGGAGTTCGACGCGAGCGTAACCCGGTGTGCGCACGCGTTGGCCGACCGCGGGCTGGGCAAGGGCGACCGATTGGCGTTGCTGTCGCACAACTGCCGGCACTACGTAGTGCTGGCCTTCGCGACCGCTCGCCTCGGCGCAGTGCTCGTGCCCATCAACTTCATGCTCGGCGCGGAGGAAGTGGCCTATATTCTGTCCCACTCCGGAGCGAGCGGCCTGGTCACCGAAGACACCCTCGCCCCGATCGCGGAGAAGGCTATCGCTGCTGCGGGCCTCACCGGCGGAATCCGTGGCTGGATCGGGTTGTCCCCGACAGCAGCGACCGGCGAGTGGGAGAACATCGATAGCTGGATCGACACCGGCGACCCGGCCCCGGTCGAAGTCCTGGTCGCCGACGACGATCCGCTGCGGCTCATGTACACCTCCGGCACCGAATCCCGGCCCAAAGGCGTCATGCTGTCCAGCCGCTCGCTGATCGCCCAGTATGTGTCCTGCGCCATCGACGGCGGGATGAGCGCCGACGACATCGAAGTGCATGCGCTGCCGATGTACCACTGTGCCCAGTTGGACTGTTTCTTCTCCGTCGACGTCTATCTCGGCGCCACCAGCATCATCCTGCCTGGGCCGGAACCGGCCGCGCTGCTGGCGACCATCGAGCGGGAAAAGGCAACAAAGCTGTTCTGCCCACCGACGGTCTGGATCTCCCTGCTACGTCATCCCGACTTCGACTCGACGGATCTGTCCAGCCTGCGCAAGGGCTACTACGGCGCCTCCCCCATGCCGGTGGAGGTACTGCGGGAGCTGCGAGAGCGCCTGCCCGAAGTTCGTCTGTGGAATTTCTACGGCCAGACGGAGATGGCGCCGGTCGCCACGATCCTTCGCCCGCATGAGCAGTTGGAGCGTGCGGGCAGTGCCGGCAAGGCCGCAATCAACGTCGAGACAATGGTCGTCGACGACGGTGGTAACCCGGTGCCGCCCGGTGAGATCGGGGAGATCGTCCACCGCAGCCCGCACGCCGCGCTCGGCTACTACCGCGACGAGGCCAGAACCGCCGAGGCCTTTCGCGGTGGCTGGTTCCACTCAGGCGATCTGGGCCTCATAACCGAGGACGGCTATCTGTCCGTTGTGGACCGTAAGAAGGACATGATCAAAACCGGCGGCGAGAACGTCGCGTCTCGCGAGGTCGAGGAGGCCATCTACCAGCTTGACGGTGTCGCCGAGGTCGCCGTTTTCGGAATCAACCACCCTCGATGGATCGAAGCCGTCACCGCGGTGATCGTCCCCAAACCCGGTAGCACACTCACCGTTGACCGGGTCGACGCCCACGCGCGCAAACTCCTGGCAGGCTACAAGCGACCGAAATACGTGGTGCTCGTGGAGCAGCTGCCCAAGAACCCCAGCGGCAAGATCCTCAAGAAAGATCTGAGGACCGCCTATGCGGGACTGGCCAAGGGCCATCATGACACCCGATAGGTTCCGCTCAACCCGAATGCCTGTGGCCGTAGCGCTGCAGGTGCTCGCGATGCGCACTGGTCAACCGCCGCACAAGGAACTTTCCCAGCCCCTGCGTAGACAACCCCGAGACCCAAACTTCATCCACAAGCGGACTCTCACCAGGTACATCCTGACGGGATCGGGGCACTACCCAGCTCTGGAATCGAACTCCACGCAGTCATACCGGTCCATGCTGGACTGGGTCGGCTCGGTACTCAGCCGCGGACGCCGCTCGCCAGTTTCGCATCGCAGCCACCAAGGAATCGCATCGTGAACACCCCCTCTCGAGCCGAGTTAGCGCTCGTCGTCGCGGATCGCCGTGAGGCCGCAAACGAGGTCGTCACGCTCATCCTCGAGCACCCCGCGCGCCGCGACCTGTCGGCATGGGCGCCAGGTGCCCACATAGACCTCGTGCTGCCTGACAAGACGACACGCCAGTACTCCCTCTGCGGCGACATCGCCGACAGGACGCACTGGCGGGTCGCCGTACTCCGAGAACCCGATGGGCGCGGCGGCTCGGCCTATATCCATGACAAGCTCGATCTCGGCGATACCGTGCGGGTACGCGGTCCGCGCAACCACTTCGCGCTCGAGCCCGCGCGCCGCTACCGGTTCATCGCCGGGGGCATCGGAATCACCCCGATCCTGCCGATGCTGGCAGCCGTGACCACTGCCGGTGTCGAGTGGACACTCACCTACGGCGGCCGCGCGCGCGAATCGATGGCGTTCCTCGACGAACTCGCCACCTATGGTGACCGCGTGACGATCCATCCCCAGGACGAGGGCGGCTTGCTCGACCTCGATGCCCTGCTCGCCGACCCGGACGAAGATACGCTCGTTTACTGTTGCGGCCCAGGATCGCTGCTCGACGCAGTCGAGCAGCGCTGCTCCACATGGCCGCGTGGAGCATTGCACGTGGAGCGGTTCACACCCAGGGAGCAGGGTGCGCCTGTTCTCTCCAGTTCCTTCGAGGTCGAACTCGCCACCACCGGGACAATTTTGACTGTCCCGCCCGACCGCTCGATCCTCGACGTCATCGAGGACGTCGGCGTCCAGGTACTCTCGTCCTGCCAGGAAGGAACGTGCGGAACGTGCGAAACCCGCGTTCTCGCAGGAACCGTCGACCACCGTGATTCCTTGCTCACCGACGAGGAGAAGGCCGCCAACGACACCATGCTCATCTGCGTCTCACGTGCCGCCTGTCCCCGACTCGTCCTCGACCTATGACACCGTGATCCCATCACGTGCTCGCCAACCCCAGCGACCCCGAGTGCGGAGATGCTGCTGCACATCGGGGCCTACGCCGGTGTGCCCGCCGCCAACGTTGCGTTCGCGATCGGGCAGCAGGTGCTGGCCGAGGACCAGCCATCCGATCCACAAGGCCGTGGTCTGTCTCACCCGATGCTCCTCGGCGTAAGCCGCCGCGGCAGCGCCCGTCCACTGCGCGCTCTGCACGCGCTGAAATCTTTGCTGCTACTACGTATTACGACGGTCCGAGCTTGCCGCTCATCGTGAGAATCTACCGAGTCGCCCCACATCTACTCCCCGCACAGTCGATGATGGCACGGTCTAGCGAGTCTCGCGGCGGTTCAGCGGGGTGGGCGGAGGAACTTCAGGGCGCCCACCCGAAAACCGCAGTTCATCCAGTTCCCATGTTCGATACGCCCCGCCCGGGGCACGAACCTGCGGCAACCGGACCAGAACCGTCACGCCATCGCTATTTGCCGATGACCAGCAGTTTTCGGTGTCGTAGGAGGTTGGCGTACTGGTCGATACCCCCTCCGGACACCAGTGTCAGCGGCCATGAAATCCTGGCTGGCCATTGACACACCAGTGCTAACCACACAGGGGTTAGTACTGCAACTGGTGCGCCCAGAGATCAGGAGGTGATCGTTTTGCGGTCATGACCTGTGTCGGAAGCTCGTCGTCGCCTGCCGGTGTGAGTCCGGTCCGGGTAGCTGCCAGGAGGCCCGGTAGCAGGCTGGCGGCTCGGTCTGGAAACGGGTCGGGTCGAAGCCCAGCGTCGAAAGCCCTTGTAGGGGAAGCGACTGAGCGGTCCGTAGCGGAAGCGAAGCCTGCCGCGTCGTTAGACATTGAGGGAGAGCCGAGCCGGGCTGTTCACGGTGAAGGCCATGGAAGCGGTGAAGAGCCTGGATGCGCAGCCGTGAAGGACTCCCCGGCGTAGAGGGCGCGGAACGTTCAGAAGGTGACGGCGGGAACTGGGGAGGCCCTCCCCGGCCGAAATGCACTGCGAATTGTGTGGAAAGGCTTGTCCTATAACCGGTGTGGAGCCGGGAAGTGGATCGGGTGCCGGGAGGGAGTCGGAGGCGGTCGTAGTACCGATCGAGCCGGGCGGACAACATAACCGCCGGTGAGGGAAGGGCCGCTGCTTCGTTCACGCGTTGTGTCTGGAAAGGATGGGCCCGGTGAGTGCCGGTCAGGCTAATTCCACCGCTGTGGGGTCGTTGGACCCGGTTCGAGCCTTGCAGCACACGCTTTACCGGTCGGCCAAGGCTGATCCGGGACGACGGTTTCATGCGTTGCGGGACAAGGTCTATCGCAGAGACGTCCTGTGGCGTGCGTGGGTGGCGGTGCGCCGCAACAATGGTGCGCCGGGTGTCGATGAGACCACCCTGGGGCAGATCGAGGACTACGGTGTCGAGAGATTCCTCGACGAGCTGGCCGAGGACTTGCAGAACGAGCGGTGGCGGCCGTTGCCCGCGCGTCGGGTGCTCATCCCCAAGTCGGGGTCTAGTGAGAAGCGGCCGTTGTCGATTCCTGTGGTTGGTGATCGTGTGGTGCAGGCTGCGGTGAAGATCGTGCTCGAGCCGATCTTCGAGGCGCAGTTCCTGCCGTGCAGTTTCGGGTTCCGCCCGAAGCGGTCGACACACGATGCGCTGCAGGTGCTCGTCGACGAGTCCTGGCGAGGCAACCGATGGGTGGTGGAAACTGATATCGCCAACTGCTTCTCGGCGATTGGGCACGAGAAGCTGATGGCAGCGGTCGAGGAACGCGTCAGTGACCAGGGCATGCTGAAGCTGCTGCGCGCGGTGTTGCGCGCGGGAGTGATGGCCGGCGGTTCGGTGCGCCGTGAGGTGACCGGAGCCGCGCAAGGCGGACCGCTTTCGCCGTTGTTGTGCAACGTGTATCTGCACCGGCTCGACCGGGCATGGGACACGAATGCGCACGGAGTGCTGGTCCGATACTGCGATGACCTGGTGGTGATGTGCCGATCGCGTCGGCAGGCCGAGGCCGCGCTTGCGCGGCTGGTAGTTCTGCTGGGTGAGCTCGGGCTCGAGGTCAAGGAGTCCAAGACCCGGATCGTGCATCTGGTCGAGGGCGGCAAGGGAGTGGACTTCCTGGGCTTCCACAATCGGCTGGTGCGCGGGTGGACTCCCCGGTCGGCGCATCTGGTGTTCCTTGCTCGTTGGCCCTCACGCAAGGCGGTGCAGCATGCTCGGGACCGGATCCGGTCGATCACGGCCCGGCACCGGATGCTGCTGCCGACCGAACACATCGTGGGAGAGCTGAACCTGTTCCTGCGGGGATGGGCCGGATACTTCCGTTATGGGAACTCGGCTCTGCTGTTCGGTCAGATCAGAAACTATGCCCTCTCGCGTCTGGCGTTGCTGTTGTCCAAGCGGGGCAACCGGCGACACGCATGGGGATGGGGCATGGCCCAGGTGCTGGCGTCGCCGGACCACCTCGGGCTGATCAGCCTCGATGGAATCGTCGTGCCGCCCAGGCCCTTTCGGACCTGGAAGGGTTGAATGCCGCCGGTGAAGAACGTCGGTAAGCCGTGTGCGGGAGAACCGCATGCACGGTTTGACGGGCGGGAGCTGGAAACGGATCGAATGGCCGGTCATGGTGGGGCAGAAGAACGATCAAGCGGGAAAACCGTTCGGTCACAGTGGCTTCCACACCTACAACCGCTCACGACACCGCGCCAGTTCCCGACCCAACCCACTCAGGTGAGTGGGTGGCCGCGTCGCCGGTAGTGCGACAGACGGGCTTGGTGTTGTCGGCGTCGTCGCCAGCGTGACCAGGCCCAGATGTGGTCGGCGGCGTGTAGTGGGGTGAGCACGAACGCGATGAGTAAGCGGCGGATCTCCGGTAGCGTGAGAGCGATCATGCCTTCTTCGCTGGCGGCGAGTCCCCCTTTGCAGCAAGGGTTTTCGTGGCGGCGAGCCAGGCCAGGGCGAGCATCGACAGGGTGATGTGGGCATACCAGGCGCGCCATTTGCGGGCCTGGTAGTGATCCAGCCCGGCCTCGCCTTTGGCCTGCTGAAACGCTTCTTCCACGTGCCAGCGTGACCCGGCGGTCCAGGCCAGATCGACCAGCCGCGCGGTGGCCGGGCCATAGCAGATGTAGTAGGCGATCTCGGTGGGGTCGCTGATCGAGCGGCGCGCCAGCAGCCAGTGCCCGCGTCCGGTCTTCCATGTGCCGTCGATCTGGCGGCGTGCCCAGTCGTATTCGCGGGGGCCGTGCGCGCCGGCACCGACCGACAACCGTTGCCAGGTGCGGTCGCCGAACTCCGTGACCAGCTCGTCGGCGCGGGCGATGCGGTCGGCGCGTGTGGTCAACTGGTGGTCGCAGCGGGTGGCCATCACGTAGAACACGTCGTGGTCTTCGCACCAAGCCCGCAGGTAGCCGGCCTGACCGTAGGCTTCGTCGGCGGTGAACCACGCGAACGGTACCTTCGCCGCCAGCGCGCGCTCCAGCATGGCGATCATCTGCCGCGGCTTTGTCGCGAACTCGACCTCGTCGGGAATCCCAGCGTCACGGCACCGCTCACGATCGCAGGTCCACGACTGCGGGACGTAGAGCTCCCGGTCGATCAGGGCGTGCCCGCGGGAGGACGCATACGCCAGAAACACACCGATCTGACAATTCTCCGTACGCCCGGCCGTTCCGGAGTACTGCCGTTGCACACCAGCGGATCTGGTTGAGTATGTGTCGGGGCTGGTCGCGGGCCTGGAACGCAAGAACGGGTGGACGTTGGCGGAACGCGCTGGTGAGAGCACTCCGGATGGGATGCAGCGGCTGCTGCGCGCCGCCGACTGGGATGTCGACGGGGTGCGTGACGACGTGCGCGACTACGTGGTCGAACACCTCGGCGACCCAGCCGCCGTGCTGGCCGGTGATGAGACCGGTTTCCTGAAGAAGGGCACCGCCCGCCCCCGCGGCTCAGCGCGGGTGAACCGTTCCCCGATCCTCGCCATCAACGAATCCAGTTCGGCCACAGCACGATCCAACACCACGCAACAGGTCTACCAGGAACGAACCACGCGAGTGCAGTTGCAGTACTAAGCGACGTCTCGTTCTGCTCCGACGAGGCACGGCCGCGAGGGTGGCCGGGCGATCACTCCTGTTGCGCCAGGCGTGGCGGCCCGCTCCCTGAACGACGACGTCGTGCTGCTCGAGCAGGAGCTCCTGATCGTCGTCGAGGACGAGGCGGGATCTGGAGTGTCCTGGACGGAGGTTTTGGAGCAGGCTCAGGCGGAGGCGGATGCCGCGCGGTAGCGGGCCGAGCGGGCTCGGGTGGGGCGTGAGGAGTTGGCGTTGCCGTCTGGTACCGGGAGGACGGAGATCTGTCGGAGAAATCAGGTGGCCTGGCAGTACGGCGAGTTCACAGTGCGTCTGGTGGGAGTCGAAGCCGCGCTTGGCTCAGGGTGCGCACCTCGGCTCTTCGCGAGGCACTACTGCGCGGCTATCGAGCGCCGTCGTGCGATGGTGTACTGGGAACCCACAAGCCCACCTGCACGTCAGGTGACGTCCGGCACTGACCGTGTCAGGTGGTGTTGACACCCCAGGTGTGGGCGAGTGCAGCGGCCTCCCCTCGCGTGTCCACTCCCAGCTTGTCGAGGATGTTCGCCACGTGGAACTTCACGGTGGACTCACTGATGTGCAACTCTTCGGCGATGTGCCGGTTGCGTCTGCCGCGCGCGAGGTGTCCGAGGACTTCGAGTTCTCGGTCTCCCAGTACGGTGAGCGGGTCGTTGCGCGGCCCCTGCGGCGGCTCCAGTGGGACCGTGGCGGTGACTGTCGTTCCCCAGCCGGGGACGGCGTCCACTTCCAGCCGCCCGTCCAGGGCTGCCAGTCGTTCGACGACCCGGCGGTTCTGCAATGCGGCGCGTGACAGGACACCGGAACCGTCGTCCCGTACGGTCGCCCGCAGCTCGTTCTCTGCGATTTTCCAGCTGATGTGTACTCGGCTGATCGAATCCGATCCTGGGCCCTGTTCGTTCAGCAGGGCGGACACTACGGATCGCACGGCCGCCCGCGCGGCATGGGCGACGTCGGCGGGCAGGTGCCGGTCGGCGCCTTCCTCCGTGCCGGGAGGGCCCAGATCCAGCCGCACGCCCCGCCCGAGAAACATCGGTTGTAGCGAGTCGGCGAGCCGGGCGAAGCCGTCGCCGGCGGCTTCCTCGGCGAGCGCTCTGTCCTGGTCGGCGCCGGCCCGCAACTCCGCCAGCGCGGAGAGGGCCAGATCGATGGCCCGCTCCCTGGCCCTGTGATCGTCGAGGTCGCGGCGTCGCAGTACGCCGAGCAGCCCGGACAGGACGCCACCGTGGGTGTCCACGAGTTCGGTGATGGCTGCGGCCCGGGCACCGGCTGCCACCCGCGAGAGCGCCAGCGGCCCGGGTACTGCTTCGGAGACGATGCGTGCGCTGTATGCGGTCACCAGATCCCACAGGGTCTGGACGGCGGTGAGGTCGGGGCCCGCGATTGCTGCCTCGTCGGAGCGCAGGAGGACGAGGAGAGCGCCGCGCTCGGCCGCGTCGCTGGCAACGGCGAGCACCGGATTCTCGGTTCCGGCGACCAGGGCTTGTCCCTGCCACGGCTGACCCGGCCGCGCCTGCTTGGTGAGGGCGGCCAGTTCGGCGGTGGTTACCGCCCAGCCGCCTGCTCCGACGGTGTGGATCTTGACGGGTGAGTGCGCACAACTGCCGGACAGCTGCGCGAGCGCCCGGTGCGGGACGGTATCGGCCAAGGCTGCGGACAACCGTGGCAGGATCTCGCGCAGAGGTGCCCGAATGATGTCGGCCGCTGCCGTGAGGTTCATACCATCAGCGTAAACGGCTGCCCGGAACCACCTCCCCCTCCGTTCGGATAGGCGGAACCAGCCGAAAGGCCGGCTGCGATTCGGGGAGCGCCGCGCGACTGTGCCCCAGCCGCAGCTCAGGACCTGTCGCTAGCGAAGCCACTCCCAGGCAATCCGCTCGTCGCTGCCGGCGGCCGGACGAGTGAGCACCGCTGCCGTTACCGTCACTGTCCGGCTGGCTAGGAGAAACTGTCCGAGAGGCCAGGCTCTTGGCGCGGTCAACCGCGCGATCCTGGTTAAGACGGGCCGGGCCGACAGCCCCCGGCGACCTTCGTCGACGGAGCCTGAGCGGTTGCTCGGGCCAGTTCGGACAACGATCAGCACCTGGAGGTGGGCTATGAAAGCCGTGAAGTTCGATGGGCACGGAGACCTTGACGTCCTGGAGGTCCGCAAGGTCGATGACCCCATCGCCGAGCCGGGAGGCGTCGTGGTCCGAGTCGAGGCTGCGGCGATCAACCCGGGCGATATCAAGGTCATCGCAGGAAAGTCGAAGCATTGGGGTGAGCTGACGTTCCCTTCCGGGGTGGGGGCGAGCTTCGCCGGCACGATCGACGCTGTGGGTGTCGGCGTGACCGACTGGGCGGTCGGCGATGGGGTGTACGGCTGGAGTGCCCGCAAGGAGGCCCTGGCCGAGCTTGTGTCCGTGCCCGCCGAGCACTTGGTGGCCAAGCCGGCCGACCTGTCCTGGGAGGTCGCCGGCACGCTGTTCGGCGCGCCGTCGGCCGCCTGGTCCGCCGTCCAAGCCGTGGGCGCGGCCCCAGGGGACACGATCGTCGTCTCCGCTGCTGCCGGGGGCGCTGGCGGCTTCGCCGCTCAGTTTGCGCGCACCAAGGGCGCGACGGTGATCGGGCTCGCGAGCGAGCACAACCACGAGTGGCTGCGTTCGCGCGGGGTCGTTCCGGTGCAGTACGGCCAGGGGCAGCTCGAGCGCATTCGTGATGCCGCACCCGGCGGTGTCGACGCGTTCGTAGACACCTTCGGCGGCGGCTACATCGACCTGGCGGTCGAGCTGGGGGTCGACGTCGACCGGATCAACACGATCGTTGACTTCGCCGGCGCCGCACGACTGGGCGTCAAGACCAAGGGCAGCGGCTCGCCTGCGGATCCGCGGGGAGCCCTCGCCGAGATCGCAGCGGCCATCGCGGACGGCTCCATCGAACTCCCGATCGCGCGCACCTACCCACTCGAGCAGGTCCGCGAAGCGTACGAGGAGCTGGGCAAGCGCCACACGCGTGGCAAGATCGTCCTCCACCCCTGAGCCGGGCATCTTCCCGAGCAGCAGCTAACCACCGACGCACTATTACCCCCAAGCCAGTGCCGGGTTGTGAGGCCGGCCCCGGGTGGCGTCTCGGCGACTGCCTTGCCGAAAACCGTCAAGGAGTTCCAGGCAGGCAAACCTCGTTCTCAGCCGCCGCGGTCCGACCCTGATCATCCGGCCCGGACCGGCTCGATCCGTCCCGTGTGACCGTTTCGACGCCGCGGCCGGTCTTCTCTCAGCGTCCCGGCTGCCCGCCCACTGAAGACCCTCTGCCACAGAACCACCCTTGGGGTGCGGGCCAAAAGGGTCATCCCGTTATGTCCAGCCGAGCAGGCTTCCGACAGGTAGCCGATTGAGTCATTACATGAAAGGCACTTCATGAGCACGCACGGTCCTGCCGTTTTCCTTCACGGTGGCCCAGAGGTCTCGGCCGTCTGGGGTCTCCTGCTCGAGCACCTGGAGCGAGACGACGTCTTCCTCCTGTCACCTCCCGGGTTCGGCACGCCCCTACCGGACGGCTTCGACGCGACCTTGGACGGCTACCTCGCCTGGCTGACCGCCCGCCTGGAAGCATTCGGACAGCCCGTCGACCTCGTGGGCCACGACTGGGGCGGAGTACACACCTTCAACCTCGCCATGAACCGCCCCGATCTGATCCGCAGCTGGGTCTGTGACGTGGTCGGCATCTTCCACCCCGACTACGAGTGGCACCACATCGCCCAGACCGTCCAGACCCCGGAACTCGGCGAGCTCTGGGCGGACGAGCTGGCCAACGCACCGATGGAGAAGCGTCTGGAGAGATGGCATGAGTGGGGAGCTTCCGATCCTCTGGCCACGCGGCTGGCCGCCGGACAGGACGCACACATGGGGCAGGCGATCCTCTCCCTCTACCGCTCTTGCGCACAGCCCGTGCTGGCAAAGACCGGGCGGAACGCCTCGGCCGCCTCGGCCTGGCCATCTCCGTGACGGAGATCTGGCCACCGGCACTTACGAGACGCGGCGTGAAGTGGCCACTGAAGCCGGCGCCTCGATCGCCGTCCTGGACGGGCCCGGCCACTTCTGGATGACTCAGGAACCCGCCGCGGGTGCACGCATCCTGAACGACTTCTGGGCAGGACTGCCGTAGCGGGATTAGCACTCACGTCAGCCGCAGATAGCTTCGTCGAGTATCGCTGTCGTCGGAGTTGTACGCCTCCACCAGAATCTCGATGATCTGCCGACGATTCTCCTTACTGAACTGAGCTGCGAGCCAACGATTCAACGGCCCAGCGACATGCGATTCTCTGAGGTTCACAGTCTTCGGATGATCGGCTAGCGCCTCGCTTCCGGGCGCAAGAGTGCGCGCGATGCACCGATAGTAGACATTGCCGTGCGGCATCGCGGGCTGCATCTTCCGACCACAGCCCGTGCAGCGGATTCTGCCCCGCGGTGGCTTGACTGTGGGAGTGTGGTTACCGGTGAGCTTTCCAGGTGTCTGAGCTGTGCCCGTGCCGACTGTGGAGCAGTTGCTGCTGATGCTGGCGGAGCGGGATCGGGTGATCGAGGAGTTGCGTGCCGAGGTCGCGGAGTTGAAGCGGCAGCTGGGGCAGAACTCGGGGAATTCGTCCCGACCGCTATCGGGAGATCGGTTGCAGCGCAGTCCTTCTCGTGTGGAGCGGGGTAAGGCTGGCCGGAAGCCGGGCAAGCAGCCTGGCGGTGAGGGTTTCGCGTTGTGGCGCGAGGCGATTGCTGACCGCATCGAAGAGTATCGGCCGTCGGCGTGTGGTGGGTGTGGCGGTGATCTCGCCGGTGGTCGGACGGTGAAAATCGTTGCCTGGCAGGTGTGTGACCTGCCCGAGGTCATCGCTGCGGAGTTCATCGAGCACAGGGTGCATTCGGTTCGGTGCGGATGCGGGCATGTCACCGCTGCCGCAGCGCCGGCCGGGGTGGGTGCGCCGGTGTCCTATGGGCCCCGGCTGCGGGCACTGGCGTCGGATCTCGTTTTGTCGTTGCAGCAGAACAGATTTCAACAGGCCGCGAGTTTCGGGAGCACGACCTCGGCGGCCTTGCGGCCGGGGACGGTGACCGTCTGTTCGGGCAGGGCGGCCCAGATTTCCTCGGCCAAGCGTGCGCCCATGCGAGGTGCGTGCTTGACGGCGAGGGCGGTGAGCTTGCGTTTCCCGGTGGCGCGGATGCCTTCGGGGCCGCCGCAGCGGGACAGGATTTCCAGCACGGCCGGATGCGCGACGCGGGGGCCGAGGACTCGTTCGAGGGCAGGATGGATGCTGGTGAGCAGGCCGCGGATGCGGTTGCTGGTGCGGGTGGCTTCCACGCTTCGTCGCCGACATCGACCCGGCGCAGCGTGTGCGGCATGGCGCGGGCAGTGTCGGCGATGATGAACGCATCCAGGGCATCGGTTTCGCCTGTCCCGGATAGAGATCGGCGATGCGGCACATCGACAGGCCGGGCAGATAGGCCACGTCGTGGCCGCAGGCACGGGCGACGGTGACCGGCAGTACGCCGATTCCGCGCGTCCAGCGGCATGGGTACATGCACAACGGCGAGACTTCCCATGCTCAATGCGGTGTCCAGAAGCCCCCGGGCTCCGACCGGATTATCCTGCGGCGAGTCCGGACAGATCCCCCTGGTCACGGGCGAGCATGGTCAGCGCGGCCGCATGCGTCTCGCGCCGGTGGTGTGCCAGGAGGCGCAGGCACAGACCTCGGTCCTGGGCGGCGAGCGCGTCGATGAGCTGCTCGTGTTGCTCGATGGCGACCGTGGCGTCGGTGGTGGCAACATGCAGGAGGCGGTAGGGCTCCGACAGTGTCCAGAACTTCTCGGCCTCGGTGAGGTAGATGCCCAGCGACGAGAGGCGGAAGATCTGTGTGTGAAGCTGGCGATTGAGGGTGTTGACCGCCGAGACGTCGGCGTCGTGCGCCGCTTTCACGATCTTCCGGTTGATCGCGTGTAACTGCGCGAGCTCGTCCTCATTGGGCCAGCGGACCGTCCGGAGCAACTCGGTCTCGAGGAATTCGAGCAAGTTCCCGATCTGTTCGAGTTCCTCGGCACTCAGTCTCGTGATGAAGTAGCCCTGGTGTGGCCGGTGCGTCAACAGCCCTTCCGTTGTGAGCACACGGAGCGCTTCGCGCAGCGGCACGCGGCTGATGCCGAGGACGCGCGCCATTTCCTCCTGGCGGATCTGCTGTCCGGGAAGGAGGCGACGATTGATGATCATGTCGCGCAGTTGGTTGATCACGCTCGCGACGCTTCGGCTTCGCATCGCGGACGTGACCAGCTCCGTTGGCCTCACCGGCCGTTGTTCGTCGTCCGCCACCGCTCCGAATATAGCAGCGGGCTGTGTGTCGCCCGCCTGGTCGCGGATCACGGCAGCTGGTAGATCGCGAGGGTGGTCTCGCCGGCTCGCAAGCGCCGGATATGGTCGGCCTCATCCTGTTCTCGCCGATCGGCCTTGTCTCGGACGTCGTCGGCGACAGCCGCGGGAACGCACACCACCCCGTCGGCATCGCCGACGACGAGGTCCCCGAGGCGTACCGTGACGTCGCCCAGCCGGACCGGCTCGCCCAGATCACCGTCGCCGTTCGGGTCCTTGGCGGTGCCCCGAACGCAGAGACGTTCGGCGAAAACCGGCCAGCCGAGTTCGACGAGCCGCCGCGAATCGCGAACGCCGCCGTGGATCACGAGGCCGACGAGGCCGCGGGCGATCGCGGCTTCGGCGAGGATCTCACCCCAGTAGCCGTACTCGAAGCCGCCGCCCGTCTCGACCACGAGCACCTCGCCACGGCTGGCGGCGTACACGGCGCGGTGCAGCCAGAGGTTGTCGCCGGATGGCACCCGGACCGGGAAGGCCGGACCCGCAATGTGCATCTCGGGGGAGAGCGGCTTGATCTGCGCGGGCAATGCGCCGATCCGGCCGGCCGCCTCGTGCACAGTGGCCGAGCTGAGCCGCATGCCGGTCGCCGTCATGACGTCCTCCCCGATCGGGTCTGCAGGTCGTGGTAGCCGACGGCGCGGCGTGCCTCGAGTAGGGTGGCGCCGTTCTCAATGGCCGCCCGGATGGCGTCCTCGGCGCGCTCGATCTCCTCGGCGGCCGTCAGGACGTCGTCGGCCCGGGAAGCGGGAAGGACGACCAGGCCGTCGCCGTCACCGAGGAGCAGATCGCCCGGTTCGACGCGAATCCCGCCGATGGACACCGGAACCTGCGTGGCCTCGACGCGGACCCGGTCCTTGCCGGTACGCATCCAATTGCCGCGGGAGAAGATCGGGTAGCGGAGGGTGAGGCTGCGGTCGACGTCTCGGCAGACGCCGTCGATGACCGTCCCGGCGACGCCGCGGTGGTGGGCGGTGGTGGTGAGCAGGTCGCCCCACACCGTGGCGTCGAGACGTCCTTGGTTGTCGAGTACGACGACGTCGTTGGGGCCGAGGTCGTCGATGTAGTCGCCGACACTGCCCCGGTCCTGTCCGACCGGTCCGTAGCGCAGCGTCCAGGCTCGGCCTACGAGGCGGAAATTTCGGTCGAGTGGGGCGATACCCAGAGCTTGTCCGGCGATTCCGAGGCGGTCGAGCGCGTCGGAGACCGCAGAGGTGGAAAGCGCCGCCACCCGGGCTTGATATGTCTGCTCAGTGGTGACCATAGGTCAGCTCCTCGTAGGTCTTGCCCATGACTTCGGATACCGGCGTGCCGGCCTCGATCGCGGTTGCCATGGCCGCCTCGGTCGCGGCGATCCGTTCGGCGGTGGCCAGCACTTCGTCCGCATGCGCCGCCGGAATGACGACGACCCCGCCTGAATCGCCGAGGACGAGGTCGCCGGGAATGACGGTCACCCCGCCGAGTTCGACCGGCTGGCCCCAGGAGTGTTCGGTCGTCCGCCCGCGCGCGGTGACCGGCGTTGCGGCACGGGCCATCACGGGCAGTCCGGCCTCGGCCGCCTCGGCCAGGTCCCGGGCGGCGCCGTCGACCACCACGCCTTCGACACCACGGCCCGCGGCGGCCCGCGACAGCAGACCACCCCACCCGGCGCAGTCGGTCCGGCCCTGGTGGGCGACGGCGATGACGTCGCCCGGCCCGGCGGACTCGACAGCCGCGGTGCCGAGATGCCGCTTCGTGGGCGCGGCCGACTGGCCGGATGGCGGGCCGAGTAACACCGTGACGGCGCGACCGGCGAGCGGCCGCTGAGCCGCGAGCGGGCGGAGCCCGTCGACAACGCCGGTGAGACCGTGCCGGTCAAGGGCATCAGACACCGCGCAGGTGTCGAGCGCCCGTAACCGTTTCACGAGATCGCTCACTAGGGCACCATCCTTTCTGCAGCCGGGGAAACACGAGACGTGCGTTGTCCTCGAACACTGCGTGCCGGTCGGTGTCCGATTAGGAACCCGAAGCCTTCGATGACGGGTTTGAGGTCGTCGAAGTCGCGGCCGGTGTCCGGGTTGGGGGCGCTGCCGCTGCCCGGTTTCTCGGTGCCGAACAGCACCCGGTCCGCGCCCACGGTGCGCAGCAGGAGTTCCAGCGACGGCGGATGGTGCAGCACGGTGTCGAACCAGAACCTGCGCAACGAGGTCTCGAACCGCTCCGTCGCGGGGCCGCCGCCGAGCGCCGGGTGCAGGACTTCGGCCTGCCAGCGGCCGATCTGGTAGGGCACGGAGCCGCCGCCGTGCGAGATCAACACGCGAAGCGTGGGGAAGTCGGTGAACATCGGGCTGCGCAGCATCGACAGGATCGCGATGGATTCCTCGGTGATGAAATGCTCGCTGTAGGTCTCGCGCTCGCTGTAGCAGCCCGCGGAGTGGACGTGCATCGGCAGGTCGTAGTCGACCAGTTTCTCATACAGCGGGTACCAGTACCGGTCGCCGAGCGGGGGAGTGGCGCCCCGGCCCTCGTGCAAGTCGGGGTTGACCAGCACACCGACGAAGCCGAGGTCCACGGTGCGGTCGAGTTCGGCGAAGGCCACCTCGACGGGCTGGTCGGGCACCAGCGGCAGCGCGCCGACCCCGGCGAACCGGTCCGGGTGCAGCGCGACGGTTCGGGCGATGGTGTCGTTGTTCGCGCGGATCCACGGTGCCACCAGCCTGGCGGGGCTCATGGAGGTGCCCAGGTGGAATGGGCGCGGGGACAACAGCTGCAGATCGGTCCCCACCGAGTCCATGATGGACACGTTGCCCGCGGCGGCCTGTGCCAGCGCGTCATCGGGAACCTTGGGTTTGCCCGCGTGATAGCCGCCGTCGGCGATCAGCGCGGCACGGTAGGCGTAGAGCCCGTCCGGCGCGACGACGTGGGCGTGTGAGTCAATGATCATGAATGGTCAGCCTTCTCCCAGCACGGCGATGATTTCGAGTTGGATCTGCAGCGGATCGGCCAGGTCGATGCGCAGCGTGTGCCGCGCCGGTCTGCTGGCCTCGTCGGGAAACGTCTCGGTCCAGTACTTGTCGATCACCGGGCGGATCGCCTTGTCCCGCACGAAGACCGTGCACTTGGCCACATCTTCGGGTCGGCCACCGGCTGCCTCCAGCACCCGCCGCAGGTTCGCGAACACCAGTTCCACTTGTTCCTCGGTGCCTTCCGGCACGGAACCGGTGGCCGGGTCGAGCGGGGAGATCCCGCTGGAGGTCAGCAGGTTGCCCACCACGCACGCCTGCGGGATCGGCAGACCGCCGTGATGCAGACCGGGCACTTCGATCGAACGTCGAGCCATGATGTTGTCCTTCCTCCCTAACGCCAGCTGAGAAAGCCCATGCCGCACCCGGTTCCGGCGGCGGACCGCACGATGGGCACGTACTCGGACCAGTCGACCGGCCTGCCTCCATCGCGCCGGCGGCGGTGATCCAGTTCCGGATCTCCGACGATCCGCTGTTGAGCAGGGCGGCCGGCAGGGCGCACAGGGCTTCGGCGTCCTTGCTCACGATCGCGCTGAGCACCTGCCGGTCCAGTGCCTCGTCGACGACGAAATGGCTCAGTCCCCCGGACGCGAGGACGGCGATGCGGGCATCGATGGGCGAGGCGGCGGCCGCCGCGCGCAGGGCACGCCCGAGCTCGAAGCAGCGGCGCGGACTCGGCTGGTTGGGCGGGTAGTAGGTGTTGAGCATGAACGGGATGACCGCGACCGGATCAGGTTGCAGGAACTTGTGAATCGGGAAGCCATAAGCGTGCCCGAACCCGGTCCCGGGCGGCGCGGCGTTCATCCAGGCGATGTCGAAGCCCTCGTTCGTCAGGCCACGAGCCAGGTCATCGGCGAGCGCCGCGTGCCCGGCGAAGGCGAACTCGTCGTCCATCAGGTAACTGCGCGCCGCATCCTTGAGGAACTCCGAATCGTGGTCGTCGAGCAAACCTGTCGACATCGCCGGGGCCGCCGAGATGGCCATCGCCGGCTGGTTGCTCTCGCTGAACAGCTCGCGTTGGTCGTCGCCGACGATCAGCACGACGTCCGGGGCGACGCGCCGGAAGTCCTCGCGCAACCTCGTCAGCGCCGCCTGACAACGCCGCCAGTCGTCCTCCCAGACTTCGGGCGTGCAGCGCTCGTCGAACCGACTCCCTGCCGCTTCCGCGAGCTCGTCGAAGCTGCGAATCACCCCGGTGCTGTCGTAGAGCTCAGGATTGGCGCGATCGTGCTCGGCTCGTTCGGCCCACCAGTGCGGCGGCGCGGCCAGCAGCACACTGTGCGAGGTCGCCGCCCCGAAAACGATCTCTGCCATGGCAATACCCTTCCGTTAGAGTCTGTTTCGACGTGGCTTGCGTGTCACTCGACCACGGTGAACAGCTGCGGATCGCGTGTCGGGGTCGTTCGCAGGGCCTCGCCGGCATCGGTGATCCCCCCGAGATCACCGCCGGCCCCCGACGGCGCCGGCCCGGAATGCAGCAGATGACGCAGGACCTCGGTCAGTTCGGCGCCCAGAGCGGCGGCGGCGCGCCACGCGACATGACGGTCGGGCCGCACGAGCAGCGCACCATCGCTGCCGGTGCCGCGTACGGACGCCCACTCGCCCGACAGGTCGGCTAGCTCGCCGCCGACCTCGACAACGGTGAGCCGGACATCTGTGACGGTCTCGGCCGCGCGCCGCCAGACCGGCCCGCCCGCCGCATCCACGAACAATGTCATGCCCAACGGCGCAACCAGGTCCGATGTGGACACTCGCTGACCGCCGCGGTCCAGCCAGACGTGCGGGATGTGGTGCCCGGGCCGGGCAGTCGGGTGGAATTCGGTGGCGGAGTTGTGTCCGGGCGGTGGTGAGCTGCCGTCAGGGATGACGGCGCCGACTTCGTATGCGAAGCCGGCCTCGATGTTGAGCTGGCTGTAGTCCTCGGCGTTGTGCGCCACCGCGACTGCTGCGGCGTCCCGTCGCCGTGTGCCCTCGGGGGTGTCACTCGCCCATACCGAGATCTGCGCCCAACCGTCCTGTTCGGACTGCCCGTTCTCGAGGCCGAGCGCGGCGGCGACCGGCGCGTGCCGGCCCGCGTTGCGCAGCGAGTGCTCCACGTTGCGCGCGGCGACCGGCATGCGCTCGGACTCGTAGCTGTCCAGCAACGCATCGGAGGCCTCACCGGCGAGGACGGCCGCGATCTTCCAAGCCGGGTTCGCCACATCGCCGATTGCCGTGTTCAGCCCGAAGCCGCCGGTCGGTGGGTGGCGGTGCGCGGCATCGCCGACCAGGAACCGCACTTGTGCCACCGATCCTCCGAAGGGGATTCCCGGTAGATCTGTTCAGCCACTCCGATGTCGTGGAAGGTCTCCATGGTGCGGACGTTGAGCAGATGCGCCCGTGGGAAGTGGGTGGTGAACGCCCGCCGCTCGACCAGTAGGCCACCGACGCCACGCCGCGCTAGCTCCAGAGCGGCAGTCAGCCCGGCCGGGCCCCCGCCGACGATCAGAACCGGGACGTCCACATCGGCGTCGCCGTGCGGCGCGGATCCGCTCATGCGTGAGCTCCACTCAATGACTCTGCCTAGCACGACAGTTGTATTTCGTTGTTTCATAATCGGTTTCGTTGATGTCGGAGGTTGCGGACGTAGGTCTGGTGGCGTCGGCGCCATCGGCAGACAGCGAGTGCGTGGGTGAGGGTGCGGGCTGGGTGAAGGACTATCGCCAGGAGACGGCGGATGTCGGCGACTGTGATTCGGCCCAGCCCGCGTGAGCTTTTGGGTCGGTGGCGGCGGTGACGGCGAGGAAGGCGTGGGCGAGCATGGCCAGGGTGATGTGGCGGTACCAGGGGTGCCATTTGCGGACCTGGTAGTGGTCCAGGCCGCATTGGTCCTTGGCGGCTTGGAAGCATTCTTCGACCGCCCACCTGGCGCCTGCGACGGCCACGACTTGCTCACGGGTGACGGTGGCGGGGTGAAAACACAGGTAGTAGGTGATATCGGTGGGGTCCTCGAGGCTGCGACGGGCCAGCAGGGTCCGCGCGAATCCGGCGGGTAGATCACCGAAGGACGGCAGGGTGGCCCACGCTCAGTCGTATACGCGTTCACCCCGCTCACCGAGCCCGGCCGACACCCTGTGCCATGCTTCGGCGGGTGCGCGGCCGACGAGGGTGTCGACGCGGCGGCGGCCGTCCAGATCGTCCACCGTCTGCCGGATTGGAACTTCCAGGACGTAGGACAGTCGGCGGGTTTCGCAGAAGGCCCGGAACTTCCCGTCGCGCCCGTAGGCCGCATCGGCGGCGACCCATCCGGCGGCCACACCGGCGTCCAGGGTGCGGGCGATCATTGCCTCTGCCAGTCGCGGTTTCGTCAAAACCCCTTGATTGCAACGGGTTTCGGGTATTCCAGCTTCTCGACATCGATCCGGATCACCGATCCACGCCTCGGGGAGATAAAGCTCTCGATCGATCAGGGCACGCCCGGACTTGCCGGCGTAAGCCAGGAACACACCGAGCTGAGAATTTTCCACACGTCCCGCTGTGCCGGAGTATTGCCGCTGGACACCGGCCGATTTCACACCCTTCTTGAGGAATCCCGTCTCGTCCGGCACCAGGACGCCATCCGGGCAGGCCAGCGCCTCGGCCACATACGAGCGCAGACGATCACGCAACTCGTCGGCCTCCCACCGGGCACGGTTCAGCAAATGCTGCAGCCCGTCCGGCCCCACCGCGCCCGCAGCATCGGCCAGCTGCCAGGAGTTCTTGCGCTCCACCGGCGCTAGCAAACCGGTCAGATACGACCGCGCCCACCGCCGCGGCTCGGACCGGAAGAACACTCCCGCCACCCGCGCGAACAGCTCGTCGAACGCCGCCCGCCACGCCGAAACATCCTCGGCTACAACATCATCCAGCACAGACCGACAAACTACCGCAGGATCGAACATCCTGCATCACAACGAAATACAACTGTCGTGCTAGGACTATTGGTAGCCAATATGCCTCTTCTGCGAGGGGTGCGCAAGGGTGAAGTTCCGATCTACCTTGGACAGAAGCTCTTGACAACCGCGGATTGGATACCAATCATGGCTTCCATACTTGCGTTTTGAGATCTCGCCCACATTTGAGAGGAGATTCGATGGCAGTGTCGCCATCCGACCACGATCCGCGCCGTGTGGCCGTACCGAGTTATGCAGGCGATCTGACATGGTCGACGCGATTTCTCTTCCTGGGAGAGGAAAGGACTTCCCGATGACTCCCACTGCCCATGCGACGGAACGTTCCGCGTCGGCCAAGGCGCGGGCACCCGGCGCGCTCGCCCCGCTGGTGCGCGAGGCGTGGTACGTCCTGGCTGCGCGAAACGAGTTCGACCGGTCCCTCAAGCAGCGCTGGATACTGGGTGAGCCGGTCTGCTTCTTCGAGGCCACCGACGGGCAGCTTGTCGTGCTCGACGATCGCTGTGCGCATCGGCGCTTCCCGCTGTCGCGTAGCCATTTGGAAGGCGACGTGATCCGGTGCGGCTATCACGGTTTCGCCTACGGTCCGGACGGGCGATGCCGGTCCGTTCCCGGCGCCGACCCAGGGTCGATCAGCGTGCGCCGCTACCCGACGCTCCAGCGTGGTCCGTGGTCCGTGGGTCTGGATCTGGACCGGTGGCGATCCCGATGCGGCCGACCCCGGCCTGATCCCGTGGCCAGAGCGGGAACTCGACGGCGGCGACTTCGTCACCGGGTACATCCTGAACGCGGCCAACTATGCGATGGTTCACGAGAATCTGCTCGATCTGACGCACCTGGAACACCTGCATGGGATCGGTGAGTCGGAGTTCACCGAGACGGTGCCGGAGCTGTTGCCTGCCGACGAGTTCCCAGCGAGGTTCGCGGACCTGTCCGTGGGGTACTGCAAGGACCTCGAGACCACGCTCAACGCGTTCGCCGCGCCCGCTGGGTGCAACCCCTTGGTGCCGATCCGGCGATCCGGCCGCATGATGTCGGTCACCCCCGCGCTGGACTACGCCATCGAGCGGCTCGAGCCATACGATCCGGCCGCCGCCGACATCCGCAAGGTCGTGATCGCCCACTGTGTCACGCCGGCGGATGAGTCCTCGGCACAACCAGTTCTGGATGTGGTGGCAGGATGTGCCCTTCGCCATCGAGCATGCCGAGATGATCGCGTACGTCCAGCGAGTGTTCGACGAAGACGTCGAGGCTCTGGAATGGATTCAGCAGTACGTGGAGCGCGACGCCAGGCCGGGTGTCGTCGAGCAGAGCGTTCCGGCCGACGTGCCCGGGCTGCGGTTTCGCCGCCTACTTCACCGGCTGGCGACGGCCGAGCAGCGCTGAGCGCAAATCCCAGGCGACAAGGAGCCCCTGATGTCATTGCCCGCCGAGTTCCCGCGTGAGTCCTGGTACGTCGCCGCCCACTCGGAGGAGATCGGGCCGCACCTGCTTGCCCGGACCGTCATGGACGAGCCGATCGTCTTCTACCGCACCGCGAACGGCGAGGTCACGGCGCTGGCCGACCGGTGCGTGCACCGCCGGTACCCGCTCAGCAAGGGCACGCTGTCCGGCGACAGCATTGTCTGCGGCTACCACGGGTTCACCTACGACCCGGCCGGCCGGTGCACAGCCGTCCCGGCGCAGCAGCGGATTCCCCGGACGGCTCGGGTACCGCGATACCCACTCGTGGAACAGGACATGCTGGTCTGGGTGTGGATCGGCGATCCGGAACGAGCGGATCCCGCCGACATTCCGCGGGCGCCCTGGCTCGGTGCCCCCGGGTGGGCTGTCGTGCGCGGGATGGCCCCGCTCGCGGCGCGCGCGGGCCTGTTGCTGGACAACCTGATGGACCTGTCACACGAGACGTACCTGCACGCCGACTACATCGGTAGTGCCGAGGTCGCCGAGACCCCGATCCTGACGACCGTCGACGAGGGCACCGGCGTCGTCCGGGTCGGCCGCCACATGGACGATGCCGAATGTCCGCCCGCCTACCGAGCGACAACGGGGCTACCCGACCGCATTACGCGCTGGCAAGACATCGAGTACCACGCCCCCGGCCTGTACCTGCTGCACTCCCGCGTTGCGCCCATCGGCACCAGCCCGGAACCCGACGGCACGGACCCGGCCGGGTTCCACAACGAGATCGTCTACGCGATCACGCCTGAGACCCGGCGCAGTGCACACGACTTCTGGGCGGTGGCGCGGGATTTTGCGGTCGACAACGACGAGCTGTCGCGCAAGATCGCCGCCGCGCAGACGGCTGTCGTGCAGCAGGATGTGGACGCGCTCGAACTCCTGGAACAGGTAATCAGCGACGAGGCAGCGGGCTACCGGGAACTCAGTGTCAACCTCGACACCGGTGGTCTGGCCGCGCGCCGCCGGCTGGCCCAGCTGACGGTGGGTCGCGAGCGAGGAGCGCCCCGGTGAGTGGGCGCACCTGCCGCGTCCGGTGGGTTCCGGGGACCGACACCCTGCTCGGCACATGTCACTGCTCGGCCCAGCACATCACCGAAGACCCGGTCGACCTGTGGCAGTGGATGGACAGCCATCACCACAATCCCCCCGGCCCGCCACAGGGCGCCGAACCCACCGGCTGGGATCAAGACCTACTCCTTGCAACGAACGGACTCCCGACATGACCGCACTACGGCCCACCCTCATTTTCGTACACGGCGCCTGGCACGGCCCCTGGGCCTGGGACAGGCTCCGCACCGAACTCGGCGACTTCACCACGACCGGCGTCTCCCTCCCCTCCTCCGGACCCGATCCGAGCGCACTCGGCAGCTTCTCCGACGACGTCGCCGCGGTCCGGGCGGCCGTCTCGGCAGTGAACGGTCCCGCGGTCGTGATCGCCCACTCCTACGGTGGAGTACCCGCAACCGAGGCCGCCTGCGGTCTGGAGAACGTCGCCGGAGTGATCTACGTGGCCGCGTTCGTCCTGGACGTCGGCCAGCCCGCGGCTGCGGTGGCGGCCGGCGGGGGCATCCCGGAGTGGTGGGACGTGCATCCCGACGAGGGGTATGTCGATGCCCGGCGGGCAGAGGAGATCTTCTACGGTGATCTCCCCGCGCCCAGCGCCACGGAATATGCCGCGCGGCTCACGCACCAGAGCCTCGCCTCAGGAGCCCAGCCCCTGACCGACGCGGCCTGGAAGTACGTCCCGACGAGCTACGTCGTGTGCGACCTCGACGCCAGCCTGCCGCCCGCGGCCCAGGACGAGATGGCGCAGCGGACCGGGCGCGTGCACCACCTCGCGGCCGGGCACTCGCCGTTCCTGTCCCGACCCGCTGAACTCGCCGAACTGATCCGCGCGGACGTGGCGGACTTCGCGGACTCCCCCATCGTCAACTCATGACCCGCGCCGACAGGAAGGATATCCCGATGACCAGCGACGCCATCGCCCGGGCCTGCCAGCACTCCGTGGGCGATCTCTTGCGCCGCACCGCTTCGCGCTATCCGAGCAAGGTCGCCGTCATCGCCGGGGAACGGCGCGTGACGTACGCGGAGTTCGACGCGAGCGTGAACCGGTGCGCGCACGCATTGGCCGACCGCGGGCTGGGCAAGGGCGACCGGTTGGCGTTGCTGTCGCACAGGGTGGCTCCGGTTCAGCTGCGGCGCTTCTCGGCCACCTCGGTCATGCCGTGCATGAGCTTCTCCAATAGGCCGATGAAGATCGTCTGCTCGGGTTTGGTCAGGGTTCCGGCCCAGGCGCTTTCGCGCCGATTGTGCTCGCGGAAGGCGTCGGTGATGGCGTCGAGGCCGCGATCGGTCAGTGTGATCTGTACCGCCCTCCGATCGTGCTCAGCCTTTTCCCGGGTCACCAGGCCGTCGCGTTCCAGGGTGTTGACCAGCGCCGACACCGTGGCCCGGCTGTTGCCGGAAAGTTCGGCCACGCGCTTGGCCTCGGTGGGACCGGCCAGCCACAGCACGAAGAGGATGCGGAAGCCGGGCCAGCTCCAGCCGCGCGGCCGGTGCACCGAGGATTCCAGGTCGTAGACCAGCGCGCTGGTCACCCGGTGCAGCGTCAGCACCATCCGCATCGCCGTCGGGTCGACCTGGGGGAGTTCCCGATTGGCCTTGTCCACCGCGTAGTCGACGAAGGTCAGGTAGTCGAGGTCGCTGGGGGATTCCGGAGCGGTGGTCATGAGCACAGGGTAATGACGTCTGCCTGGTGCGCGGTGTGACGGGGAGCAGGTCTTGCCATCGGTGTGGTTGGGGCTACACTCGACCCAAATTAATCAAACCATTGACTAATAGAGGGCTGATGACCACGAAGGCTTTCGCCTCGTCGGCGGATCTCGGCGAGAAGGTGCAGACGCTCGAGGTGCTCGCCAACGGTGTGTACGCGCTGACCGCCGAGGGTGACCCCAATATCGGCGCGATCGAGGGCGAGGATTTCGTCGTCTGCTTCGAGGCACTGGCCACCCCGGTCGCGGCGCGCCAGTGGCTGGCCAAGCTGCGTGAGCACACCGATAAGCCGGTCAAATATCTGATCCTGTCGCACTATCACGCGGTGCGAACGCTCGGTGCGAGTGCCTATGACGCGGAAGTGGTCATCGCGCACGACAAGCTCGTCAATCGGTGCCTGCCGTTCGAGACCTTCGCTGGTGTCGTGTACGTGCTCTTCAAATCCGAGAAGGCCAAATGGGCCGCGTAAACTTACCCGCGACCACCTGATGGTGGCGGGGATGCCGCATCGACCTGCCGTTGTGGGCCCGGCCCGAGCACTACGGGCCGGGCTGGCGGCGCATTGTGGGTCAATGACCCACGACATTGCGGTCCGGTTCCTCCCGCCCGGTCGAGTCGAGCAGTCCATCCGTTGTTCGACGACCGGTGACGGTGTTCCTGATTGATGACCGGGAACCCGGACGGCCACCCCGCGCTGCGATACGCTGGGCGTTGTTGAAAGGTGAGCGCACCTGTTGCCTGTGTCCGAGCCTGTGCTGAGTGGATTGCACACAGCTGATGACCGACGATGATTTGTTCCGGACACGCCGCGACGTCATGACTCCGGTCGCGGCGGAATTGAACCTGGCTGGTTTCGAGGACGCAGAAGAGATCGGTCACGGTGGATTCGGCGTGGTCTATCGCTGCGTGCAGGTGGCCCTCGACCGTACGGTCGCGGTGAAGTTGCTGACCGCCGAGTTGGACGAGGAGAACCAGGCGCGGTTCTTCCGCGAGCAGCGGGCGATGGGCCAGCTGACCGGACATCCGAACATCGTCACCGTGCTCCAAACCGGTCTCACCGCGAGCGGCCGTCCCTATCTCGTCATGCCTTACCACCCATTGGATTCGCTGGATGCTTGGATCCGTCGGCAGGGTCCGCTGCGAGCGGAGGAGGTGTTGCGGATCGGAGTGAAGATCGCCGGCGCGCTCGATAGCGCGCACCGGCTCGGGATCGTGCACCGGGATGTGAAGCCGGGAAATATTCTGATCACCGAATACGGCGAGCCGGCTCTCACCGATTTCGGTATCGCACGCATTGCCAGCGGGTTCCAAACAGCTGGCGACAAGTTGACCGGGTCACCGGCGTTCACGGCCCCGGAAGTGCTCGAGGGCGAGGCCCCGGTCCCGGCCGCGGACGTCTACGGGCTCGGCGCCACCCTGTTCTGTGCACTCACCGGACATGCCGCGTTCGAACGGCGTAGCGGAGAGAACGTGGTGGCCCAGTTCGTGCGAATCACCACGCAGCCGGTTCCGCACCTGCGCGCGAGCGGCATTCCCGACGACCTGTCGGCAGCTGTAGCGACGGCAATGAGCCGGGATCCACGCGAGCGGCCCTCGGCCGCGGCGTTCGGGCAAGCCCTCCAGCAAATACAACTGCGCCACGAGTTCAAGATCGACGAGATGGCGTTGCACCTGAAATCTACCGACGAGCAGCAAGACCACCCATCATCAATCCGGGTATGGGCGCCGCCGTCTACGGCGGGAGATTTCGGTAGCATCGCCGAGCTGCCGCTGGAGCTGACCAGTTTCGTCGACCGCCGCGCCGAGATGGCGGAGGTGAAAAGTCTGTTGTCCACCCATCGACTGGTGACGTTGGCCGGGATCGGTGGCGTCGGCAAGACCCGGCTGGCGCTGCGAGCGGCGGCGAACGCTCGACGCGATTTCGCCGATGGGGTGTCGATGATCGAGCTGGCCGACGTGCGCGACCCGTCGATGCTGGTCGAAATCGTGGCGGCCACCTTGGGCCTGAGAGACGATTCGGACGAGCCGATCCATGCGGTTCTGCTCCAGCACCTGTCCTCGCGGGAAATGCTGCTGGTTCTCGACAACTGCGAACAAGTGGTGGCGGCCTCGGCGGAGTTGGTCGAGAAGCTGTTGCTGGCCTGTCCGAATCTGCGGATTCTCGTCACCAGCCGCGAGCCGCTGGATATCGCCGGGGAAGCGACCGTGCGGGTCTCGCCGCTGACGGTCCCGGATCCCGACCACGAGCCCGCATTTCGGGGACTGCCCAAATACGACGCCGTGACATTGTTCGCCGACCGCGCCGCCGCAGTGGTGCCGGGCTTCGAACTCTCCGAGGACAACAAGACCACCGTGGCTCGGATCTGTTCCCGGCTGGACGGATTGCCGCTGGCGATCGAACTCGCGGCGGCTCGGATGCGCGCCATGTCGCCCGAACAGATCCTGCAGCGGCTCACCGACCGGTACGCGCTGCTCACCCGCGGTAGCCGCACCGCGCCGACGCGACAGCAGACGCTGCGGTGGTGCATCGACTGGAGCTACCAGCTGTGCACACCGGTCGAGCAGCGGATATGGGCCCAGTTATCGGTATTCACGAGCGGCTTCGAACTCGATGCCGTCGAGCAGGTGTGCGGTGCCGACTTGGCGCCGGAAAGCCTGCTCGATGCGCTGTCCTCCCTGGTGGACAAGTCGATCGTGATCCGGGAGGAACTCGATGGCGTCGTGCGCTTCCGGATGTTCGAGACCATGCGCGACTACGGTCGGGAGAAGCTGCAGGAGAGCGGCGAGTACCGGGATCTGCGTCGACGCCACCGCGACTGGTACGAGCGATTGGCCCTGGATTCGGAGGCGGGGTGGATCGGCGACCGGCAGCTGGGCTGGCTCGCGCGGCTCGACCGTGAACAACCGAATTTCCGGGAAATGCTCGAGTTCTGCCTTGCCGAAGACAGTGCGGAGGCCGCCGAAGCCGGGCTGCGCACGGCCAACGCCCTACACCTGTATTGGGGCTATCTGGGCCAGTACGGCGAAGGGCGACGTTGGCTCGACCGCATCCTGTCCCATCCCGCCGCGCATTCGATACCCGATCGCGTCAAAGCACTCCATGCGAGCGCAATCATGGCGGCGGTCCAGGGGAACCTAGAACGCGCAGGCGCCCTCGTGGAGCAGGCACACGAGTACGCCGACCACGATTCCAGTCCAATGGTCAAGGCGCTGGTCGACTATGCCGAGGGTGCCACGGCGTTATATCGAGGTGAACCTGCTCGCGCAGTCTCCTTCCTCGAGGCTGTAGTCGAGGTGGCCGGTTCGAACCCGCGAGAGTATCTGTACTTAGCAGCGTCGATCTCGCTCGCTTGGGCGTACGCACTTCAGGGCGATATAGCGCGTGCAATAGAGCATCACGAGCGAGTACTTTCCATCACCGAAGCGTGCGGCGAATCGCTGTTTCGATCGACCACGCTGTGGGGGATCGGCATTACCAGGTGGCAGCAAAGTCGGCGGTCCGACGCACAAGATTTGCTGCTGGAATCGCTGCGAGTCAGCCGGGGGTTGCACAGCCCTTTCGTTGCGTCGCTCGCCCTTGAGGGGCTGGCCTGGACGGTCGCCGACGATAATGGTGAGCGCGCGGCCATTCTGATGGGCGCTGTGCAAAATCTATCGCGGTCCACCTCAGGCACCAAGCTTTTTGCCAACGAGCTATCCCGCTATCACGAGGCATGCGAGCGCACGGTGCGCCGCGCACTGAGTGACCGAGGATTCGATGCGGCATTCCGGCGCGGCCGGACCATGGGGATGAACGCTGCGGTGTCCTATGCCCTGGGTGAACCGCCAACCGCCACACCACACGATTCGGGAATGGCATTGACCAAGCGCGAACTGGAGGTTGCGCACCTCGTCGCCCAAGGACTCACCAACAAACAGATCGCCGCGAAATTGGTGCTCTCCCAACGTACCGCCCAGCACCACGTCGAACACATCCTGAGCAAACTCGGATTCACGTCCCGCACCCAGATCGCGGCCTGGATCGTGGACGACGCCAGACACGACAATCCTTGATCGTCAGACCCGCAATGCTGTTTCGTGCGCAAGCGATCGACGGATTCGGCACACGGCAGGCCTAACGCGCGCCGCGCCGACGGAATTGACTGCGCTGGAACGGTCCGACGTGTTCACCGAAGCCTCGGTATCAAGAATCGGCGATCGGCGAGCTCGCGAGAAGCCGAGTTAGTGCCGTTCCTGGCGGATCGAGGGGCTTCAGCGGTGGTGTGTGCTGCCGCTCCTGGGTCCGCTGCCTGGCGGCTGGGGCAGAGTTTCGAGTGGTCGAGCACATGCTGCCGCGCGCCAAGCGGTCTTGCTTGGCGCGATAGAGCTGCCGGTCCGCCGCGTCCAGCAGCTGTTCGGGTCCCGAGCCGGCGATGCTTGCCACGACCGTGCCGACACTGGCCGAGACCGCGATCTCGCATCCTTCGACGACGACGGGCGCTGACAGTGCTGTCAGGAGCGCGTCGGCTGCGGTGGCGACGCAGTCTTCGTCGACCGGTGATGGTACGAGCACGACGAACTCGTCGCCGCCGAGGCGGGCGATCGTGCAATCCTGGCGGATCCGGGCACTATGAAGGCGATCGGCAACGATGCGCAAGACCTCGTCGCCGATGCGGTGGCCGTAGTGGTCATTGATTTGTTTGAAGTGATCCAGGTCCGCGAAACACAGGCCGATGAGGTCTGCGCTGGTAGCGGTGTCGGCGAGCGCGTCCATCCGTTCGAGTAGATGGCGACGGTTGGGCAGGCCGGTGAGCGGGTCGTGCCGGGCCTGCTTGTGCAGCTCTTCCTCAAGCAGGTGGCGTTCGGTCACGTCCTCGCCAACAGCCAGCAGATAATCGGCCTGCGTACCGGATCCCCGGACATAGGAGATGGTGAACGCTACCCATTTCGTGCTGCCGTCCGGGTTGAGCGCGCGGCTCTCGATCTTCACCATGCCGCCCCGCGCCCGAACCAGCTTGTCGTACACCAATGTGTTGATCTTGGCGGTATCCAAGGGATGTGCGAAGTGACGTACCGAAATCCCTCTCAGTTTCTCGACGGGGACGCCGATCATCTGCGCCAGGCCACGGTTGGCGTCGATCAGGGTGCCACGAATATCGCCAACAGCAATCGCTACGGCCGTGTTGTCGAGTAGGAGGCGCAGGAAATCGCCGGCACTGTGGCGGTCGCGCCAGACATCGTCGCGCTTCCCTGCGGTCGGCGCCTGCTGGAACCGCTCCTGGAAGCCGCACCCGACAGCGGCGAGCAGGGCAGCTACGCGGGCTACGGCATCGGGCCGTCCGCTGTCGTCGGCCACTTGGCACAGTACCCGCGCGGATGCGACGGGCACGGCCGGATCGAGCAGTCCCGCCGCGGCCAGTGCGTATCCGACTGCCGCGCCGATCCTCTCGTCGAAGGGATCGGCCTCTACCCCCGCTGTGAACACATCGTATAGCTGTCCCAGCAACGTTGCGGCATCCGATGTCGGACCGGGCGCACCGGCGATGTCGAGAGCACGCTGCCATTGCGCGATCAGCGCGGAACGTCGCTGTTCCTGCATGGTGGTTCCTTGCTTGTAGCCGCTGAGGGCATAAACCGCTGGTGAGAGAACCCACGATAAAGGTCGGCGGTGCGCGGAGATGGGATTTCGGTGAGCTTGCAAACCGATGGGTCGGATCGGCACTGGACTTAAGGTCGAGGCGGCGTGGCCCTCTTCGGCCTCGGCGAGCTCGGCCTCGACAAGCGGAATGTTGACGGTCACGTGACTTCGCTTGCAGCAGTGGGCTTTTGCTCGATTCCTTGGTGCGTCGAGGTCGCAAGAACGCAGGCCATGCCGTGCCGACATTGATCGAAGAAGGTGTAGGTGCTGAATCTGACCGAGGTCATATTGCTGCCAAGGTGCGCGCGCTCGGTGATGCACTCACCGCACGCTATGCCACCTCCGAGACCCGGGCAGCCGCGCGCGGCGAGTGCGAAACGCTGGCGCGTGCGATGACCGCGGAGAATTCAGAGCACCGGAAGACCAGGAACGAACCTGAGAGATCCGGAGGTTCCTTAACGAGATCTGGCGATGATCCCGCCCTCGTCACAGCGCACATCGATGTCATGGGCGACTTCATGACCCAGGTCTGTCGGCTTCGCCGACTGTGGCACAGGATTCGGCGGATCCATTCGGATAGCCGCTCGCACTCAGCGCATTCCCCAAGCGATTTGGAGCACATCGAATATCGCTGAATTTCGACGCAAAGCCGGCACATCGAGTATCTGAGACTCACGCTTCGTATGTCATAAGTCGACCGGCGGCATTCTTGAGTATGCAATTCCGGCGTTCGGGGGTGTCGGGTGATCTCGTAGGGAACGAACATCTCGAATTCTTAGGGTTCAGGCGCAGCGTGGCCGAGAAAGTGCTCGTCGACGATGTTGCGTTGAAGTTCGGATGTTTCGCCCGCGATCATGCCGAGTTGCGGCCTCCGGATCGGCACCCACGAACGTTGACAGCGCATCACGCTTCGTGGGTTTCGGCGCCGCACTAGGTTGTGTCTCCCAATGAGATGGATCGGTCGGCCCCATGTTCGGGGTCGATCGTGCATCATGTTCGCCGTGGCGACCGCGATCAGTGATCGATGCCGGGTTCTGACCGACAAACAGTGGGAATTGCTGGAGTTGCTGCTGCCGAAATCCGAAGGCCACGTGGGCCGTAACTTCGCCAACAACCGCCTGGTGGTCGAGGGAATGCTGTACCGGCTGCGCACCCGCCTGCCGTGGCGGGACCTGCCCGAGCACTTCGGGCCCTGGCAGACAGTGTGGAAACGACACGGCCGCTATGCCGCCGACGGCACCTGGGACCGGGTGCTGACAGCGCTGGTCGCGTCGGCTGATACCACCGGCGACCTGGACTGGGTGGTGTCGGTCGACTCGACGATCGTGCGGGCGCACCAGCACGCCGCCGGCGCGGCCGCCGACTCGGTGAGCGGGCTATGAACCGACCGACCACGCGATCGGGCGCTCCCGCGGCGGGTTGAGCACCAAAGTGCATCTGGCCACCGACGGCGCTGGTCGCGGCCTGGCCGTGCTGCTCACGCCCGGCCAAACCAACGACTCGCCGTTGCTGCCGCCACTGCTGGACGCGATCGCGGTGCCGCGCCCTGCAGGGCGGGCCGCCGCGACACAATCCGGATGTGGTGATCGCCGACCGTGCCTACTCCGCGGCGTCGAACCGAACCCTGCTGCGGCGCACGCGCGTCCAGACCCGTGATACCCGAACGCTGCGATCAGGTCGCCAATCGCAAGCGCAAGGGCCGCAACGGTGGTCGCGCACCGCCCTTCGATGCTGAGATCTACAAGCGGCGCAACGTCATCGAACGCGCCTTCAACAGGGCCAAACACTGGCGCGCGGTCGCCACGCGCTTCGACAAGCTCGCGATCACCTACCGTGCCGGATTCGTCCTAGCCCTCATGGTCGAATGGCTCAAATCATTGGGAGACACAACCTAGCGCGGTGGATACCGGCGGCTCGAAGGACGATGCGGGGCCTGTCGGCTGGAGTGGTGGACCACGATCAAAGCGAACGGCCCGGGGAACACGCTGGGAAGCACTGCTTCCGACGTCATGCCCCGGGCCTACTCGGCGGGTGGCGCGTTACGCGCAGGTCGACCGAATCTTATTGAGGGAACTGAGGATCTGTGGGGCCGCAGACGGCGAGCTAGCCGCCTGAACAGCGCTGATATATGAGTCGAGTGCAGCTTGCCCCTCGGCGGTGACGAGACTGGAGCGCTGCCCCTGCAGCTGCCCGACGTACGAATCCCGGGCAGCTGTTGCTTCGTCCACCGGCAGACTCTGCAGCGGGGTCAGGGTTGTGATGGCGTTGGCGGCTATCGGGGTGAGGACCGCGCAATCCGATGCGAGATCGCCGGTCGGTTCGGCCTGGACGGTTGATGACACGGCACCGGTAAGCGCGATAGCGGTGGCCACTGCCGCCATGAATCCCATGGCGTTTCATTTTATCATAGCAATCTCCATTGATGGCGTCGCTCGCCTGCCGTGTTGATCCGCTGGAATACGCGGCCGGGAGCGTAAGAAAACGGTTTTGTAGACTATGTCGCCAGGCACGCATATTCGGATCGAGATTCGATCGTGCCTAATAATTGGCCGGGCTGTCCTTCTCTCCGAGCCTTCCTTATGACCGATTACCGACCACCACCCGAGCGCGACCAGTGAATCGTATCGGCTCCAGTTCGGGGCCGTCTACCTTTATCGGTTGTCATGACACACAGGTTGCTACCGATGTTTTTCTGTTATTCCACACCGACCTTCCGGCGCTGCGTTCGACCGGCCCTTCATGGCGAACCCTCGATGCCGAGCGGATCGGCGGATGACCCGAGTCGGCCCGCCTGCGGTAAGTGCGGGCGACGAGCGCGGAGT
>NZ_JBITIJ010000029.1:0-46536 GCF_044458825.1 Nocardia sp. NPDC050412
TCCTCGTCACGGCATCAAGTGTCGTCATCACGGCACCTTCCCGCTGAACATCGCTCAGCGAATCAGGCCGGAAACACCCTTAAATCCACAGTCCCGCCGAACGGTGACGGAGACCGTGGCCGGTTCTTTGTTTTGGATGACCAGCCCGAAGACCACCGATACCAGTCCGGTCCTGATCGTGTCCAGGTGGACGGTCAGGTCGGTGCTTGTGGCGGTACTCGTGGTGGCGAGGTAGTCGTGGGCGGTGGTGCGGATAAGCGCCAGGCGTGCAGCTCGCCGGAGCTCCGCCTCGCAGTCGTGGGGTCGTTTGGCGATCACGTCGAGTTCAAGCTGTATCCATGCCGGGCGCTCGATTATTGCCGTTTCACACCACTCAGTGACAAGTTCGATCAGCTGCTCCCCTTCGGGGACGTGCTCGGCTGACCGCAGCTGTGCCAGCTGCGTGGCTACCTGGGCGATGCCGTGACGGCTCAGCCGGTCCAGGACTGCGTCTGCCAGTTCGGCTTTGGTTCCGAAGTGGCGTTGGGCTGCCCCTCGGGTGTATCCGGCGGCTTCGGCGATGTCGTCGACGGAGGTCGCCCTGTAACCGTTTTCGAGGAAGAGGGTGGTCGCGGCGGCGAGCAGACGCTGATGTGTCTGTCGTCGTTGCGCGGTGCGGCTGAGGCGTCGGCGTGTCTCTGGCATGAGGGTGGGACGGGCTCCGAGGTGAAGGGAAGATGTGAGTGAGACGATGGGGCGCGCCATGCGGGGACAACCAGTAATGCGCTGGTGATGGAGACGCGAGATGGTGGCGGCGCGAAGTTCGGGTGTCTGTTTCCCCGCGCGAACATCGCGACCTGGAGGTGTACGAAGCAGCCACCCGGCCGGTGCGTTCTATGGATGCGCTGAAGCCCGAGTGCCTGCGGGGCGGTCAGCTCCATGAGCTGGACATGGCATCAGCGCTCTGCCAACTTGCCGTCCGCGTCGACGAACTCGCTGCGCCCCATGGATCTGGCAGTGCTGGATCGTTCGACGCAACGACAGAGTGATTGTGCCCGTTGGTGATCCGGTAGCTGGATCGGCTAGCACGGGCACCGGCATGGTCGCAGGCGTTCGGTCAGTTGGGAGCATGGGAAACCTCGTCGGTGTCTTCGGCGTCAGCAGTTGGCGTGGGCCGGTTATGGATGTCGAGGGTTTGTAGGCCGGTCAGGAATTTCTCGAGGACCGCTATGTCGGTGACGACCGGTGCTGCGAGTACTCGAGGTGCGTCGGCTGTGGTGGGAGTGGTCGGATCGCTGTCGCCACCGTCGGGTGCGGGTGTGGGATTCATGCCAGTACCGCGTGAAGGATGCGTTCGATGTGTGGTCGTATCGCCGAGGGGACGGTGAGTCCGTGGGCGCGTTGATCGGCCATCCCGACGGCGACCGATGCAAGGAGCGTCACCGTGGTCTCGACATCGACGCTGGATGTGGCGGATTTCATTGTGGTGGTTAGCAATTCGGTAACAGCGGCACGTAGATGAGTCAGGCGTCGGCTGGTCTGGGCATGGCTGTCGATGCCCAGATCCGCGAGGTCGAGTTCCAGCCGCGCCCACCCCGGTCGCGTCGCCAGAATCGTCGTCCACATTGCCAGCGTGGTGATGAGCTGATCGGTATCAGTCGGGTGGAACCGGTTGATTCGCTGGAGTGCTCGGTGATGCAAGGTGTCGGCGACGTCGTGGCCGATGACCGCTTTGCGGCTGAAGTGGGTGAAAAACGTGTTCCGTCCGCATCCCGCACGTTCGGTAATCCGTTCGATCGATGTCGCGGTAAACCCGTTGGCCAGAAACAGTTCGGTCGCGGCGTGTGCGAGTCGTTGCCGCATCCGTTCGGCATTGATGCGCGGCTGGGCGGACTTGCCGGATGTGGGTGCTTCACGCACGTCACGATCGGGTGTATTTGCTGGACGGATAGTGGGCATGGCAGATGAACTGTCCCTTCTGTCGATTGAATCGGATGATGTTGTCGGACTGCGGATCTCGGGTCAGGTGCCCGCCGCGGTGAGTGGAGGCAGCGCTGATTCTCGGGCGAAAGGGTCCGGCAATGCGGCTGGAAGCCCGGATGTCGCGGCCGTTCTGGTCGAGGCGCAGGCGTGTCAGCGGAATGCGGCGACGGGGCGGGCGGACGGAGACGGGCGTTGTCGTCTCTGTCGAAGGTCAGGCTGCACAAGCGTTGTGACAGTGCGTAGTCGGCATCTGGCGGTCAGGGCATATCCTCGGCCGATCCGGACCCACTACCGGCTTCATCGGGTGCGCGCATGCAATAGCAGCAGGTGCTCAAGGTGGTTGTATTCACGCTGCGCTTTGAGGACGCCGATCCTGACCGGTCAGGCGGTCACCGTGCAGGTGAACCTGTTCGGCGTGGGAATGAAGCACGTCGGTCAAGGGTTCGGCGTCCAACCGCCAGTGCGGGGGATGGCGAGGTTGGGGATGACGAGCGTGTAGGTGTGAGTGATGGCCTTGGGGCTGGGCCCGAAGTGTCGCAGGTTGGGGGCGATCATCGCGACGGCGTGATACCGATGGGCGGTGGCGACGATCAGCGCGGTGGGCATGTAGGTGTCGGCATTGATGGTCAATATCTGGGCGAGGATGTAGCCGCGTTTGTGGGCGAGGTCGCGGATGAGTTGTTCGTCGTCGAGGGCTGATTCGGTAAGGCTCGTATTTATCACTCCGATTGCATTGCCAGGCAAGCTAATTCACTCCGATCTTCGTCGATGTGTCTCGTCTTCATCTGCGCGCCGCCCACCGTTGCCGTCCGGGTTCAGGAGGTCGCATGCGGCCAGCGGCGACGAGGGTGCTGATAGCAGACGCCTTTGCTCCGCAATTTCCTTGGGCACAGCGAGCATGGCCCTGGGTGATCTTGTGTGCCTCCGGCACCGTGTAGGGGCGGAAAGGTGCGGCATGCGAGTGGGGCAACGGCCTGGGGCTGTCGGGCTCGATGCCCCAGGACTCAGTTTCGGCAGGGCTGTCGCGGTCGACGAGTTTGGGTATGACTCCGAAGAGCAGTCCCAGCGTCGCGGCGGCGGCCGCGACAACGATTAGGACGGTCTGGAGTTCGCTGGGCATCTCCTTCACCTCTCACTGATGAGGACGGCGGGCGTGGTCATTGCACTCCTGATCGATTTCGCCAATCCCAGCCTCTGTCATCGACACCCAGCTGCCAGGCGGCCTTACTTGCTGGCCGCGGCGGCGTTCTGCGTCAGATGTGCGAGCGAGGCGGTGCCGGGGATCGGCAGTACGACAGGCGATTTGTCCAGCAGCCACTGGATCGAGTTAGTCGCGGCGTCTGAATTACGCCGCTCGATCACCAGGGCTCCGACGGCGAGCGGTGCATAGGCAACGAACGCAGTGCGGGTTTGGGTGCAGTAGTCGAGCACGGTGTCGTCGCCCTTGTCGAGGAGGTTGAAGCGGTTCTGCACAGCGGCGATAGGGGTGATCTTCTGTGCTGCTTCGATCTGGGAGACGGTGACTTTGGACAGGCCGACATGGCAGATTTTGCCCTGGTTGCGCAGGTCGTCGAGGGCACCGATCTGGTCCTCGAACGGAACTCGGGGGTCGATGCGGTGCAGGTAGTAGAGGTCGATCCGGTCGAGTTGGAGACGTCGCAGACTCATTTCGACGCATTGGCGCAGGTATTCGGGCCGCCCGACCGGCGCCCATTGGTTCGGCCCTTGCCTGGTCATGCCGCCTTTGGTGGCGATGACCAGCTCGTCTGGGTATGGGTGCAAAGCCTCGCGGATCAAGTGTTCGGCGGTGGTCGGGCCGTAGGCGTCGGCGGTGTCGATGTGGTTGCAGCCCAGGTCTACGGCGTGGCGCAGGAGTTGCCTGGCTTTCTCGGCATCGGCAGGGCCGCCCCAGTGACCGGCACCGGTGAGCTGCATTGTGCCGTAGCCGATTCGGTTGACCGGCAAGTCGCCGCCTAGCGAGAAGGTGCCGCTTGCTGCTGCAGGCAATGTTTGGATGGACATCGCTGGCCTTCCGTTGCGATTGGGGATATCGGGGTCAGTGATCGTCGTTCTCATCGACACCGTCGAGGCGGCCTTTGATGAACGCCGTCACTTCGACGAGGGCGCGATCGTGCCCATCCGACGGCAGCAGGTCATGTCCTATGCCGAGTCGTTCGAGAACCTTCGCGACGTGCCGGTCAGCGAGCGCCCGGAACTCCAGATCGGTACCCCGCGGTTTGCTCAGGTCCAACGGGATCGTCGGGTCGAGCACCGTACGCACAACCAGGTCATAGTGGCGGACGTGCCGGGCGACCAACTGCTCGAGCTGGTCGATATTCGCTGAATGTGGTTGAGCGCCACAGTATTCCAGTGCGGCTTCGTAATACCCGAGTGCATCCGACACCGGCCGGTCGACCAGGACCACGTCGGCCTGTGTCCACGCACGTGCCTCCAGCGACATTCCACGCGTGATGATCCACAGTGTTGATGCCCAGGTGTGTTCGTGCAGGATCGGCAACCCGTGCTCGGCGGCCTGCGCGCCGAGGTCTGCGACGACTGCCACCTCGACGCGTTCGCGATGCAGCCGTTCGACGATCCGCTGGAGAAACGTGCTCTTGCCGGTCGAGTGCGTCCCCGTGACCGCGATCGTCACGGGGCGCACGAAATCGGTGCTCACCACAGTCGCCCTTCCGGTTCTCTCGGCTGAATGAACTCCGCTGGCGCCGCGGCTTGCACGAGTTCGTCCCAGCCGAATCCGCTGTCGTCGACCAGTCGAACCAGCAGCTGCCAGGCCGCCCAGGTGTCCCACCCGGCGCGGTGATGGCCTTGATCGGATATCGCGGTGGTGTCCAAGTCGGCGTGGGTGACCAGCTTCTCCAACGCGTAGCCACCGATGCCGGGCCATACCGTCTTGGCGAGTTTCAGCGTGTCGAGCACCATCGGTGGCGTCCAGCCCGGCAGGTGTTCGGAGATAACCCGCCGTTCCAGATTGGCGTTGTGCGCGACCAGGATCCGATCGGTCAGTGTCGCCTCGATCTTGTTCGACACCTCCGGCCAGGTCGGGCATTCGGCGACGTCGGCGTTGGTGATGCCGTGGACCTTTCGGGTCACGATGGGGGTGATCGGGCGGGCGGGGCGGATCAGCCACGACCGCATCTCATCGGCCTCCACCGTCTCGCCCGATACCGCCAGGATCGCGATCTCGATGATTTCGGGCGGTGTTTGTCCGTTGCCTTCGACGTCGACAACGGCGAAGTCTTTGCCGTGCAGTGCGTTTGGAACGATCATCGTGCTGCCTCCTGAGTGTGAGTCCATCCGATGTCCGCGCGACCGTGGCGACCGATATGGTGCGGGCGCTTGATGTCGTTGACCTGGTACCCGAGATTGTGCTGGAGGAAGTTGCGTCGCCCTTCGGGTAGGCCGTCCACGATCACGGCCCGCTCGGTGATCTCGAGCATGTTGCCGCCGAGGCGCTGAACCCACGCAGCGGTCGATGCCTCGCCGGGGCGACGCCAATCCTCAGTACAGCGTTTGATCTGCGCGACCGGGCAGATATCGCACAACTCCCGCACGCCGTAGTGCCCGTTGTAGTCGGCGACGGAATGTGCGAAGGTCACCCCGCAACTGGTCTTACGGAACAACGGCGATCCGAACCCGGCCCGGTTGGCCAGGATCCGCTGCTCGAGCAGTTCGGGGAAAATCTTGCGGGACGGGCCCCCGTCGTACAGCTCGGGAAGACCGTTGTCCCGGTAGTAGTCGCGGATCTGGTCTTTGAAAAAGAGACCGGTGAACACGGTGGCGTGGGCGAAATGACTCAGTTCACGCGCCCGGTCCAGGTGCGCGTCGGAATCGTTGAGGCCCGGCACGATCGGCCGCCAATACAGGATCACACGATAGGACTCGGCGTTTTCGAACGCGGTCCGCAGCGACGCCGCCGCGATATTGGAGTCGACCGGTTCGATGCGCTCGTCATCAATTCCACTGTGTGTGACCAGGACGGTCAGGCGGATGTTGTGGAAGCTGTTGAGGACCGCGCAGTCTTCGGGTTCGATCCGCCACCGCGTGATCACTAGGACGTGGTTGGTGATGCCCTGCTCGTCGAGCAGCCGCAACATTTCGAGGGTGTGTGGCTTGACCGCGGGCAGCATCGGGTCGGTCGCCCTGTTCAGCAGCTGAATCGGGGTCACGTGGGGTCGGAAGTGCTTGTTGCGCAGCAGCATCCGCGCCGCAGACTCTTCGTCCATCAGCCGCCGGGGCACCTTCATCTCGAAGTTGTCGAAGGTGTGGCGCACGCAGTAGGTGCAATCCAGCGGGCAACCGATGATCCAGTTCGCCGACAGCCCGCTCTTGCGGTAGTCGATCACCCGTTGCAAGCCCGGATCGAGCTCAGTCTGCTGATCTGGGGTCAGGATGGGCAACGGCCTTCGGGTGGTCGCTCGAACTTCTAGCGGCACACTGATCGGAACTTGGGAAGTGCTCATGAAAACGCCCCTTCATATGAAGCGAACCATCGTCTATCTGGTGGCTACGATTCTGGGGAGCTGACCAGTGATGCAGAAGCGCTGAATATGCATATTTTTTATGCACGCGAGCAATACTCATGCTGACCGAGGGGGAAGGGCTTGTGTAATGGTCGATTTCGATACGCCACCTGATCTGTGTCCGCGGTGTGCAGGACCGGCACCGGCGGGGCTTCTTTGCGGGCGATGCCGAGGCGCTGACGATCGGCTGCCACCGCTACCTGATCACGCATGGTGGTCAGGGGACCTTCGCCAAGCCCTCGCTGCCCGCGACATCGGAAAGGCGATCCGGACCTACCGACATCATCCCCACCACGGGCGCCATCGGATAAACCAAGAGGACATGGCGCGGTGGCTGTCGATCACCCAGGGACACCTTTCTCGGATCGAGCAAGGCCGCGTACGGGTGACCAACCTGGACACGCTGTCGACGTACGCGCGCATATTGGAAATCCCGCCGCCACTGCTGTGGTTCGAACTCCCGCCTGACCGACAAGATCCGGCGCCTGCGCCGCCGCGATCGAGCATCGTGCTTCCAGAGCGGCTGGCGGCGGCAATCTCTACGCCGACGGGAGTTCAACTGGCCGACGCGCTGCTGTCCACGTTGGCCGGGCACTCGGTCCGCGACCAGCTCGCCGGGCCACATGACTTGATTGGAGTTGTGCGGCAAGACATTGCATTTATCGACCAGCGCCTAGCCGCCAGCCGCGACGGCAGCAGAGGTCGTAGCCGACTGCAATACGTGGCGGGTCGCTATGCCGAACTGCTGGGCTGGCTACACCAGGACTCTGGAGACCTCGATGCCGCTGAATCCTGGTCCAGGATCGCCCTTGCGCACGCCAAAGACAGGGACGATGCTCAGTTCCACGCCTACGTGCTGATGCGCAGTTCCAACATTGCCACCGACGCCGGGAAGCTGTCCACCGCAGAAGATTTCATCGACGAAGCGCTGTCACACGCTGGTGCCCTCACTCCACAACAGCGGGCTGTCTTGCTGCGCCAACAGGCAAACGTCAATGCGGTACGCGCGCGATCAGGCGCGCGCGCCGACGTCATGGCGTGTGTGGACGCGCTGACGCGGGCCGCGGAAGCAGCGTCCGAGCCACCCGACGGCCAGGATGATCTCGCCGGCTATTGCTCACCGGCATATGTGGCGATGGAGGCCGCGCACTGCTGGATCGAACTCGGGCACCCCGAGAAAGCGCTGACCATCCTGGAACAGCGGCTCAGCGACTGGAATGCCGACAGCCGCCGTGATCTCGGGATGGGACTTGCCCGGCTGTCCACAGCGCACGCAGGAGTAGGTTCGTGGTCGGAGGCGGTGGAGGTCGCAGGGTATGCGGCTACCATCGTGGCCGACACCGGATCTCACCGCACGCTCAACCAGCTACGCACTACAGCGACCGTATTGCATGCGGCGGGCCAGACCGGTGCCGCGCGAGAGTTGACCCAGCAGCTACGCATCGCACAACGCACGAGCCAGTCACGGTAGGAGCCTCGAGTGGAGTTGATGACCACCGCCAGTTCGACCGACGTCGCCGACAATGGCGCCCGTATCGCGGTGCTGCCGGTCGGCAGTTTCGAGCAACACGGTGACCATCTACCGCTCATCACTGACACCGTCATTGCCTGCCTGATCGCGCGGCAGCTCGCCGAAAACTACCCGCTACTGCTCCTGCCGCCCTTGACGATCTCCTGCTCGCATGAGCACGAGACGTTCGCCGGAACTGTCAGCCTCAGTCCGGCTACCGTGATCGCCGTCATCAGCGATATCCGTCGCTCACTCGCCCGATCCGGAATCACCACTCTGGTGCTCGTCAACGCCCACGGCGGAAACTACGTCCTGGGCAACATTGCCCAAGAGGCCAACGCCACCGGCCGCAACGTCATGGTCTATCCGGGCCGGGATGACTGGAACCGGGCCAGGGAGGCGGCCGGAATGGACACCGACTCCCATGATGACATGCACGGTGGCGAACTCGAGACGTCGATCCTGCTGCACGCCAAACCTGACCTGGTGCGGCCATCGTTCCGGCTGGCCGATCACGAGGCGTCCGACCGTTCGCATCTCCAGCTGCTCGGCATGTCGGCATACACCTCCAGCGGAATCATCGGACGCCCCTCAGCAGCGACCGAAGTCAAAGGGAAGGCGGCGCTGGACGCCCTTACGAAGTCCTTCGGTGAATACTTCGCGCTGATTACTCACGCAGACGCGAAGCGGTAGGTCGGCTCGCGACCGTGGCGTCAATCCTGCGCCTGTATCCTCCCGTCCAGCAACCGGCGTACTGAAATCCGAAGACCTACAGTCTTTCTTCACCCACCCCGGTGACACGTTGCTCGAGGGGGTGGGGTGTGTGGACGGCTTCAGGCATGCAGGGTGGGCCGGTAGATGAGTTCTTGGATGTTGCTGTCGAGTGTCTGGCTCTCGAGCAGTTCGAGGTCGAAGTCGGCCGTACCTTCGAAGATCGGGTCATCACCGGTCTGACCAGTGATGACCGGGAAGAGCGTCACTTGGACGCGGTCGACCAGGCCAGCGGCAATCAGCGCCCGGTTCACTGACAGGCTGCCGTGCGAGCGCAACGGCACCTCGGACTCCTGCTTGAGCCGGGCGACGACGTCGACGGCGTCACCGCTCACGACCGTGGCGTCCCGGCCAGTCGAGCGGTCCTTCCAGGGGGGTCGACACCCCCGTCGGCGGCAGGCTCCTCATCCGAGTGACCCATGGGTCACGCACCGACTCCTCAGTGCGCTCGGCCAGTATCTGCGTGAACGCCCGATAGGTGTTGGCCCCGAAAAACATTCGCTGCTTCGCCTCGTACAAGGCGAAGCGATGGTCGAGGAGTTCGGGGCCTTGCTTGCCCCAGTCTCCGCCGCTGATGCCGCCGTAGCCGTCGAGGGTGGAAAAGACGTCGAAGGTGCAAGTGGCGGTCATGATGGTCTCACCGGGTGTGGTTGATCGGGCATGTGGAAATAGACGGCAAGTCACGGCGAAACGCATCGCTGTTCGACTTCTCGAGTCCGCCAGCCTCGCATGCGGTCCAGGGTTTGACCCGGCCAAGGGTGGTCGGCAACCCAGCGGGCGGGACGAGAGCGTGGCACGCCCATGCATCTACAGGTCTTGACTATTCCTCCCATCGATGGCCGAAGCCGGAATGTCAGTTCACCGATGTGCTCTCATCGACGACGGGATCGACAACTCCAGGCGACTGGAGGCAGGTAGTGTTGCCCCTCTCGTTCAGACGATTACGGTCTGAACGAGAGTTGAATTGCGGGGTAAGAAACCAGCGTCAAGGCGGACCGATCCCGGCTTGACTCATTTCATTCGGGAGTCAGTGGTGTTCGGCGTGTACCGGGTTTCGACTCCGACGCATGTCAGAGAGTTGAAGTCAAGGTGTAGTGCCCTCGCCATTTACGTGTTGTGGCGCGTCCGGCGCAGGGACGGCGTAGGGGCGTGCATGCGGCAGCTGGGCGAGGATTGTGGGCATCGGTGTGTTCGTGAGGTTGTCGGCGATTTGGAGGAAGTTGCGGATTCGCGTCAGGTCGGCTGAATTGTCGATGTTGGTGCTGCGCAGCCAGTCTCGGAAGGATGTGTCGGTGTTCCGCGGATCGGCTTGGAGTAGTTGGCGTCCGAGGGTGTGCGGTACGCCGATGAGGACGGCAATGAGCAAGGCCAAGGCTGCGGGGTCGTGCGGGGTCGTGGAGAGTCGGGCGCGAATGACGAGGTAGGTGTTGAGGAACCTCTTGGCGCGCCGGGGTGTGGCGGCGACCAGCGGCGCGACGAGGTCGAGGGTGACGAGGTCGTCGTCGGTCAGGGTGAGCGCTTGTCCGAGTTGGTGATCGGATATTGGTTGCTGCGTGAATGGGGTGTTTGTCGCGGAGGCATCGGTCGCTGGCTCGGTCTGCGGCTGTTCATCGCCGCTGGGAAATGTGGTTTCGCTGGGATGGAGCGTGTCGCCAGGGTAGACGGGGCGGCTGGAGATCTTCGAGGTGGTGGCGACTTGTCGTAGGACTGCCTGACAGCCTTTGGGTGTCATCGAGGGGATGGCGTAGCTGAGTTGGAAGATTTTCTCGAGATAGTCCGATGGTGTTGATGCGGGCTCGGTGAGTTCGAGCATCTCGGGGTGTGCTGATCGAAGTGATCGGTCGAGGCTGCGGGTGTCGACTCCGACGATGACGACGAACAACGGCATGGCCAGAAGGAGGTGCACGGCTTCGAGTACCGTGACCACGGTGTCGGGAGAGCAGCGGTCGAGGTCGTCGATGTGGAGCACGATTCGTTTGATCGACACCGCTGGATCGGTTGCTGCGGCGTGGAGGCGGTCGCTGAGTCCGCGCAGATGGCGGTGTGCCATCCCGACGACTCCGAGGTGTTCGGTGTATTCGCCGTTGGCGGCCATCTCGGCGATGTAGTTGTCCAGCAATCGCGCGGGTGTGAGTTCCTTGCGTGCTTGGCGGGCTGCTTCGAGATCGGCCACGGCGGTTGCTTTTTCGTCGTTGGCTGCCGCTAGTTCGGCCTGTGCTGTGTCGGCGTCGGCTTCTAACTCGGCCAGTTCGGTCGCCTGCGCGAGGCGGGCCTGCTCGATTCGTCCTTCGATCTGTCGCTGCACGTGTTCGGCGGGTTCGAGCAGCTTACGCGCCAGAACGGACTGGCGCCCGATCCATGCGGCAGCAGTCGCTCCGATGGTGGCCAGCGGTGCGATCATCGTGCCGATGTTGCGGAACACATCCGGTGCCAGTGCCGCGGTGATCGCGGTGGTGCCGCCGGCGAGCAGTGCGACCGCGACCGCGACCGCCAATGGCGAGCTGTACCAATGCTTTCCCGACGTTGCCAGGAATGTTGTCCTGTTCGCCAAGGTGATTGCGGTGCGTGCGGAGTCGAGCAGGTTTCTGGCGCTGTCGGTGGCGGCTTCGATTCCCATCTCGTTCATCGCGGTGTCGAATCGTTTGCGCAATGCGTCGTCCGCGGTGACTGCCTGCAGGATGTCGCGCCCGCGAACCGATCCCAGGGATTGGATGGCTTCGTGGTGTCGCTGGCGCGCTGCGGCGAGTTCGGCGTCGAGGTCTTTGATTCGCTGTTTGGTGGCGTCGATCTTCTGCTCGGCAGCCGCGACGGTTTCTTGGATGATCGGGATTTGCGCGGTGACTTCGGCGAACTTTTGTTCGGTCGTCGTGTCCGGTGGGCACAAGGTGCCGAAGATGTGTTCGAGGAGGCTGGCCCAGATGTGACCGCGGGCGTAGTGCCATGCCCCGAAACGGATGTGCCGCACTCCGGTTTCGAACATCGTTGTCGCGGTGCCGCCGCGGGCGAGCCGGTCGATGTAGTACTCGACGCGCCGCATGAAGAAGGTTTTTCCACTGCCCCACTCGCCATAGACCGCAATGGCCAACGGCGGTTCGAGCTGCTTAGATGCTATGAGCGCTGCCAACGCACGAGCATCCTCATCGATCCCCAACCGGTCCGGACCGACGGCATCATCATTCGTGAACGATGGAAACATCAGTGTGGTTTGTTGGACGACGGGAACCACCGATTCTCCGGTGGCGGATACTCGCGCAAGGTTGTTCACCAACCACAGCTCTGGTTGGTGCGCTGCGGAGTACGACGCATGTGAAGGTGTTTGGCGGTCAACCGTCAACCGCGCGAGTTCTGTGAGGACATCGCTGCACCGCAATCGTTCACCAGCGGTGGGGATGCCCTTGTGAAAGATCTCCGTAAGGGCGCGACTGAACAGGCCGCTGTACGCTGCGCCGCGATCCGACGCGGTCAGCAACTCGAACGGTCCTCCCGCAGGGACACCGACCTGCTTGGTTAGGTCTCGTGGTACCTCGGAGGCGTCGAGTAAAAAGATCAGCCCACCGACTCGATGGCGGTCGAGTTGCTCATTGACCACCTGCATCAGATGCAACGCGGTATCGGAGGCTGGCTGCGCCGGTGAATCACGAGCCAGCAGAAAGAAGTTCCCGCCGCTTGTTGCGACACCGTGTCCGATGAAACTGATCAGCAACGTGGCACCTGAATCGGCCGCAGCTGTGAATGCCTCTGCCACAGCGCGTCTCAGCTCAGCAATTGTGGGATTGCTCAACACCGAGGGGCCAACCGAAACCCACTCGCCAAACTCTGCTAGTGAAGACGCCAACTCTGCGGCGGTCTGATCAACAAACCCGAGGCGGGGTAGTGCGTCGCACTCCGAGCCGATGATGAGCATGAGCCGATCTGCCACGTGTTCACTAACGCGTGGGGAATCATCGCCACGCCGAGTCGTCGTCTGACGGACACGACGCACGGCATCCAACCACAGGCCCTGCTGCGATCTGGCAACTCCACAGACCTCTAGTAAGTCACGCAGCATCTGCTCGTTCGTATCGGTCGGCACATGTTTGCCCGCGAACCAACCGCTAACCGTTCCTTGCAAACCACCCGACCGCTCGGCCGCCTGCCTGATCGTCAATCCGGCATCTGCGCGGAGTTGGGTGAGCGCCCTCGCGAATTCCTCACGGGTACGAATCTGACTGGGATCTAGGCCAGCCCCCGGCCCTATCGACACCCCTGAATCTTATAGATCCGATCCAATATGGTGGGCCGGTTCACCCGCGCCGATATCAACACTCTGGCAGTGGACCGCGAGTTCATCAGCAGCTCTGTGCAGGCATTCTGCGCTTAGCGGGCGGGCGGGCCGTGGCGGACTCGCCACGGTAGTCCGCGGCCACCGCCAGTCATTCCTTCGTGCGGCTACTGATCGTGTGCACCAGCGGAGACCCGTAGGTGCCGCCCGAGCTGGCATGAATGTCGGCGATCTCAGCCAGTAACTGCTCGTCGGCAATCTGTCGATCCGAGGGCTGTCGCGCGCGTTTCTTCCACTCGTATTAGGTCGAGGACGCAATGCTCAAGACCCGTAGTAGGAGCTCGACCGGTTGCTGGCTGTTCTGTTCGATGAACCGCATGATCACCCGCCGGGTCGCGCCGAGCTCCGTGGCGAAATATGCACTCGCAGAACGCAATATCTCGTTGACTCGCTCCAGCTCCGCCACCCGATTCTTCAACGGACGGTTTTCGGCGGCCACGTCAGCGGCGGCCTCGGCCTGACAGATCTAGTTCAGCAATGCCTCGTGATGCACCCCGAGCTGCTGGGCCAGCTTCCGGATGGTCGGCTTGGGATCCGACTCCCGATACAACCCGACCGAACTCGTTGGGGGCACTTCTTCGGTGCTGCCACGAATGACTCCTTCCGGCCCTATCGGACCACAGTCTGAGCCTTCCGAGAAAGCGGGGGACCTCAATGTTCACGAATTCGGCTGTTGCTGCCTGCTTGTTAGGGCTGTTCATCAATCGAGTTCATCAGCAGCCAATCGAAGAATCCGTCCCGAGACATCTCCTCGGCGCTGAGCGCGACTTCCTCGACGATCCCGGCGGCCGTGAGATCGTCGCCCACCAGTGCCAGCTTGCAGACCGAGCAATGGAACTGGTCTGGGCGACCGATCACCTGGCCATAGTTGGCAGGCTGGCCAGGAGGGAATTCGGAGTCGACAACCAAAGGGCGAAGAACCACCTCGAATCGAGTCCGGCCCCGACAGCCACATGCGGGACAGACAGTCTCCCTGGAGATTTCGTTCACCGCGAGCGGTTCCTCGCCCTCTTCGAGATACGGAATCGCATCCCGGCCCGACTCAGTGCCAGCCAGCTTCGCATAGCGTGCTTTCGCCGCTGAGATCTTGCGTTGGAACTCGGTGAAGATCTCCTCGTTGCGGGCATCGAGGATCTCGCGCGCCTGTTGGGCGTGTTTGCTCCAAAAGGTGTCCCAGTCGCCGTCCTGGCCAAGACCACGTCGGACGGCGAGTACCCAGCCGACGAGCTTGACCAGACCACCGACGGCTCTCTCGTTCGCGCGGGCGTCAACGAAACCCATATGCACCGCCGAGTCGCGAACAGCCAACACCGTTTTGAGGTCACTCGATCCCGAGAACTTCTGATTGGCGAGCAGTTCGAGAATGGTGACCGCACCTGGTGGTGCCAGCGTTCTGATATCGGGAAGCGGCGGCACCGCTGGTTTCGTGTGTTTACCCGACAAACTCAATGCCGCAATGTGATTGCTTCCGCTTTCCCTGATCAAGTGGATATCGACCGTTGCCAGCGTCGCTTTGAGCAGGAGTTCTATGGCTGCACCCGCAGAGAACGCCTGATCGATCAACTCCAACGGCTCGGTTGCGCCGATGCCTGATAGTGCCCGGTAGGCGTGGGCCTGCGACAACGTGGTCAATGCCCGCGGTAGCTCGGCGTAGGCGACAGTCCCAACCGCCGTGGGCCATGGACTGCGATCAGCGCTGAAGGCGGGCATCATGGAACTCCCTCTCCTGGGCGGATTCTGGAGTGGACCGCTCAGAGTACCGTCCGCAGCGGTGATTCAGCTGGCTATGCTCGCATCCTTGGCAGCATTTCCGATCTCCGGGGATCTCAACGCCTTTGACACCGCTCCCGGTGCGACTGGTACTTATCCACGCCGGGTATACACCGACTATTCGGCTACCTCGGCCGGTGGACACAGCTGTGATCAGCGCGGCGATCAGGTTGATCGCGACGGCGGGATCGGTGAGCACAGTGACCGCCCAGCCGCCCAGCCGCCAGGCCGCCGAGGGCGAGCATCGCCAGCGACGAGACCGGAGTCCGCGAAGATGATCGCTGAAAGCCGAATCCTGTTGGGGCAGAAGCAGAAGTTCTACGAATAACTACGACCAGGGCGGGGACCGACATGTTGCACGAAAGTCAGTGGGGCACTAGGCCGCTCACAGTGAAGGTTTAGCCAACCCCCTGATCCGCGGCGCGAGGGGAGATCCGGGACTAGTTGATGAGTCTCGGGGAAGAGGGCAGGGCGGATGTGCTGCTGGCCTGAGGCAGTGTCGACCCCCTCAGTATCGCGGTTGAATCGTCGAGATCCAAGTTTCATCTGAACTGGTGGTACGACTTTGAGCGAGCCCTCAGACAGTCGGACAGTCGGGCGTGGTGCGGATCTCGGAGGTGAACGTCGGGCTGCGGCAGTTGGCGGCGAGTTCGGCTGCGCGGGTGAGGGTTTCTGCGGGCGTGGTCAGTCGCCCTCATTGGTATGCGTAGCTGATGGGGGAACGATGACCGGGTCGGTCCAGTAGGCGGTATCGCGCCCGTAGCTCGGTGTGGTGAACGCCGTGTCCCATGCAGCGCCGGGTTCTATTAGTTCCCTCCACGGGGCGACCTCAACGTAGAGGACACGCATTGAGTTCAGTGCACCGTAGTGCAGTGCTGGCCCGTCGGTGCTGACGGCGTCCTCGGCGACGGCGACCTCAAAGTTGTGCTCGAGGCCCGCCCGCACGGTGGCTTCGACGCACACGTTGGTTTGCAGACCGGCGACGATGAGTCGTTGAGCGGTGAGGCTGTGCAATATCGGTCCCAGTTCGGTGTAGGCGAAGAAGTTATGCCTGGTCCTTTCCAGCACCACATCGCCGCATTCGGGTGCTACCGCATCCATCAGCTGCGAGCGCCACACCTTTTCCGCGGGTGAGAGCTGCGGTACCTGTGATGCCCGATACCGGCGATGTCGCGCAGCCCGTGGGTTGAAGGCCAGCTGCCCTGCCGGGCTGAGGATTTGGCGTGAGTAGATCACAGGTATTCCGGCGGATCTGGCTGCGGTGAGGAGGGCCGCGCACTCGGTGACTACTTCGTGTAGCCGCCAGATTGGTCGCCACCCCAGCGCGTCGCGTACATCCTGGAGCAGATAGCTGTTCTGCAGGTCGATCATGAGCAGCACGGTGCTCGGCATCGGAAAGCTCCTCCCGCTGGACGGCGGAAATCGATTGTGTCGGTCAGGGCGTGAGCTTGATGGGGAAATCGAATAGCGGCCCACGCCGAATTCTCCACCGGCCGGTTGGCGTGTGGCGAAGGGACTTTCAACCACGGGCCTGGCAAGGTCTGGAAAGTCAGGTCGCGGTGGTCACACCCGACATGTACTGGACCACACCACTGGCGCGTCACGGCGATGCGAAGAACTCCAGCGCGGCGGGCAATACTGGTGGAGGGGAGATATTCCGACCGTGCACTATTCCCCGGAACCCAACGGGCGGTGGGAGTTTCTGAACGTGATCCGGTTCCTCGGCAACGAGCCGCGCATCCCGCTGGTGGGTGTGGGAACCCGCGACGCGCACCTAGCGATCCATTCCGACGACCAGCTGGAGAACAGGTTCGCGCCGCTGGTGTTGCGTGCGTTGGGACGATGGAGCCGAAATCTGTTCCGAAAGTTGTCGGCCGACGGCCGTTTGCGGACACTCGAAGCTGGGCAGCAACGGTGGGGTTGGTCCGAAACGTCAACTGCCGCCTGGCATGTGGCGTAGTCTGAGAGTCGCTCGGGTGGGCTTCTCTCTTGGGATACCGAGGTCGATCGGGGATACTGATCTTTTGTAATCCGTTGCCTGGTCGTCGGTGTCACGGGTTGGGGGACCGAGGTTCGCGGACAGGGGGTACGGCGCGTGAACGCGGTATCGGATACCGAGCAGCCTAAGAGCGTCGACGCGGCCCGGGTGCTTGCCGATGCGCGTCTCCGGGTTGAGCCCGCGGTCCGGGCGGCGGTGATGGAGCTGCCGGAACCGTTGCAGCGCATGGCATTTCATCATTTCGGGTGGTCGGACCTCGATGGCGCGTCGTCGGGCAAGATGGTGCGGGGCGCGTTGACGCTGGCCGTCGCGGCAGGGTGCGGCGTGTCGACCACGGGGGTGCAGGCTGCGGCGGCGGTCGAGTTGCTCCACAATTTCACCCTCGTTCACGACGATCTCATGGACGGCGACACCATCCGCCGCGGCCGGGTGACGGTGTGGCGTCGCTGGGGTGTCGATGAGGCTGTCCTGCTCGGAGACGCGCTGCACGCCTTGGCGATCCGAACCCTCACCGGTCTGCCGGGCGGCGTGGTCGGGGAGGCGGTCGACCGGCTCGAGTCCGCAGCGGTGCAACTGTGTGGTGGGCAATATGACGACATCGCGTTCGATACGCGCCCGCAGGTGACGGTGGCCGACTATCTGGACATGGCGGCAGGTAAGACCGGCGCCCTGATGGGGTGCGCCTGCGCCCTGGGGGCGTTGTCGGCGGGCGCGGACACCGACACCGTGGCTGCGTTCGACATCTTCGGTCGCGAACTCGGGCTGGCCTTCCAGATCACCGACGACCTGCTGGGCATCTGGGGCGACCCATCGGTGACCGGCAAATCCGCCGGCAACGATCTGGCCCGCCGCAAACGCACTTTTCCGGTGGTGGCTGCGCTGGAATCGACCGGCGCCGCCGCCGCTGAACTGTGCGAACTGTACGCCCGCGGCGGGGAGATGACCGACACCGACATCGCCCACACACGCGACCTTCTCGATCGGGCCGGTGGACGCGCCGCGGCACGCTGCCATGCCGACCGGCACCGGCACGCGGCGATCGACGCTCTGCCACCCCACTACGGCACCGACGCCGCACTACGCGCCCTAGCCCGGCTGGCAACCGAAAGAAGCCGATGAACAACCCGACGCAGAATCCCACGACCCGGGCCGAAAACCGCAAGACGACAGAATCTGGTTCCTCGCCGCGCGCGAGCACCTGCTCTGTGGCCCGCTCGGCCGAGGCCCGCACGTGGGCTCCTATCTCGAGGGCATGGGCCATGTCATCGGCGGCAATACCCGCAGGCATTTCCACACCCCGGCTACAACGGCACCGGGTACGTACGGAACGGCGTCACCAGCGTCCCGGTCGCCCGACCACACCGTCTATGGAGACGAGCACAACAGGGCCGAATCGACCCGACCAGGGACGGCGAAGCCGTCGACGACAAGGGTGAGGCCGCGGCGATCGCCGCCCGTCGCGAGCACAGCGCGATCTCCGACGATGAGCGGTACCGCCCTAAATGGCAGATGGCGTTGGAGATGGTGAATTCGCTACGGAGGTGGTCTGATTGAGCAAGTTGGTGCCGGGCATGGCTGTGCTTCGCAAGGTTCTGACCGATCTCGAACGACGTCACCCAGGGCGTGCGAGTCAATACCTGACGCAGGCGCAGTATGAGTCCGAGAAATGGGCCGCACACTTCGGACTGCCCAGCGAGGAATATGAACGGACTCGAAGCGGATGGTGCGCGGCGTATGCGTTTCCGAACGCATCGGCATCCATGACCCAGGTAGCGGCGGATTTCATCGGGTGGCTGTTCACCTATGACGACAACTGTGAACGACACGGTCCTACCGCTATGTTCGAGAGCGCATCCACAATCAATAGGCTCCTGGATACCGGTGAGCTGTCCGAACGTCCGAATGAATTCCAGCTGGCGCTGCACGATATAAGATGTCGGTTTCTTGATCTTGGCGGCGCCCAGTTTGTCGTCACCGTGGCCGACAGCATGCAGAAGTATCAAAGCGGTCTGGTCTTCGAAATACCTTATCGGCTGGCCGGTATACCACCGACGCTGCTGGCCTACGAACGCATCCGACCGTGGTCCATTGCCGGCGACCTTGTGCTCGACATGCTCGAGCTCGAGTGCGGCGTTCGTGTGCGCGACCAGTCGAAATCTCTGCGGGACCTGGCCATCTGGATCAACACATGCATCCACGATCTGCATTCCTATCCCAAGGAAGCAGCCGCTGGAGACCCGATAAACCTGGTCGCGGTCGTGGCGGCGGATCGTGAGGTCTCTGTCGACATTGCAGTTCAACTTGTTGCCGACGAATGTGAAGTACTACTCAGCAGTCTGGAATCGCAATGCCTTCCCGATGGTGACTCGGACGGGAGCTCAGCGGACTTGTTCGGTCCGGCATTGGTGGATCTGACGCGGGGCATGCTCTCGTACGGTCTTACGTGCGAACGCTACATCCGGCAGAAACACCGCCAAACCTGACCGGTGGGCCTACATCGGTTGCGGAAAACAACTTGTCACCCTGCACATTCAGAACGGAGATACGCAATGGCTCGTCCGACGGTCGCGGTAGTTGGTGCAGGGGTCTCAGGTCTGACGGCAGCGTATATTCTGCAGGGCACCCATGACGTAACGATCTTCGAGGCTCGGAATCGGCTGGGCGGCAACGCTGATACACGCGACTTCGCTCTGATGGCAGACGGTGGAACAGTCCCGGTCGATGTGGGGTTCATCCTGTTCAACGACGAATACCGCAACCTGAATCGGCTGTTCGATGAACTTGGGGTCGAGCGTCGACCGGCGTCGATCTCCATCGACGTTGTTTGTTCGGACTGCGGATTCCACGACTTGAACTCGCGCGACCCGTTCGGCCGGAGTGCGCTGGTGCGGCCGGATGCGATCGAACCTGGTCTGTGGAGCAGGTTCGACGCTGATTTGGCACGATTTCCTACCGACGTGTTGGCTGCGATGGACTCCGATCGGAACCGCCCCACCGTCGGGGAATTTATCGAGACGATGGGGTATACCGAATACTTCTTTCAACATTTTCTCTATCCACGGTCCGTTCCGTTCTTCCTGATGAACAGTGACGATCTCCGCCGGACGCCGTTGGAGTTCATGGTGCAGACCCTGAGTCGCTACCAGGCGGTCGGGCCTGACGGGTTTGCGAATTGGTTCTGCGTTATCGGTGGAAGTCGTGTGTACGTCGACAAGATCGCCAGCCGGTGCCATGCCGTGAACACGGATTGTCCGATCACCGAAATACGAAGACAACCGGACACGATCAGCTTGCGCGACGGATCCGGCGCGACGTACCGCTTCGACAAGGCGGTCGTCGCCACCGAGGCGGCTACCGCATTGACAATCCTCGCGGACGCTTCGATACGAGAGCGCGCGATTCTGGGCGCGTTCCGCTATACACAGCCGGATCTTGCCTGGCACACGGACCTTTCTGTGCTCCGCTCCGCTGGCAGAGACGATCACAGTGCGATCCGGATGACGCTGTCCTGCAAGGACCATGAGTCCGAAATCAAAGGTTTGAGTATCGACTTGAATATGCTGGAGAATATCGACACACCCACGCCCGTCGTGTGTACCTTCAACGACGACGACGTCGATCCCGATGCCGTTCTTGGTCGATCATCCTTTCAGCATCCGGTATTCGATCGTCGCGCCGTGGAAGCGCGATCGCTGCTGGCCGAACTGGGCGACGATCGACTTGCCTTCGCTGGTTCCTATCACGGTGACGGCTTCCATGAGAGCGGCTGCGAATCCGGCGTTGCCGCAGCGCGGAAGCTCGGGGCAGTATGGTGACCCACTTGGTTGGTTACTCGCGGTGGTGCTGCCGCACTTGAACGAACGGCAGCGGCGTTAGGCGTTGGCCGGGCAGGCCCGGGGTATAATCTCCGGCGATGTGCAACTGCAGCGACACCGCAACAGTTGGTTCTTTACGTTTCCCCCTGCCCAAATGCACATCGCTGAACTGTTTCTGAGGTCCACCGAATTACAGCTCCGGCCGTAGCGGCCTCTTCTCTTCAACCCAAGTGATGCAGCAGCCGCGGTTACCGGTAGCTCACGACGGCCGCGCTGCTGGGGTGCCCGATCCCGCATAACCAGGCAGAGCTTTTGTCGAGGCACCCATACGACGAGAACGGGCGAGCAGGCGCAGGCCCGTCACCTTCCCGTCGTGGTAGGGGCGGCGGATGATGGCGACCCCACGAGTCTCGACGTCGTCCAGACGCTTGTGGAACACGCCGATCACAAAACGAAACACCGGGCGGTATTCAGGGGCGACTTCACCGAGGATTCGTTCACCCTCCACGAGTGAGGCACGCGCGGAACACGCCGCGGCCGATAGCAACGCCCGCACCTCAGCGGTGTCCAGGCCCTGCTCCAGGTCCGCACGCGTCACACTGTGCCGGTCGAGGTCGGAAACCGGAAGGTACAACCGCCCGCCGCGCAGGTCCTCGAACACGTCGGTGAGGTGGTCTGCCCGCTGCGACCCTTCCGAGAGCAAGCGGACCGAGGATACGAAGGATTGCTCCGGGACCAGGCGCGGCACAACCTCGATACCGAGCATGAACGACGGCAGCGAAACCGTATCGACGTAACGCTGGTAGTCCGCGTCCTGAGCGAATCCGGGGAACTCCAGGTCGGCGCGAGTACCCGCTATATACGCGTCGATCCACGTGCGGGACAGGTTCAGCAGATCGGCGGAGTACAGATACGCACGTACCAGCCGATGCTCCGAACTGCCCGTCTGCAGCGCCGTACCCACATGGTCGGCCCATTCCTCGAACCGCTGTGTCCGCCCCTCGACAGGGCCGCTGTCGCAGAGGTCATCGGTGTAGCGCGCCAACGCCACTGCGGCGGCTATGTGCGGCAGGCTCTCCGGCGGAGCCAAGACCTGCATCGGACCCCAGCCCTCGAAATGCTTGCGCAGCGTATACCGTGCCGCAGCCGAAAAATCAGCGCGCGCCGTGTCGCCCTGTACCCCTGCCGCATCCAGACAACGTCGCCACGTCCGCATGAACACGCACCTAAGATCGGCTGTTACGCAAGGAAATTCGACTGTACCCCTGCATCCACGCACGCACTGTGGGTTTCAAGGATGTTTCCGGCCCAACGCGCTGAACGAGATTCAGCCGGGAGCGTGACGTTTGAGCCGTAGCCCCTTCCGGCTGGCCACACGCGAGGGGCCGGGATGCGTTGCGCTACGGCGTGAACCGCTCTACACCGCACCCAACCCCGTGACTCTTCTCGCTACTGCTCCTTACCCCCCGCACGTAGAAGACCTGCGGTGAACCGGTGGTCGGCTGGCCGAGCGCGTGTGTCGAAATTCGTCTGTACGGACTGCCGCTCGATCGTGGTGGTGTTGGCCTTCGTCTGGATTCGATGTCACAGACCTGCACAATGCAACCTTTGCTGATGCTGGACATCCGGATTCCGCGTCCGCCTCACTTCCTGCCTCGACGGCGATCAGCTACTCAGACCGACGACTTGTGCCTTCGCGGCCCGATCTCAATTCTGCGACTGGTCACTGACGTTGGGTATACAAGCGAATTTGTAGATGGGGTTTCAGGACTGACCGTTGACTGCTCGGTTGCATCGGCATGTGGGCACACTGACTACGCGACGAGCCTGACGACCATGTGCTCGGGCGTTCACTGGCCCGGGTGGACCACCAAACTGCATCTGGCCTGCAAGTACCGGTTACGTTGTTTGCAAGAGCCCCAGGCAGATTCAGTGAAAATCGATCTTAAGTCGCCGTCTGATACCCTCTGAACTGCGGTTTCGACCAATATCGCAACCGGTCGAACTGAAGCAAATGCAATTCCGCGCGTTTCTCGGAGTCCCTCATACCGGAGAGGCACGCGATGGTGCCAGCTTGTTGTCGAGCAGGCCGGTGGTGCCGATTCTGTAGCAGGTGTCCGGTGCGAGACCGACAATGGAGGCGGCGGCCGCGATCTCCGGCATTCCGTACTCCGACAGCCAGAACGCCGCCGGTTCCAACCCGTCCGGTCCATCGACGAGCAGGTGGCGTCGTTGCTCCGCATCGAATTGGTCGACCCTCAGTCTGCGAAGGCCCCCGGTGTGGTGCTGGAGTACGAACGGTCGCTGCGCGTCCTCGATGACCAAGGGCGCGTGCATCTTCCGATAACCGCCTGCGGTTCGAGCGTCCTGCACGACCTCGGCCCGATCGATGTCCGCATAGGAGCGCAGAGATCGCCGCGCACGGGCGCGGGAACATAGACCCGCCGAGCAGACCCGCCCTTGGTGATGCTCTGTGGCAGCCAGAATCACTGGAACCCGCCCCGCCTGTACTTCCAGCGGCAGGAACCTCGTCAGAGCCGCCTGCTCGGACAGTCGCAGTCCCGTGCGCGCGATCAGATCGCAGAACGTCGCATTGCGCGCTGCCCACCGTCCGCGAAACGTATTGTCCGCGTCCGGAACCGGCGGCGTGGAGGTTGTGCCCAGATCGCGCATAACCTGCTGCTCGCCGCTGGCGCCATCACCGGTCACCAGCACAGCGGCCCGCGGCGCTGCCAACCTGCGCCGCGACCTGGTCTGCCCCTCGGCCCCGACCGCGCAGATCCCAAGGCCCGTCTTCGCGCGATCATCATTCGTCCGCGGAAGCCGTTGTCACGCAGCGCTCGAATGGTCGGTCGCTGGTCTGTCGTTCGATACCTGGTTGCATTCGTCTAGCCGTAAGGCATGTTCGATAAAGCTTTCGAGCACACACACAGCGGCCGCTTTGGCCCCCAGCTTTGCGCGATGGTCCCGATCGGCGGGAAGGCTGCTGACTGTGAGGAAGCCATCTGGGTCGCCGGCCGTTGCGAACGCGCTTCTAATTTCCGACACTGCTGATTGGAGGTACGCGGTGGCGGCGGAGTCGGCGGCCGGGGCTGCCAGGGCTTCGGGCAGATAAATGATTAACCTGTTCGGATTAGCAATGTTGCACACATGTGCCACCGCGCGGCCGAGCGCCGATCCGGCCTGTGCAAATACTGCGCGCTCTGGGGTGGCTTCAGCGCCTGCGTGACCTGCTGCTGTGTTGGCGCGGAGCTGGCCCTCGATACGACTCGGAGTTGCCAGTGTGTCGACGTGACCGTATTCGCCACAGTGACAGGGCTGCAGAAAATCGGGGGGCAGCGCAGCGTCCCCCCGACGCTCAGGCTGCGGCCAGTCGGCTTCCACTCCGTAATGGGCTTGAGAGGGTGGAGGCACCTCCCCGGGGGCATAACCCACCTCCAGATGGCCTATCTCCATTGCCTTTCCCTTGCTTCCGCGACGTAGACGACCATTCATCACCAGGCCGCCCCCTACCCCTTCGTCGAACACGCTGACTACTACAAGGTCGGGTTCGCTGTTTTTCGCCTCGTGTAACGCCAGTACCGCGAGCGCGTTGACGTCGTTTTCGATCACGACAGAGACCGGTTGGTCGAAGTCATCATCGGCTGCAAACAGCTTCCGCACCATTCCGGCGAGGTCGACAGATCGATGAGGGTATGCGGTCGGCGCTGGCATGATTTTGCCGTTATGCACGGGAGTGCCAACCTCTATTCCGATTCCAAACAGCTGCAGCGCGTCTCCACTTGGATCGACTCCTCGTTTGAGCTCAGTGATCGCGCGATAGACGACCTCGGCTACTTCCTCCCACTCGTCGTGTCCATGACCAAGAACTTCACACCTGGGGCGGGCGGTGAACTCGTGTGACGTATCCAGGCCGACGAGAGCGACAGTAATCTCGGTGGGCCGCCACTGCCGCTGTTCGACGTGCACGCCAGCGATCACAAAGCCCTGTCCCAGGCGCAGCGGCGAGAGAACCCGGCCCTCCTTGTTCCTGAGTAGGTTCACGCCGTCATCGAGCAGGCCCACCTGAAGAAGCGCCTTGACTGCCTTGCTCACGGTGCCTTGCGGAATGGCTCGCTGGTCGACCGGACGGCGAGCCGTGGGGTTGGGGGCGGCGAGATCGACTCGTGAAGTCTCATTAGGCGCCCGTAGCGACGTCCGCGCGAGCAACTCGCCGAAGACCTCTTGGCCCACTGCGGACCTTTGCACCTCCACGAGCTTGTCGAGCAGGGACTGAAACTGTTCGTGGCCCACCTGCCTCGCCTTCCCTTCATCCACCAGGGATTCTGCCCCAATGCGCCATGTGATTATAAAACTAGTTGAGAATAGCATAACAGTTTGAAATCGCATTACAGTTGTGAAACGCACGTGACATTCGCATCGAATGTCTGACACTATGGGTTTGGTAGGAACAGACCTCCCAGAACCACCCCTCGCAGCCACGGGTGTGATATCGGCTTCCCGCGCAGCTGTGATCAGCCGCGGCTGGCACACGCGAAAAACGATCACCCGGCTGCCCGAAATCCACCACAACTTGTCACTTGTACCCAACACCAACCTTAGGAACGACACATGACCGATTTCTCGCGCATCGAATCTTCGTATCGCCAGTGCACCCTGATCGTCGACGGTCCGAACATCGAGCAAAGTGTGGCCCGCTGCTGGGACCGCAAACCCACACGGAATGAACGGATCCAGTGGCCCGCTCTGAAGCGCTGGCTGCACGATCTGGCCGCACAGCGCAGCGCCGCCGCCTACTCGTGCGTTTTCACCAACACCCCGGCCAATCCGCCGCCGCAGCTGCTGGGATGGGTTCGAGCCCTGGTCCAAGACGGCTGGCATGTCTTTGCCAAGCCGAAAGCGAACAACGGTGATGGTGACATCGACGCCGACATGCTCGCCCACCTGTCGGCCCACCCGTGGACCACGGTGGTGGTGGTCAGCCACGATGCCCAGTGCTTCGCGCGCCCGCTCACCGAGCTTGCCGCGCAGGGCACCGAAGTGATCGCAATCGGAATGACCGAATGGGCCGGCTGCCTGCCGAACATCGACGGCATCACGTTCATCGACATCGACGACATACCCGCACTGTTCGAACAGGCCCCACCACGGATGAAGCTGACCGCCCTGCCCGACAACGGCGACTGGTTCCACCCGGTCGGCGACGGCGACATCAGTTACGCCGCCTAGCAGCCACATCGAGAAGGCCCGACTGGTCGGTAATCAGTCCGCCCGAGCCGCATGCGCGGCTGCGGTGATCGCCGCGCCGCCGCGCCCGCTTCATCACATGGTGGAACCGCGGCCCACAAGTTACCGACCCACCGAAAGTAGGACCTTCGTGACCACTAACCCCACCTCACAGCTGCCGCCAGCGCGCATGGCCGGCCCGGACTGGGCCCAGATCACCCGACAACTGCGCCAGGCCGAAGTAGGCGCACCCGGCACCGATGTAATGCTGCGCCCCGGCGGCCAACCCGAACTGATCGACCCCTACGGGCAGGCCACCCAGCTGAGCCGGCTACCCGCCGAACGCATGGCCGCCATCAACCAGGCCCCGCACAGCAGCGACATCGGCGATTTGAGCCGGCTAGACCCCGACAACGTCGAACAGTGGACGCCGACGACCGCCGGGCTGCTCAACGGCTGGAAATTTCGGCTTCGCCCAGAATCCGGCGCACCCGAGTACGTGTTCTTCGCCTTCCGAAACCCCCAGGACAGCAACAACTTCCGCGTCTTCGTTATCGAACCGAACATGGACGACCAGTTCGGCCACGGGCCCCATATGATCGCCACCGTGGTGGGCGTCGACCGGATCCCGGTCATCTGCGGGCCCACCGGGCGAGCCGCCGCGACACTTGAGGAGGCCCGCCTACACGCCGCAAAGTGGATGTATCACCACTACATGCGTGCCCACGGCCATAACCCAGGGTTCAGCCTGTGACGGCCCTAGACGCCGCGATCGACTTCGCGAGCTGGGCGCGGCGCGGCGACCGTGCCCTACTCACGGGCTTCTCCCACCACTTGTTCGTCCCGGGGTTCCGCGACCCCGACGAACGCGACGACTCAACACGGAGTCCGTGGGCCGCGCGGAACCGCAGGGCATGGCGCGACCAGATGCCACATCGTCGCTCCGGACGGCAATACCAATGCCGGCGCGCCGTCTGCGACTACCTCGCCGGGCCCGACGCGGCCTCGTCGAATACCTGCTGTTCGTCGCTCCCCGGGCAGCGCGGTCGGGGAATCGGATTGGTGCCTCCTGGCACATTTGGATGATCTGCTGGTGGCAGACGCCGCCAGCGGAGGCGACCTCGACTGGCTCGTCGTCGAGATCAAGAATCCCTCTATGACCATCGACCGCGCGCGCGGCGCCTGGTTTTGATCGCCGAAACGCGAACCGCCCCGTAAGGCGGGCCGTACCGGCCGACACGACACTGTACGGACCTTGCTGCCCGCCTACTTTCAGGGTCGATAGCGTCGACGCTCCCGAAGGAGACGCCGAATTCGCGGCGATGGCCGTCGTGTTCGCATCCACCGTCGCCGTCGAGCTGATCCCGCTGCCGGCTTACCTCAGCGGCCGGGCTGAATCTGTGATCAACGCGGCTGGCCCGCCGCTTTTGCTTTTCAGAGCCACAGAGCCACAGAGCCACAGAGCCACCCCGAACTACCCAACGATAGGACCAAGTCCATGTCCGAACACTCCCACCCGCTCAATCAGTTTCGCAACGAGGTCGGCGAAGCGTCGACTTCGGCGGGCACGACCGCACTGGCCTCGTCGCATCGGCGCAACCGCTGGATTTGGGTGGGCGCGGCGCTGCTGGCAGGTGCAGCCACACACCACATCTTGCTTGTGTGCGCCGGCCTCTTCCTTATCTATCTGTGGCGCAGGCGGTGATCGCCGCGCCCGCTCCATCACATGGTGGAACCGCGGCCCACAAGTTACCGACCCACCGAAAGTAGGACCTTCGTGACCACTAACCCCACCTCACAGCTGCCGCCAGCGCGCATGGCCGGCCCGGACTGGGCCCAGATCACCCGACAACTGCGCCAGGCCGAAGTAGGCGCACCCGGCACCGATGTAATGCTGCGCCCCGGCGGCCAACCCGAACTGATCGACCCCTACGGGCAGGCCACCCAGCTGAGCCGGCTACCCGCCGAACGCATGGCCGCCGGGCCGACCGCCCACAGCGACACCGTCCCAACGGTGCGGCTCACCGACGGCGCGCTGGCGGCGATCGCCGCCAGTCTGACCACCGTGGCACCCGAGCGGGGCGGCGCACTGCTGGGCATCGAAGGAATGACCCATCTGCTCCTGTCCGACACTCAGGGCAGCTACAGTCCGGTGAGCTGGGACATCTCCGAAGAATTGACCACCGCCATCGGAGCGCTGGAATCGGCCGGGCACGGCATTCTGACCGGAACCGTACACAGCCACCCCCGCGGCATTCCCGACCCATCCAGCACCGATCTGCGCACCACCGCCCTAGCCCTGCAGATGAATCCACACCTGGACCGGCTGCTCATCGCGGTCGTCACCGAGGGCGTTGCCCGCGAGTTCGATGTCGCGATCGGATCCAGCCACCGGATGTCGGTGCACGTCCTGGCCAAATCGTCGGGACCGACCGCACCGACCTGTTCGCGGGCCTGTATCGAAATCGTATCCTTGCGCGCCGACTTGGCGGCCGCCGGACTGGAGTTATGCTCGCTGACCATCGTCGACGACTGGGTCGATGTGGTGGCGAATACCGCGCGCACGCCCAACGACGTGGCGCTGGCTCACACCGTCCGCGTCGGCGGAAATCACCGCCTCATCGTGCCCTTGCCGGCTGACCAGACCCAGGCGCTGATCTTCGATGGCCGCTACCCACTGGTTGGACCGATGGCCCTGCAAGTCGACGACGACGAGGTCAGGACCAGCGACATCGCGTGGGATCCGGCCGCGTCGGCCGCCAGACAATTGGCCCAACTCGTGGGCACCCGACCTTCCGCAACAGCCGAAGGCTTCACTGATCGCGTGCGAGAGTTGGTCGGCTCCCTTGCCGCCAAGTCGGTGCTCATCGCCGGTCTTGGCTCGGTCGGCAGCCGAATCGCCGACGACCTGGTGCGCGCCGGGGTAGCGGCGGTCACCGTCGTGGACCCCGACATCGTCACCGCACCCAACCTTGCCCGCAGCGTCTACCGCGCGGCCGATCTCGGCGCATCGAAAACGGCCGCGATCACACGGCACCTGGGCGCAATCAATCCCGCCGTTCGCGTCGCCGCTCGGCCGGTGGGGATCAGCGACCTCGACCTGCCAGCCGAGCTGGACGGCGTCGACCTGGTCATCGCCGCCACCGACGACATGGCGCAGCAGGCCCTTCTCGCACACCACGCCTACGAATCCGACATTCCGCTGGTGGCGTGCGCCCTGTACCGCAAGGCCGCGGCCGGAGAAGTGGTTCTGCAGGTCCCGCAGGCCAACACCGCCTGCTGGTCTTGCGCGGTCGGTGTAGGCAGTGCCGCGGCAAGCCGACGACCCGAAACCGACTACGGCACCGGTGGCCGACTCGTCGGCGAATCAGCGCTGGGCCCTCCGATCACCATCGTCACGTCAGTGGCCGCCCAAATCGCGCTGGGCCTGCTGGCAGGCCCCGAGTCGCCAGCAGGTCAACCGCTGCACGCCCTACTCACCGAAGGCCGCACGCTGGGCATCATCGCCACCACCCCGGGCTGGGACTTCTTCCCCACCCTATTCGCGGGCATGGCCCACCAGCACTCTCCCCAAAGCGTGTGGCCAGTGGTACCCACCACCCCCGGCTGCCCGGTGTGCGGCGAACACCGCCAGGCTCCGATGACCGCCGAGCAAGGAGCGGCCATCGTCGATGACCTGTACCGGCTTACCACGGAGGGGACACGACCCACCCCGGTCCGTGGCCCAAGCCGGCAACCCGCAATCCACGCCGCTGCAACCACACCGGCGAGCTCACGCCGCGGAAAGCGACGGCACGCACTGCTGGCATTGCTGTGCACGATGATCGCCGCAGCGAGCTGCACGGTGGCCGCCCACCTCTTGCCGCAAAGCAGTCGCACGGCGGCATTCGATGCCGCCGCACACATCGTCGGGAGGCGGCCATGACCAGCGCGAGAGCCGGGGCGGAAATGGTCTTGGGCTACCGCGACGACAGTCATCCTTTCCGAGTCGCCACCGAGCTGGCGGTCCTGGTCATCGGGCCGCCCCGCTCAGGCAAAACGTCTTGCGTCGTGGTGCCCGCCGTCGCCGACGCTCGCGGGCCGGTGGTGTCCACGTCGACGAAAGCCGATGTTCTTCAAGCCACCATCGACGCGCGGCGACAGGGTGGCCGGGTGTGGCTGTTCGACCCCGCCGGAACCGAGCGGTGCCCGCCTGGTGTGGATCAGCTGCGGTGGTCACCCATCACTGGGGCCGCCACTTGGGACGGCGCGCTGCTGATGGCACAGGCGATGGTGGAGGGCAGTCGCTCCACGCAAGGCGCCACCAACGAAGGTTTCTGGCGCCAACGCGCCCAGACCTTGCTTGCCCCATTGCTGTTCGCCGCAGCCCGGGACGGGCTGGGTATCGACGAGGTCGTCAAGTGGGCGGGCGGTGATCTGAAAGCACCGTCGCAGCTTCTCGACTGTGACGACCGCACTGCCAAAGCCCGTCAAGCATTGCTTAGCCTGGCCAACAGCGACCCCCGCGAGCGCGCGTCGGTGTTCTCCTTCGTCGACGGCGTACTGTCCGCTTATCACAGCGACGCCGCGTCTGCGGCCGCACTCAACCCCAACTTCGATGCCCGCGGATTCGTCACCTCGGCCGGTGACTCCGTGTTCATCACCGCCGCTGCTCACCAGCAACAGCTAGTCGCCCCTTTGGTGGTGGGATTGCTGCACGAAATCCGCCTGGCGACCTTCGCCGCGCATCGGCTGGGGCGTCGGCCCCAGGTCCTTTTCGCGCTAGACGAGGTCGCCAACATCGCGCCCATCCACGACCTTCCTGGGTTGGTATCTGAAGCCGGCGGTCAGGGCTTGCAGGTGCTTGCCTGTGTTCAGGACCTCAGCCAGGTCCGCGGGCGTTGGGGGGCCGAAATCGCCCACGGCTTCCTCACCTTGTTCGGGATCAAGCTCATCCTCCCCGGAGTCATGGACCAACAAACGCTGTACGCGCTGTCCACCGCTGCCGGAGACATCCAGGACGAAACACAAACGGCCACAAGCAATCGCACCGCACACGGCGAAGCGCGCTCGCAAAGCTGGCAAATGCAGTGGCGTCCCCGCTACCCGGCCGGCACGATTGCGTGCCTTCCGGCCGGGCGAGCGCTGGCATTCGAAGGCGCCCGCCCTTCCGTTATTGAACTGCGTCCCTGGTGGCAACGCCGGATGTGATCAGCACTCGTCCCTATGCACTTGTCCGATTGACAGCACCCCACGGTGCACCCGAAAACCACGCTCCGGAAAGGAATCTCATGACCATCCCCGCCAGCGTCACCTGCACCCGCTGCAGCTGGACCAACCCCGCCGCCGAACGCAACTGCCGTGGTTGCGGTCAACCGCTTCTGCGGGTCAGCCACTGCCACGGCGCCGGCCCCGACCCCGCTCGCGGCGCCTCCGCTCCGCCGGACCACACCAACACGATCACCGGCGTCGTGGCGTCGGCACCGCAAACCGTCGACATGATTGTCGTGCAACCGTTTTGGTTCATCGTGGTCACGGTCATGGTGCTGTTCGGGTCCGTGCTGCTGCACCAGGTGGTGATGCCGGCTCTGCTGTTGTTGCTTGTGCTGACGCTGCTGGTGCACATGATCTCCGGGCGGCGACGCGGCACGGGTCATCTACCCACTGAGCTGATCGGGACGCGAGTAATCAGCAACGCCTCACGCCGCGCAGGACGAGGCCACGGCATCATCACCCGACGCCCCGGCCAACAAATACGCATCACGGCCGCCGAACGGACATGGACAGTGCGGTTCCTGTCCGCCAGCGGCACAGACCTGCTGATGGGTGACCTGGTCCGGGTAGAGGGCCGCCGCGGCGTGCACGGCGATTTCCACGTCATCCGGATCATCAACCAGCGCACCGGTACAACGCGCTGGAGCCAGCAGTTGGTGTCGAGTCTGATCGTGGCGGTCTGCCTCGCCGTGGTGGCCTTGCACTTCCTGCCCTGACCGACACGAACCCAACACCCACCAACCCGAAAGACACCATGAGCAGAAGAAGCACCCCGCGAACATCGCACCAAGCCGCCGCCGACCGCGAGACGGCCGCATACCGCCGCGAGCACGACATGCCCGAAGGCACCGAGGTCCAACACTGGACGAAAGTACGTTCGGCGGCCCGGACCGGCATGGTGACCGAGCGCATGAACCGCAACCTCTCACCCTTGCAGTCGCGCTCCGACGAGCATGCCACCACACTGCTCACCACTGAGGGAACCAATGATCGCGGCACCACCTACACCGTGCACGAACGAGCCGACGCGAATGGAGAGCTCTCACCGGCGACTAAGACCCACACCACCGAACACAAGTTTGCCGATCGGTATCTCATCCCCGCGGAGGAGCAGCGGCTGACGCGGGCGAACCCCACTATGGATGCCCAGGACCTCGCTGAAGCCGCCGGCGCTCAGGTGCGGTGGAAAATGACCGGTGACCCCGGCGATGTTTCCCCCGAACTGATCACCGAAACAGGTCCCTTCGCCGACGCCCGTCGCGCCGACGCCACCGCACCGTACGCCGATCAGCACGGGACTCCCAGCATCGCCGCTAGCGGGCCGACCGCGCAGCAGATCAGCCACGCGCTCGAGGCCAGCGCCGCCCTTGAGGTGTCCGGCGTCGACAAGGCGCCCGCTGGGCCGTGCCTGTGACGGCCGCAGCGATCCGATGATTCGCAGCACGATGCGGGCGAGGGACTCTCCGTCGGGGTAGCTCGTGACGGCATTGTCGATCTCATGGACGGTCAACCGCCATTTCGGCGCTGCCGTACGTGAGGTCGCCAGTGACGCGTGCGGGTGACGTTCGATGATGCCTGCCGCGATGGTCGCGGCAGATTCAGACAAATTCAGCTCACGAATCGACGCACTTCGGCCAGTTGCGGCTCGAACACGAAGCTCGACCCGCACCGCCGGCGATTGCTGGTCGCTCAGTCATGGGGCAATGTCTGGGCCAGCGCCATCTGAACGACAATCAGTGGGTTGGCACTGGAATGTGGGCGAATTTTTAGATGGGGTTTCATGCATGACCGTTGACCGATCGGATCAGTTGCATCTGCTCTGGGACGCCCGCCACCGTCGGCGGCCAAGTCAACGCGGACCGAAGGATTGCCGTTGACGACAATTCGCGTGAGTCGGCGGGTAGTGGAGCCCCGGTGCCGGCATGATGGAGTGACTACCCATGTTGAGGTTGTTCGAGCAACTTGCCGATGTGTTGAATCTCTCTGGCGAGCCGCCACCGGGCGGAAACCAATCCGGCTATCTTCCCGACCGACGCTGCAGCGAAGGCGATGCCGACAGCGATGAGTAAGGAATGGATCGAAGGAGTGATGTCGCTGACGGCGAATACGACCACAAGCGTCACCAACGTTCCTGTGAGGGCGAATCCCCCTACTGTGCAACCACAGTCACCGTGAAAGCGGACCAGCCTGTCTTCGGCCGATTTACGCGCTTCTGAGCTAAGCCCTAGTTGCTCGCAAAAGATAACTTCGTCTGCCGGTCCCGCCCATCGACCGTTTCAGCTTGCGCCTATGGCAGGCTTTCACCGTCAACCCCGCGGTGAACTCACCGCCACGATCGGAATGCAGCACGGTGCCCGCGATGCTGTGGTCACGAGTCGCCACCGCTTGGTCGATGCCCTGGCAGACCATGTCGGCGCCGATGTGGTCGGCGACGACATGGGCGAGCACACGGCGGGAATGCCCATCGCGGATCGCGCACAGATACATCTCGCCCTGCCCGCAGGTCAGATAGGTGATATCGGTCAGCCAAACCGCATCCAGGCGGCCCTGATCGAAGTTCCGCCGGACCAGATCCGGCGGGAACGACGCCGCCGGATCGGTCACTGTGGTGCGGACTTTGAAGGTACGCGGGCTGATGCCCTCGATCCCGATCTCGGCCATGATCGCCGCGACGGTCTTGACGCTCACCGTCTCACCGCGTTCGCGCAGCTCGGTGGTGATCCGTGGGGACCCATAGGTGCCGTCGGATTCAGCATGCACGTCCAGGATTTTGACCGTCAGATCGGCGCGGCGTTGCTGCCTTGGCGTCACAATCGTTGCAGCGCAACGTTTTACATGCGAGTAGTACCCCGACGTGGAGACCTTCAGCAGCCGCGCCATACGCCGGATCGAGAATCGTTGCCCCTCGGGGGCGGTGGTGCCGGCGGTCTCGGCGATGTCGTCGGGGCCGGCGTACTTCACCATCAGATCGAACCGGGCCGGTTCTTCTGCATCGCGGCAAAGTACGCCGAAGCTTTTACCAAGAAAGCGTTGTCTTTCTCCAGCTCACCGACTTGCCTTCGCAAACGCAGCAACTCGGCCCGCTCCGCCGCGTCCAAGGGTTTCTCCCCGTGGACCTCGGCCGCCGCGATCCGGCGGCGTTCGTCTTTCACCCACGTGCTCAACACGGTCTCGTGGATTCCGAGTTCCCGGGCGACTTCGGCGATTCCACGCCCGGTATCGATCACACGATGGGCAGCCTCGACTTTGTACTCGGCCGTGAACGACCGACGCTTGCGAGGAGGCATGAGGACATCCTTTCAGCAGGACCGGTGATCCTGCCAACTCGGTGTCCACTACCCGGGGTGAACCTCAGGGCGCCTACGATTTCACAGCTTCGCCATCATCGGCACAGTGGTCATTGACCGGTTCCATACAAGCGAATTCCCAACGCGCTCCGTCGGGGTAGCCGAGGGTGGGATCGGCGGACGACCACCGAATACTGTTCTGGTTTGGCGCGATTGATGGCTCTGCGCCCTACAGTCCGAGGTCATCCTCTGGCTGCCGATCAGATGTCTCGGCGCGGTAGTCGATGAACTCTGGGGCGATATCGTCGGCCGTTTCGGTGTGACGGAGTTGTTGTTCGTGCGCGAGTTGAGTTGGGCTGAGTGTGCGGCGGCGCTGTTGTTCTGCGCGGTATTGGTCGAGCTGTTGGTGGATGTCGGCGATGCGTGTCCGGACTTCGTTGTCGGTGTTTGCTTGTAGGTCGGTGCTGTCGTGGCGGTGGTTGGGGATGGTCGCGGCGTCGGTGTCTAGCAGGTGGTCCCAGTTGTCGGGGGTGCCGGCGAGGAGGGTGGCGGCGCGGTTGGCTTGGCGTGCGGTGGCGCGTGCGGTGTTGTGGTTTCGGCTGCGGGTGGTTTGTTCGGTGATGAGGGTGTCGATGCGGTTTTGGAGGGCGCGGCGGTGGCTGCGGCGATAGCTGGGGGTGGTGTTGAGTGCGGCGCGGGCATCGGCGAGTTCGGTGGCGGTGGCGTGGAAGGCTTTTGCGGCGGTGTGGAGTTGTTGGTCGGCGGTGCGGGCGTCGCGGATCGCCTGTTGTGCTGCGGTGTGGCGGCGGATGTGGTCGTCGGTGTCTGATTCATGATCTGGGGTGTGTTGGGGCGGGTTGAACAGGACGGTGTCGGTGTTGGCGAGGGCGAGGGCTTGGTGCAGTTCGTCGATGTGGTGGTCGAGTTGGGTGTCGGTGAGAGCGAAGAGCGGATTGTCGATCGCTGGGTCGGTGACGGTTGCGGCGGTGGGTGTTTCAGGTGTGGTGTCGGGTAGCGGGTGGTTGTGGATCCATGCTTCGATCGCGGCCCGGTGTGCCGGGTTGTGTGTGGCGCGCCAGTCGCGACGGAGTATTGCGCGTGCGGCGGCGGGGGGTTTGGTGGCGGTGATGTGGGTGCAGCGTGCGGTGATGTGGTCGGCGGGGTCGTGGTCGGGGATGCCTTGCTGGCCGCTGTCGCGGCATTCACCGCATAGCCCGTCGTCGGCGCGGCGCGGTGATATGGGGGAGGCGTCGGTGCGGGTGCGTTCGAGACTGCAGGCGACGCAGCTCAGCGTTCGGGTGTCGGGCAGGGCGGCGCGGTCGTAGTCGAGCGGGCGGTGCTTCGGGCGCGCATCGGGCAGCACTGGACGGTAGTAGTGATTCGGAACTCCGTCCGGAATCACGTTGTCGTAGGGCTGGTCGTCGACGTCGGCGCGGGTGTCGTGGTAGCCCTGCTCGGTTCGGAGGGCATCGATCTGTGCGTCGGTGAGCTGGTTGCGGCGTGCATCGGGGTCGATGTGGCTGGGGTGGTCACGGGCGACTTCGCGGTGGCGGTCGCGGCGGTAGCCGGGTTCGATTGGGGTGGTATGGGGTTGGTAGACGTGTGGGTCGTTGGCTGGTGTGCATGCTTCGATGAGTGCGCGATGCTCGGGCAGGCGCTGGCTGGCCCACCGCAACCGTGCGCGGGCGACGGGAAAGGCATTGCGGTAAAGGGTTTCGGCGATGTCGGCGAGGACGGTGTGTTGTTCATCGGTAGCGGTATCGGCGAAGTCGCTGAACGCCTCTACGGCGGCAGCGATCTGGCCGGTGCGGAACAGTTCGGTCACCTCACGAATACGGTCAGGGAATTCCGCGGCGACGGTTTCAGTTCCGATGTCTACATCGGAGGCTGGTGGTGACGCAGGTTCGGGAGTCATTGTCTGGTGGCCTTCCTGGTTGTATTCGGGTTGCGATGGTGCAGCGGAGGGTGTGGTGGATTCGGGCGAATCCGCGTGATGAGGCGGATCGGCGGTGGGGGTGTCGGTGCGTGGGGTGGGTGTGTGGTGCAGGAGTGCGTCGATGCGCCAGGCCAAGGCGCTGGCGAGTTGGTCGGGGCGCAGGCCGCGGGTGTCGTCGGGTTGGGCGGCGAGGAGCAGTTCGTGCGCGGTGGTGAGTAGTTGCTGGGGTGTCCATGTGGTGCCGGTTGCGCGGTCGATCGCGGCGACTACACGCGGCCAGGCCGGGTCGGCGGTGACGCGGTCGGCGGCTTCGTCACCGAGGACGGTGCGCAGATCGGTGATCCAGTCCGGGCGCAGGTTGGGTTGGCCGAGACCGGTGTCGAGTGCGGAGGGTTCCAATTCCAGGCGCGACCACAGCGCGGCGGCGGGCATCTGATCGGGAAGCGGCCGGGACGCGGCGGCGTCGGTGAGCCGGGTGTGGATGTCGATTCCCGCGCGGGAGGCGACTTCGATCTTGTCGGCGAGGACGGGCCAATACGGGTCTTTCACGACGCGGGCCTCCAACCGCTGCACGGTGGCGGCCCACTTGTTCACTGGTAGATGGGTGTCGCCGAGCGCGTGGGTGACTCGTTCGTCGAGGGCTTGTTGGTGCTCGCGTTCGAGCGCGCTGTAGCGGGGTGCTCCGGTGGGGCGCATGTCGCGGTCGTCGATGTGCAGGCTGGCGCGCCAGACCGCGAGATCGCCGAGCAGCCTTGGATCGGTGCCGACGAGAGGTCGGGCCCAGTGCGGCGCTGTGACCGGAGTCCACTGGTGGCTGTCGCGGCGGATCTGGTTCGCGAGGTCGCCGACGATGCGGGCACGCGGAGTGACTTGTGTGGAGTCGAGGTCTTCGCGCAGACCGGGCGGGATTGCTTGTGCCCACGGCAGTGGTCCGGTGCCGGTGGAGTGCGCACCGGTGGGGTCCAGACGCCAGTCCAGTACCGCGGCAACATCGTCGGCGGTGTCGAGTTCCCGCGCTCCGGCTGCGGCTAGCAGGGCAGCGATGGGGTCGTGCCCGGACAGCGCGATCATCGCCAGGTGCTGACGCAACACGGGGTAGGCGGGGCTGTCGGTGAGGTTGGGGCGCAATGCTTCCGCGGCGGCGTCGAGACTTTCCAGACCATCAGCGCCGAGCGCGTGTTCGGCGGCGACACCGAGGGCGTCGAGGTAGATATCGAGTGCGCGCCCGATGCGAGTGCGTGGGTCGAGTGCGTCGCGTAGTTGGGTGTGTGCCGATTTTTGTGCGCCGTCGCGGCCGAGGATGCGCAGCAACACTTCGACGGCGGTGCGCGGAAACACCGCTGGTTCACTCCAGAACGAGCCTTCACTGCCGTCCAACGCGGTCGGGATGTAGGCGTGGTTGGCGTACACACCGCGGGTGAGTGCGACGTAAAGCTGCTGCCGGGATTCGCCTCCGGTGAGCGCGACATGACAGGTGTCGGCGGTGATTCCCTGCGCGGAATCGATCGTCGTGGCGTACCCGAGGCGCACATGCGCGGTCACGTAGTCGGCGGGAAGCCGTACACTCGCACCGCGTTTTCCCCCGGAATGCAGGTGCGTCGCGGTGAGGCTGCCGTCGTCGTGGACGGTGGTGACGGTCCAGGCGTAGCCGTTGCGCACCCAGTCGTGTGCGCCCAAACGTAGGCGTGGATTGTTGCGGCGGGTGCGGATCGTGTCACCGACCGAGGCCCCGAGACCGTCGGCGAGAACGCATTCCGCGCCTACGACGCTGCTGGTTCGGGTGATGCGATCGGTGCGGGCGCGGGCGTTGAGCGCTTTGACGACGTCGTGGTTTGCGGCCAGCATGATCGCGTCGCGGCCCGCGAGATGGTCAGCGGCCCAGGCGGTGTAGGTGTCATCGTGGGTCGCGCCGTGATGGCCCGCGTGCACGCGAGCATTGTCGAGGTACCAGCCCAAAGCGGCCGGATCGCCTTCGCGTAGCTGCAAACTGGCCGTCGCTTCGGCCGTCGAGGCGAAGCGCACGACGTGGGTCAGGGTCAGGGTGTGCTCGGGGGCGGCGGCGTTCATGTCCGCGTCCGCGCCGCCGGCTTCGATCGCGGGCAGTTGCTGATCGTCGCCGATACAGCGGACCGTCGCACCACGAGAAGCCAGAAACCGCAGCAGCCGAAGCCGTTTGAGGTTGCCGAGCTTGACGTGCTCGTCGACGATGACCAACGTGTCGGCGTCGATTTGCAGCACCCATTGCGGCAGCGTCGGCGGGACATCACGATCCATAGCCGGGTTGTCAGGACGCGGGGTGTGCCGGATGAGGACGTCGAGGACCTTGTCGGCGGTCTCGACCCGGGCGCCGATCGATTCCCCGAGCACCGCGGCGGCGGAGGCGGTGGGTGCCAGGCCGAGGACTTGTCCGCCGCTGGTGTGCCAGGCGTCGGTGAGCACAGCCATCGCGGTGGTCTTACCTGATCCGGCGGGGGCGTTGGCGGTATGCACCCGTAATCCCGAGGTCGCGAATCCTTCGACGACACCCACCTGTCCGGCATTCAACGGTCTGTCCGGGTGCAACGTGTTGTAGTTGCGCACCGCCGCAGCCACGGTGTCGGGGGTGAGTTGGCGGGCACCGGACTGCACCGACAGCTCGATCAGCTGCTTTTCCACCGACAACGTGTGCGCCGAGGTAAACAGCTGCGAGCTTGCGGCGGTGTAGACGCTGGAGCCATCGCGACGACGCAACAACTCGGGCACCGTACGCAATTCGGGTTCGTCCGCGATATCGGGGTCGCCGCGTCCGATCGACTGGGTCGGCGAGAGCGCTTGGGTCAGTACCGCTTCGGCGGCGTGTTCCCAATCCTGGCCTCGGATGCGGCCGCGGATCTGCCGCTCGACTTCGGCGCGCACATTGTTGGGCCGCCAGGTCGCTCGATGCTCCGCCACCACCTCCAGCACGCGCTCGGCGGTGTCTGCGATCCACTGCGCTGACACCGAAACACGCGGTACACGAATCGGATCCAACGCCGCCGCGACCATCCGCGACAGCGGTTCCCGGCCGCCGAGCAGCGCGACGGCTTCGGCCCGCCAGCTGGTGCGTTGTTCGGCCAGTGAGCGCAGTTGGTGTTTGGCGGGGCGGGTTTCCAGGGTGGCGCGCTGGGCGAGGTCATAGATTTCGCCGGGGACGGGTTCGCGCCCGAACCGGTGCTGGAAGTCGGCGGCGAGCTCACCCAAACGCACCTTGATCGCGGCTTCGCGCCGCGACCACGCCTCGATCAACCGGGACGGGATACCGACGATTTCGCGGATCGGCCGCTTGGTGGGATCGGTTCCAGCGCGTTCAGTGAACTCCACACCGACGAGATCTTCGAGATGATGCTCCAGGCGGGTGTTGTAGATCTCCGACACCGTGACCACCGCCTGGTAGATCGCGCCACCGTAGAGGGTGCGCCAACGCCCGTCCAGGGCGCGGACCCGGTTGGCGATCAGGACGTGGGTGTGCAGGTCCGGGTCTCCGGCGCGGCTGTCGCGGTGGGTGAACTGTGCTGCCACGATGCCCTCGACATCGACCTGCCGGATCCCGTTGCGCCCCAACCTGGTGAACACCGCATGCTGCTCGAGCCAAGCCAGTGCGTCACCGATCGCGGCCTGATGTGCGGCCTCGATCTTCTCCGCGACCGCGCGCGGCGCCAGAGCCCACAGCACCGACACCGACTTCACCGGCGAGAACGTGATGTCGAAACCGGCGACCGCGGTCGTGTTCGGGCGAGAGTTCTGTGCCACCCACCCCGACAATTCACGCTCATTCAATGGCGCGCGATCGTAGGTTTCGATGAACATTTGTGTCGCGACAGTGGTGCGAATCCGCGCCCGTTCAGTGTCGGGAATGACGTCGTGCGGGTCTGAACCGCGCGCAATATTGTGTTGCTCGAATGCCTGCGCGCACCGTTTCCGGAACTCGGAAACCTCGGCATAAACACGAAATGGGTTACCCAAACGAGAGGCTTTATCGGCCGCGCGCGCGGCATCCTTATGCTTCGCGCCGAGGCGGATCTGCTCGTCATAGACCGCGGTTTCGATCACATCGGCGTTGGGATGACGCCCCAAACCGAACAGCGATTTCATCTGCTCTTCGGTGACTTCAGCACCCACGGTGATGCCCAGCGACCCCAGGCCGGTGCCACGCCAACGCCCCGGTGCCTCGCCGTGGGCGGAGTAGTAGTCGGCCAGACTGGAGCGGCCGCGAGCGGGATCATCGTTCGCGGCGACATTACGCAGGTAATACTGATAGCCATTGCCTGCCACGACTTTATGAATTGTCGCGGTCATATATCCATCAGGCACGCATCAAGCGATTACCGCAACGGGTTGGATTTGACTATTTTTTAGTCAAATCAAGCAAATCCCCAGGTCGTTACCAAATCGTTACCCTCGATGAAAGAGGTGTGCTTGTGAGAAAGAGATAAAGAGAGGGAGTAGGTGAGGGGTAGTAGAAGATGTTCTGTATGGAGATAGTTTGCGGTGTCCGGGGGTAGTTTGCGGTGGTGGTTGCGGAGTTCGGACATAGGTTGCGGATTCTGAGGACATAGGACTGCTGTAGCGGGCAGACTGCGTGGCCGTGCCGAGCCTGAGTGTGGTCACCGGCGGCGGTTCGTCGCCGCCGGTTGGGGAGTTCGAGATCGCTTGTGTCGATGCTGAATCCGGTGAGCAGCGGTTCGTGTTGGCTGATGCGTGTGCAGTGCTGTTCGAGGATTGCTTGCCGGTGCGGGGGTTTCCCGCCTACAAGGGGCAGCGCAATCATGTGGGCCGTTGGTGGACGGCCACGACCGGAGGCTTGATCGGGTACGAGTCGTGGTTGGAACGAGATCGGTTGATGCTGCTGGACTTCGATCCCGATGTGGTCGGTATTGCGGCGCAGCCGTTCTGGTTGTTCTGGACAACGCCGGAGGGTAAGCGTCGCTCGCATGCGCCGGACTACTTCGCCCGCTGTTCGGATGGCGGAGCGTTGGTGATGGACTGTCGGCCCGTCGACCGGATCAAGCCGCGGGACGCTGAGGCGTTCACCGCGACTGGTGTCGCGTGTGAGGTGCTGGGCTGGCGGTATGAGGTTGCCGGAGCGGCGGATCCGGTTGTGTCGGCGAACCTTCGCTGGTTGGCGGGCTATCGGCACCCTCGTCATGACTTACCTGAGATCACTGCTGCCTTGCTTGCGGTGTTCGAGGTGCCGGGCGGGTTGATGGCAGGTGCCGGGTCGGTTGGTGACCCGATTGCGGTGCTGCCGGTGTTGTTTCACCTTCTGTGGCATCACCGGTTGCACGTGGATGTGTCGATACCGCTGTCGCCGGAAACCGAGGTCGTCTCGGAGGGGCGGGTGATCTGATGGGGGTGAGGCGTTCGGTGTTGCGGGTGGGCGATCGGGTTGTCTTCGATGGTGACGAGCATGTGGTGGTGGGCCTGGCGGGCACCTCGGTGCGTTTGCGGGCGGACTCGGGTGCCCACCAGGTGGTGCTGGCCGCGCACTTGATGGCCGCCATGGACTTCACGGTGCTCGACGCTGCGTCGCTGCCTGCGGTCGAGCCGTTCGGGCTGCTGGATATGTTGCCTGCGGATGTGGTTGCCGCGGCGCAACGGTGGCGCGAGCATGTCGTCGAGGTCGATACCGGGTTGCCGCCGAATCCAGCGCCGGGAGCTCGACCGCGGGACGGCTACGACCCGGCGGTGACGTCGCTGGCGCAGCGGCAGCGGGCCAAGGCCGCTGAGTTGGGGGTGTCGCTGCGCACGATCGAAGGCAAGCGGGCCCGCTATGCCGCGCAGGGGTTGTGGGGGCTGGTCGACCAGCGCGTGACGCGGACGTTCGAGCTGACTGGTCAGAGCGATCCTCGGCTGGTCGAGGTGATCGAGGAGATGCTCGACGCCGAGACCACGCAATCCACCGGCACCCGCTCGCGGCTGATCCGCCGCGTGATCAAGAGGGTGGAGGAGATCCACGGTCCGGGGGTGGTGCCGTTGCCGGGCCGCAGCGCGTTCTATGTCCTGATCGATCGGCTCTCGGTTGGGCGGCACACGTTCGGGTCGGCGGTGACGCGACGGCAGATGGCCAACCGCCCGGATGGGATGTTCACACCCACCTTCGCGATGCGGCCGGGCGAACAGGTCCAGATCGACTCCACCCCAATCGATGTGATGGTGCTGGCCGAAGACGGCGTCCCGGTCCGCGCCGATCTCACGATCGCGGTCGACGTCGCCACCCGCAGCCTCTGCGCGGGAGTGTTGCGGCCGGTCGGCACGAAAGCGGTCGACGCGTCGCTACTGCTGGCGAAAATGATGGTGCCCGAGCCGATGCGACCCGGCTGGGCCGCTTCGATGCAGATGGCGTCGTCGGTGCTGCCGCACGAGCGGCTGCTGTCGATCGACGCACGGATGCGGGAGGCGGCGGCGCGGCCGGTGATCGTCCCGGATCAGGTCGTTATCGATCACGGCAAGGTGTTCGTCTCGGAGGTCTTCGAGCGGGCCTGCGAGCGGCTGGGCATCTCCATCCAGCCCGCCCGCAAGGGCACCCCGACCGACAAGGCCGTCGTCGAGGCAACCTTCACCGCGATCAAAACCCTGTTCGCCCAACATGTCGCCGGGTTCAAGGGCGCGAACCCGACCCTGCGCGGGCGCGGTGTCGAGGCGGTCTGGACGATCGGCGAGCTGCAGGACCTGTTCGATGAGTGGGTCATCTACTGGCAGCACCGCGGCCACGACGCCTTGCGGGATCCGGCGGCGCCGCGACGGAAGTTGTCACCGAACGAGAAATACGCTGCGCTCGTCGCGGCGGCGGGTTATCTGCCGATCACATTGTCGGGCACCGACTATCTGGAATTGTTGCCGGTGAAATGGCGACAGATCAACGACTACGGCATCCGCATCGACAACCGCGTCTATGACAGCCCGGAGTTGGGTCGCTACCGGCGCCAGCCGTCCGGGCTGGCGGTCAAGCGAGGGTTGTGGGAAGTGCACTACGACCCCTACGACCTGTCTCGGGTGTTCGTCCGCAACCACCACGACGGCGGCTGGATCACCGTCGCGTGGACGCATCTGCCGATGGTCGCTGCCCCGTTCGCCGACTTCACCTGGCGCCACGCGCGGCGCCTTGTCACCGAATCCGGCCGCGACGTCACCGAAACCGAGATCGCCCGCGCCCTCGATGACCTGTTGACCCGAGCCGAGCACGGCCCCGACACCACCAGCCACAAGGTCGCTGCCCGCACCCGCGCCACGACATCGACACACCGCAAACCCACCCCGGAATCTGCCACCGAGACCGAACAGCCTGCACCACAACGACAACCGAAGTCCGAGACAGCCGAGGTGATCGCGTTCGGGGTCTTCGACGCCGACGCCGAAGCAGAAAGATGGATATGACCGGTCAGACCGGCGACGATGCCGACGCGCTGCCCGCAGACGAACCGTTGACCACCAAGGAGGGCTGGCGGCGGTTCGTCGACTACCAGCCCGAACCACCCACACCCCTGGATCCCGTTGCGGTGAAGGGGTTGTCGAGAGCCCACCGCCTCGGTGTCGAGGAAGCTCGCCGTGACTATCACGGGCAGCTGCCGCTGGTGAATACCCCGACCATCCGGCAAGTGCTGCGCACCGGCCGGATGCTGGTCCAGCTCAACCGCGGGCAGGTCTCGGCCCGGCGAGGGTTGATCCTGTCCGGAGCCTCCGGGACGGGCAAAACCACAGCACTGACCCAGCTGGGCCGCACCCATGAACGCGCGATCGGCAAACGCTACCCCGGCCCGGCCGGACACAACCGGATCCCGGTGGTCTATGTCACCGTTCCACCGGCGGCCACGCCGCGAATGCTCGCGGTCGAGTTCGCTCGGTTCTTCGGGCTCGAGTTCGGCAGCCGCGCGAACATGCCCGATATCGTCAACGCGGTCTGCGCGACCGCGGCGCGAACGAGCGTGGATCTGGTGCTGGTCGATGAGATACACAACCTGAACCTGGCCACCCGCTCCGGAGCCGAGGTCTCCGACCAACTGAAGTACTTCGCCGAACGCCTGCCCGCGACCTTCGCCTACGCCGGGATCGAGGTCGAAGCCCAAGGATTGTTCGCCGGGGTCCGAGGACGCCAGATCGCCGGACGGTTCACCCTCATCGGCTCGACCGCATTTGCCTACGGCACAGGCGAACAACGCGAAGCATGGCGCGCCCTTGTCGCCTCACTCGAAGGCATGCTTCATCTGCACCGCCACAAACCAGGCACCCTGGTCAATCTCAGCGAATATCTCTACCAGCGCACCGGCGGCATGATCGGCACGCTCTCGCAACTGATCCGCGGCGCGGCCATCCTCGCCATCGACGACGGCAGCGAGAAGATCACCCGAGCTCTGCTCGACGAGATCCCCGTCGACTACGCCGCCACACGCAGCGAGCCACCACGTCGACGCCCGAGTGCCGGCCGCGGGGAAGTGAGCGCCTGATGGGATCGCGGCTGCCGATCCGAATCCGACCAGCCACCAACGAGATCGCCGTCTCCTACCTCACCCGGCTCGCTGGCCTGCACGAGATGCCGTTCACCGAACTCTGGACCCAAGTCAGCCGACCCCGCAACGGCACCAGCACCCGCCGACTCGACCCGGACCGGTTCGCCGCTGTCGTCGACCAGCCCCGCGAACGGCTGGCCCGCGCGATCATCGAACTGCGCGACCCGGAACCGGACTGGCTCGCGCTGCGCCACGAACCTCAACACGGTTGTCAACGCTGCGCCGCCGCCCATCCCGGCGGCCAGCCCCTGCAGCTGCTGGGCCACCACCGATTCGTCTGCCTGCGCCATCGGATCTGGATCGGACCACCCGACCTGACCGGCTTTCCGCAACCCGGACTGGGTGAATTGCCGGAAGTCGTTGCCGCGCAACGCGCACACCTACGACTGTTAGGTCGCCTGGGACCGGCAGCGACCTTCGATGCCGTGCTCACCGGCTTCCTCATCTGCGCCCACCGATGGAGCGCACGAGAAGAACCTCCACGCGGGGACGCACGGCGTCAATGGGCCAGGCGGGCACAGCAGCTGATTCCGACCGGCACCGAGCTGACGACCTTCACCGCGTCGAAGTTGTTCGCTGCCACCTACCCCGAAACCGTCGACCTCGCCGAGGTCCTCGGATCACTGCACTGGCGACATCTGGCCGCGGGCGACCCGGACATGCAACGACGATTCGCCGCCGAGATCGGGCGGCGTCTCGGCCAACCCGACTACCAGCCACAGATCACAGGCGACGCCATCGCGCACTGGATCGACCAGGACTGCTGGCGGCCACCGAGCCGACCTCTCCACGACTACCGGACCCAACGCACCTTCGGAGGACCCAGCTACCGAAAACCTCAGCCACGCAACGAGGAAGCCCGCTTCACCAGCGCCGCGTGGTTCGCCCAGCACCGTTGCGGCGGCGACGCCATGCTCCACCACCGCAGCCTCGCACCAGTCATCACCCGCGAGTGGGCCGAGCAGAACACCCTGTTCGAAAGCGCGGTCAAAGCCACGGCAACAGCGCCAATCACCCGGGCGCAATCCGCCACACGCGAGAACCAAAGCACAGCAGCAAGATTCGCATTCATCCGGCCTGAACCCGCACCGACGGATTATCTCGCCGACGCCACCGAACCTGCACCTTGGCCAGCGGCACAGCCACGACAAGATCCCAAACCGCGGCCATGGTCAGTAAGCGAAAAGCCCTACTTCACACCCAGGCCACGCCGGCTTCGACGGCGACGGCAGTTCTGATTTCGATGAACAGGCGTGAAAGGCGACCGGCCATCGCCTCGGTGAATCCAGACCTCACCTCGACGACCGGAGGGCCACCGGCTCAGAACCGTTCGAAGTAAGGCGAGGCCGGCGTCCTATCTCGTTTCCTCCCATCCAGCGGGATCCACTGGATATAGCCATGAACCCCCCAACAATCCGCAACCTAGGTCCGGACGAAACGGAGAAGCGCAGACACTGAATAGATTTCGGGCCGCAGGTCAGCGATTCGAGTACCGCAAGGATCGTCCGGAACGGACAGAAGAAGAAGTGGGGACTGTGGATTTAAGGGTGTTTCCGGCCTGATTCGCTGAGCGATGTTCAGCGGGAAGGTGCCGTGATGACGACACTTGATGCCGTGACGAGG
>NZ_JBITIJ010000030.1:0-38689 GCF_044458825.1 Nocardia sp. NPDC050412
CGACGTCCTCTGGCACTGCCTGACCCACGGCCTGCGTTACGACGAAAACACCCACCTCAGCAACCGCCAACGCGCCCAAGCAGCCCTCACCGCCGGCTGAGGTTGACAGAAGGTGTCTCATAGCGTGTGGTCCCCAACTGGTCCCCACACTGCACGTCCGACGGCAGTCGTGTCGATGGGATTCGGTAGCCAGGGCCAGTACTGAACCGGCGACCCTCCGCTTTTCAGGTGTGCAGTTAACCTAATGCCCCGCTTGAAGGAAGCTGAACGACTCGGCGAGCTGGTCAAGGATCTCCTTATTGAATTTCGGGGCGTCGTCGGGCACAGCTGTCCAATCACCCCACCGTTCACGCTCCTCGACTGTGGATGAATATCCGAAGTGCCTGTACTTGTCGAAAGGTGCGGGTGCGTTAGAGATGAACCAGAAGTAATTGTATCTTCTCGGGACTTCCTGTATCAGCTTTCTAATTTCTGCAGAACCACTGCTCTTGATGTACTTCGACGGCGCATTCTCGTGAACTCTCACAATCTCGTCCAGAATGCCTGCCGTTAGAAAGCAGATGTACAATGCGGACAGCAATCGAACCTCGGCGCGATACGGATGCTTCAACCCGATAGCTGGTTGCCCGTCATAATGATTTGACTTTTCGTGTAATTTGCGAGCCGCTTCGTGCGTCGGATGGAGGAAACTGCCCAAGAATACGTAGTGCGCTTCGATTCGCCCGGTAGCCCCCGAGCTGGTAAGGCCATTTAACTCTAAACATCTTAAGAGAGCGTCGTAAGAAAGAAATTCTCGATATACCGTCGACATTTCTGCTTGGTATTCCTTCCGTGAAGCCCTGACCTCTTGCGAGAAATCGTGATACTCAAAATATGCATCCGCGGGCAGTCGCATCGCATCGGGTCGGAATTCTTGGAACTGAAAGTAGTGGGCCGGAACCATGAAGCCAGGGTCGTCTCCACCACTTATGCCATCGAGGATATACATCAGTCGCCGCGTTAACTTGGGATGCTTCATGACCGACGTATATCGACTCTCGCCCGCGGCATGCGCCCGTGGAACCCTAACGCTTTCTTCTGCAAGAAGTTGCTTGAATTTACCTTCGGTGAGGTTCGAGCAGTCTCTTACTTGGAACCATTTGTGCCCCCGGCACATCAGGATAAATAAAAGATAGTTTTCCAGCAGTGAGCGACACAGGCCGAAAGAATCCGCAATGCGATTGGACTCCGACAGAAACAAGCAAGTGCTCGCAGTTTCCATTCTGAAGTTAACGAAGTCGATCAACTCGTTGTACATCCATTGTTGGGTGTCTGCTACTTCAATCTTCGCACCCCAGTACACATATTCTTCCAGCAGGCTTCTGGTGTGGTTATTAACTGAATTAAATTCCAGTTCGAAATTTCTCATCTCAAACCCCCTGTCGTTGTGTCGCTACATTGTTAGCGGCATCGGGCCGAACCGCAACTCTGATACGCCACAGGATCGGGCCTGGCCCCAGTGCGGGCGGTCCGACGACACTTCTGACGACAGCCGGGCACCTTCACCGCGTAGCCAACTTACGGACGGGCACCCGATTCACGCTGACCACTAAGCATGCCCACGCCTGCCGCGTGTGGGCAGGGTGCGCTTTGATGTAGGGAAACGCCGAAGATTGTCGTCAGTCGGTTGGTCTTTTAATGCTGGTGTTGGTGCTGCGGTCTAGTCTCCCAGCATGGGATTAGGGGATATCACGCGGCCAGCAGTGTTGGCGGCTATCCGCGAGTACGACAAGCTCGGGCAAGATGCCTTCCTCGAGCGCTACAAGTTCGACAAGGCGAAGGCGTTCTACCTGCGCTACGACGGGAACCGCTACGTCTCGAAGGCCATCGCAGGTGCCGCACACGGCTATCTCGAAGGCCGCGAGCCATTGCGGGCCAACGAGTTCAGCGGCGGCGAAAGCACAGTAGCCCGCAAACTGAGGAGCCTTGGCTTCATCGTTCCGCCACGTCGCTCCCCCAACTGGACCCGCGATGAAGTGATCCTCGCATGTGATCTGGTGATGGAAAACGGTTGGCGTCAGCTTGAAGACACCGACATCAGAGTGATCGAGTTGTCCGGCATCTTGCAACTGCTCCCGATCCACCCACATGCTCTGCGAAGCGACACCTTCCGAAACCCAAATGGCGTTGCACGCAAGACCGCCGACATCGCGTCCCGACGCCCGGGCTACACCGGGCTCCCAACCAACGGCGGTGAGATGGATCAGCAAGTCCTTCAGGACTTCCTCGATGCGCCCGAGCACATGCATTCTGTGGCCGCGCTACTCCGCGAGGCCGCCTTAGCTGGCGAGTTCAAACAGCTGCCAGTCCCCCAGAGCGAAGAAGACGACGACGAGCAGGACGAGCCCGGCGCGCGCGAAGGCCGGCTGCTGAAGCGATGGCACTACGCACGGGAGCGAGACCGCGGACTGCGGACGCGGAAGATCAATGCCTTCTTCAAGGAGAACGGCAGGGTGTTCTGCGAGGTATGCGAGTTCGACTTCGAGAAGGTCTACGGCCCTCGCGGCGAGAAGTTCGCCGAATGCCATCATATTGTCCCCCTGCATGTTTCCGGTGAGACCAGCACGGTGCCCGAGGACATGATCGTGCTGTGCTCGAACTGCCACAGGATGATCCACCGCAAATCACCCTGGCTGACTCCTGATGAACTGCGCGCGCTGGTCGAAGCCAACTGCGCCGATACCAGGTAGCGCAAGGTCGGTGACGATGTTGACGATGAAAAGCGTTCTCAGCGTTTGCGGTTGACGGTAGTCAACGAGCAAGAGTCCTACCAGCACGTTTGCATGGTCGGTGTGGTAGCGACGTTGGCACTGGCCATCGTTGCTGCGTACTTTTGCGTACCCGGAGACCTCGCGCCTATCGTCGTTCAATGATCAGCGACTCCATCCCCTGGAAGGATGAGCTTCTCAAGATCGCGAACCGGCTTGAGGCCAAGACGATGCAGAAGCGCTGGCCCGAGCGCTCCGGGTTCCTGGTTGAGCGCGACGTCATGCTAAGTGCGTACGCAATCCGCAAGTTGATCGAAGCATTCAAGCTCTCGGATGCACTGCGGGACAAGCAGTTCCCGGTCGAACAGTTCGACATGATCGGACCGAAGGCGCCGGACTGGTACACCCGAGTGGAGTTCTGGGAGTTCTACGATATGGACAATCCATCTCCGCATCTGCTGACCCTTCGTGAACTCTGCAACCAGATCATCCATAGTTGGATGTGGCAGATCTCTGCCGACGAGCACACAAACCTCTTCGATGGCTTCCTTGTTTCCTCGGACCGGGAGAGCCGAAAGCGCCTCTTCTTCGTCAATGCCACGACATACATCGAACGTTGCCGAGAAATCGGAAACGAGGACGTGTACAGCAAGGAGTGGCGCGTTAGGAGTGATGGACAGTTCACGTTTGGCGCGATCCTTGGTCGGCCCAAGGCACCAGAGGTCGGGTGATGATGCTTAGCCATCAAACCGTCCCCGATCTCAGTCAGGCCGGGTTGCTCAGTTCGGCTTGCGATTACCGCTTATAGGACCGCAGATCTTTAGACGTGACGGGTCATCGAATCACCCGAGGCTCTCTTTAGAGTGTCATTGGTCACATTTGGGCGGAATTCTTCCTCGCCGGGACCGTTTCTCCTCATGCCTGAAACGTTTCCCCCCACGCTGAAAACCCCTTTCGCCTCATGCCCGAAACGTTTCCCCCCACTCGGGTGCCGGACTTTCCCCAGGACGGCGGTTTCTCCTCACGCCCGAAACGTTTCCCCCCCCACGCCGAAACCCCCTTTCTCCTCACGCCGAAAACGTTTCCCCCCATCACGTTGGGGGGATTTGCATGAGCCGGTAGGGCGTTGGCGATATGGCCGGGACGTGGTCCAATGACACTGGCCCACTTGGTGATTGATGCGCCAACAGGGCGCTGCCCCTGACCTGAGGCAACAGGCAGGGGCAGCAATGCCCATGAATATTCGAGACCCACAGACAGGACTATCATGCCCTCTTCTGATGTGCCCGTACAGAGCTCCCCCCATTCCGGCGAGCCGAGTCACACGCCCCGAGTGCACCCGGTGCTCGCGATGGGGATCAGCGTTGCCTTGGCAGGCGTGGCTGGATTTCTATCGGATTGGGGACAAGCAGGTTTGGTGCTCAGCGTATGTCTGGCGTTCTTCAACGGCGCCAGTCAAAGACCGCCGAGCTGATCAGGGCTCGAGGGCTGCCTTGCGCGGCAGTGCGCCTGCTCGATTGCCTCCGAGGTGAACAAGCCGGGTGAGGGCGTGCCCTGTCCGAACGGGCCGCCACCGACGCGCCGACGCTCCGGTTGGGGCGGAGCGCAGCGGAGCCCTTCGCCGTTGATTGCTCCTAGCGTGGCGGGGGGGGGGGGGGGGGCGCCCCCCGCGCGAGGGGGGTGGGGGGTGGTGGACCCCCCCGCGGAAAACAAGGAGGAAGACAAAATAAGCAGCGGCGCAAACGCCGCGCCGGGGGGGGGGGGGGGGCCGCCGGGGCGGGGGGGGGGTTGTGTGGGCGGGGGGGGGGGGGCGGCCCCCCCCCCCCCCGCCGCTCTGATCCTGTATGGCGGAATTCGGCACGACCCTTGAGTACTCCTTGAGCACGTCGAAGTAGAGCTCGGACTACCACCTGGACGTTTGCAGACGTTGGCGGAATTGGCGAAGTGACCTGACCTGCTGATTCGATGTTGGTGGGGTTGGACGATCCTTGGCTCTGATCGAAGGTGCTGCGTATTCTCTGCGTACCCACACTGAGAATGCCGTACGGCTGACCTTTCATGGGGATGCAGTATCGCTCGCCGAGGCCACGTCGGCGGATGGGCTAGCCGTCCACTTGACGAAGGCGCTGAAGCCCGCCCCGAAATGGCCCATCAAGTCCTCGTAGGGAACTCCGTTCTCGTCGGCCAGCGCCCTGGCCTTGTCTGATATATCTCGTGCGAGAACCTCGTTCATCCTGCTTACCAATTGCGCGAAATCGCGATGAGCCTCCATCAGATTAATTGAGTAGCCGAACGCCTCCAGCTGCAATCCTGCGATATTCCCATGAATGACCCCCATGCTTGCGGGGTTTAAGAATTCCATCTGCGCCTTCTTTCGCAAACGCCCAATTGAAATGACAATCGAGGTACCCTTAGTGATCTCGAGAATCATTCCATTGTCATCCTTGACGATCGCTTCATCAGTGCAATAGTTGTAGCTCAGCGCGCCGATCAGCGGCGGTTCGGCCTTCTTTTTCATAGCCAGGTTCCGCGCCTGATCTTTCAAGTGGTCCATAGCGTTCCGGAGATCGGTTGCCGACCTGTATCTCGACAGAAACTCCGACGCCAGCGGACCCCCAAAATTCAGCGCCGAAAGTATCTGACGCATATTATGCAGTGCATCTACCATGGACCACGCGTTGTTGAATAGCTGAACTCGAACCACTCGATTCAGGTCGATATCGTTGGCCTCGGCCTGAGAAGTCAGCCTAATCAATAGGCTGTACGCGACATCGATCGAATCTGCCGAGTATGCGAGCGCTTCGAAAAGTAGAGCCTGCCGTGGCTCTACACATATAGGCACAAGTCGGAAAATCGACTCCTCTGGTAGCGTCATCCCGTCGCCGTCCACCCGTGCCCCTATCACCCTGTTGACGTGTATCCTGCACCTACCGTAGACGTAGCGCGAAGATCCCATGGCCCGTTCGGTGTTTGCCCATGAATTTGATGGCTACGCATCAACCCAGCCGCCGTCCTTGTTGTGGTCCATTCGTCAGCCCAGCACCCCACTACCGCACACGTTGTACCCAAGCTCGCGTGGTAGCTGCGTGGAACCTGAGGGGGGTGATGTCGCAACCGTGGAGCGGACCAGTAAGTCGGTTGTGTACACCCCCAGCGCACGCCATGATCGACGGATGCCAAGAAGCGAGGGATCGGACGCTACCGATTCGGTTATCCTCCGTAAGTTCAACGAAGCAATGCAAACATCGGACGGCAACGCCCTTCCTGACAGGTTCGAAATATTTTTTGATCTGCTTCAAGATCCTGCCGGTGCCGCGCGACCTTGGCACACCACGTCGGCAAAATGGTCTGCTCGCAGACTTGCTGACAGGAAGCGTCAAGTAGGTAAAGTCAATAGGCATGTTGCCAAGCGGATGGGAAGCGCTTTCCAAGAATTCGAACTTACGATTGCTTCGGCAGAAGCCGTCAATTGTTCGATGCACGATGCCTTCTCGCATCATATCGACGCTATTAATTCCAGCCCGCGCATTCCTCTTCTTGGAGTTGAAGGGCAAATTTCTGCCGAGACAATTTGGATACTTACGCTTATCGGCCTTCATGCTCGGCTCGTAGAATTGGCTTCTGAGATACTCTTGCTTCTGGCCAACGGCTATCACGGAGGGGCAAGAGGACGCCTGCGAACGATGTATGAAACGGATGCAAAAGCTACTTTGATCGCGGCCGGTGAACTCTCAGATCAGACTGTCCTTGCTGCGAGATATTATGTGCGAGGGCTATGGGATACCTATCAGCGGCAAGGGCTCGAGGGCATCGCGAAGGAGGATGCCGAGCTGTTCGATGCTGCGCGATTGAAATGGGGCAAACGATGCCTAACCGGTATTCATGATTGGGCAGCACCTGCCATAGCCGGGAGTCCAAAGAGTGTACAACTTAAAGATATTATCGCTTCGGCGGGGCGGGATTCTATTGTTCACGTCTACAACGAGGGCAATGACGCGCTTCACGCAGACCCTTACAGTTTAATTCGAGCGGCCGAATTCAATAAGAGGCAATCGCACCTCTTCAATATGAGAGGCGATATCAATCTATTTCAAATAGCAAGGACTGCTCACGCTACAGTTCACATTCTGCTGACCAGCTCAATTCCTATTTCTTATCAGGTTTGCGCAAATTGCCTCGATCCGGACCGGGCGTTAATATGCGCATCGCTAATTACCAGCTCAGAAAAGGCTATTGAGGAGTTTTCTAAAATAGCGCGCCGTTACAAGCCTAAGGGAAATTCCGATGCGTAAGCAGTCGTTTGAGCGGCTATTTCTGACTTGCTCTACATGCCGCCGCATGCGCGCCTGACCCGCGCACGGCGCATCCCTAACCGCCGCCTTCGCACCTGACGCGACCAGGCTGTCAGTTCATTCTTAGCCACGCCTGAGTCGCCGGATCGTTGCCCAAGGTCTCTAGGACCTCCCAGGCCACTTGACGCACGGACTCGGCCGCTGCATTACCCACGAAGGGTCGCATGGTGTGGGGTGCAGCGTTGGGTTCTTCGCTGAAGAGGATTCCATGCCCGTGGTTGGCGAACCCGATGTAGTCATCGCCAGGGCCGCGAGGATCGACGTGTGCTCCTCCGTCTCTGTTCGCCATCAACCAGACCAGCTGCTTTCGTGAGAACGTCTTGGCACCAGATGCTGTATCGATAACGCAAGTCGTCCACCACTCTTGGAAGGGCTTGAGCGTCTCATGCCCGCGGCGTCGTAGCGGGGCGACGATTCGTCCGCCACCATCGGGGGCCGGAACCACCTCGACTAAGCCGTCCTGTCCGGACGGAGCGAGCCCTGTTGCGCCCTCGGGTGTCTTGTACTCCACCTTGACCACGAAGTGCCCGGCGCAGATATCAGTGCCACCAACGATCGCAGTGTCCAAGAATTCCATCCCCGACTTCAGACCCGCCAGCTGCAACAGGGAATGGCTTTTTGGGGTGTCGTGGAGCAAGACGCGAAGCGTGACGGCAAGCCGGACAGCCTCGCTCTCGTCCCCCTCGTCGAACAGGCGTGCAGAAGTCGTCAGATAGCGGATCTGTCGGCGGAGCTGATCACCCAAAGTAGACACGCGAACCAGCGTATCCGCACGTCACGGGTGCCGAATCGGATTTCGACTTCGTTGATCAGCCGGGACACTGCCCTCCCTTCCATTGCTCCTGGCGGCGCGGCGGGCCTCGATCTCCGAACAGATCCGGTCGATCTCGTGCGCCGACACACTCCGCGGAGTCGATGAACCACAACAAGAAGGATCGCTACGGCGAGTTGGAATTCGAACATCTCGACCAGATCATCGACGGATTGCGCGGCGCGGGTGCGACGTACCGCGAGATCGGCCAGACCCTCAGGGTTTCGGCCCGCAGGGTCGAACTGGTGCTCGGTGAGGTCTCGGCATTTCGTTCCCGCGGCTACAGCCAGGTTGAGATCAGTCGTCGTGTCGGCCTGCCGCGGACGACGGTGCAGGACCTGCTGCGTGCGGAACGATCGCCGATATCCACCGCGCGTAAGACGGCGGTCCTCACCGCGTTGGCGGATATGCGCGGGATGCAACTCGACGTGCTGGGTTGGTACCTCGGCGTGGAACGCAACCACGTCTATCGGCTGGTCGCTGATCTGGTCAAAGACAACAAGGTTCATCCGCTCGAGCAGGTACAGCCCGGTGAGAAGTGGGTGGTCCCGACCCGCGTGACCGCAGCGCGGTATCTGGGGTGGCGACCCAAGGACTGGCATCCACCCCTGATGTACGCCGAGCATCATCGGGCCGTCGCACAAGCCCGGATCATGCTGGTCGGCAACGCAGCGGATCGGTGGATTTCCGAACGTCAGCTGTGGCGGCGCGCCGCCGTCGAAGCATCGGAAAACCGTTCCACACGAATCGAATTCAGCACCGGCCGACGCCCGCTGTCGGGCCGACCACACATTCACGACGGCCGGTTCCACGGCGAAGTCGATGGGCGCCGCGGGTGGTGGGCGCTGGAAGTCGAGCTGAGCCTCAAAGACCGCGCCCACATGGATATCGCGCTGCAGGGCGCGGTGCGGGCGGCGCGAGACGCCAAGACCGAGACCGTCATCGGGCTGCTCTATCTATGCCGGACGGTGCAGGTCCTCGACGGTGTCACCGCAGCTTACGACCGTCTCCCCTCCGAGCTCACCAACCTGTCGCTGCTGTTCGCCGCAGGTGATTTCGACGACGAGTGGACCTCCTTCCTCGCCGCCCGCAACCAGGCACGCGCCGCGAAACTCCGCGCCCGCAACGGACTTCACATCTCCAGGGAAGCATCATGACCAACCAGAATTGCCAGCCGATCCTCACCCCGACAGATTGCGGCCCACTCGGGTCGACAACCGCCGCACCACCGGCCGCGGCACCGTCGATCGTGCAGGATCCGCCGCCGTCGATCGAGGTGCATCCGGTGAAGCCACCGATGCGCCAGCTCGACGGTATCGACCTTCCGGATCTGAGCGGCCTCACCCATATCTCGGGGACCGCGACGGTGTGCGGGCTGGTGGTGGTCGCAATGCTGGTCATGATCGTGGCCGTCGCGGCACGGTGGCCGTTGTCGCCGCACCGGTTGCGGAACTTCGCGATCGGATCACTGCTGCTGCCCGCGTCCTCGGCGTTGGCGGGTGGTTCGTGGACCACGCCCGCGGTGCTGTTGTGGGCGGGCGCATCCCGCGCCGTCGATGGTGATTGGGCCGGGCTGCCGATGATGCTCGCGCTCGGCGCACCGGTTGCGGCGTTGCTGGCTACCTACTGGTGGGCGAAATTCGTCAACAAGACCAACACGGTCGGCTTGAAATCCCTTGGGCGCACCGAACGAGTCCAGCACGCGTTGACCGCACGCCGGGCCGCCGCAGCGGCGCGCGCCGCGAAGCTCGGTGCGCCGTTCACTACCGGGGACGGGATTGTGTTGGGGCCGTTGGCTGATCGGACGTCCTCGACACCGTTGGGCGTGTGTTCGGAGCTGACCGCCAGGCATCAAGCCTGGCTGGTGGTGCCGCACAAGGAAGCCCGCCGCCAGATGGCGATCATCAAGACCACTGGTGGCGGCAAAACCGAGACCATTAAACGGTTCGGGTTCGCGATGCTCGAATACGAGTGGACCGCCTGGCAGCGTTGGAAGGACGTGCCAGCGATGCGGGCCAAGCACCCGCGTCCGCTGCTGGTGTTCGTGTCCTGCAAAGGCGGTGAGGACGACCGGGTCCTGGGCCGCGAGATCCGGGATCTGGCGACCCGCAAGGGAATCGAGCCACACAAGATCGCGATCGTGCCCGAGCAAGACCGGCTCGACGTGTGGGACATGCAAGCCCGGGATCAGCGCGCGGTGCTCGGTGACATGTTCAACGCCGGGCAGGCCAGCACCAGCGAGGGCCAGCACTTCGACGAAATGCGCCACCGCATCGTGTCCCTCGTAGTCGACGCACCCGTCGGTCCACCCCGCTCCTCCACAGAGTTCCTCGAGCGGCTCAGTGTCGAAAAACTGTGCGACATCTGGGGCAACGCCCGGTGACAATGGTTACCGCAGGTCTGGCCGACCGCGCGGTCATGAACTGGATCGCCGAAGGAGTAAGTAAGTCGGCGGTCAAGAACAGCTTGGCCGCACTATCTCGAGTACTGGACCAGGCCGTCCGAGACGAGGTGATCGACCGGAACCGTGTCGAAGTCAGCGGCTGGCAACGCCAATACGAGCGGTACGAGGACGAACTCGACGACCCGCGATCGCTTGCGCTGCCTGATTGGGCGGCACTGACCCGGCTCGCGGACGCCCTGGTCGCTGCGTCATCGGACAACTACCAGGGATGGGGTGATGTCGTCGTCTTCGCGGCCTGCACTGCGACCCGAATCGGGGAAGTCTCCGGATGCCGTGTCCGCGATATCGACACCGACCAATGGATTTGGCGATTGCGCCGCCAGACCTCACCCGGACCGGGCGGGCTGAAAGACAAAGGAACGAAAGGCAAACGCTCCCGCAGAATCCCGATTATCGAAGACATTCGCCCCTTGGTGCTCCAACGAATTAAAGCCGCCAACCAGGATCCCGACGCACGACTTTTCGTCGGCCCCCGCGGTGGACGAATCCAAACAGGAGTGCTGCACAAGGCAACTCACTGGGACAAGGTCGTGACAAAGGTCGGGTACGAACATCTACGTCGGCATGGACTACGCCATACCGGGCTGACGTGGTTCGCCGACGCTGGTGTCCCCCTGCATCGGCTCCAGCAGATCGCCGGACACACCGACCCCCGGATCACCCAGCGATACCTCCACCCCGACACCGAGGCGCTCCAAAACGACGGCAATCTGCTCTCGATACACCTACGAGCGCCTCAACGGTCCCCAAATGGTCCCCAACTGCGCATCGTCCAATAACAGCAAATCCCCTCCGACCCAGGTCGGAGGGGATTTTTCTATGTCGGGCTGACAGGATTTGAACCTGCGACCACCTGACACAGGTTCTAGTTTCATCGACGTGCCTCAGCAGACCTCATCATGCCTGGTCAAGCTCCCCATTCGCGTCGGGCGACCTGCCCGTCATGCCCTATCGAATCCGGGCAATTCCCATCAAAAGTGTGAGATTTTGGTGGGACGGATCGAATGACGGAATCGCGTCGCCCATCGCCGACACTCCCCCGAGCGAAGCGATCGACAAGTGAAGATCGGGGCACAACCCGTTCATTGCGAGCCAGCGGGCCAGACCAAATCCGATCACCGCTGTGCAGAAACAAATCGAAAGTCGGCGTGTCGCCAATGCGACACGCAAACATCTTCAACGACAGCTAACTTTCAGCTACAAAAGACAGTGGACCCTGGCCCTGCCGACATGCATGGCACTCGGCCCGCTGGCCCGCCACCGGCCGCAACCGCAGCTCGACACGTCGACGAACTCCCCCGCCGGCGCGGTCATCGAACTGGAAAGGGCCGTCGATACCAGCGGCACAACGAGACTCCGCAAATATCGTGTCAAGATCGGATCCGCACTCGCCGGTCAGAGAGTCCTGCTGCGCCTCGACGGATGCGTTCGAGTACATTTTCCGCAAGTTCAACAAGGCCGCGAACGAGACCTCCAGCAACCACTACACCCCACGGGACGCGATCCGGCTGCTGGTCGACCTGCTCTTCGCCGAGAAGGACGCCGACCTGACCGAGGCCGGCATCGTCCGCACGCTGTACGACCCCACCGCAGGCACCGGCGGCATGCTCGCCCTCGCCGAGGAGCACCTGCTCGCGCGGATCCGCGTATCCGCCAGGCTCCACCACAGTTCCAGGACACGATCAGCCCTCGATACCCTTTCAGAGACGGACTTCCGGCCGAGTCCGGTTCGCCCGCGCGAGGATGTACTCCATCAACGTCAACAGGATGTCTTTGACCGAATCGCGGTGTCGTGCATCGCACAGGCTTACCGGGATGTCGGGATCGAGGTCCAACGCCCTCCTGATCTCGTCCGGGGTGTACCGATCGGCACTGTCGAAGCAGTTCACCGCCAAGACGAAGGGCACATCATGGCGGCCGGCAGGTTCTCGGGAAATCCGCGCCGGTCAGATGTCTCAGGTCGACGGCGTCGCTCAGCGCGTCGAGCCCGCGGCCGAGGACTGATGCGAACCCGACTTCGCGCTGCCGCCAAACTGTTCCTCAACTGGGACCTCTCCAAACGCGGGCAGCAAGTCTTCGCCGACATGGGTGAGTATTCGGTCCGCACCGACATCGCCGCGCCCAAGGTGCGCGGCGTGCAACTGCCCGATTTCACCGACCCCAAGGTGCATCGCATCACCCCGGCCGAGTCGATCAGCAACGCCACCACCGACCAACGGGCCTGGAACGCAATCTTCGGTTACAACCAATAGATGCGAACCAGGACCGCCCACCGTGTCACGATCTGACGCGGTGGGCGGTTCCGATGCCGAGGAACGGCTCCGATCACTTGAAGTCGTTCATGCTCTTCCCGACATCGGCGAGGGTGGTCGCCTTGCCGTAATCGGCCTTGTACATGTACGGGGTCATGTCGCAGCGGTACGGACCCTTATCGGGTTTGAAGTCCGCGGCCTGCCACCCCTGCGGGGTCGCCTGCACGATATTGAAACAGGTTGATTTCGCGCCAGTGGGCGATTGATCGACCGGCGCGCATACTGGCTGTCTCCAACCTGTCGTCGAGCTGCGGAATAGCAAGGAACTGGAAGGCGATAGCTGGTCCACCGCGGTCCCTGGCCCGCAGCGCAAGCGCGGCGCAGAGCCCACCCGCCCGCGCTTTCACCCCGGATCGCGATCCGGGACGGATCGACACCCAACTCGCCGGTGTGCGCGGCCATCCAGCACAGCGCCGCGTAGCAGTCGTCCAACCCGGCTGGGAATGGCGCCTCCGGTGCGAGCCGATAGTCCACCGCGACCACGACGACACCGAGATCCCTGGCAAGCCCGAGATTATTTACATGGTTGGTATCGAGGTCACCGGTGGTGTAGGCACCGCCGTGCACGTCGAGGATCGCGGCCGCCCCGGCCTGACGGTTCGGGAGATAGACGCGAAGCGGAATATCGGGCGCACCGTCCGGACCGGCGACGAGTTCGTCTCGGACCGTCACACCGCGGGTATCGGTCTCGCCGAACATCTCGGTGAGTGCCGCCTTCATCCGCTTCCGCGCGCCGGACAAGTCGGTAAGATCGTTGTTCGGCATCATCGCGACAACACCGGTGAGTTCCGGATCGAAGGCATATGTCATGGGTTCCTCTTTGCGAGGTCGGCAGAGCAGGCGTTCGGGACAACGGTGCGGCGGCCGCTATGCCGTAGCCGACGAACCGCCGCAACCGTGGGCTCCCGCATTACTGGACTGCGAGGCCGACGTAATAGCTGCCGAGCAGGCCAGCCGCGATCAGCAAAATCCACACATCGGTGAGGCGGCACAGCAATGCGGGGGCGCGCCGCACTTCCATGAATTCCTGAAAGATGATGCGCACCTTGATGAGTGCCATGACGATCGCGGCCGATGTGATCACGGTGCTCGGCTCGAGTGTCCCGCCGTGATCGCCGGAGTCGACCAGCAGGTAGAGAAGCGTGATCGATGAGAGGACCAGCCAGCCGATCAGCAATCTCTTATTGAAAGCGGTGTGCATGGATCACCTCACGATATATAGCAATGAAAAGATGATTACCCAGAGGAAGTCAACGGTGTGCCAGTAGGTGGCGGCCGTTTCGACGAATTCCTGGGATCGGCGGGCAGGACCACGAAGTTGATAGATGATGACGCCCATGGCGACAAAGCCGATCAAGAGGTGCAGGGCATGGATCGCGGTCAGGAAGTAGTAGTAGGAAAAGAATTCGTCGTTGGAGAACCCCAAACCCAGATGGGTCAACTCGACCCACTCGAACACCTTCACGCCGAGGAAGATGACGCCGAAGAGCACGGTGAGATAAGCGTCCCTCAATGCAGTCCGGTACGCTCCGTCACGGGCTGCCTGGACGCATCGCGCCACGGACCAGGAACTCAACAGCAGAATGATGGTGTTGAAGACCCCGGTGGCAAGGCTCAGGTGTGCCTGGGAGCGCAGGAAGTCGTCGGGATGTTGCGTGCGGTTAAATAGATAGACGGCCAGATAGCTGGTGAAAATCAGTGTTTCGAAAAGGACGAAAGCCCACATGTCGGGCTGTCCGGGAATGAACTTGGCAGGCTTCTCCGTCTGCTCTACCATAGTCTTCCCATCTATTTCTTCGGGCAGCGAACTGGCATCTGCTACGTCTGTCACTGTTCCGCCTTCGCTGAAACCGCAGGATCGAGTTCCTTTTTCGATGCGAGGTCCGGCAGCGGCCCGGTGCCGAAGTCTTCCCGCAGGATCATGTTCCGCAGCAGAGTTATGAAGCAGCCCGTGTAGATGCCGAACACAACCATGTCGATCCACCATGCGATCGTGCCGTTCCAGGCGAAGACGCCTCGTTCGAAGATGCAGGCGGGCGCCACTACTACCTCTGTGAGCGCGTTGCACAGATTGAGGTAGCCGAACCACTTCGGGAACACACGATTCTTGTCGAGCAGAATCGCCAGCATCCAAACCAGCGAACCGATGAGGAAAACGCCCATGGTTACGATGAAGGTAAGGAACCCGAAATCGTAGAGCCAGCTCATCAGTTTGGGATCACGGTCGGGCCGGATGGCTCCGACGGTCAGGATGATACACATCAGTAGCATGCCTGGAACCGCGCTCAGCGAGTAGAGAACGAGGTAGGTATAGGAGAAGGCGCGGCTCACCGACATTCGTCGGAGGGAATAGGCGATGAGCGCGTTCTGCGCCGTTGTCATGCCAGCGACGAGGAACACCATGGCGAATCCGATGAGCACGCCGTTGGTGTGTCCGTTGAACCACTGCGCGGCCTTGGATCCCGTCGACTCGGGGTGCCCCGGCGGCTGGGTCCGGGTGAGCACGAAGAACGCCACGGTGAACACATTGTAGAAGGCGACCGTCGTCCCCCAGGCGCCCCACAATTCGCGCTTCGGATTGTGGCGCCAATTCCAAGCGAGCCGGTGCAGCGGTGATGGGTGACGCGGCTCGGGCGGGATTATGGTCTCCGCCACCGCGGTACTCATGCGGCGACCTCTTCCTGTGCGGCGACCTCTTCCTCCTTGCCATTCTGGCGGAGAACAACCTGGCCGAGCACGACTCCCATGACCGCGATCCAGACTGCGATGGCGATATTCTTGAGCCAGAACGACAGCACTCCGTCCCAGGCAATAGGACCTTGCATTGCCAGCCCGACGAAGCAGGCCGGCACCAACGCGGCCGCGATGACAAGGTTGAAGTGGGCCACCCAGGGCTTGAAAACCGGCTGGGCCTGGCGGTCGAGATAGATCGCCAGGGCGAGGATCACACTTTGCGCGATGAGGAACGGAACACCGGCGGTAAAGGTGATCCACGCGAGATCATTGAACATTTGCGTCAGCGCCGGATCCCGGTCCGGACGGAATGCGGCGACGATCCACGTGAGGTTGGCGAAAAGGAAGACTGTGGGGCCGCCTGCCGCGCATCCGATCATGCAGTACTGGAGGATCGGTGTGCGCAGAGCCATCCTGCGCATTTGCATCACGATCAGCATCAGAACCGGGACCAGACACACGCCGAACCAGTTGAACAAGATCATGCTGTATCGAATCCGCGTGAGATTCGACGGATCCCGATAGAAAGCCGCGACTTCCTCCGCCGGCATCGTCGGCGACATCGGATGCACGAAGCCCGGGAACAAGAAGAACGCGATAATCCAGATTAATCCCGATACGGGAAGCGTCCAGAACAGGATCAATTCGCCATCGGCTCGTCTCATCGCCTCGAGTCCTCACAGGAAAGCGCTTTCGCCCAGCTGTTGCTGTCGGCGATCACGGAAAATGGTTTGCCCAACTGCAGATCGAACTCGAGCAGCGTCGGGTGCGATACACCACAGTGGGCACACAGGCTCACCCACTGTGCGCTGGCGATCGCGGTCTCGGACAGCTCTTCGGCGTCGGTGCGACTCTGCATCGACCACTCCTCGATCTGACTTAGATCAATCATGAACGGCGGCGAGCCGTAAACGACTCGCTTGCGACGCGACCACGCTAAGCGCTATACCAGCAGGTTATATGCCTCATGGGTGGTTAGCCACGCCAGAGGAAACTAACACGTCCGGTCGTGATGGGGAACCACTTCACTGACTTCAATCAGTAATGGCGTACCGCGGCGCAGGGAGTCGGACACTCGTACGTCCCGCCTGCCGGGCGCGCAGGCGCAAGCACGCCGGTTATGGCCTTCGGCAAGCCCTCGACTCACTCCGGATTGAAATCAACTGCACCGTATGAGATCGGGCGGTACTGTCGACATGGATGGCAAGGCTTGATCTGTAACCGAGTCAGGTCAGTTACCTGAGCTTCACTTCCGCCAATTGATCGTCGGGGGGAAGGCGAAGCCCCGCGATGATAGGGTGATAATCGCAGTTCACGACTTCCGGCGTAGCGCCGTGTCGGCCATGACGTAACCAACTCGAGTCAGGTTGCTCACCGGGAAGGGAAACGATGCCCGCCAAGGGAAAGGTCTCTTCCCGCGAAGCCAAGGGGCAGCAGACACGTGAACTACTGCTGGGTGCGGCGATCGCCGAGTTCAAACGCAAGGGCATGGCGGCAGCCGATGTCGGAGAGATCGTCTCGGTGGCCGGGGTCGCGCACGGCACGTTCTTCTTCCACTTCCCGACGAAGGAACACGTGCTGATCGAACTCGAGCAGCGCGAAGAAGAACGCATGGCACGCGAACTGTCGCGATTCCTCCGTAAACCACACGACTTGGCCGCGACGCTGACCGAATCGGTACGCCTGCACGAGGCCATCCGAAAACGCCTCGGCAGTCACCTGTTCAAGGACTTTCTTGCGCTGCACCTGTCCGCCACCCGCGCACAGTACGAAGAGTGGAGCGCTCACCCGGTGTTCATCGTGCTCATGGACGAACTGGAGCGCGCACGCGAACGAGGCGAAATCGCCTCCGACACAGACGTATTCCACAGCGTACTGTTCTTCATCGCCGGCTTGTACCCGCTGCTGATCGGCCTGCCCGAAACACCATCCATGCGCGACCCGGTCCTGGAGAAATACGTGGCCACCACCTTGCACAGCATGCGGGGACAGTGAGCTGAGGGAGCGGCGTCGTGGATCATCGGCGTGAACTGTTCACCTCGCGCGCGCCAGGCGCCCGACACTAGCCACCGACATCCCGCGAAACCATGACGGCCAGCTCCACTACCAGGTCACAATTGGGAGGGGAGCCATCTGGGGGCTGTGCTGCCGCCGCGGCCGCTGCTGCTCGAGACGCCCTCTTCCGCGCGGTGGTCACACGCATGACCACGCTATACCAACGCGGACAACATCTTTCGTAGCATGGAAGAACTCGGGTGCCCCGAGTTCTTCCATGCTCTTATCGCTGCTGGTCAGCGGACGACGACGCAAACCCGGCCGAGGTTGTCGATCTTGGTGAACTCGTCATTCGGGTCACCGTCGCGTTGTGCGGTGGCGAGCACCGAGGGGAAGTGAGTACCGGGTTTATCGTAAGTGAATGTTTGTGTCACAACGCCGGATTGGCGGTCGGCTCCCGATAGAGCCGCTGGCGCGACATCCCCGGTGCCGGTGAAGTTCCACGCGGCGGCCACCACCTCGCCAGTGCCGGGCGGGAGTTCGATCTTGGCCTTGAACGTGACCGTGGTGCCAGGGGAAACCTCGACCCGGTCTCTGCCGTTGACTTCGAGATCGACCACGGGCTGGATGCCGCGGCGCTGGGCAGCATGGTCGGGTACCGAGATCTGGCTGTCCGTCACGTCGTAGTGCGTCGATTGTGCTGGCGCCTTGCCCCTTTCGGCCCAGGCGGCCACGTCGCGCAGCGCCTGGTGCAGGACACCCCGGTAGTCGATAAGGCGATCGGTGCGGGCGGGCGCGATGTGGTCCGCGTTGTCGTTGTACCAGAGCCGGAAGGTGTCGTCGTACTTGTTCCCCAACGCCGCCTTGGCCTGCCTGCTGTACCAGTCTCCGTCCCACGAGAAGGCATCGGAATCGAGCAGGCCACATACCATGATCACCTTGCCGTTGACCTTGCCGGTGTGGGTGCCGCCGCCGGAAACGCTCTTGGAGATCGACGGGCCGACCTCGGTGGCCCGCTGGGGATAAATGGGGTTGCCATTCGGGCCGCGATACTGGTCGAAGGCGTAGTAGCCGGACCTGGCCGGTACCTGGTGGCGCGAGTATGTCGGCAACGCCAAATACCAGCGGTTGTCGATCCGCACCTTTGCGCCGACGGCGATGGCGCTCAACACCTCAGCCGCATTGCCGTCACCGAGAGTGAAGGTCTTCGACGCGGCGTCCCACGTGCCCGACAGCGCGCCTTTGCTGGTCGTGCCGTCCGCCGCGTACAGGGTGAACTCGAAGGCCGTGGCCAACGGGTTCGCGGGCACACTATCGACGACCAGGCTCTTGGGCGTGCCATCAGCGTCCCGATCGACCTGGGTGATGTCGACGGTCTGATCGACCTTCCCCGCGCGGATCAGGTCACCGAGTGGGGAATTCTCGGTGCCGAGATCGGTCGGCTACCGATGCACGGTAGCCGGCGGGGCGCCGATCGGCGCTCTTTCTACAAGAAACTTATCCTCTCATTCTTAGAGAACAAAGTTCTCAGTAGCGTGGATGCACCCAATCGTGTGTCAGCGAAATTGTGTGATATCACGGATCGAGGCGCCGGGCATCGCAGCAAGGCATGGACGGCGCCTCTGGGCAGGCCTGATCCCGTGTCAACGGCACGCGCCCGCCCCCAGATCGCTGTTGTCAGCACGGGGGCACCGATCTATCATCACGGAAATGTAATTCGCATTTGCGGATGACACACTCTCCCATTTTCGGAAATATGATTCTTTCTCATGACTGATGCAGAGCGCGGCATCGGGCCGCCCGCAGAATCCGTGCCGTTCACCGCGAGGTGGGGTATCCGGACCCGGATACTGTTGATCGCACTCATCCCAAGTTTGACCCTGATGTCGATAGGTGGTGGCGCCGCAACTTTTTTGGTGCGGCACGGACAACAGGCGCAAAACTTCGCGGAAATCCTCGGCGATTCCATGGCCAACAACCAGGCAATGGCTTCCGCCGTCGAGCAAGAGCGCTTGTTGACGGTATGGCAGCTCGCGGTCGCAGATCCGGATCCGGTGGGGCTCGTCACCGCACGGCAGCATCTCGACGACGCTCTGCGCGCGCTCGGATCCAATATGCCGGCACTGCAAAGCACGGGTGCGAACGAGCTGCAGCAGCAGCTCAGTGACTTCAACATGTTGCGATCACAGTTGCTGAGCATCCGCGACAAAGTGGACTCGAGCACGATGCCGATATCGGACGTCTATACGTTTTACACCGCGATGCTGTCCGGCTTCGATCGCAGCGGCACCGCGCTCATCGAGAACAACGCCCCCACTGTCAGCGCCGCCGTCGAGATGGCCAACAGTCTCCAAATGCTGCGTGCGGTCGAGGCGATGTCGCGCAGCAGTGCACTCACCGCTGCCGTCCTCAACGAAACAGCTCTCCTGCCGCCGTCGCTGACCACCGAATTGCGAAATCTCGTCGGCTTTTACCACACCTATTTCGAACAGATGGCGAACCAGTCGACGGACGTAGGGCTCCAGGCGAAAGCGATCATCGATACCCCTGACTGGCATCGCCTGAGCACAATGGAAGACGCCATCATCCATCCGGTTCGGACCAAGACGGCAACGACGTCCCCATCGCCGCTGAACGCCCGCGAGTGGCGCGACGCCGCGACCGAAGTGAACAAGCGGCTGATGGAACTATGGGGCAGCCATGTCGCGCAGTCGCTGGATCGTGCCGCACAGACGGCCAGTCGGGACGCGAAGAACTCAGCGATCGCCGGAGGCGGAGTATTCGGCCTCGCGATCGCGGCCTTCCTAGTAGCGCTGTGGCTCGCGAACCGACTCATCGGACGGCTGCGGCGGCTGCGTGTGGAAACACTCGCACTGACCCAGGTTCGGCTGCCCGAAACCATGAGTCGTCTCGCCACCGGCGCGGACCTGGACGCGGATACCGAAGCAGCACGACTGGATTTCGGCCGCGACGAACTCGGCTCGGTGGCCACGGCGTTCAACCATGCCCACACCGCCGCCGTCGGCGCCGCGATCACCGCGGCTCGGACCCAAGCGGGCGTGCGCGCGGTCTTCCTGAATATCGCGCACCGCAGCCAGATGGTGGTACACCGGCAGCTGGAGCTCCTCGATGCGGCCGAGTCGCGGCAGGAGGATCCAGCGCTGTTGAAGGTCTTCTTCCAGCTCGATCACCTGGCTACGCGAGAGCGCCGCAATGCCGAGAAGCTCATCGTTCTCGCTGGCGGGCAGCCGGTCCGGCAGTGGCGGCGGCCGGTACCGCTGATCGATGTGGTCCGCAGCGCCATCGGCGAAACCGTCGACTACACACGGGTACACACCGGCAGGTTGCCGCAGATTCTGCTGATCGGCGACGTGGTGGCAGACCTCACCCACCTGCTCGCCGAACTGCTCGACAACGCCACGACATTCTCGCCGCCGCAATCGCATGTCCGCGTCACCGGCAATCCAGCGGGCAAGGGCGTGATCCTGGAAATCACTGACCAGGGCATAGGTATGGCCGCCGACGAGCTCGAGTGGGCCAACGGGATGCTGCGCACACCGCCGGACTTCAGTGTCACGTCACTGTCGGAGAGCTCACGGCTCGGACTGTTCGTCGTCGCGCAACTCGGCGCGCGGCACAATATCTCGACAAAGCTGTCCGAATCGGACTACGGCGGTATCCGGGCGATCGTGCTCATCCCGCTCGCGCTGGTCGCCACCGATCTTTCGATTGCCAATCCCGATCATTTGTCCGACCGAGTTACGAGTTATCGTCCGGAACCAACCACGACTGGTGAAGTACCGGTCACCGATATCACCGCCGCCCCGCTCCCCATCGCACCCACGTCCCTGCTGGGGCACGCGCCAACGAAATACCCGCACCATCACGCAACCGAATCGATAGCGCCCGGAAGCACCGATCCGAGGCCAGCGCTGCCTCGGCGGCGCCGACAAGCCAGTCTCACGCCCGAGTTGGCGCAACACCGCAGCCCCGAACCCGAAGCTGCACCGCACCATGCCCGATCCGCCGAGAGCGCGCGAGATCTCATGTCCGCCATCGAGATCGGGACGAAGCGGGGCCGTCAAGCCACCCAGGACCATAACCCCACCGGTACGAACCCGGCCATCGTGACATCGGATGAACAGGAAGGCGAAGGTGACCTCTTCCAACACAGGTGATCTCGACTGGCTGGACGGTCGAACCGGACAAATTCCTCGACTGCCATGACATTCTTCGGGCATTCCTTGTTCGACGAAGAGGCGGGGCCGCTGGTCCGCCCATACGCGGTGACGCGGGGCCGGACCACCGGGCCGGGACGGAACCTGGACATGCTGACACTGGTCGTGACAGCGCCCGATCCGCCGGAGCTGCGACGAGCGGAGCCGGAATACGCGGAAATCATTCGGATGTGCCGGGTCGCGCAGTCGGTGGCCGAGGTGTCGGCCATCCTTGCCTTGCCTTTGGCGGTGACGAAAATACTGGTCGGCGATCTGATCGACGAAGGGCAGTTGCACTTCCGGACACCCAAACCCACCGACGAAGGCTCCAGCGATGTCACCGTCTTGCAAGCAATACTCGATGGAATCCGAAAGCTGTAGAACACTGTGCCTGAAATGATGTCCGCGGCCACGCGGGCGGCTTCGGTCAAAATCCTTATCGCTGGCGGTTTCGGCGTCGGCAAAACAACCATGGTTGCCTCGATCAGCGAGGTCGCGCCGCTGCACACCGAGGAACTGATCACCAAATTGTCCACCGGCATCGACGATCTGTCGGGCGTGGAGGCAAAGGCGACGACTACCGTCGCGCTGGACTTCGGCCGCATCACCATCAATCAGAACCTGGTGCTGTATCTGTTCGGCACCCCAGGCCAGGACCGATTCTGATTCCTGTGGGACGAGATGGCCCGTGGCGCGCTCGGCGCGGTGGTCATCGCCTACACCCAGCGGCTTCCGAACTCCTTTGCCGCGATCGATTATTTCGAAGGCCGCGGACTATCCTTTGCGATCGCGGTCAACTGTTTTGACGGTACCGCCATCTACACCATCGATTCGGTCTACAACGCGCTCGATCTGGACCGCCACTTCCCTATAGTGCTCTACGATGCCCGACCGCGAATCCTGCAAGATGGTGCTACTAGCACCTACTCGATCAGACGATGTACCGGACCGCGAGGTGATCGGTTTCGGCGCACCGGGTATGCGAAAGGCGACCATTCCCAAGGCGAGCTAGACCACGGGCAGCCGTAGCGCAGTCAGTGGGATCAGTGCACGGACCAACGCGGCGACCGCCATCGCCGCGATGCTCAACTGGCACAACGAGATCTGCCCCGCGAAACCAGCGGGCGGTAAGAAATGATGCCGACTACAATCGAGCCCTTGAAGGTCATCGGGCGACGGTGGCCCGCATCTCCGCACCGGTTCTGGTCCGGTACAACAGGATTCGCAAGACCAAGGCCACCACGATCGGACGATCATCGTGAGTGCCTGACGCCAGGTGATCGTCATCGCCCCGATTGGACGGGCCGCTGCTCGGCGAAGAACCTCGGCAACAAGCGCGAGATATCCGGACAAATCCATTGGGCGGTTATGATGAGGCCGCTGAGTAGGGCTTACCGTCATGACCAATTTTTCAGCGTCACCGAACCTCTTCTCAAACCCACTTCTACCGCTCCGGGAAACACTATTGTTACCCTATGAGAATTAGATTCTCGCACCAACTTGAACGGAAGCCGATATGAGACTGGTTCCCACCGCAATCGGCTATCTGCGGAGCGATGTTTCCGGCATACGGCAAAACCTGGGACGAGACCCAGATCCGACGCTTGGCAGCGCGGCTCGGGTATAACCTCGCCAAGATAATGGCAATCAGCGACCGCACCCACGATCCGGTGGGGCAGTTGATCGCGGTCGCCAGAAAGGCAGAAGCTGACGCGGTGATCACTCCCTGCGTGACTCATTTCGGCGGCGCGATACCGGCCGAGCTAGGCCGGATCGCAGCAGTTATCACCGTCTCACCGGAGCATGCTTGACCCCCCGGTAGACCTTTCGGCGCTCGGCGGACCACCGCCGAGTACCGAAAGCGCGGCGCTACCCGCAAGCGGTCGACTTACCGCCTTGAAGTGCCATCAATGCGCAGTAGGTAGTCGCCGCGACCTTCCATTGGCCGGCTTCCTGGATAGCCTCACCGGTCTGGTCCGGCAGCACTGGGTTACCGCCCATCAGCAGCGTATAGGTGACATCGGCATGGCCGGCGCCGGTGAGTTTCACCGCCGACACGGTGACCGAGGTGCTCTGCGCCTGCGGATCAGCCGCCTGCCCCTGCAGCAGTGTCAGGAATTCCGACCCCCTCTCAACGCCCGCGGCCCTCTTGTCCGGGGCCGCCTTCCCGTCGAAGAACAGGATGTAGGCATCGCTAATGGCCTTGGTCGTCGCAGCGTCAGCTTGGCCGACAGCAACCGACGACGAGGTCGCCGTCGACGCATTGCTATCGGAACTCTTATCATCGGAGCTACAGCCGGTAACGGCAGCGAATGCAATCGCCGCAATACCACACCAGGCCACGGTTCGGCGGACAACGTTATCACGCATAATGATTCCTCTCGGTATGAGAATCGGGGTAGTGTACAAAAACCCTTGTTCGCCGCATACCCTTTTCAGTCGAATGACCATCCGGCTAAAAAGGAGAAATGCGAGACAACAGGCATGTTATCGATCTAGAGATATATACTCGTACAAATTCCACCATTTCCATCGACACTCCGGGCGCCGATTTTACACACTAGGGCGAGCTAATCACATTATCTTCTGCTTCATACTATTGAGCGCCATCATTTACCGGGCGCCCATTCACGCTCAACAGATTCCCATGACCGGTTACATGCACCGACGAATACCGACCGGATTACGACATAGAAGCCTTGGACGATATTTAAGGTCCGGTTGACCGCCCCTCGGCCTGACGCAGCCCGAGCGAACGCATCTCGGCTATCCGCGCCGCCAATGCCCGTGAGTTCTCGTCGAGCTTGTCGCACGGTATCCAAGTTCCCAGGCATGCACTTCGGAGGCGGTACAGAGTGCCTCCGCGCGTGCCTCGGACGGAGCCGTCAACCTGGCCACCCAAGTCCGATATAGGTCCGCCTCGGCGCGGCCGGATCCCTGTTCATGTCGACTACCTCGTAGATCGGTGCTGGCGGGCACTCCTCTGCGATGACATCACAGACCCTCTTCCGCCATAGCCGTCGATCGGAGTCGAACTCCAAAACCATCCAGACCGCCTCCGTTGCCAGCTATCATTGAGCGATATCGCGAGAATAGCATTCTCTTCACGGGAAAGTAGCAGTTCCCATTATGGTTGTTGAAACACACAATGAGCAGCTGGAAACATGACATTCTCCGGTAGAGTCCATCCATGTTCTGCACACATAACTTGGGACAGAGCCGATCGTGACCAGCCTCAGCGAAGAGCCCGCCTGGAAGGAGCGCGCTGTCGAACGCTCGATCCACGACGCGAAACTTCGTGCCGAACAGCGGGTACTGCGATTCCTCGGCGCCGCTCAGGCGATCATCATGGAGAAGGGCACCACCGACTTCACCGTGCAGGAGGTCGTCGATCGTTCCCGCCAGTCGTTGCGCAGCTTCTACCTGCTGTTCGACGGGAAACACGAGCTACTGCTCGCTCTGTTCGAGGATGCGCTCGGCCGCACTGCCGACCAGCTACGAGCCGCCGCCGATGACAAGCCCGACCCGCTGGATCGCCTGCAGGTCACCGTCGAGCTGCTGTTCGAGCTGAGCAAGCCCGACCCTACTGCGCAGCGCCCCCTGTTCACGGATTTCGCGCCGCAGCTGCTGGTCTCCCATCCTGCCCAGGTCAAAGTCGCGCACGCAGCGCTGCTGGCGCTGTTCACCGACCTGATGCAAGAGGCCGAGAAGGCTGGCCAGCTGAGCGAAGACTTCAATCCCCGCCGGATGGCCGCCTTGCTGATGCAGACGGTCATGTTCACCGCACAATCCGCGGGCAGCACAGACGACGAGGCGGCGCACCCGATCACCGCGGCGGAAGTCTGGAACTTCTGCGCCCACGGATTCGTCCACGCATAGCGGTATCGGTCGCCCTGTGGGCCACCCGATCACCGCGGCCTTGCACTTCGCACGCGGTGCCCGGTCCGGGCGAGCGGCCGCGCGCCGCAACCGGTATCGCTCACGGCGCTATTGGCCGAGAACTCCACCGCCGCGACGAAAGAAGCTGTCCCCGGGCCGAGTCCCCCTGGTCCGCGGAATTGCCGACATCGCCCCGGTCCCGGTTGCCGGCCGAAATCCTGTGGGCTGCCATCCTTTCCGAGGCCGATTGGACGGTTGCGCCGAAACTCTGGCGCAACGCGGATGGCGAAGTCCAGAGATTCCAGATCTAGCAGGATATTGCCACATGCAATAGGGGAGAATATGATTCTCTCAACTAGTCGAAATGATCTCTACTGGACCACTGCGGCGGATCTCACCGACCTCGACGCCGCTAGGGGGCGGCGGTCGGGACGGAGACCGCCACGAGAGGCTGGCTCCCCGTCGAAACCACGATCACGATCACCACCGTAGGTGGTTCCCGTCCGTCGCACGTCGCGGGGAGCCGGGTGCAATTCCTCGCTGGAAAGTAGGTTGCTGCATGTCCGTGTTTGCGCGACATTCACCGGTTATCCCGAAGCGCCGCCGCGAAATGGTGAGCGATCCGCTCGTCGATGATGGTTTCGAGTTCTCGGAATCGGGAGTGCCGACACGGCCGCTGGTGGTGCTGGAACTCGACGATCTATGCGATGCTCCGGCCGAGACGATCGCCAGGACGGCAACGCTCATCGGAGATTCGCTGTCGCTCATCATCGGGGTGCTGAACCGTCCGCCGACCAGGCCCATGGGCCCGGTTCTCGCCGCAACCACCCTGACATTGACCGATCTACCGGTGGCCGATCTCCTGCACCAGGTTATACCGGTCGAGGACATCAACGCCGCCCTCGCGACGCTGCGTGCGGCGGTTGCCCGGTCGCCACGAGCAGCACTCGCGTGTGGCCAATTGCTGCGCCAAACCACCAAGCTGGACACCACGCAAGCCCTGGCAGCGGAGGCTGCCGTCTACTCGATGCTGCTCGCCGGTCCGGAGTTCGCCCGATGGCTCGCCGAACGTGGACCCGCCCGCCCGCGACCCCGTACCGACCGGGCTTTGGTTCGGCTACACCGCACCGACGGACACCTCTCGATCATGCTGGACCACCCGCAGCGCCGCAACGCGCTGAGCATGCGGCTGCGTGAGGAGTTACTGGCCGCTGCGCAGGTGGCGGCCGCCGACCCGAGCATCACATCAGTCGAACTGAGCGGTGCCGGACCGGCCTTCTGCAGCGGCGGCGATCTGGACGAGTTCGGCTGTGCAACCGACTTGGTCGCGGGGTATCTGGTGCGGCTGGACCGTGCGCCATGGCGAGTGCTCGACCGCATCGCCGGTCACCTGGTCGCGTGCGTAAACGGGGCCTGTATCGGCCCGGGCGCCGAGATGGCCGCGTTCGCGGGCACGGTCGCCGCCACCCCGGACGCGTTCTTCTGTTTTCCGGAAGTGCACATGGGCCTGGTGCCAGGTGCGGGCGGGACGGTCAGCGTGCCGAGCCGCATCGGCCGATGGCGGGCGGCTTGGCTCATGCTGACCGGGCAGCGGCTGTCCGTGCCGACGGCGCTGCGCTGGGGTCTGGTTGACCGGCTGACCGATGCGAGGGGCTGAGGTGCAGCTCGGTCGCAAGGCAGACGAGCCCGGGCCACATCGACACATGCCATCGTCGGACTGAGTACGGATTTAGCTGGTGCGCGGCGCGGTCGAGCATGCCGATCACGACCGGCCGACCGCGATGCGAATGATCCTCCGACTGCCCCGGCGCGCCTGCCCGGTTCCCGAATCACCTCACTCGGCACTTTGCGTCGAAGTCCGCGTCCAGGTCACGAGCTTCTCCACGGTACGGTCGCGGAATATAATCCTCTCAATATTCGGAAAGTATCTTCGCATCAAAAGAATCAATAGCGCCGCATCGAGGAGCACAGTCGACACCACGTGCAGCGCAGCCGAAGCCTGAACCAGGCAACTCCAGCAGGCCAAGGTCGCCGCACGCCAGGCGGCATTGACTTCAGTCTGGAACTTCTGCACCGCCGGATTGTCCACACAGTGTGGGAGAATACAATTCTCCCGCAGAAAGAATATCGATTACAATCGGAAATATGCCCGACCTGTGGAGTGACCTACTCGCTTGTCTCGATCTTCGTCACTGCCCACCATCCGGTGCCACCGATCGGCGTGAAGGGTCGGCCGAACCCGGAACCGCCCTAGTCGCATTCGAGGGACCAAATCTGCCGTTGAGCTACCACCGCCTCTTTGGTGGGCAAATTCTCGGGCAGCTCATCCGTGCGGCCGGACTCGCCTACCCGGACAAGACCGTCAAATCCGTGCACGCGATTTTCGCCAAGGAGGGTCGGCACGAGGAGCCCGTCCGGTACGAGGTGGCCTGCCATCACCAGGGCCGCGCATTCGCGACGCTGACGATCATCGCAAAGCAGCGCACAGCCGTGGTCGCCAGCGCCTCGGTATCCATGCACATCACCGAAGGCGGCCCGCTCCATCAAACCAGTGCCGATATCGCGCCCATACTGCCGCCCGAACATCAGGTCACGTTCGACTTGCTGCCGTGGAAAACCCGCCCCGCCGCAGACCTGAACGCCACGGCGTCGGCCGCGTCAGAGTACGAATTGCCGATGCGTAACCCGGAGGTCAGCCGTGAACTGGCGTCCATTCTGACCGCGTACGCCACCGATTTGAACCTCCTCGGCACCGCGTCACCGCCGGTGGACGGCGTGAGCCAGCAAGGCAACGGCACCGACTTCGATTCCGCCGTGACCTCCCACACCCTCTGGTTCCATCGCCCATTCGGCACTGCGGACTGGCTACTGTTACGCCAGCACAGCCCCGTGCTGACGGACGGCCGCCGCTTCGGCCGCGGCGATGTCTTCACTGCGGACGGCACCCTCGTCGCGTCCTATGCCCAGGAAGGGTTAACGCGATTCGAACCGGACGCGATGCCAAATATTTCGGCAACGCACCGCACCGAGCAGACAGTGTGAGAGCCGCCGAAACCGGCCGGACAGATTCTTTCCGTCGCAGAGTGAGTGCGCTGATGTTCAATCGGTGTCACCGCAGGCCGCATCGTCGGCTTCTGCCTCGGCAGCAGCCATGCGCAACACCGTCTCGGTGGTAGGACACAGCAAAGATCCGCCGCCGTATAGGCGGCGTGGCGGCCGACCGCAACAGCAGCAGCGAGGTCGTCCAAGTCGGAGCGGTGCGCAGGCGGATTTGCGCAAGAGACATGATCGGGCCCGCGCGCCCAGTCCAACGGGCAGTCGTATACGCGGCGGCGAGCTTCTGACCGCTTCAATCAATTCGCCGATGCCCGTACCAGTGATGCCACGATGGTGTGGATCGGCAGCCCGGTTTCGATGTGCAACTCCCTCGCACGGTCTGCTCACGCCCACGCGATCGGCCTTGTTGACAACAATGATGTCGGCAAACCCGAGCAGACCGGGCCTTGGTTGCCTGAATCGCGTTCGGACGCACTGGCAGCGCAGCGGCGAGCCTGCTGACGCCGCGCTCAGACCGGGCGGACCAGACGGAGATGGCACGCTGGGCGCTGCGGCAAACCCGGCGCTGACCCAGCAGATGAGACCGGCTCTCGCTTACCGCAGTAGATACCGAGCGCATCCAGCGCCGTAGCGCCGGATGCGCTCATTTGGTCACTTGAGCATGCCTCCGGCATCCACCGGCAGCGCGACGCCCGTGATGTAGCGCGCCTCGTCGGAAGCCAGGAACAAGACGGCGTTGGTGACGTCCTCGGCCTCGACCCACGGGATTGGCAGCACGTGCATGAACTGGGAGACGGCCTTGAAGTCGTCCACTGTTGGGTGCTTCAGATCCGGTCGGAACATGCGATAGGTGCTCTCGTTCAGCAACATCGGCGTCGCCACCTGGGTAGGGCAGATGGTGTTGACGCGAATGTTCTTGTCGCCCAGCTCCATTGCCAATGTGCGCATTATGCCGATGACGCCATGTTTGGCACTGATGTAGTGCCCGATGTTCGGGCCGCCCCGCAAACCACCCACCGAGCTGGTCAAGATGATCGACCCGCCGTTACCGGCGGCGATCATGTGCGGGACCGATACCCTGGTGGTGAGCCAGACACCAGTCTGGTTGACGTCGATCATGTCGCGCCAGGTCTTTTCGCTCATCTCGTCCATCCGGGCGCCATCGCTGGCCAGACCGGCATTGGCCAGGACGATGTCCAGTCGGCCGAATTGTTTGACTCCCTCGTCTACCACAGCTTGCATGGCGTCGAAGTCACGCACGTCCGCTTCGACGGCAAGGATCCGCCCTCCGAGTGCCTTCACCTGGTCTACCGTTTCGGCCAGGTCATCCGGCGTCGACATCGCGATATTGACGCCGTCGAGCTGTTTACACACGTCGACAGCGATGATGTCGGCGCCCTCCCGCGCCAACCGCAGCGCGTGACTGCGACCCTGGCCACGGGCTGCGCCCGTAATAAAGGCGACCTTGCCTTCGACTCTTCCGGTCATCTGATGACTCGCTTTCCTGCGTCAGTTATTGGGTGGACGATTGCGGACGCCTCGCAGAATTAGCACAACCATCAGCAGCGCCACTTCCCTTTGGGCATTAGGAGCAGTCTGCTTGCAGTGCGCGGATGGCGGTGATGATCCGTCCGGCATCGGACGCCGAGGTCGCGTTCTGTACGACGTTGATATAATTCGACAGATCAGCTTGTCCCTTGTCGGTATAGACGTTGGACAGCTGGGATTGCAATTCGCCGACGTACTGGTCTCGGGCTGCTTGCCCTTCCTCCGGCGGCAACGACTGCAGCGGCGTGAGCCTACTGACCGCTTCGGACCCGATCGGGGCGAGGACTGCGCAATCCGCTGCGAGACTAGGGTCTTCGGCGTATGCGCTCGGCGCCGCGATACCGGTCAGGGCTGCCGCGGCGGCCAGTACAACGAGACCGAGGATGCTTCGTTTCTTCATCACTATCTCCATTGATCGTGTCATTCATCCGTCGCGCGATCCCTGAATGATTCGCGACGGTAAAAGCTGTTTCTCGATTCAGAGTCGGTTGCCGAGACTGACGTCTCGATTGCGGCTGAGAATGGTTCGTGCACAAATATGGATGACAATTCCTACGTTAAATCTGCCAGGCTGCTCCTTACTCTCGAGTGACAGGCGTGGGCGTCGCGGATCTACACAACACGAGTTCGCCAAAACTGTTGCCCGGAGGCGCTGAGATGGCACACCTCGCTGAGGACGGACGCACGACCACCACCGAATACGAGTCCGTGTCGAACTGATGTATGCGGCCATCGATGAACATCTCGGAGGGCGTTCGCGCGGCGCCGGCATCTTCCTGCTGGCGCATTCGGCCAGCTACGAACTGGCGCTCCGGATGGCCGCCGAGGAGAAGGGAACAGAACTGCTGGGCCTGGAACTCGCTGGTACCGGACGTGCACATCAGCCGAAAAGCACGGGCCCTCCTGGGGGCTGCGCCCCGAGGGGCGACCGGCGGGCCTCGGAGATCTGCTCTGGCAACCGGCTCGGCTGCATCCGCCCGAACTCGTCGGCGGCACCTCAATCGCGTCCTCGGGGGCCCAGACACGAGGCCGTCGTCGCGGTGGACAATTGGGCTGCGCAAGACTTTCCGGAGCGGGCACGGAGGGTGCGGAAACCCGTGCACTTCTCTATCTGCGACCACAAACTCGTGAGGCGCAACGACCACTTGGGTGTCTGCGAATAGCACGGCGTCAACCACACGTTCGACCCCGTACCCGCTCGTGTCCACGCGGCATAGCCGAACGGATCCCACCAGGCGGCGGACCACACCTCGCAGCGAACCTCAGGCGAGCACGAGGTCAGCCGTCGGCGGACGAGGGGTCGACAGCGAACGACTGTGGAGCACCTCGACGGACTCGACCGACTCGACCGACACCGCAGCAGCGGCCAGAGCCTGCGCCTTGAATGTTCGCGCAGCTCTACTGAGCCGATGTTGCACCGATCCGATCCGGCGGCTCAGCTCACTCGGGCAGACCTCGCCAAGCAAAGCAACCTCGGACTGATCGCAATCCAGGATATCCAGCACGCCCCTTCGGACGCGCTCATCGGACTCGTATAGATCCACGGCCACCGCGACAGTGTGCGGTATGGGACTACGCGGTGACGCCAGCGAGCGCTCCAAGTCGAGCACCGTCGCACCGAGGATCTGCAGCGGCCGAACATCGGTGTGGTCGGCGACCAGGACCGTCACGTCCCATCCCGCCATCACACGATCGAAAAGCCATCCTCCGGCATAGCGCACCACTTCGACCGCGCTCGGGGCGACGACCGATAGCCGGTACCTCAATATGTGTCGACGGGCGTGAGCCCGTGAGTGGGCGACCGGCAATACTGCCGGAACACTGCGGTCAGGGGAATCTAAGGATCGAGGAGCCATTAGGTTTCCATTCCATTCAGAAAGGCGATAATTTCTACAGCATTGGCATCGGAGCCAAGGTCAGCGTGGTATATGCCGGCACGTTGTCCATGCCGAATTCCTTCGGCGACAGGTGTCATGGACGATTTAGTTCCTGCCGAGGCGACGGTCGTGCGGCGGAACGTCCAGCCCGAAATTCTCGGTGAGCAGGACGCACACGCCGATGAGTTCGGGCGAGCGCGTAAACCGATCGGCGCCCCTTTCGATCTGCTCGATGATGTCCCCGGACAAATCCACATGCTTCTAGTCATCGGCATCCCAAGCGTCGAGGACAGCATTCCGGCATTGCCATTTGGATTCGAAATGGTGCAGGAGAACTTCTTGGCTTATCACTGACTCCCTGACGATCCGGGCCAGTGGTATCGAGCGCCACCCATCGCCCACCAGCAATCGCAGCTCGCCGCAGCCATCTATCGGCGCATCCAGCAACGAGGTGGCGAATTCTTCGAACGAGGCGTGAATCCTGAGTGCCCAACTGATGTCCGCTCCGACAAAATGACACGGTCACCGCAACCGCGCCGATATCCTCTTCAGTGGTATGGCCTTCGACGTGGCGTACAAGAAGCCTCCTCCACGCAATAGCCATCAATTCAATCAGGCTAGCCAATCGGCTAGCTTCGACAAAACTATAGCCGATCGACTAGGGCGATACAAGAGGATTACAAGCCGATCGGCTACCCTTGTCCCGTGAGCTCCTCATCACGTGCTACCAGCAGAAATCGAGTCTTCGCTACATCGCCACACAGATCCGCACCATCCCAGCGGCGCTCACAATGTTCGCGCAGCACCGTGTCGGCGGAACGTCACCTCAGATGATCGCCCACGCCATCGGTGTCACAAAGGCAGCCGTCTACAACCAAAGAATGACACCACTCTCGCCGTCGCCGAGTACGAATTGGCCGAGCTGGAAGCGGCGGTGGACGCCGCCGAGTCCGAAGAATACGATCTTCAGGCGCGTGTAGCGCTACTCGTGCAAGTGGTCGATCTCTCCTTCGAGCGACACATGGCAAGCACACTGCAAACCGATCCCGTAGTGATTCGGCTCGTTGCCCAGTATGAACTGTTCCAACAACTGATGGAACGCCTTTCTCGGTCCTGGCCGGCAAGGATGCGAGCGCCGAGGCGCGCGTGCCCGCAGCGATACTGGCGGCCGCAATCGGAGGTGCCAGCATCCACCCCATCGTCATGAGCCTGGCGCGGCGTCTCACCGGCTACGGGATCGAGGCCTGGTAGCGTCACCGAAAAATACGGTCGGAGCCGACATAGCCGACCACTCAGTAGAGATACATCACCAGTACCGTTCCCCAGAAGACAACCAACCAGATGTCGGTGGAAAAGCGAAGCCACCGCGGCGCCGTATGCACTTCGGCGAAGTTCTGCAGGATGAGGCGCGTCTTGATCAATCCCATCGTCAACACCGCTATAGTAATTGGCGCGCTGGCGACGATTTGCCCTCCGGTGTCCGAGTGCCCAAGAAGCCACGATATCACCGTTATTACGGACAGGATCCCCCACACGTAGCCGATCCGCGTATTGGTTGCCATAGTAGTCATCGCTTCACCTCACTACATATACGAGCGCGAAGACAACGATCCAGAGCAGATCTACCATATGCCAATACGTGGCTCCGATCTCAACCATTTTCATCCGGCGAAGCCTTGGGTTTCGGAGTTCCGCCAGAACGACCGCCAGTATCACGAGACCGAGCAGGACATGAAACAGGTGAACTCCCGTCAACATGTAGTAGTACATGAAGAAGTGGTTGCTCGGGAGAGTCATGCCCTGGCTGATCTTGGAGGACCATTCGTAGATCTTGATCAGCACGAACAGCACACCACAGAGGCCACCGGCTACAGTAAACATCATCGCATGTTGATATTCACCATTCCGCGCGGCAACCACGGATCTTGCGACACACCATGAGCTGGCCAGTAGTATCAGCGTATTCACGACGCCGATGTTCAGGTCGAGATGTTGTTGCGATTGCAGGAAGAGATCCGGATCCCGATTGCGATCGACCATGAAGATAATAAAATACGACGAGAAGATGATCAGGTCTCCGAGGACGAAAACCCATACTGCCACGTCGCCCGGCAGGTGCGCTTCGGATTTCTGGCCTATGTCACGAGCCTCTGTCGGCGACGAGGCTTCGAGTTCGGACGCCACCGGGTCTGCTTTCGTCATAGTATTGGTCCCATTCTTCCGGGGATTCGGATTTCAACTGGCTGCCACGTCGGCTCCACGTCAGTCCTGAATCTGCTCATCGACAGACTGAAGGTTTATTGTCCGGCGAAGCAATGTGATCATGCATACTTGCCAGCCTGCAAAAATCGCGGTGCCGACCCAGAAACTAATAGATCCGTTCCAGGCGAAAGGTCCGGACTTGAAGACGAACACCGGCGCCGCGAGAATTTCCGTGACAATCATCCATATGGAAATATAGGCGAACCATTTAGGAAAGACATCGTTCTTATCCAAGAAGATCGCGATCGCCAAAACCATGCATTGTGTCGCGAAGCAACCCAGGGAGCCCACGAAGGACAGAAATCCGAGATCGTATAGGAGCGCGATAATCTGCGGATCACGATCGGTGCGGAACGTGGCCGTCAGAAAAAAGAACGCTGGCATCAAACAACCTGGCACCGCACCGACCGCCAATGCTCCAATGTAGGCATAGGCAAATACCGGACTCACCGACATTCGTTTGATCTGAAGAGCGATGAGGCCATTTGCGATGCCCGCGAATCCCATGACGACCATCAGGATCACGAACCCGATCTTGATGGTCGTGGCATGGTCATCGAAGAAGTCGACCATTTGATCCGTGGTCACGTCAGGCCGGGGCGGCGGCATCACCCTGGTGAGAACCACGAAGACCAACCCGAACAGATTGTAGAAGACCGGCAGGGTCCACCAGCAAACCAGCTGGTCGACCTTGCCCCGTTGAGAATAACTCCGCGGATCACCCTCCACCGAGATTGCCGTCGACACCGTATCGGTCATTGCGCAACCCCTACCAACGCTTCCCGAGCCTGCCGCCTGACTGCTGCCAGCACAACGAAGAACATGACGACCAGATAGAGGCTGAATGCACCGATCCGGAGCCAGAAGGATACGATGCCATCCCACGCGAGCGGACCGGTCCGAAAAATGACCGCGAATGCACCGGGTGTCATCGCCATGGCGATCGCAATACTGAAATACGAAACCCATCGTGGAAAGATTGGGGTCGGCTGACGGTCGAGCCAAACGGCCAGCGCAAGGCAGAGATTCAGCACGATGAGCATACCGACTGGAGCAGTGAAGGTGATCCAGGCCAGGTCGTTCAACAGCATAATGAGCTGCGGATTCCGTTCCGGACGGAATGCCGCGACAAGCCAGAAGATGTCTGCGATGGCGAACAGTGTCGCGCCGCTCGTCACCGAGGCAAGATAGCCGTAAGCAAGCACCTGGCTCGGCGTCGCCATGCGCTTCATCTGGATGACGATCACCATGAAAAAGGGAATCAGCATGATCCCGCAGAGATTGTAGGTAATCATGCTGAAACGGATCATGGCTGTATTTTCATTGTAGAAACCAGCCACTTCGACGGCGGTCATCTCGGGCGACATGACCGGCAAGAATCCAGGAAAGGAAAAGAATGCGACGAGCAGAACGGCCCCAAAAAATGGTGCCATCCAGAGACTTATCCACTGCGATCGTAGTTTCGCGCTCTCCGTCGCGCCTTCTGCCTCGATGACAGTTTGCATCACACTCTCCTGGACCACTCGACTAGGGACCTAGACTAGCCGAACGGCTAGCCTCTGACAATCCCCGCTGGCACCAGCCCCATTTCGCGGTAGAAAGCAGACCGAGCGCCCACCCAGTTCCAAACCGATCGGGGAATGCGCCCGAGCCAGCTCGTCGTCGGTGACACCGACCGCACACATTCTTCTAATCCCGACAACCGCTGATCAGGCGTTGACCCTGACTAGCCGATCAGCTAGACCTCATGGGTGAATCGGTCGGCTGGGGGTGACGATCGGTGCCAGTACGCGGTCTCGACACCGACACCTGACCAGACCGTGCTCGTGCCGGCCGGGAGCTGACCGCCCGCGAGACGCTCTGGCTCCGTGGGTCATTCGGTGATCAGAATGAGCTTGCCGCGTGTTCCGGGTTCGAGGATCTTGCGGTGGGCTGCGGATGCGTCGCTCAGGGGCATTGTGTCTCCGACGACCGGTTGGATGACTCCGTTGTTGAGTCCGGCCGCCACGGCCGCGAGGGCGTCAGCGGCTTCTTGCGTGGTGGCGTACCACAGCGCGGTGCCCTGGATGGTGGCTTCTTTGAGCTCTCGTCCATGTACGGGTGCGGGACATCGCGCACTTGCGGAAGGTCATCGATGGGCTCCGCCGGGAGGGGGGCGTCACCGGCACCAAAACGTTGATGGTGCTCGGCTCCTGGACGCGCAGCGCTTGACACGCAGCGCGAAAGGCTAGTCGTGGCAGGCGTGAACTCGGTCAGGTTGAGCCTCTTCTGAACTGAGGGCATCACTTTTCAGTGTGTCCCCCCGTCATGCAAGGCGCGGTGTCGCTCTGGTCGAGGATGCCAGCGGGCGAAGAGCACTGGCACGGGGGTGCCCAGGTTGGGCATGCCGCAAGGACCGCCCTAAGTTCGCGCCCGCACCGGGATGCGCGAACCCCATCGACCACATCCTCGACGAGTAGCGGCAGCGACAACCCTGAAAACAACATGCCGACAGCAACATTCACCTCGGCCACCAACGTCGCCAGCACCAAACCGCCGTCGAGATGCGACATTGAAGTCATTGGTGGATTTCGGGGTCAGCGTGGCTTTGTGGCCGCTGTTTGCCGGACGGGTCTCGATTCGGCATTGAAGGTGCTTGGCGGCGTCCGCCCCACTCACTGCTGCGCCGGGCATGGGGCGGACTGTCGGCAAGGCTACAGCTGCGCCCAAACCGATTTCGTCTGCATGTAGGCCTCGATGCCCTCCCTGCCGAATTCGTGGCCCCAGCCGGACTGCTTGTAGCCGCCGAAGGGCACGCTGTGATCGAAGACCAACTGGCAGTTCAGCGTTACGGTCCCCGCCTGCAGTCGCTTCGCGATGCGATGAGCCCGGCTGAGGTTGTTCGTCCAGGCCGTGGCGGCGAGCCCGTAGGTCGTGTCATTGGCCATGGCCACGGCTTCGTCGTCGTCATCGAATGGCGTGATCGTTACTACGGGCCCGAAGATCTCCTGCTGATACAGCCTCATTCCGGGATCGACATTGGTGAGCACAGTCGGATGAATGAAGTATCCGCGCCGGTCGAGCCGGTGCCCGCCAGTGACCACCTCGACGCCGTCCTGCTTGCCCTCATCGATGAAGCCCATAACGCGCGTGAGCTGCTTGTGGCTGATGAGAGGACCGATATTGCTCCCCTCTTCCTTAGGACCACCCAGCTTCAGTGAATTCGCCACTGTCGCAATGCCTTCTGTGACCTGGTCGTAGACACCGCGCTGAACGAAGATGCGTGATCCGCAAACACATCCTTGTCCGGAGTGCACAAAGATGCCCATCGACGCCATCAGGATGGCCATGTTCAGATCGGCGTCGTCGTAAATAAGCACCGGCGACTTTCCACCGAGTTCCAGCATGACCTTCTTGAGATTGCCAGCGGAGGCCTGCACGATCTGCTTGCCGACTTCGGTCGACCCCGTGAAGGCGATCTTGTCGACATCGGGATGTGCGGTGAGCGCTGCTCCCGCAGTGTGACCGTAGCCGGTCAGGAGATTGACGACACCGTCGGGAACGCCAGCTTCGGTGATGATCCTGTCTAGCAGCAGGGCCGACAGTGGCGTTTCCTCGGCAGGCTTGACCACGGTGCTACACCCTGCGGCGAGTGCTGGTGCGAGCTTGGCACACGCATTGAAGACCGGGCCGTTCCAGGGAAAGATCAGTCCCACTACGCCATAGGGTTCCTTGAGGGTGTAGGCGTGCATATCCGCGTAGGCACCCGAAATCCCGCCGGTCATTTGCACTTCGTGGGCGGTGCCGTTGATCTTGGTGCACCAACCGGCGTAGTAGCGGAAGAACTCGGCGCAGGTCGGAACGATCATCTTCGCCTGCGCCAGTGGCATGCCGGTATTGAGCGAATCGAGTTCAGCGAGGTCGTCGGCGTACTGGTCCATCAGATCGGCTATGCGCCACATGATTTTTGCTCGCTCGCGTCCGGGTAAACCGTGCCAGACACCCGACTCGAAGGCAGCCCGCGCACGCGCCACGGCTTCGTTGACCGCTTCTTCCCCGCAATCGGTGAACTCAGTGATCTGATCTTCGGTCACAGGATCGATGACCGGAATGACCTCACCTGTGCCGGGGCGCTTACGTATTTCGTCCAATATCGACTGCAGTGTCATCGTGGTTCCTTCCTCGTTACCGAGGTCGAGAGCTGGGCATTTGCTTAGCGAGCATCTAACTAGGCTTTTCCGATATTCGGTCAAGACTTACATTCATAGATAAGAGTGGCATTTCCACCACGTGGCGCCGTTACAACCGGAGCTGATGTCCGCGAACGTGGTTTGAGTGTCGCTGAGTCGACTCCCGCTACAGACCGGCCCTTCATGGCGAACCCTCGATGCCGAGCGGATCGGCGGATGACCCGAGTCGGCCCGCCTGCGGTAAGTGCGGGCGACGAGCGCGGAGT
>NZ_JBITIJ010000031.1:0-32430 GCF_044458825.1 Nocardia sp. NPDC050412
ACTCGCGACTTCGTCGCATGCGCTTCGACGGCTCGGACGCGAGACGGGCCGCGAACGGGTCGCTCGTAAGACTCGCTCCGTGGTGGTTGGTGATGGCGGGGCCGTTCGGCACCTGGTGCGCGGGTGCTGGATGGTCGAGTCTCGCGACGTCGTTGCCTGCGCTTCGGTGGCTCGGACGTGAGAGGGGCCGCGAATGGGTCGCTCGTAAGACTCGCTCCGTGGTGGTTGGTGATGCGGGGCGTTCGGCACCCGGTGCGCGGGTGCTGGATGGTCGAGGCTCGTGACTTCGTTGCCTGCGCTTCGATGGCTCGGACGTGAGAGGGGCCGCGAATGGGTCGCTCGTAAGACTTGCTTCGTTGAGGTTGGTGATGCGGGGCGTTCGGCATCCGGTGCGCGGGTGCTGGATGGTCGAGTCCCGCGCCTGCGGCGCATGCGCGGTGCGTCTGCTGGTTACAGTCCCTCGAATTGGATATTCGCGGCGGGGGTTCCGGTCTCGACGAGCCGATCCAGAGTCACGCGGACCATATTGGGTGACCCGCAGACCAGCACCTGGTGGCGGTCGAACGCACCGTGCGAACCGACGACATCGGCGAGCGTGCCGAAGAGCATATCGTCGAGTGGGAATCCGATATCCACGCGCGACTGCTCGTACCATTCGTCGACCCAGCCGGGATCCTCCGGGCTCTCGACCACGGGAATCACCGTGAGCCAAGGCAATTCGTTCGCCAGCAGGAACAGCATGTCATCGGCGTACAGGTCGCGCGGTGAGCGCCCACCAACGAACAGGTAGGTCGGCGGCGGATCTTCGTGCCGGGCGAGGTCGAGAATCTGAGAGCGCATCGGGGCCAGACCGGTACCGCCCGCGATCATCACCACCTCGTCGCCGTAGGGGTCTACGGCGAGAGTGCCGAGCGGAGCGCTGATCTGCCATTCATCGCCGGGGTGGGTGTCGGCGACAATACTGCCGCTGCACCAGCCGCCCGGCACTGTGCGCACATGGAATTCCAGCTTGCCGTCCAGTGACGGCGGCAGCGCGGGAGAGAGCCGACGGCGCATCCCGGGATGCTGCGGCACCCGGACCTCGACCGACTGTCCCGCGAGAAACGGGACGTACTCGCCGATCAGGCGGATAACCGCGATGTCGTGGCGCAGCCGGTGATGACCGACCACGGTCGACTTCCATTCGGGCGCCGCACCATTGCCGTGCGGGCTCGGATCAATTGTCATTGCTTCTCTCACACGGGATCTGAGCTGATAACCGACTCGGGGGTGCCCACCGCCATCAGGGCGCGGCGGGTGTCGGCGATCATGCGGGCCGAACCGGCGATCTGGATCTGCCGGTCGGACCATGAGCCGAAGCTGGCCACGACCGCGCCCAGATTTCCGATCAGGCGGCGGTGCATGCCGTACGGCTCGTCCTGCGGTGGATGCGTATACCACCACGGGTTGGTCTTCTGTTCGCAGACCGGGACCACGGTGAGCCACGGATTGCTCTGCGAGAGCTGCCACATATTCTCCACGTCGTACAGATCGCAGGGGTAGCGGCCGCCGATGAAGAAGTGCACGCGCGGATTGATGCCGCGCTGACCCATCTCGATCAACTGGGCGCGCAGCGGGGCGATGCCGGTGCCCGCGCCGATCAGCAGCACATCACGCCCGCTGTCGCGATCGATGTGCAGACCACCGAGCGGACCGGCGATCATCCACCGATCGCCCACCCTGGTCTCATTAACGATGGCCGGACTCACCCAACCGCCGCGGATCTTGCGGACGTGGAATTCGATCTCGCCGTAGGGATTCGCGGGAATCGCGGGCGAGAGATAACGCCACATCTTGGGGCGCTGCGGCAGCGAGACCGGCACGTACTGTCCGGCCTGATACGGAATCGGACTGTCGGACTGCAGCCGCACGATGGCCAGATCCTCGAGCACCCGGCGATGGCCGACCACGGTCGCATCCCAGTACGGCTGCGATTTATCGGAATTGGCGCCGATGGCCATGGATGCGGAGATGAGGATGGTGATATCGCGCCAGCCCTCCTCGAGCGCGCGATTCCACATCGGTCCATTGAAGACCCGGAATGCGGCGAGCAGCGCCCGCCCCGCGATGTCATAGTGCGCGGCGATGACACCGTATTTGCGGTGATCACGCGCCAACTGTTCCAGGAACTTCTGCGCCCGCCCCCAGTCCTCGAGATGGTCGAGCACGTAATGGATGGCGGTCACCACCCGCTTGGCCTGCATCTCCATCGCGGGCGGGAACAATTCCCGCAGCTGCGGCTTCTCCGCAAACAGGTGACCATAAAACGCACTGATCAACCGCTCGGGTCCGTTCGGCGACTCGATCACCGATCGGAAGTTGGCGCGGACCAGCGCTGCCGAACGCGCATCCACGACGTGGAGCTTCCTTTCCCTCAAAATCTGCCCAGGGACATGTCCGTAACCGGCGGTCCTCCGCCGTCAAGTATCCCTGAAAATCACGTGGTCGTGTGGGTATGGCCGATCACGCCCGCGCCCACGGTAATCCGTGGGCAAATCTGGGCTGCTCTGGGCCGGACATGCAGGATATCGCGGCCTCGCTCGCTCCGGGTTACCGCCGGGTCAACTCGCGACGTTCGCGCGCACCGCGGGCGCGACCAATTCGGCGTAGCGATGCACTTGGTCGACGGGGTCGCCCTCGGTCGGCCAGAAGATGAAGCCGTCGATGCGCTGGTCACGATATAAAACGGACAGATCGTCCACCCAGCGCTCGGGCGGGCCCTCCAGGAAGCCGTAGTCGGTGCCGTCGCTGGTAATGGTGCCGGACAGGTTGTAGACCCGCCGGATGGCGCGCGGATCGCGCTGCGCCGCGGCGGCCGCATCGTCGATGCGTTTACCCGCCTCGGTCAGGAATTCGGGCGGGGCCCAGGCCGCCGAGGGCAGCCAGCCGTCGGCGCGCTGTCCGGTCAGAGCGAGCATGCGCGGACCCTTCGCGCCGAGCCAGATGCCAGGGTCGTGTTCCGGCTGCGGACCAGGATGGGCACCGGCGAGCAGATGGTAGGTGCCGGGCACCCGGACCGAACGTTCGTCGCTCCACATGGCCCGGATGACCGCAATGCCCTCGGCGAGTGCCCGCACCGATTCGCCCGGGCTCAGGTGGTAACCACCCATGGCGGCGATGGCGGCCCAGAACGCGCCCGCGCCGAGTCCGAGGTGGATCCGGCCGCCGGTCATGATGTCGAGGGAAGCAACGGATTTCGCGAGTACGGCGGGATTGCGCAGGGGCAGGTTGGCGACATCCGGGAAGAAGGTGAGTCGCTCGGTGCGCACGGCCAGGCCGGTGATCAGGGTCCAGGTGTCGAGGAAGCGTCGCTGGTAGGGATGGTCCTGGACGCCGATCAGGTCGAGTCCGGCGCTCTCCGCATAGGTCGTCAGCTCGGTGAGCTGCTGGTAGTTATCGGCCTCCGGAATCAGGAAGAGGCCGAATTCGGGTGGGCGTGATGGGCCCTTTTTTCGGGCACTCACTCAGATGGCCAGCACGGTTTTGCCCCGCGCACCTATCGCGCCGATGACCGAAGGGCCCTGGTTCAGTGGGACGGTCACGTCGATCGGCACGACGACATCTCCGGCGGCGACCCGATCGAGCAGGCGGGCCAATTCCGGTCCACGGCCGGAGGATTCGATATTGCCGCCCTTGATGCCGCGATCGCGCAGCGCGTCCGGATCGGCGGACCAGATGGTGGAGTAGACCGTGCCGCCGTCGCGGACCAACGTGGTCAGCTCGGCCAGCACCTCGGGCGGACTCACCAGATCGAACAGCGCATCGACGCCGTCGGGGTGTGCGGCGGCGACCTCTTCGACGACCCGACCACGGGTGTAATCGATGGTCTCGGCCGCGCCGAGCCTGGTCATCTGATCGGCGACCGCCCCACGCGCGGTCGCGATGACGTGCGCCCCGGCGATATTCGCCAACTGCACCAGGAACGAGCCGACGCCGCCGGTGGCGCCGACGATCAATACCGTCTGGTCCGGCTCGAGCTTGGTGGCATCCACGATGTCTTGCGCGGTTATGCCCGCGGTCGGCAGGGCCGCGGCCGCGATGGTGGGCACCTGGTCCGGGATCGGGACCAGGGTGGCGTCCTCGGGCAGGATCGAATACTCCGCGAAGCTGCCGTGGCCCGCGGGCGGGAACAGGAATTTGCCGACGACACGGTCACCGACGCCGAATTTGGTGACGCCGGGGCCGACCGAGGCCACCGTGCCGGCACCGTCGACGCCGAGGATCATCGGAAAATCGTGCGGCAGCTTGCCATCCAGAATGCCGCCGGCCATCTTCTGGTCGAATGGGTTCACCCCGGCGGCCTCGACCTGGATTCTGACCGCACCCGCGCCGGGTTCGGGGGTCGGCATTTCGGCCAGTTCGGGTGTTGCTCCGAAGCTTCGTACCACGATCGCGCGCATCCATCGCTCCTCGAGTCGGGCTGGATTGTGATGCATCAACCAACGGCCAAGGCCATCGTAGGCATCGCGGTGCCATAGACCCTGCGATTGATGCCATTCGGCAGTGTCGCGGCGTAGCGTTCAGCCGGAGTCTGTTCAGGTGCCCAAAAAATTAAAGTTGAGCGGAACAGACTCAACCTTTCCGACGTTGGATAGTGCGAATCGACTAGTAGGAAGGTGACTTGTGGACTCGTTCAATCCCACCACCAAGACCCAGGCGGCTCTGACCGCCGCCTTGCAGGCCGCCTCGGCCGCGGGCAATCCGGAGATTCGTCCGGCGCACTTGCTGGTGGCGTTGCTGGATCAAACCGATGGCATCGCCGCCCCCTTGCTCAAGGCCGTCGCGGTGGATCCGGCGACGATTCGACGCGAGGCACAGGACATCGTTGACAAGCTGCCACGCGCGACCGGTGCGACCACCACGCCCCAACTCGGCCGCGAAGCCCTGGCAGCGATCACCGCCGCCCAGCGCCTGGCCACCGAACTCGGCGACGAATACGTCTCCACCGAACACGTCATGGTCGGCCTGGCCGACGGCGATTCGGATGTCACCATGCTGCTGCAGAAGTACGGCGCGACCCCCGAGGCGCTGCGCGAGGCATTCACCGCCGTGCGCGGCAGTGCGCGCGTCACCAGTGCCGATCCGGAGGGCAGCTACCAAGCGCTGGAGAAGTATTCGACCGATCTCACCGCGGCCGCCCGCGCCGGCAAGCTCGACCCGGTCATCGGGCGCGATACCGAAATCCGCCGTGTCGTACAGGTTTTGAGCCGTCGTACCAAGAACAACCCGGTGCTGATCGGTGAGCCCGGGGTCGGCAAGACCGCGATCGTGGAGGGCCTGGCCCAGCGCATCGTGGCCGGTGACGTGCCGGAATCGTTGCGCGGCAAGTCCGTTGTCTCGCTCGACTTGGGCGCGATGGTGGCTGGTGCGAAGTACCGCGGTGAATTCGAGGAGCGGCTCAAGGCCGTACTCGAGGAGATCAAAACCAGTGCGGGACAGATCATCACATTCATCGATGAGCTGCACACCATCGTCGGCGCGGGCGCGACCGGTGAGTCGGCGATGGATGCGGGAAATATGATCAAGCCGATGCTCGCCCGCGGTGAGCTGCGGCTGGTCGGCGCCACCACGCTGGATGAGTACCGCCGGCACATCGAGAAGGACGCCGCCCTGGAGCGTCGCTTCCAGCAGGTGCTGGTCGGCGAGCCGTCGGTGGAAGACACCATCGGCATCCTGCGCGGCATCAAGGATCGCTACGAGGTGCACCACGGCGTGCGCATTACCGACTCCGCGCTGGTCGCCGCCGCCACGCTCAGCGACCGCTACATCACCTCCCGGTTCCTACCGGATAAGGCGATCGACTTGGTCGATGAGTCGGCCTCCCGGCTGCGCATGGAAATCGACTCGCGCCCAGTGGAAATCGACGAGGTCGAGCGCGCGGTGCGCAGGCTCGAGATCGAAGAGGTCGCACTGGAGAAGGAGACCGACGCGGCGTCCAAGCAGCGCCTGGACAAGTTGCGTCAGGAACTCGCCGATGACCGCGAAAAGCTCAACCAGCTGATGACCCGCTGGCAGAACGAGAAGAGCGCCATCGATCAGGTCCGCGTCCTCAAGGAGGAGTTGGAATCCCTGCGCGGTGAATCCGACCGCGCCGAGCGCGACGGTGATCTGGGCAAGGCCGCCGAACTGCGCTACGGGCGTATCCCGGCGCTGGAGAAGCAGCTCGCCGAGGCCGAAAAGACTTCCGCAACAGCCGCTGACGGCGAAGTGATGCTCAAGGAGGAGGTCGGCCCCGACGATATCGCCGAGGTGGTCTCGTCCTGGACCGGTATTCCGGTCGGCCGGATGATGGAGGGCGAAACCCAGAAGCTGCTGCGGATGGAGCAGGAGCTGGGTAAGCGCGTGGTCGGTCAGACCGAGGCGGTGCAGGCGGTTTCGGATGCGGTGCGCCGGGCGCGCGCCGGAGTCGCGGATCCGAATCGGCCGACGGGTTCGTTCATGTTCGTCGGCCCGACCGGTGTCGGTAAGACCGAGCTGGCAAAGGCGTTGGCGGACTTCCTGTTCGACGACGAACGCGCCATGGTCCGCATCGATATGAGCGAGTACAGCGAGAAGCACTCTGTCGCCCGGCTGGTCGGCGCCCCGCCCGGCTATGTCGGATACGACCAGGGCGGTCAGCTGACCGAGGCGGTGCGGCGTCGGCCGTACACCGTGGTGCTCTTCGACGAGATCGAAAAGGCGCATCCGGATGTCTTCGACATCTTGCTCGCGGTACTCGACGAGGGTCGCCTGACCGATGGCCAGGGCCGCACGGTCGACTTCCGCAACACCATCCTCATCCTGACCTCGAATCTGGGTGCGGGTGGCGAGCGGGATTTCGTCATGAACGCGGTCCGCTCGGCCTTCAAACCAGAGTTCCTGAATCGCCTCGATGATGTGGTCATGTTCCATGCCCTCGACGAGGAGCAGCTGGAATCCATCGTCGATATCCAGCTCGACCAGCTGCAGAAGCGACTGTCGCAGCGCAGGCTGAAGCTGGACGTCGGCGATTCGGCCCGGTTCTGGCTCGCCGTGCGCGGCTACGACCCGCTGTACGGCGCCCGCCCGCTGCGCAGGCTGATCCAGCAGGCCATCGGCGACACCCTCGCCAAGGAACTGCTCGCCGGTGAGGTCACCGACGGCGACACCGTCGTGGTCAATGTGAGCCCGAACGGCGAGGGTCTCATCGTCGGCCGCGGCTGACAATGCGGCCCGGCTTGCGAGTAATCCGCAGTCGGGCCGCCTTGTTCGCCACAACGCCAGCGAGTCTTACGAGCGAACACGCCGTGCCGAAGGCACGGCAAAGTGCCACAGCCTACCCTGGAGGGCATGACCAATCCCAACGATCCCTGGGCTCAGCGACCGGAGGATGCGCCGACGGAACATTTCGGTCCGTCGGGTAAGTCGGGATTTCAGCCGTCCGCGCCTACGTCGGAATACCCCGAGGCCTATGGCCACGGCGATGCGACCTCGGTCTATCCGTCCACCGAACAATTCGAGCCGTGGGCGCCGCCACCGGTCAATGCCACCAAGGAGTTCCCCCCGTACGACAGCCAGGTCCAGTGGGGCCAGGAAAGTGGCGCGTGGCAGGAGCCGACCCAGGTCGGTGCGTACGGCCAGCCCGGCGCGCAGTATCCGCCCGGACCGCCCGGTGCGCCGCTACCCCCGGATCAGCAGCCGCCGCGCAAGCGCAACACCGGCCTGTGGATCGCCCTTGGACTCGGGGTGCTCCTGCTGATCGGCGCGATCGGTGTGCTCGCCGGTGTGCTGCTCGGCGATAAGGACACCTCGTCGAGTTCGGCCGCGAGCACCTCGGCCTTCCCGACCGCGGGCCGATCCACCGGTACCGCGCCCTCGCGCGGTCCGTCATCCACCCAGGTTCTGCCGAGCATTCCGGGACTCGGCGGCATCGATAGCCTCGGCGCGACCATGGGCACCATCACCGCCAACGCCGGTGGCCAATTGACCCTCGACACCCTCGGCGGATCCGCCGTAACGGTGCGCACCACCGATAAGACCCAGGTGATCTCGTTGGCCGGGTCCAAGGTATCCGATCTTCCGGTCGGTGACATGGTCATGGTGCAGGGCGATAAGGCCGCGGATGGTTCGATCGACGCGAAGATCATCATCAGCACCGCACTGCCCGGCGGCACGCGGTGAAATATCAGCGGGCAGTGATGCGCAATAGCCCTGTCGGCTCTATAGGGTAGGCGACGATGACGGCAATGTGGTTCGGGTTGGCGGCGATCGCGCTCGTTGGTGCGATCGTGCTGCTGTATTTCGATCGGGTCCAGCGACAGCGGACCGGTCATGCGCGCCAGGTGTGGGCGAAGGCCCAGGGCTATACGTATGTGTCGGTGGAACCGGCGCTGGCCTCCACCTGGCGCCGCGGTGCGTTGGCCAAGCTCGGCTACCTGTCCGCGGTGGATGTGGTGTCCGGCATCCGCAAGGGCGAGAAATTCGTCCTCTTCGATCTGGAAGACGCCGCGACGCTGGTCGCCGTGCGCAGGCAGATCGGCTCCGATATCGATGTGGATATGCGGCTCAAGACCGCGTCCCCGCCCAAGGACGCCGATCTGGAACTGCTCGGCGCGATCGGTGACCGGGTGGTGTTCGCGACCAATCCGGAGATCGCCAGGCACGCCGTCGACCAGCGCATGGTCGCCTTCATCGAATCGCTGCCCGATACCGTGCAGATGCTATGGAGTGAGGGCAACTGGACCCTCGGCATGCTGAATGTCGGTACGGTGGCCAAGGATTGGGAGACCGCGATCGATGCGGTGCTTCGCCTGTCCGGTCTGCTGCATGTGCTGCCGCCGGTGAGCGATGCGCGCGGGGTGGATTCCGATGGTCACGATCCGGGACGGCCGCATCCGCGCAAGCGCGCGGGTGAGCGGGAAGAGGCGGAAAGTCCGGTGGCCGCGCGAGTCGCGTCGGCGGATCTGCGCAAGCGCGAGGACTTCGACGACGAGGAGTACGCCGAATCGTCTTATGACGAAGACGATTTCGACCGGCCGAAGTACCGCGAGTACTCCGACGACGACTATTACGATGAGGAACCGGCCGCCGAACCGCAGCCGCCGCGCCGCCCCAGTCTCGCCGTCGTCCCGGACTCCCGTTCAAGGGCCCGCGACGAGCGCTGGGCGGCGGAACCGGACGATGACTGGTCGCCGGAGGACCGCCCGGCCCAGCGCAAACCCGCCGAGTCCGAGCCGGATGAAGACGAATGGCCCGCGGGCGAGCACACGCCGGAACAGCCCGGCGGTCCGTTCCACCCGGGATTCCGCCCGTATCAGGGACCCGTACCGCAGTGAGCGGGCATAGCGCCCCTATGACCTGGATTGTGCGATGAATGCAGGATCGCGGAGCGATTCGATGAGGGATGGTGGCCGGGAAACGGGTGGGGCAGACAGTCCCACGCGCTTGCCCGGGGCCATCCGCCCCGTCGCATTGATCACCGGACCCACCTCCGGCATCGGGCACGGATTCGCCGTGCGCTTGGCCGCACTCGGCTATGACCTGGTGCTCGTCGCCCGTGAAAAGGACCGGCTGAATGGCCTTGCCGCGGAATTGGAGCGGAAATTCGCGACCCGCTCGGAGGTGCTCGTCGCCGATCTGGCCGATTCCGAAGATCGGGATCGGGTACTGGCCCGCGCCGCCGACGGCGTCGAATTCCTGGTCAACAATGCCGGATTCGGCCAGTCGGGGGAGTTCTGGACGCAGCCGCCCGCTGCGATCCAGGCCCAGCTCGACGTCAATGTCACGGCGGTGGTGCAGCTCACCAGGGCCGCGCTGCCATCGATGATCGCGGCCGCGAAGGGTTCGATCGTGAATGTGGCCAGCGTCGCGGGTCTGATCCCCGGACGGGGCTCGACCTATTCGGCCTCCAAGGCCTACGTCGTATCCTTCACCGAAGGGCTGGCGGGTGGACTGGCCGGCACCGGAGTCCGGGTCCAGGCCCTGTGCCCCGGATTCGTGCATACCGAATTCCACGAGCGGGCCGGCATCGAGATGTCCTCGCTGCCGAAACAGCTGTGGCTGAGCGTCGACCAGGTGGTCGCCGGTTCGCTACGTGATCTCGAGAAGGACCGGGTGCTCAGCGTGCCCGGTCTGCAGTACAAAGTGCTCACCACCGCCGCCGGGATGATCCCGCGAGCCCTGGCGGCCCGACTGAATCGCGGCATATTCAACGCACGCGGAAGGACTTGACAGACATGATCGACCAGGCGAACAAGGCCGCCGTTTCGACGGACGACCGCGACAGATTGGCCGCACTCGTGCGCGAGCTCGCCGTCGTGCACGGCCGGGTCACACTGTCCTCGGGCAAAGAGGCCGACTACTACGTCGACCTGCGCCGCGCCACGCTGCACCACGGTGCCGGACCACTGATCGGCAAGCTACTGCGCGAACTCGTGGCGGACTGGGATTTCGAGGCCGTCGGAGGGCTCACCATGGGTGCGGATCCGGTCGCGCTGGCCGTCATGCACGCGCCCGGCCGACCGATTGATGCCTTCGTGGTGCGTAAAGCCGCCAAGACCCACGGCATGCAGCGCCAGATCGAGGGCCCGGACATCGTCGGCAAGCGGGTGCTCGTCGTCGAGGACACCACTACCACCGGAAATTCGCCGCTGACCGCCGTGCGCGCCCTGCGCGAGGCCGGCGCGACCGTCGTCGGCGTCGCGACCGTCGTCGACCGGGAGACCGGCGCCGATCAGGTGATCGCCGCCGAGGGCCTGGAGTACCGGTCCATCCTCGGATTGAAGGATCTCGCCCTCGGCTAAGCTGCAAATGCGCCTCCCGGATCGCAGTCGCCGGTGGTCGGAGCTTTGATTCGCTCTGAAACGCCGACAGCGGTGCGACCCGATAGGGGGACGCATCCGCCGAGTGCAGCGAGGCGGTCGAGACAGTGAAGGGTCGTGTGAGTTACCTGTGGTGAGCATTGCAGTCAATAAGAGCCGTGCGAATGTCGCGATGCTCGGCATCGGTGCTTACCGTCCGAAACGCCTGGTCAGCAATGAAGAGGTGTGCGAGGTTCTCGATTCGACCCCGGAGTGGATCTACGAGCGCACCGGTGTGCGCAACCGTCGGTGGATCAGCGGAGACGAAACGCTGCAGTCGATTTCGGCGGCCGCCGGTGAGCGGGCGATCGTCAACAGCGGCATCGATCGGTCCAAGATCGGCGCGCTGATCCTGGCCACCTCGAGCTGGCTGACCCTCACCCCGCACGGCGCCCCCAAGGTCGCCAACGACCTGGGGATGAACGGGATCGCGGCCTTCGATCTGACCTCCGGTTGCGGCGGATTCGGCTACGGCCTCGGCGTCGCCGCCGACCTGATCCGGTCCGGGTCGGCCGAATATGTGCTGCTCATCGGTGCCGAGACGATGACGGTCGGACTCGATCCGACCGATCGCGGCACCGCGATGATCTTCGGCGACGGCGCTGGTGCGGTGGTGGTCGGCCCGAGCGAGGAGAACGGCATCTCCCCGACGGTGTGGGGTAGCGACGGCGAGAATGCCTCGGCGATCGAGCAGGACGTCAACTTCCTCGAATACATGGAGAAAGCGCAGCGGCTGCAGGGCACCGACCCGGCCGTAGAGCCCGTCGGCCGGATGTCGCTGCGGATGGAGGGGCCGCGGGTATTCCGTTGGGCGGCGGTCACTTTGCCGCGCGCGCTGGCCTCGGCGCTCGAGGTCTCCGGTGTCTCCAAGGACGATATCGAGGTCTTCATTCCGCATCAGGCCAATGCGCGCATCAACGAGTTGATGAAGAAGAACCTCGGGCTGGCCGATGACATCCCGGTGGCCAATGACATCGAGAACACCGGCAATACCTCCGCCGCATCCATCCCGTTGGCGATGGAGGAGATGTTGGTGACCGGCAAGGCCAAGGGCGGACAGGTGGCCTTGCTGCTCGGCTTCGGTGCGGGCCTGAGCTACGCGGGTCAGGTCGTCACGCTGCCACCCGCACCGAAAGAGCCGAGCTTCGGTGTCTGATTTGCGGCATTCATGGGGCGCTTTGTCTGATTTGCGGCGCTCCTGGTGGCCCATGTGGTTACGCTCCGCTGCCGCCTCCGGGCACTCCGCTCGCGCCGCAGTGTGGTTACCCACCTCGGGCACGCCGTGGGTCGTGCGTCCATTCCGTGCCGGATTCCTGGTGGCTGCGGCGGCGACCGTGTACGGCGCGGTTACCGGCCGCGGCAAGGTGCAATGGGTTACGAAGCCGCTGCTGATGCCGCTGTTGGCGGCGGATGCGGCGGCCGATCGGGCGTTGGATCCGGTCGATCGGACGGTGCTGCTCGGCTGCCTCGGTGCCGCGACCATCGGTGATGTGCTGCTGATCGAGCCGGACAGTGATCGGCGGCTGATCGCGGGAGCGTCCTCGTTCGCGGTGATGCAGACCGGATATTCGCTGCTGTGGTGGCGCCGCGGCGGGCGTGCGCGTCCAGAGATCGCGGTTCCACGGCTGCTGGCCTGGCTCGGTGCTGCGGCGTTGATGCGGGCCAAGGCGCCGACAGTCGCGGCTGCGCTGACGGCCTACGGTGCGACGCTGGGCAGTGCGGCGGTGCTCGCCTCCGATCCCGGATTGGCTCCGGACGCGAAAAATATTGCCGGACTGAATATTCCGAATGCCGATCCGCGTAGTCGGCTCGGCCTCGGTGCGTTGCTGTTCACCGTTTCCGATGGGCTGATCGTGCTGCGGCGGCTGTTCGCGCGCGGTGAGCGTTCCCGGCGGGTCACCGAGGGCGTCATCCTGGCTACCTACGCGGCCGCGCAATATCTGCTCGCGGACCCGCAAGCGCACTCGCGGGACTGACCTCGCGCCCGCCGATGCGGCGAAATGCGGGATCCGCCCGCCGTTGATCGAAAGCTATTGCCCCAGAACGAGAATGATCCGATCCCGATTCTGCGGATCGACTCGGATGGAGATTGTCTCGCCGACCGCGAGCCGCGGCTTATCGGCCGGGGTGACATCGAAAACGATGGTGCCACGGTAACTTTCGGATCCCGGCACAACGAGCTCCAGATCGAATTCGGTCAACTCGGTGTGATGATCAGTGCGCTGCAGCGTATGCGCACCCTCGATGGTCGCCCACCCCTCCAGCCCGTGCCGCCACAACTGCCGATCCGCGCGCGATGGCCGAACAGCCAACAGCATCCCGACGCCCACGCATGATCCGAACAGACCGACCAGCGCGACGATCTGGAACGGCTCGGTCCCCGGCGGCGTATGCGGTAGTAGCCAGCCCAGCCAGAATGCGAGCACGATGAAATACCCGGCGGTCACCCCGAGCACTGTGCGGAGAACGCGTGCGTGATCCATGCCAGCCTCCACCCGACTGCCTGCACCATCCAGAATAGGACCGCCCATCCCACCGTGAACGCCCCTTGACCACAACCGTGACCTGCCCGTCTCCACCGCACCCCCGCCGTTCATCCGGCAAGATGGGCAACCGCATGGTGCGCGAGCCCGTTAATGCTTCTCGGTTGGTTCGGTCTCCACGCGTGGACTTGCGCGCAGCTCTGCCGTCCGACCGTACGGGTTGTGCCGGATACCGCGAACTGCGGTTGATCACTTGTCTGGCAAGGCATTTGATCATCGGATGGAACTGCTGCTTACAGCAGGGGACTCCGATGCCTACAGTCCGGCGGCGCTGACCTGGTAGGCCGCCTCCATCAGCAGCCAGCCCGACAGTTGCACCGACATATCGCGTTCGGGCACCCGCGACGAGGTGACCGAACCGCCCTCGGTGAAAAGTCCGGCACCGGACCGGCCGCCGGGTAACTGGGCGGGTTTGCTCCAGTCGTGCCCGAACAGCGGCTCGCCCTCGACCTCGAGCCGGTTCGCCCAGGCCGCCGCGGCGCTGGCACGCACGATAGCGGCCGCGGTTTGCCGGTCGGCCGCCTGATCGCGCTCATCACCGGGCAGCATCAGTGCGACCACAGCGAGATAGCGGGCCAGAATGCCGTTGAACAGGCCGCCGTCTCCGCCACCGCCACCATTGATCACCCCATTGGTGGTCATCTGCTCCTCGACCGCGGTGAGCAGCCGGTGCACCCGTTCGCTGTGGCGCGGCTCGCCGGTGTGCACCGCGAGTTCCGCTTCCAGACCGAGCACCACGCCCTGGCAGTAGGTGAAGGTCGGGCGCTCGATCTCGCCGGAGGGCAAATGGATGCCGTCCAGGATCAGGCCGGATTCCTTGTCGCACAACGTCGCATCGATCCAGTCCGCCATTTCCTGCGCGCGCAGGTGGCGGCCGAGACGCAGTAGCGCGATGGCGACCGGTCCGTTGGCGGGGGCATTGAAATAGTCCGAGTTGATCCGCCACGGCACACCGCCGCCACGCGCCGGATCCCAAGCGCCGTACAGCTCCTTCTCGAGTGCGATCAGACCGCCGCGCGCCTCGGTGATCCCCTGGGTTCGCTCGGCACGCTCCAAAGCGATTGTCAGCCAGGCCATATCGTCGTAGTAGTTATTGGTCCACCCGGTGATATTGCGCAGCCGATGCGCCCGCGCGATGGCGGCGATGCGCTTGCGGCGCGTCGGCGTCGGCACCCGGTTGGCGGCATCGACCGCGCAGTCCATCAGATGCGCCTGCCACCAGTAGTGCCAGGAGGCGAAGCCCCGCTCACGACGGGTCGCCGGCCAACCGACGACACCCAATTCGGTACCCGGCACACCCCATAGCGCGCGTAGGTGCCGAGAGACGATCGCGGATTCGGCCATATCCGCGCGCTCGGACCACAGCGCGGGCGTGGGTGCAGCATCGCGCCCGATATCCGGGCTCCGCGAGGTCATGGGTCAATGGTGCCAGCTTCGAGCCGATTAATACCGATCTTTTCGTTACCATGCTGACGTCAAATCGGCATGTTGCCGAATCCATGCGTGCATCGCGATGCCGGCCGCGACTCCGGCATTGATACTGCGGGTAGAACCGAACTGCGCGATCGAAACCGTCAACGCGGCCGCACCCTTGGCATGTTCTGTCACACCGGGACCTTCCTGCCCGAACAGCAGCAGGCAGCGGCGCGGCAACTCGACGGTTTCCAGCGGAACCGAGCCCGGCACATTGTCCACGGCGACCACGGTCAGATTCTCCCGCTCGGCGAAGGCGAGTAGCTCGCCGATATCGGAGTGATGTTCGATGTGCTGGTAGCGGTCGGTGACCATGGCGCCGCGGCGATTCCAGCGCCGTCGGCCGACAATGTGCACGGCGGCCGCGGCGAAGGCATTCGCGGTACGCACCACGGTGCCGATATTCGCGTCGTGGCCGAAGTTCTCGATGGCCACATGGAACGGATGCCTGCGACGGTCGATATCGGCGATGATCGCCTCGCGCTTCCAGTAGCGGTAGGCATCGACGACGTTGCGGCGGTCACCACCGACAAGCAGCTCCGGATCGTAGTGGGGATCCTCCGGCGGGGCTTCCCCGTGCTCCTGCGTCCATGGTCCGACACCGTGCGGATGCTCGCCCCATTCGGTGGGTCCTGGCTGCTCGGCCGTATCCGGCGCGGGGTGGTTCACTCCGACGATGCTAATTCCGGCCGCCCGCGGCATGCGCGATGGGCCCGGAGGCGGTAGCGCAGCGTAACCATGGACGACCCCGCGAATACCGCAGATCGAACCCCACCACCTTCGGGTGGCCGGATTCAGTAGGTCGAGGACGAGGAGCCGAGAACGCCTACAGCGGCGAGTACCACCATGAGGATGAGGAACACAATGGTCAGGATCAGCAATATCGAGGCGATTATGCCGCAGATATATCCGGCCTGGACGCTGCCACGACCACCGATGGCACCGCCGGACGCGTCGATCTCGTTGAGTGCCTTCTTCCCCATCACCCAAGCGACCGGGCCCAGGAACTGACACATCAGCAGGCCGAGAATGCCGAGGATCATGATCGTGATGGCCTGCGGATGATCCTGCGGCGGGCCATAGGCCGGGTAGCCGTACGGCGAACCGTACTGCGGTGGCGGCGGATAGTTCATGCACAGGATGCTAGTTGGTGGTGTAGCTGGCCACACCTAGGATTCGGCGGGCAGCTCGATCGAATGCTGCCGTGCCCGCGACAACCATGGAGTCCATGACCGAGACACAAACCCTCGTGCTCGACGCGCCTACCGGCAAGGCCGGTCCGGACGCGCGAGAGGTGCTGCGCGCGATCCTGCGCGCGCCGATCCAGGCTAGGACCTGGAAGCAACTCGTCTATGTATTCACGGTTTTCGCGATCGGTATGCTCGCCGTCTGCTATCTGTTCTTCGGTTTCGGCGGCGGCCTATACGCCTCGATCGTCCTCATCGGCATTCCGATTCTGGCGCTGGTGATTCTGGGCGCGCGACTGTGGGCGAAGGTGTATCGCGCGCTGGCCAGGGATCTGCTGGATACGCCGGTGGACGCGCCGCCGCCGTATGTTTCGCGGCCGGGCTTTTTCGGATTCCTGAAGAGCGCGTTCACCGATCGTGCGAGCTGGCGAGCCATTGTGTTCCTGTTCGCGCAGGCCGTACTCGGAGTGGTCGGCGGCTATCTGGTGCTGGTCGTGGTGGCCGTGACGGTATTCGTCGCGCTCTCGCCCATCCCGTGGGTGCTGTTCAACCCCACGAATATCGACGACAACGGCGTCGCACACCATTCGCTGGCCCAGTTCGGATCCGTCTATATCGACACTTGGCCAAGGGTTTTGCTGATGTCCGCGGTCGGCATTATCTGCTGTTTCGCACTGCCGTGGCTGCTGCGCGCGGTGTGCTGGGTGCACGGGCTGCTCACCATCGCATTGCTGTCGGCAACGGCGCGTGACCGGCAGTTGGTCGAATTGCGCGCGAGTCGGCGTGCGGCGGTCGAGGATTCGGCGGCGACACTGCGGCGAGTTGAGCGGGATCTGCATGATGGCACACAGGCGCGGCTGGTCACCATCGCTATGGCCTTGGGCCGGGCCGAGGAGCGGATATCCCTCGGCGGCGACGCGCGCGATCTGATCGCCGACGCGCACGCAAATGCCAAGGAGGCGCTGACCGAATTGCGCGAGCTGGTGCGCGGAATCCATCCGCCCGCACTCGAATTAGGGCTCGCACCAGCACTGGAGACGCTGGCTTCACGGTGTGCCGTTCCGGTGGAGCTGCGAGTCCATCTGCCGCAGCGGCCGAATCCGGCCATCGAGGCGATCGCCTACTTCTCGGTCGCCGAACTGCTCACCAATGTGGTCAAACATGCGAATGCCACGAGTGCGTGGGTGTCGGTCGTGCCGACCGATGCGCACACTATCGCGGTCTCGGTGCGCGACAATGGGATCGGCGGCGCGCTGCAGCCGATCGAGGGGGAACATGTTGCGGGCAGCGGACTTTCCGGACTGGCGGCACGGGCGCGTGCGGTGGACGGCACGCTGACTGTGCAGAGTCCGACCGGCGGGCCGACCGTGGTGACCATCCTGCTGCCGACGGCCGGGCCGCGATGAGTACGCCGTTGCGGGTGGTGATCGCCGAGGACAATGCGATCCTGCGCGACGGGCTTGCCGGACTGCTGGCCGAGCGCGGCCACGAGGTCGTCGCCATTGTCGGCGATGCCACCACCTTGAGCGATGTGGTCGGCACCTACAACCCCGACGTGGCTGTGGTGGACGTGCGGATGCCGCCGACCTTCACCGACGAGGGGCTGCTCGCGGCGATCGAGTTGCGACGCAAGTACCCGCTCACAGGCGTGCTGGTGTTCTCGCAGTGGATCGAAACCCGCTATGCCACCGAACTTCTCGCCGGTGGCGCGAGCGGCGTCGGCTATCTACTCAAGGATCGGGTGGCCGACGTCCGCGACTTCGTCGATGCCCTGGACCGCGTAGCCACCGGCGGCACCGCACTCGACCCGGAGGTGGTGAGTCAATTGATGGGTGCGTCACGCCAACAGGATTCACTCGCCCGGCTCACACCCCGCGAGCGCGAGGTCCTCGAACTGATGGCACAGGGACTGTCGAACAATGCGATCGCGACCGCACTCACGGTCACCGAGCGCGCGGTCGAAAAGCACATCGGCAATATCTTCACCAAACTGGATCTGCCACCCTCCGACACCCACCACCGCCGAGTCCTCGCGGTCCTGCGCTTGAAGGGCTGAACCGGCACGCGAACGGTTGCGCCGGTCAGAGGTGTCAGAGCGAGGCTGTTTTCGTGTCGTCGCCAGCGGTTTCGAAATCGAAATCCTCGGCGGGTTTGGCGATCTCCTGGCGGTAATGACGGATGCCGACGGCGGTTCCGATGATCAGACCGACTACCAGAGTGCCGATGACTCCTGGCATCAGCCACGGCACTCGGTCCAGGAAACTGCCCGCGTAGTAGCCGATGAGCAGCAGCACCGGCGCCCAGATAACGGCGCCGATCGTGCTGGCCACGGTGTACTTGCGGTGATCCATCCGCGCCGCGCCCGCGACCATCGGGCACAGCGTGCGCACCCATGGGATCCAGCGCGAAATGAGCACCGCAAGGAAACCGTGCCGCTGCAGCAATTCGGTCACCCGCTGCAGATTGCGGGTGTTGATGTAGCGGCCGTTCTTTCTGGCCACCAGATGATGGCCGGTGCGATGCCCGATGACGTAGCCGACCTGGTTGCCCGCGATGGCCGCGATCATCGTGCCGATGGACAACGCCCAGACATGGGCCTCTCCCGCGGCGTTGGAGGCCATCACGATGCCCGCGGTGATCAGCATCGAGTCGCCAGGCAGGAACAACCCGATGATCAACGCGCATTCGAGGAAGACGAAGGTCAGCACCACCGTCCAGACGAGCGCGGGCCCCGCCGAGGTCAGCGGATCGAAACTGCCCACTGCTAGGGGCAACTGCGCCGTGGACACCGGCTCAGTGGGTCTGCTCGTTCGTCGAGGCAGTCAGCGCGGCGTCGTGCTGAGCGGCCTCGTCAGTGCCTGATTCGCGGCGCTCCCGGCGCCCTCCGTGGTCATGCTCCGCTGCCTCCGGGCGCGCCGCCGCACCGCGGTTGAGCACCTTCTTGGCCACCGCGATGATGCCGGGCAGGATCGAGATCAGGACGATGAGCAGGAAGATCGGCTCGATGTTCTTGCGAATGAATTCGATATTGCCGAGGAAGTAGCCGAGCACCGTGACACCGCCGCCCCACAGGACAGCGCCGACGATGTCGAAGGTGACGAACTTGCGGTAATCCATTTTGGACACACCGGCCAGTACCGGCATGAACGTGCGCACGATCGGCACGAATCGGGCCAGGATGATCGTCTTCGGCCCGTACTTTTCGAAGAAGGCATGCGTCTGGGTGACGTAATGCTTCTTGAACAACCGGGTGTCTTCCTTGTGGAACAGCGCGGGCCCGATCGCCCGGCCGATCCAATAGGCGCATTGGTCACCAGCGAAGGCGGTCACCATGACGGCGGGCAAAAGCAGCCAGATCGATACCGGCGGGTGCTCCGTCGCGGACAGCAGGCCGCCGGTGAACAGCAGCGAATCGCCCGGGAGGATCGGGAAGAGCAGCCCGGTCTCGATGAAGACGATCACCAGGATCGCCGGGAGTACCGCGTTCTTGAGCCACGTCTCCGTGAGCAGGTGCATCGGGTCCAGCAACTGGGTCAAAGCGACGTTGCTCGTCACCGATTCTGTCGCTGCCAGCAGAATCACGCGGCCTCCTGTCCCGGGTACGGCTGGCCTACATTGCTTGCCACCGCATCGGAAGCTGCCAGCGCAATTACGCGGCCAACAGTACCTGTGTTTGATTTGCCGCGCCTGCGGCACGGCGTGTTCGCGGCCACCAAGGCTCGCGTCCGAGCGGTCGAGACTCGCGACTTCGTCGCATGCGCTTCGACCACTCGGACGTGAGCCGGCCGCGAACGTCGCTCGTAAGACTCGCTCCGTGCGTGGGCAGGCCGGGAACCGGGCCATGCGACTTAGTGGCTGGCCGTCAAACACGGCAAAAAGGCGCTGGCCTAGTCTGTGGACTGACAGAATTGTCTTTTGCCGCACAACACGGAGGTCTTCACAGTGCCCATCGCGACTCCGGAGGTCTACGCCGAGATGCTCGGTCGGGCCAAAGCGAACTCCTTTGCCTTCCCGGCCATCAACTGCACCTCCTCGGAAACCGTCAATGCGGCCATCAAGGGCTTCGCCGACGCGGGCAGCGATGGCATCATCCAGTTCTCCACCGGCGGCGCGGAGTTCGGTTCGGGCCAGGGTGTGAAGGATATGGTCGTCGGCGCGGTCGCACTGGCCGAATTCGCGCATGTGGTCGCCGCGCGCTACGACGTGACCATCGCGCTGCACACCGACCACTGCCCCAAAGACAAGCTGGACACTTTCGTGCGCCCGCTGATCGCCATTTCTCAGGAGCGGGTGAACGCGGGCAAGAACCCGCTGTTCCAGTCACATATGTGGGACGGCTCCGCGATCCCGATCGACGAGAACCTGGAGATCGCCAAGGAGCTGCTCAAGGCGACCAACGCCGCGAACATCATCCTCGAGGTGGAGATCGGCGTCGTCGGCGGTGAAGAGGACGGTGTCGAGGCCGAGATCAACGAGAAGCTCTACACCTCTCCCGAGGACTTCCAGAAGACCATCGACGCGCTCGGTTCGGGCGAGAACGGCAAGTACCTGCTCGCCGCGACCTTCGGCAACGTGCACGGTGTGTACAAGCCGGGCAATGTGGTGCTCAAGCCCGAGGTGTTGGCCGAGGGGCAGCGCGTCGCCGCGGCCAAGCTCGGTCTGGCGGGGGACGCGCAGCCGTTCGATTTCGTCTTCCACGGCGGTTCCGGCTCGCTGAAGTCGGAGATCGAGGATTCGCTGCGCTTCGGTGTGGTGAAGATGAATGTCGACACCGACACCCAGTACGCGTTCACCCGGCCGGTCGCCGCGCACATGTTCACCAACTACGACGGTGTGCTCAAGATCGACGGCGAGGTCGGCAACAAGAAGAGCTACGATCCGCGCGGCTACCTCAAGAAGGCCGAATCGGCCATGGCAGCGCGTGTCGTCGAGGCGTGCAATGATCTGAAGTCTGCGGGTCGCTCGATCAGCGCCTGACCCTATTTACCCTTCGGGGGGCTTTTAGTACATGAGTCTGGATGTACGTGTGCTCGGGCCCGTGCGACTGCTGGTCGGTGGTGAACCGGTCGCGGTCGGCGGGCCCAAGCCGCGAGCCTTGCTCGCCGCGCTGACCGTCAATCGACGGCGCGCGGTGGCCTCGGCTGCGCTGGCCGAGATGGTCTGGAACGAGGATCCCCCAGATTCCTATGCCGCCAGCCTGCAGGTATTCGTCTCGAATATCCGTAAGGCACTGCGTAATTCGGGTGTCGATCCGGCCATGGTGCTGCGCACCGAATCTTCCGGCTATCGGCTCGAGATCGCCGAGGACGCTTGCGATCTCGGCCGCTTCGAGGCGGCCAGGGATGCGGGCGCGCGTGCCGCCGAGGTCGGCGACCACGTCGGCGCGTCGCAGCTGTTCGGAAATGCGTTGCGCGAGTGGAGCGGTCGGGCACTGGCTGATCTGGCCGGATTGCAGTTCGCGGACGGTTTCGCCACCGCGATGGACGAGGAGCGGCTGCAGGCCGCCTCGGCTCGCATCGATGCCGAAATCGCCTGTGGGCGCGCTTCATCGGTGATCGGTGAGTTGGTCTCGATGACCAATGAACATCCGCTGCGCGAACCGCTGTGGGGTCAGCTGGTCACCGCGCTGTACCTATCCGGCCGACAGGCCGATGCGCTGGACGCGTGCCGTCGGGTGCGCACGGTGCTCGCGGACGAACTCGGAATCGATCCGGGTCCGGTCCTGGTCGATCTCGAACAGCGGGTGCTGCGGCAGGAACCGTTGAGCACGATGGAGCTCAAGCGCACCGAGCGGCTGGCCGCGGCGATGACCGAGACCGTCACCGAGATGCCGCGCGCGGTCCGCAGCGGTCAGCTGCGCATGCCGGACGGCCGGGTCACGGCAATCGCGCAGGGCGGCATGCGAATCGGCCGGATGACCGATAACGATCTGGTCCTCGACGATCCGAAGGCCAGTCGCTACCACGCGCATATCATGCCGAGCCGGGCCGGACTGCTGATCAAGGATCTGCATTCGGCCAATGGTGTGTACGTCAACGACGAGGCGATCGATAGTGGTGCGCTGCTAGCCGACGGCGACAATATTCGTATCGGCGCAACGGTTCTGGTATTCCAGGCCGTCCAGTAAGCGCTCAGTCGCAGGCGATGCCGTCCCCATCCGGATCAAGATACGGGTTATAGCCGGGCTGACCACGATAGAGCGGCAGTTTCCCCTCGGCCCGAACCTGATCGCAATCGGTGTAATACCTCGGCGACTCCTCCTTCGACTCCTCCGGCGGCGGCACATTCGACCCCTTCGGTCCCGGCCGATAGCTCGGCACCGGAAGCGAACTATCGGGCCCGGCCACGAATTGGGCCGTGGACGAATCGGCGGCGGCGATCGGCAACGCGATCCCGAGGCCGCCGATCATCAGACATGCGGCGCCGAGCGCGGGTACAGCGCGGCGATAGATCAGTGAAGCTTTCACATCTCCATCCTGCTCCGCTTTGCACGCCGGCGGCAGTGCGGTTTTTGAACCACCGGAGGCCCTTTGCTCCTCCGGTGGACGGCTACTCACCCCGACACGAGTTGTCGTGCCGTGGACGGTAGCAGGGCGGCGGGCCGCGGTCCCGGAAATGAAGCAGGAGTTTCCTGTTAATTCTGGATATCCGTGCGGCACATGGACGATTCGGTAAGTCTGACGAGGCACAGGGGGCGAACCGGGTAGGGTCGGGCGCTGGTCGCGCGGCATCATGCGGTGCGTCGATGCGGCGTGGACGGGTTTCCGTTTCGCGCGAGATATCAAGGGGATGCGGATGACTCGGCGGTGGGTGGTGGTGTTCGGTGCGGTCGTGTGTGCGGCCGGGGTGATGTGTGCGGCGCGACCCGCCGGTGCCGCGCCGGCCGGACCGGTGGCCGGTCCGTGTGTCACGGATCCGCCTGCGACGCATGTGGGCCTGGTGCCCAAGACGCTCGAAGTGCCGATTCCGTATCCGGTGATCACCGTGCTGCCGCCGTCTTCGGCCGAACCCGCGCCGGTTCGCACGGAGCTGGAGTTGCCGTCGGATCCCTGTGTGAATCCGTGCCCGGATCTCACCGATGCACAGGCACCGCCACCGAGTCCGGCGAGCCAACTCGGCATTCCGGAAATTCTGTTGAGCCCCAAGCCTTTCCACTTCGCGATTCCGGGACCGGGACCGGATGCCGGTCAGGTGCCGCCGCCTCCGCCGCGCGTCGATCCGTCGATCGAACCCGCCCCGTTGTCGGCGGTGCGGCCGACGCCCCGGATCAGCACGGTCACCGAGGTGGCCAAGCAGACCGGCGCGAATTCGGTCAATCGCACCGATAAGCGCTGGCAGGTGGATGGCACCGATCTCGGCATCATGTGGGAGAGCGCGCCGGGCGAGATCGCGACCGCCTTCGGCGACACCGTCGGACGCGGCTTCCATCCACCTGGTGGGATGGGATTGGATTGGCGCAGCAATGTGCTCGCATTCAGTACCGATCGCGATCTCACCGACGGCATGACCTACGACCGGATGGTGACCGACGACCGCTGCCACGCGGCCGAGGTGCTCGCCAGCCGCAAACTCGACAATGTCGAGGTCACCACCATTCCGACCTCCGGATTCGCACTCGGTGCGCGGCAGTACCTGAGCTATATGTCGATTCGCACCTGGAACAGCATTCCGGGAACGTTCTTCACCAATTACGGCGGCATCGCCTATTCCGATGATCACGGTCAGACCTGGACCAAAGACCCCTACGCGCGCTGGGACAATATCTTCGGACTAGCGAATTTCCAAGTGAGCGCGATGGTTCCGCAGGGCGATTACGTCTACATGTTCGGCACGCCGAATACCCGGCTCGGCTCGGTGGGACTGGCGCGAGTGCCGAAGGATCAGCTCCTCAATACCACCGCCTATCAGTACTGGAGCGACGGAAACTGGACTCCGGTAGGCGGATTCGGCTCCGCGAGCCCGATCGTCGACGCGCCCGTAGGTGAGTTGTCGGTGCGCTTCGACACCTCCCGAAACGTCTGGCAGATGAGCTATTTGGATACCGCGAAAGTGGCACTGGTGGTCCGCGAAGCGGATTCACCGCAGGGGGTGTGGTCCGATGGCGCGCCGACGGTGACAGCGCGCGAATATCCCGAGCTGTACGGCGGATTCATCCACCCCTGGTCCTCGGGTTCGGACCTGTACTTCAATATTTCGACCTGGAGCGACTACAACGTCTATCTCGTGCATGCGACCATCGAATGAGGTTGCATCGCTAGGCGAAGCGAACCTCGGCGATGGCCCGGCCGAAGAGTTTGCGGCCCTCCGAACTACCCGCGAGCACGATGGTGGCGGTCCGTCGGCGCGGATCGAGCGATTTGATCCGCCCGCTGAATTCGACGGAACTCGGCGCCTCGGCGCTCACCGGAACGAATCCGGAGAACCGCACGCTGAACTTCTCGATGGCCGTCGGATCACCGAGCCAAGAGGTCAGGTAATCACCCGCCAGGCTCATGGTCAGCATGCCGTGTGCCACCACGGTCGGCAGTCCGGCCAACTGGGCCGCGCGCTCGCTGAAGTGAATCGGGTTGGGATCGCCCGAAACCCCCGCATAGTTGGCCAGATCACCGCGCGTCACCTGTGCGGTCTCGGGCGGGAGTTGATCGCCGACGGCTAGTCGGTCGAACTCCGGGAGGGAGCGCACCGAAGCGCTGCGCACTGCGGGCTGCCCGGGGGCGGGAGCATCCGCGGACAACGCGACCAGCGGATCCGGCCTAGTGATGTCACCGATGGTGACCGGGCGCGCGTGCATCATGATGTTCTCGACGGCGGCCGCGATATTCGGATCCACCTCGACACCGCGGCGCGCCACGATGGTGGTCGAACCCGATTGCACGATCTCGCCGTGCTGATTGGTCAGCGAGAACGTCACCAGGATGAAGTCGTTATCGCCGAACTGGCGGATCGAGTCGATCACGATCTCGGTGCTGAGCTGGTCGCCCGCCAGGATCGGGCGGGTGAGCTCGAAGACCTGGTCGGTCTGCAGAATCTGGGACAGGTCGTATTCGGTGAGTACCGTATCCAGCAGGACCCTGGTCGCATTGATGCCGATGACCGAGGCGAAGGTCGGCGGCGCAATGATGCCGTCGTAACCGAGCTCGAGCGCATCGGGTTCGGAGTAATGCGCACCGTGGCGACTCTGCGTCGCGCGGGCGAACTCACGGATTTTTTCCCGGCCGACCGAATAGTGTTCGCGCACCCGGAACCGGCGTCCCGCCGCCGTGGCTGTCTGTTCGACCGCTTCGATTTCCGGCTTTTCGATTGTCTGCTCCCTGACCATGATCCGGGCCATGCTACTGGCGAACCGGTCTGATGACCAGGTGAGTGTGACGTTCGCTACCGGTTAGAGGGCTTACCTTTTGGATATGTCCTGCTCGACTCGGCGCTGCCTTCGACTAGGGCGTCCCAGCGCTCGGCGGATCACAGACCTTCCAACCGTCGGCGGTCTGCTCCAAATCGAAAGTCCTCGCCGAGCGCTTCGTCGGATCCGCATCGGTGTACACGGTGGCCTGCGCGATCGCCGTTTTATCGGTGACCTTGATCGTATCGACGCTCGCCACCACCGGGATGTTCTTGCGATCCATCGACAGCTGATGCACGCCCGCGAACTGGTCCGCCGCAATGTTCTGATAGAAGTCGTGCAGCTGCCCGCAGGTGGTGTTGCGCAGCGCCCCGAGATCGCCGGATTCCAGCGCCGCGGTGTAATCGGTGATGGTGGCGCGCACCTTGGCCTCCGGGGAGTTGTCGCCCCGATTCCCGACGAGCACGACCGCGAGCCCGATCACCGCGATGAGCGCAACCGCGGCCGCCCCGATGAACAACCAGCGCTTCGAACGCTCGGCCGGCGGTTGCTGATCAGGCGGGGTGATTCGTTGCGGCTGGGCCATCGGCCGCGGTCCGTTGACCGGCTGAGCGGGGCGAGTCTGCTGGGTATCGGCAGGTGACGGGGCCGACGCGACCTGACGTGGCCGGCCGGGACCGCGCGGCGCCGACGGTGCGGTCTCCTCTACGCCGGGCCCACTCTGCGAAGGCCCTTGCGCCCCAGCCTGTTTCGGACCGGCCGCAGGACGCGGGGTGCTCGGCGGCTTGGTGATCGGCCCGGGCCGCGCCGCGGGCGCGACGACCCGGTCGGTACCGGGCTTGGTCCCGGCATCGCGCATCCGCTCCGTGGCGTTCTTATCGACTGGCTTCTGAATCGGCAATGCGACGGTCTGCTCGGCATCCAGCTTCGAAATCACCGGCATTGCGACGGTCTTGTCGTCCGCACCCGCCAAATCCGGTTCCGGTTGCGGCGGAGCCACAGCCGGACTCTTTGCCTTCGGGTCGACCCGTCGCATCACCATGGTCGCCGCATCCGCACCTGCGGAATCGTCGACCTTGTCGTCTGGTGCCGTGGCCTTTGCCGCATCCGAATCCCGCTGAATCACAGCGGTTTCCGCAGCGGATGCGGGAGTGTCACCCGGTGATGCAGTGCCTTCGGCCGGTGGCGTAGCTCCCGTCGGCCGAGTAGTCGATTCGGCAGCGGCCGATCCGGCGGACTTGTCGGCTACTGCTTCGGCCTCGCCTGCGGCGGATCCTTCGGCGGCCGCCGCGGCAGTTCCGCCGGCCGCAGCAGACTTCGCTGTACCGCCGGCACCCTGGGCTGCGGGACCGCCCCGTTTGATCACGACCGTCGGTGCGTTCTGCCCGGAGGCGGTACTGCCTGCCCGGCCGGACCCACCAGCTGGCGTCGGCTGGCCAGGCGACCCCGCACCCGGCGCCTTCGCCGGGCCCGACTTTCCCTTGTCTACGACATCACCACGCGAGATCTCCGCAGTCTTCCCTTCGGAATTCGCCGCGGTACCCCCGGGCTGCCCCGAACCGGCAACTGCGCCCGGCTTCGCAGCAGCGGGTGCGGACGAGACCGCGCCGCTACCCCGCGGGTCCACGCCGCCCGGCCTGGTAGTTCCGCCGGCCGCAGGAGCAGGTTGGGCGGGGCCGCTATCTCGCTGGCCTGGGCCGCTCGGCCCGGTTGTACGGCTCGGCCCGTTGCCCGGCGTCGGAGCAGATGCGGCCGCGCCGCCACCTCGTTGGCCCGCGCCGCCGGAGACGTTTGCGCCGCCACCTTGCTGGGTCACACCGCCAGGGCGGGTTGCGCCGCCCGCGGTGGGAGTAGATGAGGCCGGGCCGCTATCCCGCTGGCTCGCGTCGGCGGGCCCGGGTGCGCCGCTCGGCGTTTGGGCGGATGGGGCTGCGCCGCTACCTTGTTGGCTCCCGCCTTCCGGCGCGCGAGCAGGTTCGGCGGGGCCGCTATCTCGGTGGCCGGTACCGCTCGGCTTGGCTGCATTGCTCGGCGCGGGAGTAGATGAGGTCGGGCTGCCACCTTGTGTGCCCGCGCCGCCGGGCTTGGTTGCGCTGCCCGGCGCAGGAACAGATGAGGCTGGGCCGCTACCTCGCTGGCTTGTGCCGTCCTGCTTGGGGGTGGCGCTCGGAGTTCGAGCGGATGCGCCGCTACCTCGTTGGCCCGTGGCGCCGAGGTTGGCTGTGTTGCCCGGTGTAGGAGTAGATGAGGCTGGGCCGCTGCCTCGTTGGCTTGCGCCGCCTGGCCTCGGTGCGGCGGTTGGTGTTCGAGCGGATGGGGCTGCGCCGCCACCTTGTTGGCTCCCGCCGCTCGGCTTGGATGTGTTGCCCGGCGCGGGAGTAGGCGAGGCGGTGCCGCTATCTCGTTGGGCTGTGCCGCTTGGCCCTGTTGCGTTGCCCGGCCTGGTTGCGTTGCCTGGCGAGGAAACAGACGGTGCGGTGCCGCCATCTTGTTGGCTCCCGCCGCTCGGCTTGGCTGCATTGCTCGGCGCGGGAGTAGATGAGTTTGCGCTGCCACCTTGTGGGCCAGTACCGCCCGGCCGACTTGCGTTGCCCGGCGCGGAAGCGGACGGTGCGGTGCCGCTACCTCGCTGGCTTGTGCCGCCCTGCTTTGAGGCGGCGTTCGGAGTTCGAGCGGATTCGCCGCTACCGCGTTGGTCCGTGGCGCCGAGATCGGCTGTGTTGCCCGGCGCGGGAGCAGGCGAGGCGGTGCCGCTATTTCGTTGGCCCGCGCCGCCCGGGGCGGATGGTGACGACGGTGCATTGACCACTCCGCCTGGCTGGCCCGGGGCAGCAGGCTTCCCGAGCGCGGCGATGTCCCCGGTTGCCGCACCCGACCCGCCGGACTGTCCGGCACCGGTGGGCGGCTGCTTCGGCAACGATGGCGACGGAATCGGCCGAGTAGGAGCCGCTGGTCCGCGCTCGCCGGCGGCTTTCCCGGTTCCCGAGGGTGCGTTGGACCCCGACGAGCCGGGCCCTGACGATGACGGGAACGGTCGGGTCGCGTCTGCTGCGCCGTCCTTCGCGCCGGCCCCGGCTCCCGACGAGGTGCCTGCGGCGGGACCGGGGCGCGAGGGTGCGCCCGATCCCGTTGACTCGGTGGACGATGCGGGTTTCCGGTCCGTGGGCGTGGCCGGGCGCGGGTCGGCCGCTGCGGCGGGGCGGCCGGGATTTCGTGCCGGGCTCTTCTCGTCGTTCGGGTCGGACACCTAATAACCCCTCGGTCGGGCGGAACAGTTTGAACTCGACGGCCAGCCTAGCCAGCAATTCGGTCGACTGTGAGGGTTCCCCTGCCCAGTGGCCGCTCTGCCCCGCTCGACAGCGGCGGGTGGGCAGCAGCGGCGGCCCAGCCAGGGAACGCCGTGGCGGCGCAGCACGCGCGCGCAGTGCACAATGAACCGCATGACCTCGTTCGGTGACTTGCTCGGACCGCAACCGGTACTCCTGCCCGAAGACTCCGATGCGGAGGAGGCGCTGCTGAACAACGCCGATCCGGTGCAGGTCGCGGCCGCGCATCCGGCAGCTTCGATCGCCTGGGCCCATCTCGCGGAGGCCGCGTTGGAGCGCGGCGGGGCGGATGGCGATACTCAGGTGGTCAATCACGACATCGTCGCCGCGTACGCGTTCGCGCGCACCGGCTACCACCGCGGCCTGGACCTATTGCGCCGCAATGGCTGGAAGGGTTTCGGTCCGGTGCCGTGGAGCCACGAACCCAATCGTGGTTTCCTGCGCTGTGTCGCCGCACTTGCCAGAGCGGCAAGGGCGGTCGGCGAGACCGCAGAGTACGCACGCTGCCTCGACCTGCTGGAAGACTGCGACCCGCGCGCCGCAGGTGAGCTGGGCCTCGACTAAGTAGTGATTGCGGCATCACGTAGCGATTCGATGAGGGGTGGTGGTCGGGCGACGGGCGGGCTCGACCCCAATTCCCCTGTTGGCGTCGCCCGCGCCAGCAGCATGCAGAAGCTGCGCAGCTCGTGGGCGCGATTGCGACTGTCCGCGCTGCCGATTCTGCAGTGCGCGGTCGGCGCGGCGCTGGCCTGGTTTATCGCGCACAAAATAGTCGGGCACACCCAGCCCTTTTTCGCGCCGACCGCGGCGGTTGTCTCGATCGGCATTTCGTTCGGCGCCCGGCTGCGCAGGTCGGTGGAGTTGGTGGTCGGCGTCGCGGTCGGCATCGGCATCGGCGACCTGTTCATCACCCGCGCGGGCACCGGCGTCTGGCAGATCGCCTTCGTCGTCGCGGTGGCCATGGCCCTGGCGGTATTCCTGGACGGCGGTTCGATCATCACCATGCAGGCCGCCGGTTCGGCGGTGCTGGTCGCCACCTTGCTGCCGCCTTCGGCGGGCGGCGGCTTCTCGCGCATGATCGACGCGCTCATCGGTGGGTTGGTCGGCGTTGTCGTTGTCGCATCGATACCGCTGCATCCGGTGCGCCGGGCCCGCGAGCAAGCCGCGGAAGTCCTTGCGGTGCTGGCGAAGTCGCTGCACGAATGTGCCGACGGCCTGCTCGAACAGGATCCGGAGAAGATTCGCACGTCCCTGGCGGCGGCCCGCGCCACCCAGCCCCAGATCGATGGTCTGCGCTCCACCCTGGAGGGTGGCCGCGAGATCAGCCGGATCTCCCCGCTCTATTGGAATTACCGCCAGCGTCTCGATCGCATCCGCGCCACCGCCGATCCGCTCGACAATTCCGTCCGCAATACGAGGGTGCTGCTACGTCGTTCTCTCACACTGGTCCAGGACGACGAAATCCTCGATCCCCGACTGATCGAGGGACTGGAGCGCCTCGCCCAAGCCGTCGAGGTGGTGCGCCGGATGATGCTCGCCGATCCCGGGCAGCAGCCGGACCAAGCCGAGGCCGCCAGGGTGCTGCGCGGTATCGCAAAGGCCGCGCGACCGGAACTCGTTGAGGGCGCAGGACTTTCGGCCCATGTGGTCTTCGCGCAGATGCGCTCGATGCTGGTCGATCTAATGCAAGTCTGCGGCATGCAGCGCATCTCGGCCATGGCCCTGCTGCCCCCGACGGTCCCGAATCCGCATGTGCCGCCGGAGAATTGAGCCGACTACTCAGCGGATTTCGGACATATTCCCGCCGCTGCGGGACGGCGTGCTCGGTCTCGGGCACCGAATCATGATCTTCACGTAGTCCGCTACTCGTGTTCGCCCACGCCCACGCTCATAGGCTCGAGAGGCAACCGCGGTTACGAGGGGTAGCGCGGTTGGGACGCTTCGCCCGACGGCTAACCGCCCACCGGCCATATGGTGTGGTGGCCGGGCGGGTGAGGTCGCGCGAAGAGGTCGCCCGGTCCGGGAGGTCGGACCGGGCGACCGGATATCGGCTAGGTCCAGAACCGGGTCAACCAGCTGCCGTAGCGTGACCAGTCCGCATCGACCCCGGACAATTCGTACAGCGAGTACACCGCATCGAAGAACACCTTGTTGATCGACGGCGTGAACAGCAGCGCGAACAGGATCAGCATTCCGAACGGCTTGAACTGATCGAGCGCCCGCCGGGTCTGATAGCTCAGCGACGGCTCCACCACGCCGTACCCGTCCAACCCGGGCACCGGGAGAATGTTCAAAAGCGTTGCGGTGATTTGCAGAAACGCCAGAAAGCTCAGGCCGTACCAGAACGCGCGATGTGAAGTGTCACTGCCGAAGAACCGCACGACCACCAGCAACAGCACCGCGCACACCGCATTCACCGCGGGTCCGGCACCGCTGATGATCCGCTGCATGCGCGCGCTGACGTTATGCGTGTGCACGTACACCGCACCGCCCGGCAAGCCGATACCGCCGAGCGCGATGAACACCATCGGCAACACGATCGAAAGCAGCGGATGGCTGTACTTCAGCGGATTCAGCGTGAGATAACCCCGCAACTCCACCTCGCGATCGCCCGCCCGCCACGCCGTGTACGCATGCGCGAATTCGTGCAGACACAGCGTGACGATCCAGCCGAATACGACGAGCAGAAATACCCCGAACTTCGCCCGCGTCGACTGCGGATCGGCATCCCACGCCAGCACACCACCGGCCACCGCGACCGCGATCACCAGCAGGAATATCGGGCTCGGCCGCACGGCACCCAGGCGGCGATCCCTCGAGAACGGAACCGTCATCGCACCAGCAGCCAGTTTTCGTGATGCCGATAGAACGACGAGCGCGGCAGCACCCGATCGTTGGCGATGCCGTCCCTTGTCACCACGGCCCCCGGCGTGCCGAGTTGCGCGGCCCGACCCTCCAGCCAGCGCCGCCTGCGGATGATGTTCTTCTGCACGCTCGCCCGCACCCCCGGCAAATCCAGCATCGGAGAGACGACCATCGCGCTGACCTTGCCGGAGAACAACTGCGCGTCATCCACATAGGCCTCGCCCTCGAGCTTCTCGCCGCCGGGCCCGGTGATCTCGGCCCGACCGACCAGCACGGTTCCAGTGTCGTCGCGAATCAGCGGCGTTTCGACGGCCCGGCCCTCCACCGCCCGTTTGGCGGCGGCATTGCCGGTGCCGGTCTGGTAGGCGCGCGAACCGTAGGTCTTGTCGACGGGCACATACCCGATCTCCACATGCAGCCGCTCGGTCCGCATCAGATGGGTCAGCACGGAGGCCAAGGCGGCGTCGTCGCCGAGCACGATCAGCCGGGGCAGGCTATCGGCGGCCAGGACAGGCAATAGCTCATCGATGACGCTGTTTTCCGGGATGGCAGTCGTCTGCGAAAGCGGCAGCGACGCGAGGGCGATGGGTACCGGTGCGCCGTCGCAACGGAGAACGTGGGTACTCAAACTGCCGTACACCCTCCTCGGTTCGGCCGACAACCCGTCGGTCACCCTCGCCACCTATCGGCGGACCCCCTGCTCGGTCCGCCAGTGCCTCGCAACCATAGCTGTGTTTTTGGCGGCGCGGGCGCCGCGTGTTCGCGGCCCCCTGGTGTCTCGCGGCCGAGCCCTCGAGAAAACCGCCAACCGCGCAAGCGCGTAAGCGCCACGGACGCGCG
>NZ_JBITIJ010000032.1:150-5029 GCF_044458825.1 Nocardia sp. NPDC050412
ACTCACACCTGCGGCGCACACACTTCGACGACTCGGACGCGAGACGGGCCGCGAACGGTCGCTCGTAAGACTCGCTCCGTGGTGGTCGCTGATGGTCGGGGGTCGGCACCTGATGCGCGCATGCCCGAAGAACACAACTCACACCTGCGGCGCACACACTTCGACGACTCGGACGCGAGACGGGCCGCGAACGGTCGCTCGTAAGACTCGCTCCGTGGTGGTCGCTGATGGTGGGGGGTCGGCACCTGATGCGCGCATGCCCGAAGAACACAACTCACACCTGCGGCGCACACACTTCGACGACTCGGACGCGAGACACGCCGCGAACGCCGTCGCTCGTAATGTCGTTTGCCACCGTTGTGGGGCCACTGCGGTACCAGCCGTGGGACCACCGACAGCGGAACAGAAGTGGAACAGGTCATTGCGCTGTCGATTGGCGAACGCTTCGTTCCCGAACGACCGATACGCGGACGTCACATGAGTTCCACCTCGGTGAAGCCGGGAGCCAGCCCGCTCGAGCTGATGGGCCAGATCCCGGCACCGCAAGCCCGACAACCTACGCCGCTAGTTCAAACCCTCACCTACGGCCTTGCGGGCATCACCAGCCTGTTCGGCACCGTCCCCGCTGATCGCCGATGAAAAGAGGTCGCTGACGTTGATCGTGCGGCCCGCTTGCACTCTCGCGATTATCCGGTACCAGTACCTGATGCCGCCGTTTGCCCACTCGATCAGCTTGTCGTCGCTGCTTATGATCTTCATGTTCAGGTTCCAACTGGACGACATCTCGCGACTGGTGCCGCCCGGGGGCAGCACATGCAGATCTATGTGTCGGCTGTCCCAATGCAGCACGATCGAGACGGGGTAGGGGTAATTGTTGTACAGCCTGCCCGAGGAGGTTACGTCCTGCTCGGGGGGCTTTTCCCCGTTCTCCCCCGAAAACGGCACGAAAATTTCCTGGTCTTCCGCGTAGACTTCAGTCACTTGCGCCCCTCTCGATGGAGCGAGCCCGGCCGGATAACACTGCAGCCCGCGGCGGTTGGATGTGAAGCCCCGGCCAACCACAGTATGAGCCGAATTCCCAACCACCGCAGCCGTTTTCGAGGCTATTGGCTCAGTTCGATGAATGGGAAGACATCCCGAAACCGTTGCAGGACGTCTGGTCTCCGCTGCAGTATCCGGAGGGCCGTCGGTCGGCTGACCGGCGAATCGAAAACATCCATCCGTTGGAGGCGCTTCGATGCGCCGCAACCTTTGATCGGGCAGGTTCGGTGTCGACTTGGTCGAGGAATCTTGGGTCCAGAGCCAGCCCGTGCCGACGGAGTCCTTCGCCTTGAGGTCTGTAGTCCACACGGTGATGGTCGGCCAAAAGGTTCAACGTCTGTCCTTTCGGGGCCAGACGCCATCGCGGGGCCTGGCAACTCCGCCGGTTGAACGGTTACTCGAATCCGGTGTGCGCCCGTGTCGATCGCGTCGGGTCTTGTGTGGATCCCAATTCATGGCGATGGCCGCGCTCGTCAGCAACGTCGCGACAATGGCTAACACGACCAACTCGGTCAGCATGTCGTCCCACTTTCCGTCGACCCGGACTATGCCGGGGGATTACGCCACGACCTCGATGGCCCAGGGGTATTGATCGTTTAGACGGGAAGTTACAGCTCTACCAGCAGATTTCCGGCCTCGGCTGGACTTGTCACACTCTGGTTCCGGTCTATGGGTGACGGCGCACATATCGGTCTGTGTGGACGGGATATGGCGAGCCGGGCCCTGGAGACGGATTCTCGTGGTCGTGAAATCGAGTGGAGATGTGCCGAGAATCGGCGAACACACGCAACTCGGCATGAGCGCGTGTTGAGAAGCCGCGTCGACCAACAGATTTGGACGGCCGACCAACGCGCGCCCAGCGGCATGTGCGGACGGCCTGCTTGTTACACGTCGACAAGGTCGTCGCTATCGTGAACGAGAAGGTCACCATTCAGTCGCAACTAGACCGACGTGACCTTGTCGACTCGCGGATCGGAAAGAGCGGCATCTGATCATGGCAGAGGACCTGACCGTGACTCGGGTGCTGGTGATACCCGCGTCCGAGTTACGCGAGCGGTTCTCACGGTCGTCCGGTCCCGGAGGGCAGCACGTCAACACCACCGACAGCCGGGTAGAGCTGTCGTTCGACCTCGCCAACTCACCCTCCGTACCGGAGTGGCTGCGCACCCGGATGCTCGACCGCCTGGCCACCCGCCTGGTCAACGGGGTACTCACGATCGCCGCATCGGAGCAACGCGCACAGCCGCAGAACCGCGCGGCCGCCCGCGAACGCATGGCCTCGTTACTGGCTGACGCCGCTGCCGCACCGCCACCCGTCCGCCGCGCCACCAAGCCCTCGCGCGGAGCAAAGGAACGTCGCATCGCCGCGAAGAAACGGCGCGGCGTCACCAAACGCAACCGCCGCGCCTCCCCCGACGACTAGCCGACGGGCAGCGCCACAGGTCGGGGTCTCGGCGGCACAGTCGCTGTCGAACGGGCCCGTGCTCGCAAGTACCCGTCTGCATCTTCTCGTCGCCGGCAGATCGTCGGGTACCAGTCGGTGCAGGTCATCGATCTCCAGGTCCGGGGTCGTGCCCTTGAAATCGAGATCCCCTCGAGGTCCCAAACGTCTTCGAAGACGAGCGTCGCCGGGGCCATCCAGAAGGAGAAATATCGAGGGCTGCAACGGCATTGGCCGGCCCCTGGCGCACCGGCTGGTGCACGACGGCGAAATAGTGATCGACGTGCCCACGAAACTGTCGGCGCAAGTTCGCGTGTTCGCCACTGGCAACGGCCGCAAAACCGAGCCCGTCGACGCCCACTCGGTCGCGCTGGCCGCGCTACGAGCACCGAATCTGCGCCAGGTGCGGGCTGATCCGGACCTGGTCGCGCCGGGGCTGCTGGTCGACCGCCGCGACGAGCTCGGCCGCGCCCGCACCGACGCCATCAACCGGATCCATCGGCTGCTGCTGGAACTGCTGCCCGGCGGAGCCAAGAAGTACTTGTCGTCGCGGCAGGCCCGCGAACTTATCGCGTCGGTGAGACCGCGGGATCGGGCCGCCCAGCTCCGCTGCCGCCTGACTCTGGAACTGATCGAGGAGCTCGAAGGGATCGACCGCAAGATCAAGACCTTGGACAAGGAGTTGCGGCAACTGGTCCTCGATCACGGTTCCACGCACGCATGCCCGAAGAACACGACTCACACCTGCGACGCACGCGCTTCAACAACCCGGGACGCGAGACGGGCCGCGAACGGTCGCTCGTCTCGCTCCGCGGTGGCTACGCCGCGAAGCAACCTCTCGGCATGAGTACCCGGTCTAGTAGACCGGCAGTGACCTGTCGACCTGATTCGCCCAGGCGACGATGCCGCCCTGCACATGTGAGGCGTCGGAGAAACCGGCGTTCTTCAGGACCGCGAGCACCTCCGCCGAGCGGATACCGGTCTTGCAGTGCAGAACGATCGGCCGATTCTGCGGCAGATCCGACAGTGCCTCACCGGAGAGGAATCGATCCTTCGGGATGAGCTTGGCGCCCTCGATGTGCACGATGTCCCATTCGACCGGCTCGCGCACGTCGATGAGCTCGATTTCCTTGCCCGCGTCGAGCAGCTCCTTCAGCTCGCGCGCGGTGATGGTCGAGCCCGCGGCCGCGGCCTGGCCCTCCTCGGACACCACGCCACAGAATGCCTCGTAGTCGATCAGTTCGGTGATCGGCTGACGTTCCGGATCGCGGCGCAGCTTGATGGTCCGGTAGTTCATATCGAGTGCGTCGTAGACCATGAGACGACCGAGCAGCGGCTCACCGATGCCGGTGATCAGCTTGATCGCCTCGGTCACCATGATCGAACCGATGGAGGCGCACAGCACGCCGAGGACACCGCCTTCGGCGCAGGAGGGCACCATGCCCGGCGGCGGGGCCTCGGGGTAGAGGTCGCGGTAGTTGATGCCGCGGCCGTCCGGTGCGTCTTCCCAGAAGACCGAGACCTGGCCCTCGAAGCGGTAGATGGAGCCCCAGACATACGGCTTGCCCGCCAGCACCGCGGCGTCGTTGACCAGGTAGCGGGTGGCGAAGTTATCTGTGCCGTCGACGATCAGGTCGTATTCGGCGAACAATTCGACGGCGTTCTCGGGCTCCAGGCGGATCTTGTGCAGCCGGACCTCGATGCCGGAGTTGATCTCGAGAATGGAATCGCGCGCACTATCGGCCTTCGGGCGGCCGATATCGGATTCACCGTGGATGATCTGGCGCTGCAGATTGGAGGCGTCGACCTCGTCGAATTCGACGATGCCGAGCGTGCCGACACCGGCGGCGGCCAGATACAGCAGTGCGGGCGAGCCGAGCCCGCCTGCGCCGATCACCAGCACCTTGGCGTTCTTCAGTCGTTTCTGCCCGTCGACCCCCAGGTCCGGGATGATCAGATGACGGCTGTAGCGGGCGATCTCGTCCTTGGTCAGCTCCGCGGCCGGTTCGACCAGCGGCGGCAGGGACTTCGGTGATGACACGTCCAGGGCTCCTCGAATCAATTGGCCGCACTGTGGTGGCTCAGCGCCTAATTACTCAACGCCGACAATCGGCCCGTTCTTCCCGACCATCGTCTCGCATCACCAACCCACGCCGCTGACCGGGTCAGCGACCACCACGGAGCGAGTCTTACGAGCGACCGTTCGCGGCCCGTCTCGCGTCCGAGCCGTCGAAGCACATGCGACACAGTCGCGAATCTCCGATACACGCGCACCAGGTGCCGACCCCCCACCATCAGCGACCACCACGGAGCGAGTCTTACGAGCGACCGTTCGCGGCCCGTCTCGCGTCCGAGCCGTCGAAGCGCATGCGACGAAGTCGCCAGTCTCGACGGCTC
>NZ_JBITIJ010000032.1:5037-27040 GCF_044458825.1 Nocardia sp. NPDC050412
TGGGGGGCCGGGCGGGGGCCGGCGGGGTGGAGGGGCTTGCCCGGAGGGCGCCTGTGGGGCGGGCGGGCCCGCGAGACACCAGGGGGCCGCGAACACGCCGCGCCGAAGGCGCGGCCATTAGACACAGCTCAACCGCGCGGATAAGGCCAGGGATTGAAGCGGCAGTGCTTACCGTCCATCGGGACTACACCGTCTGGATCGAGCGCCGCGATGTCGTTGTTCTTGGTGCCGAAGGTCTGCTGCATCATCACCGGCGCGAGCCCGCCGTCGGTCTCGCACGGCTGATGCTGGTGATAGCCGATGGCATGGCCGACCTCATGGTTGACCAGGTACTGCCGATAGGAACCGATATCGCCCTCGAAGGCCAGCGCGCCGCGCACCCAGCGCACCTCCGAAAGCACCACCCGGCGCAGATCGGCATTGAAGCAGGAGGAGTCGATCGGAATATCGAAACCGCATGCCTTGCGCGAGGATTCGCGGGAGGCGAGCGAAATGCGGAAGTCCGGCTCCCCCTGGTCGATGCGCCGGAAGGCGAACTTGGTGTCGTGCGCCCAACTCTTGGGATTGCCAAGGGTGCTTTCGACCATCTTGGCCACGGACTCGTCCCCGCCGAATCCGGAAGTGTCTACGCCGTTCTCGATTTCGACGGTGTATTTGAACTGGAACTCCGATCCGGTACCCACCTGCCCGGTGGTCCCGGGCACCACATGCCATGTGCCTGTACCGGTTTCGGTGAACGGTCCGCCGTCGGGCAGCGCGCCGGTCGGCAAGGTCGTCGGGAAGTGGCCGTCGCCGGGCGGTGCGCCGATGATGCCCGCGGATGCCGCACGTGGGCTCAATCGTCCGAATCCCGGTGCTCCGCCTGCCAGATTCGCCGGATCGCTGACCCCGCGCACCGCGTCCACGATCACCAGCACGGTCACCACGAAAAGTACGGGAAGTGCGTAGGCACGCCATCCGTAGGTGCGGATGAAACGACCGAGTGCGCTCTGCTTCTTGGTATCGCGCTCGGGTCTCGATGCGCGGGAACGACTCTCGTCGGGGGCGGTGGGGTCCCAGCGGGCCCGCAACGGTTGATAGGCACGATCGACGGGTGATTCGTTCAAGCCGAGGGGGTCATAGATCTCGACACCGTTCGCAGTGCTCGGTGGCGAACCGGATCTCCATTCGATCTCACCCTCGGCGCCATCCCGGGCAGCGGCACCGTTTCCGGTGACTGCCCCCGTACGCACCTCGGGGCCTGGCCTTTCCACAGAGCCCGAGACTACGGAACCGGACGCGGCGGAGCCAGCCCGGCGGTGCGCGCTGCGCCCACCGCCGGAGGGTCTTTCCGCTCGGTCGGTCACGTCAACCAGAGTCTCACAGGGCGCAATACCCTCGACCCGGGTATGCCTGCGCTCCCGATTGGCTGCGATATATCTCACCGAGTGGACCGCAACTGCGGCCCCGATCGGCAGACGCGGTGCAACCGGGTATCGTTCATGGGATACCCGGTGTACACCCCAATTTGCCGGGGCATCGACTGGGAGAGCCGAAAAATGACTGACCTCGTGGACCGGATGGCGTCCCGCAGAATGTCGTCCGATGCCATCGCGCCAACCAAGCGCGGTACCCGGCTTCCGCGCGACGAGCGTCGTCAACAGCTACTCGCGGCCGCCAGTGAGGTGTTCGTTCAGCGCGGCTACCACGCCGCGGGCATGGACGAGATCTCGCAGTGCGCCGGAGTGAGCAAGCCGGTGCTCTATCAGCACTTCGCCAGCAAGCTCGAACTCTATTTGGCGGTGCTGCAGAACTACGTCGACATGCTGGTGTCGAGTGTGCGCCAGGCGCTGCGCTCGACCACCGACAACCGGCAGCGTGTGCGTGCCGCGGTGCAGGCCTACTTCGATTTCGTCGACAACGAAATGCAGGGCTTCCGACTGGTTTTCGAATCCGATCTGATCAGCGAGCCGCAGGTGCAGCGCCGGGTCGAGCAGGCCACCGAGGCCTGTGTGGACGCGGTGTTCGATCTGGTCGCCCACGATTCCGGTTTGGACCCGTACCGGGCCAGGATCCTCGCGGTCGGACTGGTCGGTACCAGCCAGTTCACCGCACGGTACTGGCTGGAGGCGGATCGGCCGATTCCGAAGGAAGAGGCGGTCGACACCACTGTTTCGCTGGCGTGGGGCGGTCTGTCGCACGTGCCGCTGCATCCGATCAACTGATCGAGTATTCGGGCAGCAGAGCCCCCACACTCACCCGAGTGCGGGGGCTCTCGTTTGTTGGGTCGCGGTTCGGCTCAGACCGCCGCGAAGCCGACACGACCGCCGGTGGCGGCGCCGATCTCGACATAGGCGACCTTCGAGGCCTGGATCAGGAACTTGCGGCCCTTCTCGTCGGTGAGTGCGACGACGCCGTTCTCACCGCTCAGCGCACCGGACACCAGCGCCTCGACCTCGTCGGGGGTCTGCCCGCTGTTGATCACGAGCTCGCGCGGGCTATCCGAAATACCGATCTTGACCTCCACGGCCAACCTCCGAACCTAGAGTCCTGTGTGCTGTCGAATCAAGGCTAATGCTCCCCCGCCTCCCCGGGTATTCTGCGCCCCACTAAGAGCCACGAAACCCACGTCGGCGACCGGCGACCGGATAGCTCGCCAGTACTGGGCGTACCCCACGAGTTGCCCATGTACCTGGGAAATCAGTAGTCACGTCCGGGATCCGATAGCGCCGTCGAGCGACCGCGCGGCCGGCGTTCGCCTGTCGCGAACGCCGTCCCGCTCGCGGGTATGCCTACTTGGGCTCGATGAGCTGGATTTCCAGTTCGACCTTGACGGCATCGCTGAGCATGCCGGGCAGCGGACCGCCGACGCCGAAGTCGGTGCGCTTGATGGTTCCGGTCGCGGAGAAACCGGCGTGCCGGTCGCCGGTCCCGGCGAATTCCTGGACACCGCCCCACTCGACATCGAGGGTGACCGGCTTGGTGATCCCGCCGAGCGTGGCCTCGCCCTCGACCTCGAACGATTCCGCGATCAGCACCGGCTCGACGGCGCGGAAGCTCAAAGTGGGGCGGTTGGCGACATCGAGGAAGTCGGCGGTGCGGACGTGGTTGTCGCGATCGGCATTGCCGGTGTCGAAGGAGTCGAGGTAGATGGTGGCGCCGAGCGTTGCGAAGCCCTTGTCGTCGACGACGAATTCGGTCTCGAACTTGTTGAAGCGGCCGCGGACCTTGGAGATGCCGAGGTGGCGGATGGTGAATTCGACCTGGGAGTGCATCGAGTCCAGGGTCCAGGAACCCGGGGTGAGCGTGGTGGCAGTGGATTCAGCGGAAGATGTCATGCCATAGACCATGACCGGACCGTGGTCCGCTAGCCAGACCGCCGTTATCCTGGACCCGTCAGGGCGCGGATAACCATCCCAGGACGGGGCACGATGAAACGTATGGCACCCAATCCGTTCGCGGAATACCTCATCGCGCGCCGCGCCCAATTGCGGCCGGCGGATGTGGGACTTCCCGAGGGCGGACGCCGACGTACCCCGGGATTGCGCCGTGAAGAGGTCGCGGTGCGCGCCGGAGTGAGCGCCGACTATCTGGCCCGGTTGGAGCAGGGGCGCGATACCAATCCGTCGGGGGCGGTCATCGATGCGCTCGCGCAGGCGCTGCTGATCGAGGGTAAGGACCGCCACCACTTCGGCTGGCTCGCCGTCACCTCGAGTAATGAGTCCCGCTGTCCCACCACCGAATCCGTGGTGGAGCATCCGACGCCCGCGATCGAGACCATCCTGCGCGCACTGCATCCCACCCCGGCCTTCGTGATCGGGCGGCGGCTCAATGTGCTCGGCTGGAATCCGGCCTGGGAGAACATCGCGAAACCCGTCGGGCTACTGGACAATCCGGAGGTCGTGAATCTGGCCTGGTTCACCTTCGCGCATTCGCGCGCCAAGCAGGTGCTCCGGAACTGGGACGAGGTGGCCGATATTTTCTCGGCCGCACTGCGGCGCGCGACGATCCGCTGGCCGGGCGAGGACCGCCTACTCGAGCTGATCGACGCGCTGCTCGCCTATCCGGAATTCGAAAGCCGTTGGCAGCCACAGCATATCGACGACTTGACCTCGGGCACGATGCGATTCGACCACCCGGAGTACGGCCATATCGATATCCCGTTCGAAGCCATGAACGCCGATAAGGATCAGTGCGTCGTCGTTTGGCTCACCGACCAGGCACAGGCGCAATCACCCGGCCTGCGGCTGGTCCGCGCGGTCAACGAGTAATCAGATTCCCAAGACGGCCATGCGCTCGGCATGGCTGGCCTGCATGCGCTCGAACAGCGCGGCGATGCCGTTGAGGTCACCGGTCGCGGCGAGCACCAGCTCGGTGAGTTCGTCGCGCTGGGCCATGACGTACTGCGCCTGGGTGATCGCCTCACCGAGCAGCCGCCGACCCCACAGCGTCAGCCGGTCGCGCTCGGAGCGGCTGGTCGCGACGGCGCGGCGCACCTCCTCCACCACGAATTCCGAGTGGCTGGTCTCGGCGAGCACATCCCGGACCACGGCGGAGACCTCGGGAGACAGGGCGCCGGCGATCTCGGTGTAGAAGTCGGCCGCGATTCCGTCACCCACATAGAACTTCACCATCGATTCGAGCCAGGTCGAGGGATCGGTGGAGTCGTGGTAGGCGTCCAGGGCGCGCACGAACGGCGCCATCGCGTCGAAGATATCCACACCGCGTTCGGCCAGCGCGGATTCCAGGGTTTCGAAGTGACGCATCTCGGCGGCGGCCATCTTCGCGACGGCCACCTTGCCGCGCAGCGTCGGCGACAGCTTGGCCTCCTCGGCCAGCCGGTAGAACGCCGAGATCTCACCGTAGGCGAGCACCGCGAACAGGTCGATCACGCCCGTATCGTTGGCGGAAATGGACGAGCCGGACAACGAAACCCCTACCGCTGCTGGTGACTGTGCTCCCATATCGCACAGCGTAGTGCTCCCCCGCCTCCCCGGATATTCAGCCGACCAGTTATTGCCGAACGTGTCGTGTTACGGGCTGACGGATTCGGGGGATCGAATTCTGGGCGTACCCGACGAGTTACCCATGTACGGATGAAATCACTCGAGCTCAACGCTCTACCGATATCCGGCCAGGAACTTGTCGAGATAGGTCCAGGTCGTGTCGCGTGCGGTTTCGGCGGTGAGGATGCCGAGATGACTACCGGGTGCGGTTTCGTAGCGAACGGACTGCGCGCCGGTGAGGATGCGCTGTCCGGCGGCCACCGCGGCGGCGGGGGTGATGACATCGGCGGGTCCGCCGACCAGCAACACCGGCGCGGTCACGTCAGCCAACTCGATGCGACGCTTGCCGAACTGCACGACACCTCGCCCGATGTCGTTGTTCAGGATCAGTCGGCCCCACAGCTGGCCGTAGAAGCGGCCGGGATAGCCGGGCATCTCGGACATGAATCGGTCGATGGACTCCATCTTGGCCAGCGCTTCGGTGCGCGCGATATTGCTCGCGACGAACCAGGGGCGGGTGAGTTCGCGATCCCATGCGGTGACCTTGTAGGCGATCCGGGTCAGCGTGGCCGGAATGCCACCCGCCGCGCGCACCGCCGTCGAGGTGGCGATGCCGCCGGTCAGCTTGGCGACCGCGCGCACCTGCGGAATGCCGGTCATCTTGTCGTAGTCCAGCGGCGAGCCGACGGCGGTAATAGAGCGGATCGGCAGTTCGGGGTGCGCGGCCGCGGTCAGCAGGGCGAGGGTGCCGCCGATGGACCAGCCGACAAGATCGACCGGACGGCCGTCGCGATCGGCGCAGGTGCGCAGGATCGCCTCGGGCAGAATGTCATCGATCCAGGTCTCGAAGCCCATCCGCCGGTCGGCGAAGGTGATTTCGCCGTAGTCGACGACGTAGGGCGCCCGGCCCGTCTCCAGCAGGAATCGGGCCAGGCTCTGATCCGGACGCAGATCGAAGCAGCTGGCGGGCGCGGCCAGCGGCGGCACCAGCAGCACCGCCGAATCCGTTGCGGCAGCGGCGGATCCGGTAGCCTCGAAGCGGCGCAGCTGCCGATGCGGTTCGTCCCACAGCACCGTCGACGGGGCGGGGTCCGGCGCCTCGACGCCATGGCCGAAGGTCAGCGCCCACGCATTGCGCGCCGCGATGGTGACTGTGTCGGTGAAACTCACCTCAAAAATGTCTCACATCCCGTTACCGGCGGTAACAGGCAACTCTGATTTGTGAGCGATCGTGCATCGCTCAGCCCCGAGTCATGCCGATCGGATTGAGCGGCGGCACCACGCTCTCCTGAACGCGCTTCGCCAACGGGTCGAGCAAGTAGGTCAGCTCCGCGATGGCATCCTGCGACAGCGCCGCCAATGCGCCGTTCCAGGCCGCCTCGTCGGTATCTGCCTCGACCCGTCCGAGCAATTCGGCACCGGAGCCGGTCAGCTGCGGACTGATCGGCTCCCCCGCGATCAAACCCCGAGCACGCAACTCATCGGCGATATCGGACCATTCCCGCTCCGACCAGCCGCGCGCGGGCCGCATCACCGATTCGGGCGCTTTACCGGCCGCGACCTGCAGCACCAACGCCTGCGATCCGGACAGACCGCGGGCAACCAGGGCCGCCACATGGCCATCGCCGCGATGTTCGCGCAGTGTGGTGGTGAGCTGCCACAGTGCGGCCACCGGATCGGTGGACAGCGGCAATTCCGCATTCGCCGCATACAACGGGCGGCCGGTCGGATCGGCAGTGCGCACCACCGGTTCGAGCAATTCGACGGCACGAGCGCAATCGGCGTCACCGGCTCCGGCCCCGCGCAACAACCCGACCGAGAAGGCGAGCCGGGCCTGCAGACAGGCCTGCGGCGTCGTCCGGGTCCAGGCGTCCGGGACCGCCTTGGCCACCGTGTCGGGATGGAATCCGGCGAAGGTCGCCAGTACGGTGCCAGCGCCCACCGCTCCGAGCGGCGCGGCCCGGAACGCGAAGTAGGTCTGCCAGAAACCGCGCAGTCCGAGCACGACTCCGGCCTGCTTGACATCCGAGCCGAAATACACGACATCGTGGATGGGTTCGAGAGTGTGCCAGATTCGACGCGCTAGATGAATTGCCATGTGGCGCAGCGTACGTCGATGGTCAACGCATGGACACCGCGCATTCCGTCCGGAAATACCGTGACGGCAATTCGAGCCATGCACAATATCACGCTACAATCTTTGCGGACAACGGAAATTTTCGTCTGTCGAGTCGCCGGATCGTACGGTCGCCCGAGTGTCGCCGACGAGGTTTTCGAAGTCCGGGAATATGTGCGCGCACCAGATCCGCATCACCCTTGCGCCGCGCCGATATCTGCTGAGGTCAGCCGCCGAAAACGACGAGTTGCCGCAGGTATCAGGGCAGTGGCCGAGGTGAGTATCACAGGCGGATATGTGGTTGTCGCGGGCCGGCCGGTCCGCCCCACACCTCGTGCGCGTGTGACGCGATAACGAGGAAAGGCACGAACCTGAGCAAGATCACTGTCGAACAGGAACCTGGTCTGGCGGATACGCTACTGACCGCCGAACTGGACGAAACGCACACCGCTCCGACATTCGCCGAATTGGGGGTTCGCGATGAAATCGTGCGAGCGCTCGGCGAGATCGGAATCGAACGTACCTTCGCAATTCAGGAACTGACCCTGCCACTGGCTCTGGCCGGTGAAGATCTGATCGGTCAGGCCCGCACGGGGATGGGTAAGACCTTCGGATTCGGTGTGCCGCTGCTGCACCGGATCGCCACCGCCGACACCGGGACGACCCCGCTGGACGGCACACCCCGGGCACTGATCATCGTGCCGACGCGCGAACTCTGCATTCAGGTCACCCAGGATCTGGAAAACGCGAGCAAGTACCTGAAGAACCACCAGGGCCAGCTGCGCGTGCTCTCGATCTACGGTGGCCGCCCGTACGAGTCCCAGATCGCCGCGCTGCGCTCCGGCGTCGACGTAGTCGTCGGTACCCCCGGCCGACTCATGGATCTGGCCGATCAGGGCCATCTGATCCTCGGCAAGATCGGCGTGCTCGTCCTGGATGAGGCCGACGAAATGCTGGATCTGGGCTTCCTGCCCGATATCGAACGCATTCTCGGCATGGTTCCGACGCAGCGTCAGACCATGCTCTTCTCGGCCACCATGCCGGGCCCGATCATCACCCTGGCGCGCACCTTCCTGACCAGGCCGACGCATATCCGAGCCGAAGAACCGCACGATTCGGCCGTGCACGATCGCACCGCGCAGTTCGTCTATCGGGCGCACGCACTGGACAAGAGCGAACTCGTCGCCAAGGTGCTGCAGGCCGAGACCCGCGGCGCGACCATGATCTTCACCCGGACCAAGCGCACCGCGCAGAAGGTCGCCGACGATCTGGCCGACCGCGGCTTCGCCGTCGGCGCCGTGCACGGTGACCTCGGGCAGATCGCTCGGGAGAAGGCGCTCAATAAGTTCCGCAAGGGCGCCATCAATGTGCTGGTCGCGACCGATGTCGCGGCGCGTGGCATCGATATCGACGATGTCACCCACGTGGTCAACTACCAGTGCCCGGAGGACGAGAAGACCTACGTGCACCGGATCGGGCGCACCGGCCGGGCCGGACGCACCGGTGTCGCGGTCACGCTGATCGACTGGGACGAACTGAACCGCTGGGCCGCCATCAACACCGCCCTGGGCCTCGGCATCCCGGATCCGGTCGAAACGTATTCGCGCTCGCCGCATCTGTTCTCCGACCTCGGTATTCCGGAGGGCGTCACCGGCACGATCCGCAAGCCGAAGCCGGTCCGCGAGGAGGACGCCGAGGTAGTCGAGCGCCCCGCCCGCACGCCGCGCAAGCGCAATCGGCGCCGTACCCGCGCGGGACAGCCGCTCGACGGCGAAGCCAACGTCACCGAAACCGACGACACCGAAACCGATGACGCCGCCGCCCCACTCGACGATGCGACCGACGACGAGACGGCGGATAAGCCCGCCCGTCGCCGCCGCCGTCGGCGCAAGTCCAGCGGTGCCACCGAAAACGGCACGGAGAACGGCACCGAGTCGAATGACAACGCGGACGTGAGCGCCGAAGCGGACTCGGACAGCGATACCGATGACGCCGAAACCACCGAACAGCCCGCGCGCCGTCGGCGCCGTCGCCGCAAGCCCGCTGGCGAAGCAGCGGCTGGCGAAGCAGCGGCGGACACCGCTCCCGAAACGGTGACCGCCTCGGCATAGTCGATACGCAGGCGCGTCTGTCATGGGCAGGCGCGCCTGTGGTGTCTCAGCGGCAGGCCCCGGCCGCGTCTTGCGATACACGGTCGCAGGTAAGCGTCGACGGGTCGTCGATAAGCAGGCACGTCTGTCGTGGGCAGGCGTCTCAGCGGCCCCAGCGCGGATGCGCGCGCGTTCTCCTGATGCACTGTCGCATGCGAGCGCGGAACGCGGAAATATCGGCAGGTAAGCACCATTGAGCGCACCGGTAGCCGTCATCGGTCGGCGGGTGTCCACGGTGAGACCGATCGCATCGGCCGAGCGATACGTTGTACTCTCGCAAACGTGCTCGCACCCGAGCGGCGAACGCGCGCCGACATCATCTCCGCAGTCGCGATCGCCGTGGTCGTGGTGATCGCGGCCGTGGTGGTGTGGGCGCGCAGCGATGCCAGGGGAACCGAATCGGTGACGGCGGAACATCCGGTTTCCACTCCGGCGGCGGCAGATCAGGTTCCGACGAGTCTGCATGAGCTGTGGCATGCGCCCGACCCGGCGGCGAACCGGGCGCTGGTGGCTGCGGGCACCGTCGTCACGGGCGCGGACGGCACGGTCACCGGGCACGATCCGCGCACGGGTACGGAAGTGTGGCACTACCGGCGAGACCTACCCCTGTGCGGCGTCGAGTCGCAGTTCGGCACCGTGATCGCGGTGTACAAGGACCAGCGCGGCTGCAGCCAGGCCACGCTGCTGGCCGGTGAGGACGGTTCGCGCCGGACCGCGCGCAGCAGCTACATGGATCCCGCCGTGCAGCTATCGGTCGACGGCACCTATGTACTGGCCCAGGGGCCGCGGCGGCTGGAGATGTGGCGCTCGGATCTGGTGCGCACCCTCGAATACGGCTACGTCGACGCACCGGTGAACGTGAAAACTCAACCGCGCAAGGGCTGCAAGCTGATCTCGTCGAGTTCGAGCTCCACCCGGCTCGCGGTGCTCGAACGCTGCCCCGAAGATCCCACCAACCGGCTGACCGTGCTCAATCCGGCGCCGAAGGACAATACGGTGCCCGAGGAGTACGGCTCGCATGTGCTCAACGGATCCGGTTCGGACTCCCCCGACGGACGCGTAATCGCGGTGTCCGACAACCGAATCGTGTTGTACCTGCCCGGTACACCTGCCACCGCGACCGCCGAAGCGATATCGCCGCGGCTGGAGGTCTTCGACGGCACCGGGAATGCGCTTGTGGTGCACCAACTTTCCGCACCGCTGAGCGATAAGACGACGACCACCCGAATCAGTTCGCTGTTCCTGGTATTCACCGGCAATAGCCTGATCGCCTTGAACGCGGGCACTTTCGATCCGATCTGGGCCGCTCCCAGCGCACTCGGCAGTCCCGTCTTCATGGCGGGCCGACTACTCGTGCCGGTCGACGGCGCCATCACAGTCCTCGACCCAACTTCGGGCACCGAAGTGTCGCGCATTCCGGTGGCCCGCCCCGGCTACGACGGGTCCCCCATCTCGCTCGCCGTCCTCGGTACCACCGTGCTGGAAAAGCGCGGCACCGAGATCTTCGCGCTCGGCTAGCACCCGCCCGTCCCCGGCGGTGTCGGACCCGTACTTCATGATGGAACTCATGTCCGCACGCGACGACGCCCGACTGGTTCTGCTCCGGCACGGCGAAACCACATGGTCCAGCCAGCGGCGCCATACCGGCCGCACCGATCTGCCACTCACCGAGCGCGGTGAGGAGCAGGCCCGCGCCGCGGGCGGCCTGCTCGACGAGCTGAAGCTGCGTGACCCGCTGGTGCTCACCAGTCCGCGTCAACGCGCTGTCCACACGGCGGCGCTCGCTGGGCTCACCGATACGGTTGTCGATGCCGATCTGGCCGAATGGGATTACGGCGATTACGAGGGCAAAACCTCCGTCGAGATCCGCGAGCACGATCCCGGCTGGACCATCTGGACCGGAGTTGTGCCCGGTGGCGAGACGGCCGCGCAGGTCAGCGCACGCGCCGATCGGGTGCTGGTATCGGTGGGCCCGGCACTGCCGGACCGGGATATCGTGCTGGTCGGTCACGGTCATTTTTCCCGGGCGCTGATCGCCCGCTGGGCCGAGCTCGATATCCGGGAGGGGCGGCGCTTCGCGATGTCGACCGCCGCGATCACCGTGCTCGGTTACGAACATGATGACCGAACCATCCTGGCGCACAACCTAGTTCCCGCAAACCATGGAGCAGCACTATGACTCGCCCCGGCCAGATCCGTCGCGCCACCTCCGCCGATGTACCCGCCATGGTTGGCCTGGTCGAGGATCTCGCCGAGTACGAGAAGTCCCGCGCGGAGTGCACGCTCACCGCCGAGCAGCTGGACACCGCGCTGTTCGGGCCGTCGCCCGCGGTTTTCGCGCATGTCGTCGAGGACGAGACCGGTGTGGTCGGGTGTGCGATCTGGTTCCTGAACTACTCCACCTGGACCGGCGTACACGGCATCTACCTGGAGGACCTGTACGTGAAACCGGAAACCCGCGGCAAGGGTTACGGCAAGGCACTGCTCGCCGCCCTCGCCGAGGAGGCCGTCGCCAATGGCTACAGCCGGGTCGACTGGGCCGTGCTGACCTGGAATGCGCCAGCCATCGAGTTCTACAAATCCATCGGCGCCAACCCGCAGGACCAGTGGGTCGGCTACCGGCTCACCGGCGCGGCCATCGATAAGCTCGCCGCCGAAGCCTGGTGAGTGAGTGAGGGTTACCGCACCCACGGATTGGCCGACCACCGCAGAGGAGGCCATGGCGATCCAGGATGCCTTGCGGCCATTGGTGATTGCGGCCGATCCGCATCCGCCGCGATTCCGCACCATCGCCGGACTCGACTCCGCCTACGACGACGAAGCCGGGATCGCCGCTGCGGCCGTCGTCGTATTGGACAGTGCCACACTGGATCCCGTCGATACCGCGGTAGCGCATGGGCCGGTCACGTTTCCCTACTTGCCCGGCCTGCTGTCCTTCCGTGAACTGCCGATAACCCTCGCCGCCCTCAAAAAGCTCGTTACCACACCGGATCTGCTGATCTGTGATGGACAAGGACTCGCACACCCGCGCCGCTTCGGCTTGGCCTGCCACATCGGAATCCTCACGGGGACACCGACAATCGGCGTTGCCAAGACACCGTGGGGCGATTACCGCGAACCCGGTCCAGAACGCGGAGCGGTCAGCGATATCACCATGGACGGCGAGGTCGTCGGGCGCGCGCTGCGCACCCGACGCGACGTCAAACCCGTCTTCGTCTCGGTCGGCCATCTCATCGACCTGGACACCGCATGCGCCCAGGTGCTCACGCTCACCCCGCGCTACCGACAGCCGGAAACCACCCGGCAGGCCGATCACCTATGCCGTCAGACGCTGCGGTCCGCCACCGCCTGAACCCCGGCTACTTCGATTCCGGTTCGATCCCGTAAACCTCGGCCATCCAGCGATTCGACGCGGGCGCGAACAGGAGTACCAGTGCGCCCACCACGACAATGCCGAGCAGCGCCCCGAGCACCGGCTGATGCGAATCGGTCAGCAGCGACCAGGTGACGGGAAGCAGGAGCACCTGGGCGATCACAGCAATGGCCCGCCCCCATCGGTGCCCGAGAAAAAGTCCGACCCCGGCCGCGAGCACCGCCCCGCCGAGAATGCCGAACCACGCTGCCGTGCCGTACCCGCTCGCGGCGCTCTGATCGTGTCCGAGCAGGCCGCGCACGATCAGCACGATCGCCACGACCACGGCCACCGCCCCCTCCAACCCAACCAATCCGCCCGCACCGCGCACCGTCGCGGGCACACCCGCCGAAACCTCGTCTTTGCCGCTGTCCGCCACGGGGCCAAGCCTAGAACGCACTCGGCGGCTTTTCGGACCGGGCCGTGCGCCGATTAGGGTGGCGAAGGTGCGGACGTTGCTGATCGTGAATCCGAATGCCACCTCGACTACGCCGGCGACGCGGGACCTGCTGGCGCACGCGTTGGAGAGCCGGACCCAGCTGACCGTCGCGCATACCCAGCACCGCGGCCACGCGGCGGAATTGGCGCAGTGGGCGGCAACCAACGAGATGGATCTGATCGTGGTGCACGGCGGCGATGGGACGGTCAACGAGACCATCAACGGCTACCTGCCGCTACCCCAGGTCGACGACGGACATGCCTGGTTGCCGCGCCTCGGCGTGATTCCGGGCGGCTCGGCGAATGTGTTCGCACGCGCCCTCGGCATCTCCCCGGATCCGGTGACCGCGACCAACCAGCTCATCGATCTGCTCACCCTCGAGCATGACCGCAAGATCGGGCTCGGCCTCGCCGATGATCGCTGGTTCGGCTTCAGCGCGGGCGTCGGCCTGGACGCGGATGTCTGCGAGGCGATCGACAACAGCCGCGCCAACGGCCATGCCGCCACCCCCGGTCGCTACGTTCGCACAACCGTCCGACAGTTCTTCAAGTCGAAGCGCAAGGAGCCGAGCGTCCGGATCGTGATCCCTGGTTTCGAACCTATCGGTGAGGTCCATTACGCCTTCGTAACGAACACCAGCCCGTGGACCTACCTGAACGCCACCCCGGTGCACACCAACCCGGGAACGGCCTTCGAAACCGGTCTCGGCGTGTTTGCCGTGCGGTCGATGTCGGTGGTCTCCACGCTACTGCTCGCCAGGCAGCTTCTCGCAGCCCATGGAAATCCCAAGTCCCGCAACCTATTTCGCGAGGACGATGTGCCATCCGTGCGTATCGAGGCGAGCGAGCCCATCGGGCTGCAAATCGATGGCGACTTCATCGGAAAACGCAACATGGTGGATTTCACAGCTGTGCCGGACGTGCTCGAGGTCGTCGCTCCACGCTCGAAATGAGCACGAAACGCGCGAAAAAACCCGGTGTTGTGCTGCGAAAACCGGGTAGAGCGAGTACAAAGGACCGGGCAGGTTCCCCCAGGGGTTCCTTGAGAGCGTGAGCTTCCCCACGGTGCACCAGATACCTATTGACATCTACGGTGTTCGTGAAAGCATTCACAAGCAACCGTGCGGAAACATTCGAGTCGCACAAGTGAACGATCCACAAACCGTAGGCGCCCTTCGCGGCGCCCAGCAAAGGAGCAGAGGAATGGACTGGCGCCACAAGGCCATCTGTCGCGATGAGGACCCCGAGCTGTTCTTCCCGGTGGGTAACAGTGGTCCGGCGCTCGCGCAGATTGCCGATGCCAAGCTGGTCTGCGCTCGCTGCCCCGTTACCGCCGACTGCCTGTCCTGGGCCCTGAAGTCCGGGCAGGATGCCGGCGTGTGGGGCGGTATGAGCGAGGACGAGCGTCGGGCGCTCAAACGTCGCAACGCCCGCACACGTACCCGCACCGTCGTCTAGTAGGACGACCAGCGTTACCGGACCTATCAGCCCGGCCCGGTAACGCAGTCAAGCCCGGCACCCAGGTGCCGGGCTATTTTGTGCCTGTGTCTGATTGCAGCGCCTGCGGCGCTGCGTGTTCGCGGCCCCCTAGTGTCTCGCGCCTGCGGCGCATGCGCTTCGACGACTCGGCCGCAAGAACGGCCGCGAACAGTCGCTCGTAAGACTTGCTCCGTTGTGGTCAGATGTGTGTGGAAGCTGAGACTTATTGCCTACCAGGCGAGTTCAACTCAGCGCCCTGAGCGGCGGCCCAACGGGACGCGCAGCACCGCGTCAGTGCCGATATCGGCACCTGGATGTAAACCGATGGAACCGCCGAGTTCGGCGGTGACCAGTGTGCGCACGATCTGCAGGCCGAGGCGGTCGGAGGATTCCAGGCTGAAACCCGGCGGCAGCCCGCGGCCGTCATCACTGATGATCACGTCCAGCCAGCGCGCCGAACGCTCGGAACGGATTGTCACCGTGCCGTTTTCGCCTGAATCGAAGGCGTGCTCGATGGCGTTCTGCACCAGTTCGGTGAGCACCATCACCAGCGGGGTGGCGCGTTCGGCGGAGAACACGCCCAGCGAACCCGCCCGGCGCACTTTGATTCTCGCGGTGTGCACGGTCGCGACATCGGCCATGATCGGCAGCAGCCGGTCCACCACCTCGTCGAGATCGACCTCTTCGTCCACCGACATGGACAGCATTTCGTGCACCGAGGCGATCGAGGTGACCCGGCGCACCGATTCGGTGAGTGCGACCTGCGCCTCCTCGTTCTCGGTGCGGCGCGCCTGCAGTCGCAGCAGCGCGGCCACGGTCTGCAGATTGTTCTTCACCCGGTGGTGGATCTCCCGGATGGTCGCATCCTTGCTGAGCAGTGCGCGGTCGCGGCGCTTGACCTCGGTGACATCGCGGACCAGCACCGCGGCACCGGCCAATTCGCCGTGCGGGCGAAGCACCAGGGTGCGCAGCAGCACGGTGGCGCCGCGCGCCTCGACCTCCATGCGGCGCCCGGTCCGGCCCGCCAGGGCGGCCTGGATATCGCCGACGACCTCCTGGGCGTCGAACGGATCGGTGATCAGCGAGCGGGTGGTGACGGCCAGATCCTGACCGGCCAGATCCGACTGCAGCCCCATCCGGTGATAAGCCGACAGTGCGTTCGGGCTGGCGTAGACGACGATGCCCTCGGTATCGAGCCGGATGAAGCCGTCGCCCGCGCGCGGACTGGAATGCGTCGCGGCGCGGTCCTCGGTGGTCGGAAAGGTGCCGTCAGCGATCATCTGGCACAGATCGTCGGCGCAGGCGACATAGGCGATCTCCAGCGTGCTGCGCACCCGGGAACGCTGCAGATCGGTATCGCGGCTGAGCACCGCGATGACATCGTCGCCGCAGCGCACCGGAATGGCCTCGCGGATGGCGTGCACCGGAGGCGGATGGTAGACGCCCTCGGCCTCGATATCGCTGTCCGCGCGCACGATCTTGCCGGTCATCAGCGCGTCGAAGACCTGCGGATGATCAGCGTGCAAGGCGGTTCCGCCGACCCGATCCTCTGGATGGACGGTGGGCGCGGTCGTCGGGCGACACTGTGCGACGCAGACGATATCGGCGCCGTCGACGATCGGTCCCGCACCGACCCACAGCAGCAGATCCGCGAAGGACAGATCGGCCAGCAACTGCCAATCGCCGACCACCCGCTGCAGATGGTCCACGGCGACGCCGGGTAGGTCGGTGTGTTCGGCCAGCAGCTCACTCAGTGTCGCCATATTCGATCTACCCGCTTCAGAAGTTAAGAGATGACGGCGATCAGGTGCCCGGCCTTGATCGCATCGCCCTCTTCGACGCCGATCGAGGTCACTGTGCCACTGCTTTCGGCGAGCACCGGGATCTCCATCTTCATCGACTCGAGGATCACCAGGGTGTCACCCTCGTGCACCTCATCACCCTCGGCAACGACAACTTGCTGCACGACCGACACCAGCTCCGAGAGCACTTCCTCCGCCATGACACCCCATCCACTCGTTCGCCCGTATCCGCTGAAACTACAGCCAACCACACATGAAACAATGACCTTCGATCAGAAGGGAGACTACCTATGGGTAAGCGTGGTCGTAAGAAGCGCAGCCGCAAGGGAAGCGCGGCCAACCACGGCAAGCGTCCTAACGCCTGAGCCGTAACAGACGAAAAACACCGAGGGCCAAGATCGTTCGTAAGGCACTCGGTGTTTTTTCTGTCTTCGGCACTACTCGGTGGTCTCGACCCGGGTGACCGTGACGGATCGGCGGATCTCCAGGGTCAGCCGATCACGCAGCGAATCCGGTGCCCGATCGCCGCCGCATTTGCGGCTCAGCAGGCCCTTGATCTTCTCCTCGATGCCGTAGGCCTCGATGCACGGCGAGCAGTGATCCATGTGGTGCTGTAGCCGGGCCCGGGTGGCATCGTCACATTCACCGTCGAGCATGAGCCAGACGTCGGCGAGCACAGCCGTGCAGTCCAACTCCATATCGGGGTCACGCTCCGTACTCACTGCTTGACCTCCTGGCGTTCCGCGCCGTTGCGGTTGAATCCACGTTCGCGCGCCACATCGGCGAGCAATCCTTTGAGCTGCTTGCGACCGCGATGCAGCCGGGACATCACCGTACCGATGGGGGTGCCCATGATGTCGGCGATTTCCTTATACGGGAAACCCTCGACATCCGCGTAGTACACCGCCATCCGGAATTCCTCCGGCAGCTCCTGCAGTGCGGCCTTGATGTCGTCGTCGGGCAGTGCGTCCAGCGCCTCGACCTCGGCCGAACGCAGTCCGGTCGAGGTGTGCTCGGCGGTGGCGGCAAGCTGCCAGTCGGTGATCTCGTCGGTCGGATACTGCGCGGGCTGACGCTGCTTCTTGCGGTAGGAGTTGATGTAGGTGTTGGTCAGGATGCGGTAGAGCCAGGCACGCAGATTGGTGCCCTCCTTGAAGGATTTGAAGCCCTGGAACGCCTTGACGTAGGTCTCCTGCACCAAATCCTCGGCATCGGCCGGATTACGGGTCATGCGCAGCGCGGCACCGTAGAGCTGGTCTAGCAACGGGAGCGCATCGCGCTCGAACCGCCGCACCAGCGCGGTATCCTCGACCGCGGCGCCGACCGCACCGTCGGTCACCACGTCATCGTCGCTCGTCACACCAATCCCTTCGATCGCCGTACCTGCCAAATCTACAGGCGCGGGCAGATCGAGTGAGAACTGAGCGTCCCCCGCGGCGCTCTCGACACGCCCGGAGGCGGTAGCGGAGCGTAACCACGGAGGGCGCCGAGAGTGTCGCAGATCGAGCACCAGCGACGTCACGGGGCGTTCGTCGAGCAGAACGGGCACCGACCTCTCCTTCACGTCCTACAGCCGCCGTACGGCTTTCGTATCGCATGCAACATGTCCGCGCCCAACTGTGTTCCCATAGCGAACTCCCCGACCCGAAATCCCCTTGCCGACCGCCATTAGGGTGACCGGCATGGCAGCAGCCTCGACCCCGGCGATCCGCACCCTGACCAAGGCCGGTGTGGTCCATCGCGTGCATGCGTACAAGCACGATCCGCGCGCCGATTCCTATGGCACCGAGGCGGTCGACGCACTCGCCGCCGAGGTCGGGGTGACGGCGGCGCAGATCTTCAAGACGCTGGTGATCGAATTGTCGACCGGTGCGCTCGCGGTCGCGGTGCTGCCGGTGCCGAATACCTTGTCGCTCAAGGCGGCCGCCGCGGCACTCGGTGCGCCCAAGGCCGCCATGGCGGATAAGACGAAGGTCGAGCGAACCACCGGTTACGTTCTCGGCGGCATCTCCCCGCTCGGCCAGCGCAAGCTGCTGCCCACCGTGGTCGATGCCTCGGCATTGGCCTGGGACCGCATGCTTTGCAGCGCGGGACGGCGCGGTCTGGAGATCGAACTGGCACCTGCGGACTTGATCCGGCTCACCGGCGCGGTAACCTCACCAGTCACATCCGTATAAATCCGCACCAGTCAGCAACATTTGTGCGTTACTGAACAGGCCCAGATCGTCCGACTCGAGGATGTGATGCGAAATGTCCGCGCGCCAGCGATTGTGCAGCACCATGATCGTCGCTCTGTTCGGAGTTCTCCTGCTCACCACCGGCCCGGTCGCGCTGCTAGCGCCTGCGGCCACCGCCGCACCCGGCAGCCCTCTGGTGATCGACGTCAACGACTTCCCGTTCGATGAGCATGTCGTTGACGACGGGCCGAAGAAGAACAACCCCCCGACGAAGAATGAGAAGGCCGACAAGGCCGAGAAGTTGGGCGGCGGCGTCGCCGGCAAGGTTATCGACCTGGGCGGCGGCGTGGCCCGCAAGGTCATCGACCTGGGCGGCGGTATCGTCAAGTGCGCGCTGAATATCGTGACCGATAGCGTGAAGTGTCAGCTCTGAGTGGATGAACGGCGGGCCGGGCGATCACAGCAAGCTGATCTGCCCGGCCTTTTCCGTACCACCGCGAGAGTCCAACGGCGCCAACAGTTCCGGACCATTATTGCGCACGCTGTTTACCAGCGACGAAACCGGACGCGCCACAATGTCCGCCACCGATTCCGCGCTCGGCGTCTCGAGCAGTGTGGCCGGTGCCGGATGATCCGGATCCAACCAGACCGCCCAATGCTGCCGCGGCATGGGCAGCGGCATCCGGTCGTGGATGCGGGCCAGCTCGCCGACGGCGTCGGTGGTCAGGATGGTGCATGACAGCAGCGGTTCGCTCTCCCGCTGTGAACGGTCCCGCCATACCGACCACAATCCGGCCATATACAGGCGCGCGCCATCGGCATTCGACATGAAGTACGGATGTTTGGCGACCTTGCCCTTGGCCCCGGCATCCGGTTCGACCAACCACTCGTACCAGCCGTCCATCGGTACCAGGCAGCGGCGATACTTCACCGCATCGCGAAACGATGCCGTGGTCGTCGCCTTATCGGCGCGGGCATTGAACAACGGTTTGCCCTTGACCGGTACGCCCGGTTCGGCGGCCTTGGTCCAGACCGGGATCAGGCCCCAGCGCATTCGCCGGATGCGCAACTTCGGGTCGTCGTCGGGGTGGTCGTGCTCATGCCGCTCCACCACGGTCAGCACCTGGGTAGTCGGTGCGACGTTGTAGTTGGTGGAACCGCCGTTGTTACCGGTCGGCGTCTCGTCGATGGCGTCCAGTTCGGCGGCGAGCCGACCGGGATCGGTAGTTGTCGCATATCTGCCGCACATATCTCGATACTTGCACGCGGCGCCGACAGACTCGGGAAGAATTGACGGTAGGGGTGACCTGGTGAGAGTTCTGACATAGCATCATCTCAGATGAATGGCCGTTAACTTATCTCGGCAAGAGGGAGAGACCCACCGTGACAACCATCGAGACCACCCCAACGACACCGGAGACGGCGTTGAATTCGGTCGATCCGGCCACCGGAGAGGTCATTGCCACCCATACCATCGCCGATGCCGACGCGGTTCGCGCCGCCGTCGCCAAGGCCCGCACCGCCGCCGCGACCTGGGGCGGACTCAGCTTCGACGAGCGGCGCAAACATCTGCTGCGCTGGTCGAGCCAGTTGGTCGCGGACTCCGAGGAGTTCACCGCGCTCATCCACAAGGAGAACGGCAAACCACTCGACGATGCGTTCCTGGAGTTGATGCTCGCGCTCGAGCACATCGCCTGGGCAGCCAAGAATGCCAGGAAGGTGCTCTCGCCGAAGAAGATCGCCCCCGGCGCGTTCATGGCGAACTTCTCCGCGCGTGTGGAGCAGCGTCCGCTCGGTGTCATCGGCGTAATCGGCCCGTGGAACTATCCGGTCTACACCCCGAACGGCTCCATCGCCTACGCCCTGGCCGCGGGCAATACCGTGGTATTCAAGCCCAGCGAATTCTCCACCGGCATCGGCAATTTCCTCTCCGATGCGTTCAAGAAAGCCAATCCGGAGCTGCCCGAAGGCATCTTCGAGACTGTCAATGGCTACGGCGCGACCGGCGCCGCACTGGTGCAGGCCGGTGTGGACAAGATCGCGTTCACCGGCTCCACCGCGACCGGCAAGAAGATCATGGCCGCGGCCGCCGAATCACTGACCCCGGTACTGCTGGAATGCGGCGGTAAGGACGCGGTGATCGTCGCGGGCGATGCCGATATCAAGGCCGCTGCCGATGCGGTCGCCTGGGGCGCCACCGCGAATAGCGGCCAGACCTGCGCCGGTGTGGAGCGGGTCTATGTGGACCGCGCGGTGCGCGACGACTTCGTCGCCGAGGTCAAACGCATCCTGACCGACGTCAAGCCGGGCTCGGGCACCGATGCGGCCTACGGTCCGATGACCATGCCCAGCCAGATCGATATCGTGCGCCGCCATATCGATGACGCGCTGAAGAACGGCGGCACCGCGGTGCTCGGCGGGCCGGACTCGGTCAAGGGTCCGTTCATCGAGCCGGTCGTGCTGGTCGATGTTGACGAGAACTCCGAGGCCGTGGCCGAGGAGACCTTCGGCCCGACCGTCACCATCCGGACGGTGGACGGCGTCGATGAGGCCGTCGAGTTGGCGAACAAGTCCAAGTACGGCCTGGCCTCGGCGGTCTACTCGAAGAAGAACGGCCTGGAGATCGCCCGACGGCTGCGCGTCGGCGCGACCTCGGTGAACTCGGTGCTCGGTTTCGCCGCCATCGCGGGTCTGCCCTTCGGCGGTGTCGGCGATTCCGGAATCGGGCGCATCCACGGCGAGCCCGGCCTGCGCGAATTCTCCCGGCCGCATTCGATCGCGGTGCAGCGCTTCGCGATTCCCGGCATGGCACTGCTCAGCTACTCACGGACCCAGACCACCATGAAGCTGCTGCGCCGCCTGGTCCCGATCCTGCACGGCCGCCACAAGTAGCCGCCACACCCGCCGGGCTCGCCTTTCGAGGCGAGCCCTTCGACCACAACGGAGCGAGTCTTACGAGCGAGGAGTTCGCGGCCCGTCTCGCGTCCGAGCCGTCGAAGCACCTGCAACGCAGCCACCAGCCTCCGCCACTGGGCGAGCACACATCCAAAGGCCGATCGACCCGCTCAGATGACCACAACGGAGCGAGTCTTACGAGCGAGGAGTTCGCGGCCCGTCTCGCATCCGAGCCGTCCAAACGCATGTGAAGTCGCGGGGTCGCCCTTCCCGCATGCGTGCACCAAGTGCCGAACACCCCGCCACCACCAACCACCACGGAGCGAGTCTTACGAGCGACCGTTCGCGGCCCGTCTCGTGTCCGAGCCGTCGAAGCACCTGCACCGCAGTCGCGAGTCGTGTTCTTCGGGCACGCGTGCATCAGGTGGCGAACGTCCCGCCGTCGGCGACCCCAACGGAGCGAGTCTTACGAGCGACCGTTCGCGGCCCGTCTCGTGTCCGAGCCGTCGAAGCACCTGCACCGCAGTCGCGAGTCGTGTTCTTCGGGCA
>NZ_JBITIJ010000033.1:0-17999 GCF_044458825.1 Nocardia sp. NPDC050412
CGGTCCCATTCCGAACCCGGAAGCTAAGGCCACCAGCGCCGATGGTACTGCACTCGACAGGGTGTGGGAGAGTAGGACACCGCCGGAACATCCTTCACGATAGGGGACCCAGAACTGGGTCCCCTATCGTCGTTTTTGTACCTATATCTATGCCGTGCTCGGGCCCGACCGCCGTCACGTGATTGAATTCAGGGGTTCGACAACCTCTGGCCGAACTCTAGAAAGGGGCCACCGTGTCGGAACAGAACGACGGCCGGAAGTCCTTCCGGCAAGGAGGCCCCGACCGCGATCGAGGCAGTGCCTCTCGCGGCTCTTCCGACCGAGGTGACTCCAGCGAACGGCGCGGTTTCAAACGTAGCGGCGACTCGACCCGAAGTGGCTCGAATGACCGCGGCGACTTCAACCGCAGCAACGATTCCAACGACCGCAGCTCCGGCGACCGCGGTGGTTTCAAGCGCAGCAGCTCCGGCGAGCGCGGCGACTCCGGAAGTCGTGGCGGCTCCAACCGCGGTGCCGATGATCGCGGCGGTTTCAACCGCGGCGGCGCCGGTGGTCGCAGTGGTTTCGAGCGCGGCGACTCCGGTCAGCGCGGTGATTCCGGTGAGCGTGGTTTCAACCGTGGCGGTTCGGGCGAGCGCAGTGGATTCAAGCGCTCCAGTGATTCCGGTGACCGCGGTGGTTTCAGCCGTGGCGGCTCCGGTGACCGCGGTGGTTTCAACCGGGGCGGCTCCGGCGAACGCGGCGGGTTCAACCGCAGCGGCGATTCGGGCCGACGCGGCGATGCAGGTGATCGTGGTGGCTCGGGCGAGCGCGGCCGTTTTGATCGGGGCGATTCCAGCGATCGTGGTGGTTTCAGCCGTGGCGGTGATTCCGGTGAGCGCCGTGGCTTCAAACGCGGCGGCGATTCCGGACAGCGCAGTGACTCCGGCGATCGAAGTGGTTTCGGCCGTAGCGGTTCCGGGGACCGTAGCGGTTCCAACCGCGGTCCCGGCGACCGCGGTGGTTTCAGTCGCGGCGGTTCGGGTGAGCGCGGCGGTTTCAACCGTAGTGACTCGGGTGAGCGCGGTGGTTTCAAGCGTGGCGGTGACTCCGGTCAGCGCGGCGGTTTCAACCGTGGCGGTGACTCTGGTGGTCGCGGTGACTCCGGTCAGCGCGGTGGCTGGAACCGTGGCGACGACCCGCAGGATCGCCGTCGGGGTGGTGAAGGCGCACGTGCCGGGACCGGTTCGGCTGAGCGACGCGCACCGCGTCCCGAAGAACCCGATCTGCCCGATGACGTCCAGGCCACCGACCTCGAAACCGAGGTGCGCCGCGACCTGTTGAGCCTGGACAAGGGCAACGCCGAAACCGTGGCCCGGCATCTCGTGATGGCGGCCCGACTCATCGACGACGACCCGCGTCTCGCCTTGGCCCACGCACGGGCGGCGCGCCAACGTGCGGGCCGTATCGCCGTGGTCCGCGAAACTGCGGGCGTCACCGCTTACCACGCGGGTGAATGGGCCGAAGCCCTTTCCGAGTTGCGCACCGCCCGCCGGATGTCCGGCGGTTCCGGTCTGCTCGCCGTCATGGCGGACTGCGAACGCGGCCTCGGTCGCCCCGAGCGCGCCATCGAACTGGGGCGCAGCGATGAGGCCCGCGCCCTGCGCGGTGACGAGGCCACCGAACTCCGCATTGTGGTCGCCGGTGCCCGCATGGACCTCGGCCAATACGACCAGGCCGTAGTCACCTTGCAGACCTCGGACCTCGACCCCTCCCGCACCGGCTCCGCCGCCGCCCGCCTCTTCTACGCTTATGCCGACGCCCTGGTCGCGGCGGGCCGCACGGCCGAGGGACTCACCTGGTTCCTCAACGCAGCCTCCGCCGACCTCGATGGTGAAACCGACGCCGAGGAACGCGCCGAGGAACTGACCGGCGACGCCGAGCTGTAGGGCACAGCGGCTGGGACTCGACCCGAAGAGTTCGTCGACTCAGGTCGCACGTGCAGAAGGGATCCAGTCGGCCGCAAGGGCATGGAATGCGGGCGCAGGTGCCCGGGTTTTGTCGGAAGCGGCGGCACAGTTTCACGTCGGGCCTGTCCAACGAAGGCGTGGCTTCTGAGATTGTGTACGGCCCTGCCCAATATCCGCCAGTTCTGGTCTGCTCGTCGTCGGGGCTGACTGCGAACGCGGTCTCGGTCGTCGGCGAACGTCCATCGAAGTCGGCTGCGAGTCGCGGAAACACGGTGGTCGGTGTTGCGCAACACGCTGGCTATGCGACGTTGCACGTCGCGCTGGCAAATTCGAGTGTGTGCTCGAAATGGGCTTGCGGCATACGGTCGGTCGACGCCGTCATTTTTCCTGTCGGCGGACTGGCGTAGGGTTCGGGAAAGTGTCGGTCGGTTACGTGGAGTGAGAGTGGTGTGAAGCGGCTACGAGAGCGGTATGAAGCCCTGCTGCTGGATCTGGACGGCACGCTGTATCGCGGGCCCGAGGTGATCGAGGGCGCGCCGGAGGCGTTGGCGGATTCCGTTGTGGCACAGCGGCTTGTCTATGTCACGAATAATGCGAGTCGTGGTCCTGATGTGGTTGCGCGACATTTGGCCGAGCTGGGATTCGCGGCGGAAACCGATGATGTCGTGACCAGTGCGCAGGCCGCGGCACGGTTGTTGGCGGAGCGGCTCGATCTCGGGGCAACGGTGTTGATCGTCGGCACCGATGACCTGGCCAAGGAGGTCGAAGCGGTCGGGCTGCGTTCGATCCGGCGTTTCAATGGCGCTGCGCCCGCTGCTGTCGTACAAGGACATTCACCCGAAACCGCCTGGCCGGATCTCGCGGAGGCGGCCTACGCGCTGAGCGCCGACGCATTGTGGGTTGCCGCCAATACCGATAAGACGCTGCCGAACGAGCGCGGCCTCGCGCCCGGCAACGGTGCCATGGTCGCCGCGCTGCGCGCCGCCTCCGGCAGAGAGCCGGTAGTAGCGGGCAAACCCTATGCGCCACTGCTCGAGGACGCCTTGGTGCGCGCCGGAACGCGCAGCGCGCTGGTCGTGGGCGACCGCCTGGACACCGATATCGAGGGCGCCAACCGCGTCGGCCTCGAATCGTTGCTGGTCCTGACCGGCGTGAGCACCCTCGACGAACTACGCGACGCCCCGGCGGACCTGATCCCGACCTACGTCTCGGCGTCATTGGACGCACTGAACCATCCGCCGGTCGAGGACGAGGCGACCGACCTCGCCGACGACTTGGCGCAACGCTTACGGCGTAACCCGGGACGAGCCGTAAGGGTGCGGGCGTCCGGTTCGGAAATCCGATAGCGTTGACCTCACGATGACTACTCCGATGCCACGCCCCAACGGCCCCGGCTCCGGCTCGAACGGACCGCGCCCCGGCCCACCGCTGCCCGGCCAGCATCTGCCGGGTGCACAGGGACGCCCGGAGCCTGCCGATCCGACGCGGATCCGCGCCGAGATCGACAGTCTGCTCGCCGAACTCGACGCTCGTCCGGCCTGGACCGGCCTGGCGGCGCCCCCTCCGACAGACTCCGATTCCGGCGCCGATATCACCCGGCGCGCCCGCATCCTGGAGCAGGCACATGAGGTGCTCGTACAGGCACTGGCCACGGTGGACAAGATCTGAGGTGGCCAGGCGCGCGCGGGTGGACGCCGAATTGGTTCGCCGCGGATTGGCGCGATCGCGTGAACATGCGGTCGAGTTGATCGGTGCGGGCCGCGTCCTGATTGCTGGAACGGTCGCCGTGAAGCCTGCGACCGCGGTGGAGACGGGCACGCCATTGATCGTGCGTGAGGAGCCCGACGAGGTGTCGTGGGCGTCGCGTGGTGCGCACAAGCTGCTCGGCGCGCTCGAGGCATTCGAACCCCAGGGCTTGACAGTTGCGGGGAAGCGCTGTCTGGATGCTGGTGCCTCGACCGGAGGCTTTACCGATGTACTGCTTTCCAGGCAGGCGCGTGAGGTCGTCGCCGTCGATGTCGGTTATGGCCAGCTGATCTGGCGGCTGCAGAACGATGACAGGGTGCGGGTTCTCGATCGCACCAATGTCCGCGTCATCACCCCAGAATCCATCGGCGGCACGGTAGACCTCGTCGTCGGCGATCTGTCGTTCATCTCGCTGAATCTGGTGCTTCCCGCACTCGCGGCCTGCACCGCAGCGGGGGCCGACCTGTTGCCTATGGTCAAACCCCAGTTCGAGGTGGGCAAGGAGCGAGTAGGCTCCGGCGGTGTGGTGCGGGATCCCGAATTGCGCGCGGAAGTAGTGCGCGATGTCGCGGCGGCCGCCGCCGAATTGGGCTTGCGCACCGTCGGGGTGGTGGCCAGCCCGCTGCCCGGCCCATCGGGCAATGTCGAATACTTTGTGTGGCTGCGTAAAGACGGGCAGTTCGAGTACGACGGCGAGCAGGTCGCGCTGCTCGTCGAACGTGCGGTTGAGGAGGGTCCACAGTGAACGCGCTGACGCCGGCCGAATCCAGAGAGATTCTGCTGGTTTCGCATCCGGGCCGGGCGGAGATCATCGAAACCGCCCATCGCGTGGCGAAGATATTCGCAGATGCGGGCATCGGGCTGCGCGTGCTCGCGGACGAGGCGGACAGCACCCGATTCGACTGTGAGTCCGACACCGCGAGCGGGACAGCCGTCGCGGAACCGGGCGGATACCCGGCACGCGTGGTCGAACACTGCCCGGACGCGGCGGTCGGCTGCGAGATGGTGCTCTCGCTCGGCGGTGACGGCACCTTCCTGCGCGCAGCAGAATTGGCCAGGCCAGCGGGGGTGCCGGTGCTCGGAATCAACCTGGGTCGCATCGGTTTCCTCACCGAGGCCGAGGCCGAACACCTCGATGAGGCGTTGGCCAGCGTGGTCCGCGGCGACTACCAGCTCGAGCATCGGATGACCATCGACGTGAACGTCCGGGTGGACGACGAGATCGTCGAAACCGGTTGGGCGCTCAATGAAGCCAGTATCGAGAACGCCTCGCGTATGGGTGTGCTCGAGGTGGTCCTGGAGGTCGACGGGCGTCCGGTTTCGCAATTCGGCTGCGACGGCATCCTCATCTCCACACCGACCGGATCTACCGCCTACGCGTTCTCCGCGGGCGGCCCGGTGGTGTGGCCGGAACTCGAAGCGCTGCTGGTGATTCCGAGTAATGCGCACGCCCTGTTCGCGCGGCCGCTGGTGACCAGTCCGGAGTCCAGGATCGCGGTCGAATCCGTTGCGGCTGGCCATGATGCGATAGTTTTCCTGGATGGCAGGCGCACCCTGGCATTGCCGAAGGGTGGACGGCTCGAGGCGGTCCGCGGTGGCGAACCGGTGCGGTGGGTGCGGTTGGATTCCGCGCCGTTCGCCGACCGGATGGTGCGCAAATTCCAATTGCCCGTGACAGGCTGGCGTGGCCGACGGCGAACGGAGATCACACGTGCTGACAGAGATCAGGATTGACGGGCTTGGCGTCATATCCACGGCTACCGCGCAATTCCATGAGGGTCTGACGGTTCTGACCGGTGAGACCGGTGCCGGTAAGACGATGGTAGTGACCAGTCTGCACCTGCTCAGCGGGGCACGGGCCGATGCGGGACGTGTCCGGTTGGGTGCGGAACGGGCCGTGGTCGAGGGACGGTTCACCGTCGACGAGGTGAATACGACCGCGCAGAAGCAAGTGCAGGAAGTCCTGGAATCGGCTGCGGCCGAACGCGATGACGACGGCAGCATCATCGCGATCCGCACCGTCGGCAGTGATGGACGCTCCCGTGCGCATCTCGGGGGGCGCGGTGTACCAGCTTCTGTCCTCGCCGATTTCACCGCGCCGTTGTTGACTGTGCACGGTCAGAACGACCAACTGCGGCTGCAGCGTCCGGATCAGCAGCTGTCGGCGCTGGATCAGTTCGCCTCCGGTGCGGTCGGTTCACTGCTGCGTAAGTACCAGGTGCAGCGGCGATCCTGGCTCGACGCCCGCAATGAGCTGGTCGAACGTACTGCGCGCAGTAGGGAACTCGCGCTGGAGGCCGACCGGCTGAAGCATTCGCTAGCCGAGATCGATGCCATCGCACCGGAACCCGGTGAGGATGAGCGCATAGTCGACGAGGTGCGTAGGCTCAGCGATCTGGATTCGCTGCGTGAGGCCGCCGCGATCGCGCACGATGCCTTGGCCGGTCCCGCTGATTCGCCCGAAGACGGTTCGGGCGCACTGGAATTGCTCGGCGCCGCGCGTGCCCGCATCGAATCGGCCCACGATCCGGCACTGACCGCGCTCGGGCCGCGGCTCGATGAGGCCATCGCGGTGGTCGTCGATCTGACCACCGAACTCAGTGGCTATCTTTCGGATTTGCCTTCGGACCCGGGCGCTTTGGATTCGCTGCTCACCCGGCAGGCGGAATTGAAATCGCTGACCCGCAAGTACGCGCCGGATATCGATGGGGTGATCGCGTGGGCGGCTGAGGCGCGCACCCGTCTCGGTTCGCTCGATGTCTCCGAAGAGGCGTTGGCCGCGCTGGCGGCGGAGGTGGATATCGCCGCGGACCGCGTTTGTGAGGCAGCGCGCAAATTGACTGCGGCGCGTACCAAGTCGGCGGGCAAGCTGGCTTCCGCGGTGAGCGCCGAACTCGGTGGGCTCGCGATGGGTAAGGCGAAGCTCGAGGTCGTGGTGCGGCCGGTGCCCGCGAGTCCGCAGGATTCCGCGCCACTGACGGTGGATGGGCAGGAATTGCATGCGGGTTCGACCGGTGTCGACGAAGTGGAATTCCGGTTGTCCGCGCATTCCGGCGCGCAGTCATTGCCGTTGAGCAAGAGCGCATCCGGTGGTGAGCTCTCGCGCGTGATGTTGGCACTCGAAGTGGTGCTCGCCAGTTCGGATCACGGCGCGACCATGGTGTTCGATGAGGTCGATGCCGGTGTCGGTGGCCGGGCCGCGGTCGAGATCGGCCGTCGGCTGGCACGGCTCGCGCGCACCCATCAGGTGATCGTGGTGACACACCTGCCGCAGGTCGCGGCATTCGCCGACACCCATCTCGTGGTGGACAAGTCCGATGACGGCAAGGGCAAGGTCAACAGCGGTGTCCGGGCATTGACCAAGGATGAGCGCGTCATCGAATTGGCCCGCATGCTGGCCGGTCTCGATGACACCGAAACCGGCCGAGCTCACGCCGAGGAACTGCTCGAAACCGCCCGCGCCGAACGCGCCCTCGCCTGACGGGGTCAGCGCAGGGCTTTTTGGGCGCCCTTGATGAACTGGTTGATGAGGTTCTTCAGGCCCAATTCCAGAACCTTCGCGGGAACGGGAAGGCTGGGCTCGGACTCCATCGTGTAGGAGACCAAGGTGCCGTTGTCGGCGTCGGTGAAGGTGATGGTGCCGACGTGCCGTTTCACCGGGACACCCTTGATGATCTTGTATTCCATCAATTCGCCGGGAACGAGCTTGGTGGTCTCCTCGACGAAGCCGACGCCGGCCTTGCCGATGAGGTATTGCGCACCGACGCCATTCGGGGTGGGCGATCCGGGGGTCTTCAGGGTGAAATCGACCGGGATGTAGGGGTTGATGCCATCGCGCTCGGTGAAGAACTTGTAGACGACATCGCGTGGTGCCGCGATCACGGCGTCGACGGTGCTGCTGACCATGGTGTCTCCTCTTCGAGATATCTGTGACCCGCAGCATACGGGTACTGGTCGGTGCGCTCCCTGCGCGGCGTGGTGTTCGTGTTATCACAGTGACGAATGTGATTGGTGATGCGGCGCGCCTCCACCAATGGTTGAGGGTTTGCGGCCAGGATCGGCCCCATGAAGATGTTGGCGTTGTTGTCGAAGAGCACCGAAGTGCTACCGGGGCTGACCGGGGTGGCTCGGGTTGACCGCAACACCAGGCGTCTGCTGAAGCGGGTCGGGCCCGGTGATGTCGTAATACTCGATGAGATGGATCTGGATCGGTTCACCGCCGATCGGTTGGTCGAGGCGGGCGTGGCCGCGGTGGTGAATACTTCGCCATCGATATCCGGTCGCTACCCCAATCTGGGACCGGAAGTATTGGTCGCCCACGGAATCCTGCTGCTGGACACTGTCAGTTCGGATGCCTTCCGGATCAAGGACGGCACCAAGGTCCGCATAGACGAGGGCGTCGTCTACTCCGACAAGCTGGTCAAGAAGGAGCCCGAGGTCCTGGTCACGGCCATCCAGCTGACCGAAGCCGATATCGCCGAGCGGATGATCGCGGCGCGCAACGGCCTCGCCGATCATCTGGAGGCATTCGCGGGCAACACCATCGAATTCATTCGCACCGAGAGTGCGCTGCTCATCGACGGTATCGGGGTGCCGGAGCTGGAGCTGGACATGAAGAATCGGCATGTGGTCGTGGTGGCCGACGGCCCGGACCATGCGGACGATCTCAAGCGACTAAAGCCGTTCATCAAGGAGTATGCCCCGATCATGGTCGGCGTGGGCCGTGGCGCGGACACCTTGATGAAGCAGGGCTACCGCCCCGATCTGATCGTCGGCGACCCGGACGACATCACCACCGCCACCTTGAAGTCCGGTGCCGAGATGATCCTGCCCGCCGATACCGATGGCCACGCCAAAGGTCTGGAGCGCATCCAGGATCTCGGCATCGGCGCGACGACCTTCCCTTCATCCGGCGCACCTGCCGACCTGGCCCTGCTGCTGGCCCACCATCACGGCGCATCGCTCATCGTGACCGCCGGTGCCGCCGCCTCACTGGACGATTTCTTCGACCGCGGTCGCCGCGACAGCAATCCGGCGACCTTCCTCACCCGACTGAAAATCGGCACCGAACTCATGGATGCCAAGGCCGTCGCCACGCTCTATCGAAACCGGGTGTCCGGCACCGCCATCGCGATGGTCGTACTCGCCGCCCTGGTCGCGGTGATCGTGGCGATGCTCGCCTCGAATATGGGGACCGAGGCAGTGGAGTGGGCCGCCGATACCTGGAATCGGTTCGATCTCTGGGCACGCGGCCTAGCCGGTGCGGGAGGCAACCGATGATTTCGATTCGGCAGCATGCGGTTTCGATTGTCGCGATCTTCCTGGCCCTCGCCCTCGGCGTGGTGCTCGGGTCACAGACCGTGGCGGCGGACCTGCTGTCCGGATTGCGCGCGGATAAAACAGATCTGCGCAAACAGCTCGACGTGACCAACGATCGGAACCGGCGCCTCGGCGATGAAATGAATGCCGCGGACCGATTCATCGCCGGATCGGCGGGGCGCATCCTCGGCGGCACGCTGACCGATCGCAGCGTCGTGCTGTTCACGACCCCCGATGCCGAACCCGCCGATGTCGAGGCCGTCGCAAGAGATCTGGAAACCTCGGGTGCCACCGTGACCGGCCGCATCGCACTCACCGATGCCTTCCTCGACGCCGCCGAGGGTGACCGGATGCGCACCGCGGTCACCAATGTCATTCCCGCGGGCGCGCAGCTGCGCACCGGTCAGGTGGATCAGGGCAGTATGGCGGGGGATCTGCTCGGCCTGGTGCTGCTGCTCGATCCGGCGAGCGCGCAACCGCGCAGCACCCCGCAGGAGTTGAGTCTGGTGCTGGAGACGTTGCGCGGCGGCGGGTTCCTCGCCTACGGCGACACTCCGACGCAGGTCGCGGATCTCGCCGTGGTCGTCACGGGCGACGGCGCGAAGTCCGGCGAGAACAGTCAAGGCAGCAATATCGCCCGATTCGCAGGCGCTCTGCGTGGGCGCGGTGCTGGTGTGGTGCTCGCGGGTCGGTCCGGCGCCGCCGACAATCCGGGCCCGCTCGCGATCATTCGTTCCGATGCCGCGCTGGCCACGGCCGTCACCACCGTCGACAATCTCGATCGCGATATCGGTCGCGTCACCACCGTGCTCGGCCTGAGCGAGCAGCTCAACGGCGGTGCGGGCCGATACGGAACCGGCACCAAGGCGACCTCCCTCACACTCGTCGCGCCGCCCGCGAGCTGATCCGCTCGACCCGCACTGCCCCGTGCTGCGAACATGGCGCACGGACTGAATCCGATCAATGGCAGCGACTCGGTGGCAAACGTGCGTGGTGTGTGATCAGACCAGCAATTTCGTGTTACCGTGAAGACCCGTGGGTCATACACGGAATCAGGCGCGAACGGCCACGAAGCACATCTTCGTCAGCGGTGGTGTCGCCTCCTCATTGGGTAAGGGTCTTACCGCCTCCAGCCTCGGTCAGTTGCTGACCGCGCGCGGACTGCGGGTGACCATGCAGAAACTCGACCCGTACTTGAACGTCGATCCGGGCACCATGAATCCGTTCCAGCACGGAGAAGTGTTCGTCACCGAAGACGGCGCGGAGACCGATCTCGATGTCGGCCACTACGAGCGGTTCCTCGATCGCGACCTGTCCAAGGACGCGAATGTGACTACCGGGCAAATCTATTCGTCGGTGATCGCCAAGGAGCGCCGGGGCGAATACCTCGGTGACACGGTGCAGGTGATCCCGCACATCACCGATGAGATCAAGAGTCGCATCCTGGCGATGCAGGGCCCGGATCTACAGGGGCAGGTGCCCGATGTGGTGATCACCGAAATCGGTGGCACCGTCGGCGATATCGAATCGCAGCCGTTCCTCGAGGCCGCGCGCCAGATCCGCCACGATGTGGGCCGGGACAATGTGTTCTTCCTGCACGTATCGCTGGTGCCCTACCTCGCGCCATCGGGTGAGCTCAAGACCAAGCCGACCCAGCATTCGGTGGCGGCGCTGCGCAATATCGGTATCCAGCCCGACGCGCTGATCCTGCGTTGTGATCGCGAGGTGCCGCAGGCGCTCAAGAGCAAGATCGCGCTGATGTGCGACGTGGATGTGGACGCGTGCATCTCTACCCCGGACGCGCCGTCGATCTACGACATCCCCAAGGTGCTGCACCGTGAGGGCCTGGACGCCTATGTAGTGCGCCGGCTCGGGCTGCCGTTCCGGGACGTGGACTGGACCGTGTGGGGTGATCTGCTGGATCGGGTGCACCAGCCGCGGGAGACGGTCGAGGTCGCACTGGTCGGCAAGTACGTCGATCTGCCCGATGCGTATCTGTCGGTGACCGAGGCGTTGCGCGCGGGCGGATTCGCCTCGCGGGCCAAGGTGAATATCCGCTGGGTGCAGTCCGATGAGTGCGAGACCCCGTCGGGTGCGCAGGCCGCACTGCGCGATGTGGACGCGGTGCTGATTCCGGGCGGGTTCGGTATCCGCGGTATCGAGGGCAAGGTCGGCGCCATCAAATATGCGCGGATCAGGGGGCTTCCGCTGCTGGGCCTGTGTCTGGGTCTGCAGTGTGTGGTCATCGAGGCCGCGCGTTCGGTCGGTCTGGCGGAGGCCAATTCGGCCGAATTCGAGCCGGACACACCGCATCCGGTGATTTCCACCATGGCCGATCAGAAGGAGATCGTCGCCGGTGAGGCCGATCTCGGCGGCACCATGCGTCTCGGCGCCTACCCGGCGACGCTGCAGAAGGGGTCGGTGGTAGCGCAGGCCTACGGCACCGACCAGGTCTCCGAGCGGCACCGGCATCGCTACGAAGTCAACAACGCCTACCGCGACAAGATCGCCACCAGCGGTTTGAAATTCAGTGGTACCTCACCGGACGGGCATCTGGTCGAATTCGTCGAGTTGCCCGCGGATAGGCATCCGTTCTTCGTGGCCACCCAGGCGCATCCGGAGCTCAAGAGCCGCCCCACCCGGCCGCATCCGCTGTTCGCGGCGCTGATCGCGGCGGCACTGAAATATAAACTGGCCGAGCGGCTTCCGGTCGATATCCCGGACGAAGAGTTCGCGAACGCAGATCAGGCGTCGTAGATGAGTGATAACGGGGGAGCCCAGCCGGGCAGCCACGATTTCGAGACCGTGGCGAGCAAGACCATGTACAGCGGTGCCATCCTCGCGTTGCGGCTCGACCAAGTGGCCATGCCGGGCGGACGCGTCGTCGAGCGCGAGGTGATCGAACATCATGCGGCGGTTGCGGTCGCGGCCATCGATGATGCCGACAATGTGGTGTTGATCAGACAGTATCGGCATCCGATCGGTCAGCGGCTGCTCGAGCTGCCCGCCGGACTGCTCGATGTGCCCGGCGAGGATCCGCTGGCTGCGGCCAAGCGTGAATTGGCCGAGGAGACCGGACTGGCCGCCAGGGAATGGTCGGTCTTGGTGGATGTCGCGCTCTCGCCCGGATTCACCGATGAGGCGCTGCGGGTATACGCCGCTCGGGGCCTGTACGAAACCGACCGGCCGGAGCCGGAATTGGAGGAGGCGGACCTGGAATTGGTCCGACTGCCGGTGGAGGAGGCTGTGCGGGCTGCATTGGCCGGTGAGATCGTCAATGCCACGGCCGTCGCCGGTCTGCTCGCGCTCGCGGCCGCCAGGGCGAGCGGGGCGCAGTTGCGACCGGCCGACGCGCCATGGCCGGGGCAGCCCACCGCGTTCCTGCGCCGCAAGGCGCAGCGGCAGTCCGCGGACTGACGGGTCTGGGCGGTGCTCGCACGGGAGGTGGACGCCTACCTCGATCATCTTGCGGTCGAGCGCGGCGCCGCCCGCAACACCCTCGGTGCGTACCGTCGCGATCTCGATCGGTATCGGGATTTCCTGACCTCGCGCGGGATTACGGCGCTGGAACAAATTTCCGAATCCGATGTCGCGGAGTTCACGATGGTGCTGCGGGCGGGTGGGCAGACGCACCCGCCCCTTGCCGCGAGTTCGGTCGCTCGTGCGCTGATCGCAGTGCGCGGGCTGCATCGCTTCGCCGCGGCGGAGGGCGTGACGAGTGCCGATGTCGCACATGCGGTGAAGCCGCCGACCCCCGGACGGCGGTTGCCGAAAGCGCTGCCTTACGACCAGGTGTTGCGGTTGCTGGAGGCCGCGGGGGGCGGGTCGATCGGTGATGCGAACGGGGCCGGAGCCGATGGTGGGCCGCGCGGATTGCGTGATCGGGCGCTGCTCGAGCTGTTGTATTCGACCGGGGCGCGGATTTCGGAGATGGTCGGACTCGATGTGGACGACCTCGATGCCGAGGAGCGGGCTGTTGTATTGCACGGCAAGGGCGGCAAGCAGCGCATGGTTCCGATCGGCAGGCCCGCGCTGGCGGCCGTCGATGCGTATTTGGTGCGGGGGAGGCCGGTGCTCGCCGTGAACGGGAAAGGGACTGCGGGCGCGCTGTTTCTGAATGCACGCGGCGGTCGGTTGTCACGGCAGAGTGCCTGGCAGGTTTTGCAGACCGCCGCTGAGCGGGCTGGTATCGGAGCCACGGTTTCGCCGCATACGCTGCGTCATTCCTTCGCAACGCATTTGCTCGACGGGGGTGCGGATGTGCGCGTGGTTCAAGAACTTCTGGGACATGCTTCGGTGACGACCACTCAGATCTACACATTGGTCACTGTGAACACGCTTCGTGAGGTTTGGGCCACCGCTCATCCGCGCGCTCGCTGACTCTGTGCCTTGCGCAGGATTTTGCGCGCCGAGTTCGGGTTAGCCCGACGGATCCGTGTGCGGTGTACAAAACGTGCGCAGAGCGTATCGACCGGGAAGAAATGGGACTACGGTCCGGTTGTGTTGGATGCGGGATCGGGTGGTCTCGGCATGCCGATGTGAGGTGAGTTGGATGGCAAGGGCTTTCATCGTTCAGGAGCGCGATGTCGAGGCGGTATCGCTGCCCGGCGGCGGTTCGTTCCAATTGCTCGAGGACAGTGTGAACACCGACGGGCTGTTCGGAGCGAATCGGCTTGTCCTGCAGGCTGGCGCGGATGGGACCAGGCCGCACCATCACACGAAGTCAACGGAAATCTTCTATGTCCTGGACGGGACAATGGAATTCCTCGTCGACGGCGAACGTCATGCGGTCGCGAAGGGTGGTCTGGTGGTGGTTCCGCCGGGTATTGTGCATGCCTTCGGGGCCTCCGTGGACCGTCCCGCCGAGTTCTTCGCGGTACTCACACCAGGTATCGTCCGGTTCGAGTACTTCCGGCAACTCGGTCGTATCGCTCGGGGTGAGGCGGATTGGGACAGTATGGATGAACTCCACGATCGGTTCGACGTCCATTTCGACGGCGGACCGGATTGGCGCTAGGGGAGCGGATGCCCGCGCAGGTAAACGCGGGTGTCGCGTGTCCGAGCGTGGGTCTTGCGCTGTCAAGCGGTAGCGTCTATCGAGAGCTGGACCGTGCGAAAGTTAGGTCGGGCCTGATCGGCCTCGCTACGCTCGGGCAGATGATGCCGGAGGCGGCGAAGGCAACGGGCAGGAACGTATAAGGAGCAGCGGATCGTGACGACAGCCGGTGCGGCAGAGCCGCCGATGAGTGCTGGGGCGCAGCCGCTTACGGGTCCCCGAACGGGTCCGTACTCGGCAGCCGCGGCGGAAACGCTGTGGGGCGACGGCGCCGAACCCGTCCCCGAGGACGCGACGCTCGGTCCGACCGGGCGCCCGCTGCGTGTCGTGCCCGAACCTCCGCCGATCGAGCATCACGGTGATGCGCTGATCGTCGCGATGTGCAATCAGAAGGGTGGCGTCGGCAAGACTACCTCGACCATAAACCTGGGCGCCGCGCTCGCGGAGTGCGGTCGGCGGGTGCTGTTGGTGGATTTGGATCCGCAGGGTGCGCTGTCGGCGGGATTGGGTGTGGCCCTTCACGATCTCGATCTGACCGTGCACAGCCTGCTTATCGGATCCAAGGTCTCGATCGACGATGTCCTGATGGAGACCCGGGTCGAGAATCTGGATCTGCTGCCGAGCAATATCGATCTGTCCGCCGCGGAAATCCAGCTGGTCAACGAGGTCGGCCGGGAGCAGACGCTGGGTCGCGCGCTGGAATCGGTGCGTGATCGCTACGACTACATCCTCATCGACTGCCAGCCATCGCTCGGCCTGCTCACGGTGAATGCGTTGGCCTGCTCCGATGGCGTGATCATTCCGATGGAGTGCGAGTACTTTTCACTACGCGGACTCGCCCTGCTCAACGACACAGTGGAGAAGGTGCGGGACCGCCTGAACCCGCGGCTGAGCCTGTACGGCATCGTTGTGACCATGTTCGATGCGCGGTTACTACATTCGCGTCAGGTCATGGCGCGGGTCGTCGAGGTATTCGGCGACCTGGTGTACGACACGGCGATCATGCGCACCGTGCGCTTTCCGGACGCCAGCGTCGCAGGTGAGCCCATCACTACGTGGGCACCGAAATCCAGTGGAGCCGAAGCATATCGGGCGATGGCGCGGGAAGTCATCCACCGGTCCGGCCGGTGATCGGCGGTACTGAACCGGCACCATCGACGAACACGGATACGCTCGGCTCGGAGTCTGATGAGTTCGTCGATCGGGACTCCGACGCCGAGCGTGCCGCTTCGACCGCGGATAATCCGCCAGGCAGAACTGGCGCCGAGGGCGAGCCGACGGCGCAGACATCCGGGTTCCAGCTGCGGCTGAGCAACTTCCAGGGGCCGTTCGATCTGCTGTTGAATCTGATCAGTTCGCGCAAGCTCGATGTCACCGAGGTCGCGTTGCATCAGGTGACTGACGAATTCATCGCCTACACAAAGGCATTGACCGCCAGCATCGGGCAGCAGGCATTGCGTGCGGACAAGATCCTGGATCAGACTACCGAATTCCTGGTGGTCGCCGCGACATTGCTGGATCTCAAGGCGGCGCGACTGCTGCCATCCGGTGAGGTGACCGACGCCGAGGACCTCGAACTGCTCGAGGCGCGCGATCTGCTCTTCGCCCGGCTGCTGCAGTACCGGGCGTTCAAACAGGTCGCTGAGTTGCTCGGGGAGCTGGAAGCGGTCGCGTTGCGGCGATACCCGCGCGCGGTCGGACTGGAGGAGCGCTACGCCGACCTGTTGCCCGAGGTTACGCTGGGAGTTGACGCAAACCAGTTCGCTGTGATCGCCGCAACGGCTTTCCGGCCGCGCCCGGCGCCGCGGGTCGGACTCGACCATCTGCACCAGCACGCCTTCTCGGTCGCCGAACAGGCCGCGCTCGTGCTCGAACAGCTCAAACTGCGCGGACCGGGCGGCTGGACGACCTTCGGCGAACTGGTCGCCGACTGCGAGATGCCGATCCAGATCGTCGCCCGCTTCCTGGCGCTGCTCGAGCTGTACCGGGGCAAGACGATCGAGTTCGACCAGCCCGACCCGCTCGGCCCGCTCTCGATCAGCTGGACCGGCGACCCCAAGGACGACACCGCCGACACCGTGACCATCGAGGAGGACTACGGGTGAGTGAGCGCACCGACGATGCGACACCCCTCGAGCACAACGGCATCGAGCGTGACGCCGCGATCGCGAGCGAGCTGGTCGATGGTGGTGCACTGATCGCGCAGAGCGACGACGCAGTAGGCGCGAGCGCGGTGAAGTCGCGCGACGAGGTGGCATCGTCGAGTGGTGAGCGCATCGAAGCCGCGCCAGATACGACCGCGCCAGGAACCGATGGCGGTGCCGCGGATTCGAGCGGCGACGACGCCGGGGATGCGGCGACCTCGAGCGACCCTGGACCAATTGAGACTGTAGGCAGCGCAATTGTCGACCGGGATTCCTCAGACACGGCTGAGCCGGGCCAGGGCGAGCAGGCATCGGTCGGAGTCGAGGGCGCCGCAGGACGCACCGATGCGCCGATGACGAGCGGTGGGGGCGAGGAACCCGCAGCTTCGGCAGGTGCGACCGTAAACAGTCCATTCGACGAGGCGAATTCCTCGGGCCCGGCCGAGTCGAACAGCAGCGAGCGGGCAGCGCCGAATGATGAGGATGACGCAGGCGTAGCGGGAGGAGCTGGCGAGACACCGCTGACCAGCGGTCGGGGCGCGGCGGCCGCAGGTTCGGCAAGGGTGAGGAAGGCCGCGCGTGCGACGAAGAGCAAAGAGATAGCCGGTTCCGACGACGAAGTGGCGGAGTTCACGCCCGAACCGCTCGATGACGATGAATTCCGGTCGGCGTTGGAGGCGGTGCTGCTCATTGTGGACGCTCCGGCCCCGGTAGAACTGCTGGCCGACGCGTTGCAGGACAAACCGGTGCGGGTGGAGCGGGCGCTGCACGAAATGGCGGCCGAACTGTCCGCGCGGGCCAGTGGCATCGATCTGCGTTTCGTGGGTGACGGGTGGCGCTTCTATACTCGCAGCGAGTATGCGCCGTATGTGGAACGGATGCTGCTCGACGGTGCCCGGTCGAAATTGACCAGGGCCGCTTTGGAAACATTGGCGGTGGTGGCATACCGCCAACCGGTGACCCGGACCAGGGTCAGCGCGGTGCGCGGCGTGAACGTCGACGGCGTGATGCGAACCCTGTTGGCTCGCGGATTGATCGCCGAGGCCGGGGTCGACCCGGAAACGAACGGCACGCAGTACTGCACGACCGAATTGTTCCTGGAGCGGATCGGACTCGCATCGCTGTCCGATTTGCCGCCACTGGCGCCCCTGCTGCCGGGCGTCGACCTGATCGATGAGATCAACGAGAGCCTGGACACGGACCCCCGTTACACCAGGCTGAGGAAATCCGCCGAGACCGATTTGGATCTCGGTACCGAAGAAGACTGACAGGACAATATGAATACGCCCGCTCGCCGAGATGGCACACCGGATCGTAGGACCAGAAGCGACCAGCCCCCCAGGGGCGGCGCAGGCCGAAACGCACGCGATATGCGTTCAGCCCAACGGGGAAGTACGCAGCGCGGGGCCGCATGGGGCGGTTCCGAGCGCGGCTCCTCGCAAGGGGGTTATCGGGGGAGTTCAGAAGGTAGCGATCGTGGTTACCGCGGTTCGTCGCAGGGCGAACAGCGTGGCTCCTCGCGTGGCGGCTACCGCGGAACCTCGCAGGGCGACAGTGGCCATCGTGGCTCGTCGCAGAGCGATAGTGGATATCGAGGTTCCGCCGAGCGCGGCTCCGATCGACGTGGCACGTCGCAGGGTGGCTCGGGTTATCGCGGTTCGTCGCAGGGCGAGAGCGGTTATCGGGGTTCGTCGCAGGGTGGCTCGGGTTATCGCGGTTCGTCGCAGGGCGAGAGCGGTTATCGGGGTTCGTCGCAGGGTGGCTCGGGTTATCGCGGTTCGTCGC
>NZ_JBITIJ010000033.1:18097-26383 GCF_044458825.1 Nocardia sp. NPDC050412
GCAGGGCGGCTCCGATCATCGTGGTTCGCGCGGCGAGGCCAATCGTGGTGCCGCGCAAGGCGGTTCGGGCCCGCGTGCCTCCGGTTCGCGCGGCTATGCACCGGGAAGCCCTGCGCAGCAAGGTAATCCGTCGCGCCGCACAACGTCGGCCGCGCTGTCCGCGCCTGTCGGGAAGAAGCCCAAGAATCCGAAGCCGCAGAAGAAGGTCGTCTCCGCGCCGCTGCTGAGCAACGCCAAGCCGGCCAAGAAACAGCACGTCGACCAACCCGCCGAGGGCGGCCACGAGAAGTTGCCGTGGGGCGAAGGCGAGCGGCTGCAGAAGGTTCTCGCCAAGGCCGGTGTCGCCTCGCGCCGCGCCGCCGAGGAGATGATCGCCCAGGGCCGGGTCGAGGTCGACGGCGCGATCGTCACCGAACAGGGCCTGCGGATCGATCCGCAGCATGCCGTGGTCCGCGTCGACGGCACCCGCGTGATGGTGCGTGAGGAACTGGTCCATATCGCGCTGAACAAGCCCAAGGGCTGGCAGTCCACCATGTCCGACGATCTGGGCCGCCCGTGCGTCGGCGATATCGTCGCCGAACGCATCGCGGCCGGTCAGCGCCTGTTCCACGTCGGCAGGCTGGACGCAGACACCGAGGGGCTGTTGCTGCTCACCAATGACGGTGACCTCGCGCACCGGCTCATGCACCCGTCGTTCCAGGTGCCCAAGACCTATCTGGCGACGGTGAACGGTGAGGTGCACAAGTCGATCGGCAAGCGCCTGCGCGATGGTGTCGAACTCGACGACGGTCCGGCCAAGGTCGACAAGTTCCAGGTGCTCGAGCTGGGCGAGGGACGTTCGCTGGTCAAGATCGTGTTGCATGAAGGACGCAAGCACATCGTGCGCCGACTGCTCGATGCGGTCGGCCATCCGGTGACCCGGTTGGTGCGCACCAATATCGGTCCGGTCGCCTTGGGCGATCAACGGCCCGGCACGCTGCGCGTGATCGGCCGCGATGAAGTCGGCAAACTTTACGAGGCGGTGTCGTTGTGAACGGTGTAGAGATTCCCGTGGAGGTCCCTGCGATGGTTGAAGGCACCACGCCGCTGGTCGTTGCCATGGACGGGCCTTCGGGTACCGGCAAGTCCAGTGTGTCGCGGCGACTGGCAACCCGGCTCGACGCCAGTTACCTGGACACCGGTGCGATGTACCGCGTCGCGACGCTGCGGGTGCTGCGCGCCGGTGTCGAGTTGACCGATTCGGCGGCGATCGGTGCCGCGGTGAAGGAACTGCCGCTGACCATCGGCACCGATCCCAGCCGCGAGCTGATCCTGCTCGATGGTGAGGACGTCTCCTCCGAGATTCGCGGCAATGCCGTCACCAAGGCGGTGTCCGCGGTGTCGGCCGTTGCCGAGGTGCGCGAGCTGCTCGTTGCCCTGCAGCGTGAAATCGCTTCCGCCGCACAGCGAATCGTGGTCGAGGGGCGCGATATCGGCACCGTCGTGCTGCCGGATGCCGACGCCAAGATCTACCTCACCGCCTCGGCTGAGGCCCGCGCGCAGCGGCGCAACCAGCAGAACATCGCCGAAGGTCGCGGCGATGACTACGAGGGCGTACTCGCCGACGTGCAGCGTCGCGACACCCTCGACTCCACTCGCACGGTGTCCCCACTGCGTCCGGCCGACGACGCGGTGCAGGTCGACACCAGCGAACTGAATATGGATGAGGTCATCGACGAGCTGTATCGCGTTGTGGTGCGACAGGTTTCGATCGGCCGGACAGGTAGGACATTGTGAGCGAGCGAACCAAGGACACGGCAGTGTCACTCGTGACGGAGCCGAGCGCCGGCGAGGCGCAGTCATGAGTGAAGACGTTCTCGCGGGCGACGGCGTCTGGAGTGACGAATCCGATTGGGAGATAGCCGACCTCGATGGTGAGTTCGGCGAGGACGAACACCTCGCGATGCCGACGGTCGCGGTCGTCGGCCGCCCGAATGTCGGCAAATCGACGCTGGTGAACCGGATCCTCGGTCGCCGTGAAGCCGTCGTCGAGGATATTCCGGGCGTGACCCGCGACCGCATTTCCTATGAGGCGAACTGGGCGGGGCGCCGTTTCCTGGTGCAGGACACCGGTGGTTGGGAGCCCGACGCCAAGGGCCTGCAGCAGTCGGTCGCCCGCCAGGCCGAACTGGCGATGGAGACCGCCGATGCGATCCTGCTCGTGGTCGATGCCGTGGTCGGCGCGACGGCCACCGACGAGGCCGCGGTGAAGAAGCTGCGTCGCTCCAAGATTCCGGTGATCCTGGTCGCCAATAAGGTCGACGACGAACGCGTCGAGGCCGAAGCCGCCGCGCTGTGGTCGCTCGGTCTCGGTGAGCCGCGCATGGTCAGCGCCGCGCATGGTCGCGGCACCGGTGACCTGCTCGACGATGTCCTGGAAGTCCTCCCGGAGACCCCACGTGAGGGCACCGGCAGCACCGGCCCGCGCCGGGTCTCGCTGGTCGGCAAGCCCAACGTCGGCAAGTCCAGCCTGCTCAACAAGCTTTCCGGTGATGAGCGTTCGGTCGTGCACGATGTCGCGGGCACAACCGTCGACCCGGTCGATTCGCTGGTCGAATTGGGCGGCAAGATCTGGAAATTCGTCGATACGGCTGGTCTGCGTCGCAAGGTCTCCCATGCCAGCGGTATGGAGTTCTACGCATCGCTGCGGACCAAGGCGGCGCTGGAGGCCTCCGAGGTCGCGATCATGCTGATCGATGCCTCCGAACCGATCACCGAACAGGATCTGCGGGTGATCAGCATGGTCGCCGACTCCGGTCGCGCGCTCGTGTTGGCCTTCAACAAATGGGATCTGGTCGACGAGGACCGACGTCTGCAGCTCGACAAGGAAGTCGACCGGGATATGGTCCGGGTGCCGTGGGCTCAGCGCGTCAATATTTCCGCGCATACCGGACGTGCCGTCCAAAAGCTCGTGCCCGCAATGGAAACCGCGCTCGAATCGTGGGATAAGCGCATCCCTACCGGTCGGCTGAACAACTGGCTCAAGGAAGTCATCGCGGCGACGCCGCCGCCGATGCGCGGTGGTCGGTTGCCGCGCGTGCTGTTCGCCACGCAGGCCACCACCCGGCCGCCGACCTTCGTGCTCTTCACGACCGGGTTCTTGGAGGCGGGTTACCGCCGGTTCCTGGAGCGTCGCCTGCGTGAGGAGTTCGGCTTCGACGGTTCACCGGTTCGCATTTCGGTTCGCGTACGCGAGAAGCGGGAACGCAGGAAGTAGTCCTCGGAACGGACGTCGTTGTCCAGCAACGGCGTCCGTTCCGGATACGCCATCAGTAGAAGTCGGCGAGGTGGTCGGTTACCCACTCGGCCAGGGAACGTGCCGGGCGACCGGTGATATCGGCGACGGTGGTGGTGATTTCGGGGCGGGGAGCGGCCAGCATCTCGGTGTAGCCGTCGAGCAGGACATCGACGAAGGAGTCGGGGAAGGTGGCGTCGTCGAGTAGGCGCTGTCTGGCCTGTGCGCTTGTGAGTTCGGCCCAGCGCAGGGGGCGCCCGAGTACTTCGCCGATGACACGTACCTGCTCGGCCTGGGTGAGTAACTCGGGTCCGGTCAGCGTGTATGTGACTCCGGCATGGGCATTTTCGGTGAGTACTCGGGCCGCGACGGCCGCGATATCGGTCTCGTGGATCAGGCACATCGGCAACTCGCCGTGAATGCCGTGCACGATATCGCCGGTTCGGATCTCGTCGGCCCACCAGAGCGTATTGACGGCGAAGGTGCTCGGACGCAGGACCACAGATTCGATTCCGCAGCCGTGCACCAGCTTTTCCTGATCTTCGAAGCTGAGGTCCGAGATGCCCCCGGTGCCGAGGAATACGATGCGGCGGGCGTGCTCGGTGATGAGATCGAGTGCGTTGGGCAGTTGTGCGCCGGTGTGCAGCGGCCACAGCAGGAAGACAGCGTCGATGTCATCGAGACAGTCGAGGAGGGTTTCGGGTTCGGATAGTTCGGCGCGTACGACCTGCACGTCGGGCGGGAAATCAGCAGACGCTGGGTTGCGGGTGCCCGCGCGCACGCTGTGGCCTGCAGCGCGCAGGTGCGGGACGAGCTGGCTGCCGACGTTTCCGGTGGCGGCGAGGACGAGGATTCTCATGCTTCGATCCTGGTGGCGGGGAGCGGCTTCAACCAGAATCAGGCCTGATATTGCTGAAAACTGTCGAACTTGGAGGGTTCGGTGATGGATACCGTCGAAAGAGGGCTCATTCACGCGCTGCAGCTCGACGGCAGGGCATCCTTCCGAACCATCGCCGAAGTTCTCGACGTTTCCGAGAACACCGTGGCACGTCGGTATCGTCAGCTGCGGAATACGCATGGGCTCAGGGTGATCGGACTGGTGAACGGTCAGCGGCTCGGTTACGTCCAATGGACGATTCGGTTGCGCTGCACCCCCGAAGCCGCCGGTTCCGTCGCGAAAGCCCTTGCGGCACGGGACGATACATCCTTCGTATACCTGCTCTCCGCTGGCACCGAGGTTTCCTGCACGGTGCAGACCCGCAGTAGCGAAGAGCAGGAAGCCCTACTGCTGCACAAACTTCCACGCACGAGTCGAATCGTCGCAATGTCCGCGCACTTGCTGCTGCGCGGATTCGTGCTGCCCGACGGTTGGCGGGGTTTGGCCGCGCTGACACCCGACCAGGTCGACCATCTCAGGTCCGCCCCCATCGACCCCGAGGACGGACCCCTCCACCTCGACGAAGGCGATAAGTCCCTGCTGCGCGCCCTCAACCACGACGGCCGCACCTCCTACTCGGACCTCGCCACTGCCACCCAGTGGGCCGAAGCCAAAGTCCGCCGCCGCATGGCAGCATTGCGCCGCAACGGAATACTGCAGTTCCAGCTCGATATCCCCTCCGCTGCACTGGGATTCCGGACCGAGGCGCGGCTCTGGATCGCCGCACAACCTGCCGCCACCGTCAGCGTCGGCGAGGCGCTGGCCCGTCACCGCGAAGTCTCCTTCGCCGCCGTCACCACCGGCGCTACCAATCTGGTCGCGGCCGTCAACTGCCGTGATCCTCGAGATCTCGGTCGCTACTTGACCGAACGCATCGCCGAAGTCTCCGGCATCGCCACGCTCGAAACCGCTCCGATCATTCGCACCCTCAAACGCGCGGGTTCGCTGCTTCTCTGACGTGTGCTGCGTCACGATGCTGAGCCGCCGCATCCGGCGTAAGTTCGTTAATTAGCGAAATACCGAAGGGAGGTGGATGTGCTCGACGAGTGCAAAGCGTTGGCGAATGAGACCCGCTTGCGCATCCTCGCGTGGCTCAAGGAACCGGACGCGAACTTCCCGCAGCGGGGCGAGGACACCGCCGAGCTAGGGGTGTGCGTCGGTCTCATCCAGCAGAAGGCGGGGACCTCGGCCTCGACCATATCGGCGCACCTCGCGATCCTGCAGCGCGCCGGATTCCTCAGCGCCACTCGCCGCGGCCAGTGGACCTACTACCGCCGCGACGAAGCCCGCATCCTGGCCTTCACCGAAGAACTCCACCGCGTTCTCTGAGCTACGAAGGAAGTTTTATGCCCACCGCACTGTCGATCCTCGATTTGGCGTCGGTCGCACCCGGCCGCAGCGCACGCGACAGCTTCGAAAACAGCGTCGCGCTGGCCAGGGCCGCCGAGCGCAACGGCTATCGACGCGTCTGGTATGCCGAACACCACAACATGCGCTCGATCGCCTCCAGCGCCACCAGCGTGCTCATCGGTTACGTCGCCGCGCACACCGAGACGATTCGACTCGGCGCGGGCGGCATCATGCTGCCCAACCACTCGCCGCTGGTGATCGCGGAGCAGTTCGGCACCCTGGAGACGCTGTTCCCGGGGCGGATCGATCTCGGACTCGGCCGCGCGCCGGGCAGTGACCAGAAGACCATGTTTGCGCTGCGCCGCAATCCTTCCTCGGCGGACTCCTTTCCGCAGGATGTGCTGGAGTTGCAGGGCTACCTGTCGGGCAACTCGCGGGTCCCCGGTGTGCAGGCCGTGCCGCGCGCGGAAGGCATTGTGCCGCTTTACATTCTGGGGTCGTCGCTATTCGGTGCGCAGCTCGCCGCTCAGCTCGGCCTGCCGTATGCCTTCGCATCCCATTTCGCGCCGGACGCGCTGCACCAGGCGGTCGCCGTCTACCGCGACAGTTTCCGGCCCTCGGAGCAGTTGGCCGAGCCGTATGTGATGGCCGGTGTCAACGTGTTCGCGGCGGAGGACCACGATGCGGCGGTGGCGCAGAAGACGATTTCCTATCGTGCCCGCGCGCGAGCGATGATTCGACGGGGAGCGGCGGGCGCGGACTTCACAGATGAGGAGATCGATGCGTTCCTCGCCTCACCGAACGGCAGCCAGCTCAGCGCGATGACCAGGTACACCGCTGTCGGCACACCTGCCGAAGTCCGTTCGTACCTGGCGGAGTTCGCGGGCTCAATTGATGCGGACGAACTCATCGTCGCTCACCACGCCACCGAAATCGATGACCGGCTCCGGTCCGTCGAACTCACCGGCGGCCTCATCGCCGAGCCGGTAGCGCCCTAACTCACCGAGCCGCCGACGATCAGGTTCGCGGTGATGGTGCCGTCGGCTTCCTTATTGCCGTAGACGACGACCGCGGCACCGACCGTCACATCCGACACGCTGCGGCCGGTGACGACCAGCACCTGGGTAGCTGCGTTGACATGAACGTTCGTCGTGGCACCCAGAATCCCTTCCACCGCAAGCGTTTTGCCATCGTTGGCAGTGACCTTGCCGATGGTCAGCCCGCGATTGACCTGGACCGCGTTCGCCGGGACAGCGGTGGCATTGGTGGCCGCCGACCCGGCGGTCGGTGCCGAATCGGGTGCCGAACCCATGGACGCGATGAAGAAATACACCACCAAGGAAAGCAGGACCGCGAAGCTGGTGCCGATGAGCATGCCGAGATCGGGATAGTGCTGCCCTCGCTTCGACGGGATTGTGATGGCAGTAAGTATCACCGGGTCGATAGCCAGCTCCGCGCCGCCGCTGGACTCCTTGCTCGGGAGGCCCTTGGGCTGGTTCGACCACGGCGTGGCCGGGGGACTCATAGCTTCAACGTTATTTAACCGACTGTGAATACCTATCACCACCGGCGGGAGCACTTCGACACCGTTGACACGCCGAGCGGGTCGGGGTGCGGCCGAAGCGGCGGTACCTGGCATTATCCGTGCATGGTCATTCCCAGCGTGCTGCCGGAACGCCCTACCGTTGGAACCCCGTTCGAAACCGGCTGGCCGGTCCGCCTGGCCGATACCGACCGGGACCAGCGTCTGCGCCTCGACGCCATCGCCCGCTACCTGCAGGACATCGGCTTCGAACACCTCGACGCCGTCCAAGACGGCGACATCCACCGCGGCTGGGTCGTCCGCCGCACCGTCATCGACGTCCTCGAGCCAATCGAGTTCGGTGAGCACGTCACCCTGCGCCGCTGGTGCTCGGCCCTATCCAACCGCTGGTGCAATATGCGCGTGCAAATCTGCGGCAGCAAGGGCGGTCTGGTCGAAACCGAAGGATTCCTCATTCATTTCGGCACCGAATCCGGTGTCCCCGCCCGCATGAGCGACCGCTTCATGGCGCCCATGTTGGCCAGCACCACCGAACACCGCCTGCGCTGGAATGCCGCACTCACCGACCCGCTACCCACCGGGCCCGACATCGAAGAAGTGCCCTTCCCCCTGCGCGTCGCCGATTTCGACTGGCTCGATCACGTCAACAACGCCATCTACCTCAGCGCTCTGGAAGAACTCCTCGCCACCCACACCGACCTCACCTCCGGCCCCCACCGCACCGTCATCGAATACAGCAAACCGTTGACAGCAGGCGAGCAGGTCCGCGTAGTCGGCCGCCGCACCGGCAGCACACTAGACGCCTGGTTCGCCGTAGCCGACGACCCCCGAGCCGCCGCCCGCGTCACCCCACGCTGACTCCCACCCCACCCGCCCCACCGATAACCAGGCGATTCGGCGTCTGACCGTCCCCTGAGGTAATCTTTCCGAGCGCCCGAACACCAGGCGCAACGGGCTGTGGCGCAGCTTGGTAGCGCACCTGACTGGGGGTCAGGTGGTCGCAGGTTCAAATCCTGTCAGCCCGACAGGCTAAACCCCTTCCGACCAGCATCGGAAGGGGTTTTCTTGTTCCACGACACGCCGTGGAATTCGAACCGAGCCAGTCAAAATCTCATACTTTCGGCTCGCGTCCACGTGCCCAGGCCTCGAGCACGGCCCTGTTGTCGGGCACGGTCTCGGGCA
>NZ_JBITIJ010000034.1:0-12201 GCF_044458825.1 Nocardia sp. NPDC050412
CGCGCCCAGCGCACGGCGGCGATCTCCAGACGCCGGGTCGCGTCCGAGTGCCCGCCGCCGTCGAGCGCCGACGCCATCAGCTCGTGACAGGTGTACGTGGCAACCTGGTCGGGACCGGCGTGGCAGGACGAAACGCTGATCGACATGGGAAACACCTGCGGTGGAAGGAATTTGAGATAGGGCAAGATCAAGCCGTGCGCGGCCAGGCCGGCTATCGACGGCTAGTGGCCAGCGGTCATTGCTTCGATGCCACCGGTAGCCGGTTTGCGGCCGTGGCGCATGAACACCGCGATCAGCAAGGCGATGAAGCTGAAGCCGCTCATCACCAAGAATCCCAACGAGTAGCCGCGATCGGCGAAGACCTGGGGAATGACTTGGGTGAACTTATTGCCCATAACGTTGATCTGCGCCTTGACGGGACTGTTGTTCAACAATGCTGTGACGATCGCGAGGCCAATAGATGTACCCATGCTGAACGTGACGCCGAGCATACCGGAGCTGATGGCGTGTTGCTCTGGCGGAACGGCCTCGGTGACGAGAATGGGAACCGATGAATAGAGGAAGCCGAATCCGATTCCGAACACCGCTGCCAGGATGGCGTAGGTGGTCCAACTGTAAGGCAGTAACGCATATCCGATGCCCGTCCCGGTCATGATCGCGAGAGCCATGATCGCGACGATCCGGCCGCCGACTCGGGTCGTCAGGTATCCACCGAGGGGACCGAAGATCATACCGACCAACCCGGCGACAATGCCGATGTGCAGGGCGTACTGCATCAGGGTGAACCCGTCGCCATAGGTGTACCCGGGATCGAAGTGAAGTTGGACAGCGGAAAGAGGCAAATTGACGCCCACCATTTCATGCGCCTTGTCGACCACGCCCTGGCTGACTATGCCGTGCAGCTGGTCCTGGCTCGGAGTCTGCGTCATGTACCCCAGCGCGTAGGACTGCACCGCGAGGATCCCGACACCGAGCAGCCCCATCAGCAATACCAGGCTGACCTTGGGTTGACTGAGCAGTTTGACGTCCACCAGCGGCCTGCTGATCCGGGCTTCGACGACGTAGAAGGCTACCAGCAGTGCCAGACCGGCTATCAGCCATGCGAACGTGGTGGGACGACCCCAACCCCAGTCCTGTCCCTTGTCCAGATAGATCAGCGTCAGCGCCACACCAACCGAAAGCAGTACCGCGCCAACGGGATCGATACGGTCCTTCACCCGCCGCGTGGACTCCGGCACCACGATCATGACGATCGGCACCATGATCAGCGTGAAAACGCCGAGAACCCAGAACATCATGCGCCAGTCGTAATGGTCGACCAGATACCCTGCAACGATTGGCGCCAGCACCCCGGAGAATCCCATTCCGGTGGCCGTCACGCCGAGCCCGATGGGAACCCATTTACGCGGCAGCAGATCTCGGACCAACGCCCACGAAATGGCCTGCGTGGCGATTGCGAACGCCTGCAACCCACGCCCGATCAGAAACCAAGTCCAGCTATGGGTCAGCGCATCGATCAAGCATCCGACGATGAAGAACAAGCCGCAAAGAATGAAAATCCGCTTCTTACCCCAGATATCGGCCATTTTCGCGAGCAACGGGGTTGCCGACGCGCCGACCAGGCCGAGGATGATGATGGTCCAATTGATGTTGGCGCCGACATTCGGAAAAGACGATGTCATCTTCTGTAGCGCCACGGATACCATGAAGTATTGCAGCGGGACCACTTCAGTAAACAGCACGATCGCGGCTAGCACAGCAATTATCCGTGCCGTCGACGCACCGGCCAGTTGTCCGGAATCGGCGGTTTTCTCGGTGTCGTCCGGCGTCGGATCGGTCACGGTGGACATGGGTGCTCCTAGAGAACAAGCAACGTTGATCGGATAAATCTCATAGTGTTGGCCGACCCGAAAGCGGTCTTTTCTTTAACTGGGCTTTCCCGGGGCGGCATCGAGCCTGGTTTCAAACGCGCAAGGTTATGCGTACCGATGGAGACGGCCGCACGGGACGAGAGGTTCGGGGTGCTCGTCCGTTTTTCGATCGCCTTGATCGGCGAGCGCGGACCGAGCCATATCGAGTTGTCGCTGCTCGCGCGCATGTTTCTGAGCCGGCCCGGCACATGCACCACAGAGCAGTTGATATCGACCGCAACTAGCCGATCGGCTATCTCGATAGAGGCTAGCCCATCAGCTAGTCGAGACGCAAGGGTCTACTAGCCGATCGGCTATAGTCGAGGTGTGAATCCCGCCGATAGCACAATCACCGCAGCACGCGGCAAATACAGTGCCGCGCAGAACCGCACCATTAAGGCTGCACACGAACTGTTCGGCAGTCACGGCGTCAGCGGCACGTCGTTGAAAATGATCGCCAATGCACTCGGCGTCACCAAAGCGGCTGTGTACCACCAGTTCAAGAGCAAGGACGACATTGTCCTCGCGGTGGTCGAAACCGAATTGGCGGGATTGGCGGACGCGATCGTTGCCGCGGAGGCCGAGGACAACAGTCTGCGAGCGCGCGAAATACTTCTCAGCCGGGTGATCGATCTCGCCGTCGAGCGTCGACGGCTGGTCGGCGTACTACAGAACGATCCGATAATGATCCGATTCTTGGCTGAACACGAGCCGTTCCAGCTGTTGATCGAGCGCCTCTATACCGTGCTGGCCGGCGAGCACGCGGGAGCAGACATGCGAGTGCCGGCCGCGATGCTCTCGGCCGCCATCGCTGGGGCCGCAGTCCATCCCCTCGTGGTGGAACTCGACGATGACACGCTGCGAAAACATCTCCTGCATCTGACACGACGGATTCTCCAGCTACCGGAATGAGCAGGGCAAGCGCGAGAGTGCACCATTACGACATGGCCGATCTGGCGGACCGCCCCGAAGGACAGTGTCGGTCATAGCCGTCACCTTCCGGCCAGCCGGAGGACAGCGGTGCTCATACCGCCGTCCACCAGTAGGTCGACGCCATTGACGAAGCTCGCTTCATCCGACAGTAGGAAGGCCACCGCGGCCGCCACTTCTTCGGCACGCCCTTCCCGACCTAGCGGCGTGCGCTCAACCATTGTGGCCATTAGCGGATTGCTGGCCGCCTCGAGGCGTCCTTGCGGTGTATCGATGATTCCCGGCGACACCGAGCAGATTCGGGCGCCCAATGGACCGAGCCGCACCGCCTCCTGCTGCACGAAGCGTCGTACGCCATGTTTGGCCCACACATAGGCCATCCCGGTGAATTCGACGTCCGCCCCCAGCTCGCCGTGGATCCTGTCGAGTAGCCGCACATCCAGCGGCGCATCAAGGATCGCGTCGACGGCGGGATTTCGCTCGGCTACGCCGATTGTCGGCGCTATCGACGCGAAACACACTATCGCGGTACCCGCTGTGACGAGCGGCCGAAGCACCTCCACCAGCATCGCGGTTCCGACCAGATCGACGGTGAATACACGACGCCAGTCAGCCATCGTTGGCGAGATACCCGCCGCATGAGCAACCGCCCGAAGCGTGCCCAGTTCGTTGACGCGGTCGGCAAGACGGGGCAATCCAGCATCATCGGTAATGTCGAGCACGAATGGCTCGACGGTTCCGCGCACCGTCGCCGACAGCTCCTCGGCCGCCGTGCCCACAGTCTGCTCGTCCCGGTCGACAAGCAACAAGACGTCGACCGTATCGACCAGACGCTGGGCACATGCCAGCCCCATCCCCCGGCCAGCACCGGTCACAATCCCAACACTCGTCATATCTTCTACCTTCATCTTTCGTGTTGGCGTAGAACGTGCCTGGATACAGATGCGGCTCGACGGTGACGCCCTGCCTGCACCAATCGCTGCGCATAGCTGAGCCCTTGCCGCCCAACGCCATACCGGAGTGTCGACAAACGCGCGTCGAGAATCCCGGCGGCTCCGGCCCGGCGGTGCGGAAGGTAAGAGCTCAGCCGGATATCGGGCGCGCCGACCGGGCCGACGGCGAGTTCTCGAACCGTCACACCGCGGTTATCGGGCTCGCCGAAGATCTCGGCGAGTGCCACCTTCACCCGATTCTGCGTCGGGCAAGTCGGTGACATCGACGTCCGGCATCATCGCAACAACACCGGCGATCTCCGGGTCGAAGACAATATGTCATCGGTTCCTCTCTGCCAGTTCGGCAGATTTGCGGTTCATATCGGACCGGTCGGCGTGTCGTGGCCGAGGACCGCCGCCATGGGTTCCGCGCACTACCGGACCGCGAGGCCGACGTAATAGCTGCCGAGCAGGCTTGCGGCGATCAGCAAGACCCACAGATCCGTGAGGCGGCACAACAATGCTGGAGCGCGCCGCACCTCCATGAATTCCCGAAAGATGATGCGTACCTTGATGAGCGCCATGACGATCGCAGCAGAGGTGATCACAGTGCTCGGCCTGAGCGCCGCGCCGTGATTGCCGGAGTCGACCAACAGCGCCCAACCGGTTGCTATCGGCGATCACGGAAAACGGTTTGCCCAACTGTTGGCCCAACTCGAGCAACGTCAGGTGCGATACATCGCTGTAGGTCCACAGGCCGACCCACTGTGTTCTGACGTTCGCGGTCTCGGACAGCTCTGCGGCGTCGGCGCGACTCTGCATCGACCACTCCTAAGGCTGACTCAAATCAATCATGAACGAATGCGAGTCGTCAGATACTCACATTGGATGTCGTTAGCTAAATGCTATATCTGCAGGCTATATACCAGCAGATATGCTGCCACGACAAGGACGTTAACACATCCGATCGTTGTGTGGAATAGCCTCACTGACTTCAATCAGTCATGGTGCCGTACCGCGACGCGCGCCAGACGGGCAGGGCACTCATCCACTCCGCCCTACCCGAGCACACGGGCGCGAACACGCCCTATATGACCCGCGGCAGCGCTAGGCCCACTTCGTACTGGAAACAACTTCGCCATACAAAACCGAGCAGTACTATTTCTATCGCCGACAGCGCTCAATCTGTGACCGAGTCAGGTCAGTTATCTGCGCCTCCGTGTCCGCCGGCCGGGATGAGGCAGAACCGCGCGATGATATGGTCCACGACTTCCGGCGTAGCGCCGTGTCGGCCATGACATAACCAACTCGAGTCAGGTTGCTCACCGGGAAGGGAAACGATGCCCGCCAAGGGAAAGGTCTCTTCCCGCGAAGCCAAGGGGCAGCAGACACGTGAACTACTGCTGGGTGCGGCGATCGCCGAGTTCAAACGCAAGGGCATGGCGGCAGCCGATGTCGGAGAGATCGTCTCGGTGGCCGGGGTCGCGCACGGCACGTTCTTCTTCCACTTCCCGACGAAGGAACACGTGCTGATCGAACTCGAGCAGCGCGAAGAAGAACGCATGGCACGCGAACTGTCGCGATTCCTCCGTAAACCACACGACTTGGCCGCGACGCTGACCGAATCGGTACGCCTGCACGAGGCCATCCGAAAACGCCTCGGCAGTCACCTGTTCAAGGACTTTCTTGCGAACAATCCGAGCCGACGGGTGCAGTCGAGCAGTCCGACACCCTGATCGAGCAGGTTGTGCACCGCATGCCAGCGTTCCAACGTGCTGGTTTCGCGGGTAAGCGTCTGCCTCTTCGGACCGGCGGCTGCCCAGCATCGGCCATGCGCGGCAACGACTTTTTCGACCGATCGGGCAAGCCCGTGCCAGAGGTGCCAGCGGTCACTGGCCTTCAGCGCGGCGGGCAGTGCCCGGCGGATGGCTTCGGCGTAGGTAGCCGATCCGTCGCGGACGACGAGCTCGACACCGGGGTTGTCGCGCAGCCATGCTTCGAGAGTCTCGGACTTGCGGTCGGGCAGGACAGCGATTCGTTCGTGGCTGACCGCGTCGATCACCGCTGTGCCGTAGCGGTTTCGGCGCCGCAACGCGAAATCGTCCACGCTTACCACCCGAGGCACCGGCCGGTGAGGCAGCGGGATTTGCAGCAATACCCGTACTGCGGTGTGGCGGGACAGCCGAACCGGCAGCGCGGCGAGCAGCCGAACTGCGGCCCGACCGGCCAGTTCCCTCACGACCGCCCGCACCTGGCCGGTCAGCCGAGTGGTGCGCCGCTGGTAACGTTCGAGCACGCCAGGAACCTGCTCGCGAAAGGTCCTGCAGCACTGCGGCGTCGGACAGATCAACCGCCGAATCCGCACCCGCACGACCACGAGCCGGCCGTCCACCGGTAGATCGGCGACGGTCCGATGGTGATAGCTGTGAACCTTCACCGACTCCACGCCGCAGCGCGAGCATGCCGCAGGACCCGGCGCTGTCCTGGCACGCACCACGATCTGCGGACCATCATCAACGACAGCCTCGACCAGCAGAGCCGACAACCCTGAGAAAGCAAGCCCGACAGCAATATTCACCTCGCCCACCCGGGCATCGTGCCGTCAGACCATCACGCTGAGCCACCGAAAGTGAGCCAGAGCCGTTGTTGTTCTTACAGTCCCGACCCTTCACGCGAGTGACTTACCAACTGGGCAGCGTACTGAGTCAACCGAAGCCGAGCCGGTCCCTTCAGTACTTCAGTGTCAGTGTGGTGGGCCGGCGATTTCGAGTTCTTGGATTATGGGGTGGATCATGGGATTAGCGCTAGCGACCGTGAGGCGCAGGTAGCGGGCGGTGAGTGACTGTTGCACTGTGCCGGTTGTGGGGTCGGTGGTGACTGGTGTCCAGGTGTGGTTATCGGTGGATGCGGTGATTGTGTACGTCGGTGCGTGCTCGGCCCAGCGCGGGAGGATTCTGCTGATGGGATGATCGGTGCCCAGATCGACCGTGAGGTTTGCTCGGGTGCCCTCGGGTGCCCAACCGGTGGCGAGGCTGCCATCGACTGCCGCAGCGGCGTATCGGCCCGGTTCCTCGGAAGATGCGGTAACAGATGTACATCGGGCGAGGTTTTCGCTGTGGTCCAGATCCGGTCGCCGAGTCGTGACGGTCAATGGCTGGTCGGCACTGACGAGGTCGACGCCGGTCGAGGTTTCGACCTGCATCGGCGCACCGCCGGTGAGGGTGATGGTTGTGCGGTCGGGTCCGAGTTCGGCGTCGAAAGTTCTCCCCTGCCAGTGCATTCCGTGGATGGACACTCCGGATTTCAGTTCCGGCGATAGCAAGGGGGCGATACGGATCCTGTCCTCGCGCAGGCGCAGCCCCAGCAGTCCGTTGGTGAAAGACTGCAGGAATCCCCCAGCCGCGGTAACGAACGTGAACGCTGGTGCGCTCAGGATTTCCGCGAGGCCCCCGACACCCCGCGACTCCGAGAATTGCCCGAACGGTGCGCGCATGAATGAGCGCACCGCACGTTCGACATAGGTTGTGGTCGCGCAGCCGGGGCGCCCGACCGCCGCGGCGGCGATGGCGTGTATCGAGTCGGTCATGGCTGGGCCGCCGGGATCGGTGCGTTCGGCGTAGAAGTCGAGCGTATGCTCGGAAACCTCTTGGGACATGGGCCATTCCAGGGGATAGATCAGAAGCGCGGCGTCGGCTTGTTTGATCGGTGTGCCCGGATAGCCGTCGTACTGCAGGAAGGTCTGCCGTGCGGGGTCGAACGGTATGCGCAGCCGGTCGGCGATGGTGGTCCATTCCGGTGGGCTGGGTTCGCGCAGGAGATCGGCGGCGTGTGCGGCATTGCGCAGGGCAAGCGCGGCCACAGCATTGGTGTAAACCCCGTCTCGTACGCCGTTGCTGTATTCGTCGGGGCCTGCGACATCGTTGATGGAGTAGCTGCCGTCCGGATTCGGCGTGACACGTGAGGCCCAGAATTCGGCCACATTGCGCATGACCGGCCAGATGCGGGTGCGTAGATAATCATCGTCGCCGGTGGCGAGATAGTACTGCCAGGCCGCCAGGGAGATATCACCCTGCAGATGAACCTGGTTCAGGCAGTGCGGCGGCAGCCAGCTGAGACATTCGGCCAGATCGCCGCGGCTGGCGCTGGTCCATGGATAGAACGCGCCACGGAAACCGAGCAGCCGCGCATTGGCCTGCGCTGCAGGCAGCGTCTTGTACCGGTACTCCACAACCGATTTCGCCAGCTCGGGCGCGAACTGCAACAGCGTCGGAAACATCCAGGTCTCGGCATCCCAGAACACCGCGCCCGCATAGTTGTCGCTACTGAGCCCAACCGGTGAAATGCTGTTGTCCTGCCCGGAATTCGTGCTCGAATACAGCGAATACAGCGCGCCACGCACCCAAGCCTGGATTTCGGGAGCATCCGGTATGACAACCTCGCCACGCCACAGCTCCCGCCACGCCGCCGCTGTGTCGGCGAGCAGCCGCGACCAGCCCTTGTCCGCGGCTCGACGCGCGGCGTCGAACGCCGCAGCCGCAGAATCCGGGGCGGTGAGCGTTGTGTCGACACCGACGAACTTCGTCACCTCGTAGGTTTCGTTCGCCCGCGCATCCCACCGCGCATCCCGGCCGATACTCAATCCGAGTGCTGGCGAAACCTGCTGTGCCGTCGATGCTGTCGTGCGTAACACCGAAGCGACCGCACCGGTGACTGCGTCACCATCGGTTCGGAAGCCGACACCGATACCGTCTTCGCCGCGCGCACCACCGTCGATCTGCGTCATTCGCCGTGCACCGGCACCGTCGAGCACATCGCTGACGGTGACCTGACCGGACCAGTGCGGCACCATCGTCAGCCGCACCGCCCCGACATGCTGATCGACGCGATCGGTGAGCACCTCGTACACCAGATCGGTGGTCTTGCCGTCCCGTGTGGTCCAGGTGAGGGAGGTGCGTACCAGCCCGCACCGCTGGTGCACCGTCTGCGCGAGATTCGTGATCTGCGCCGCCGGTGTTGCGCCGGAGTACTTCTCGTCGCCGACACCGACGGTGAGGCCCGACCAGTTCGGAATGGCCGCCGCCACCTCGCGGTCCGCGGCGACGGTCGGTGTGTGACCGTACAGTCCGGCAACGAACGCGCCGTCATAGCGTGGCGTGTACAGCGGCCAACCACTCAATTGGTCCGTCCCGGCGTAGCCCGTACCACGCGGGGGCACCCGCAACCCGAGATAGCCGTTGCCCACGAAGGGATGTCGATCGTAGGCGGCATCGACCGCGCCGCTCGACGGTGCCCACTCCGGCGCAGCGGCGAGCTCGTCATCCGGGCAAATAGTCCCCGCCGTCACCTCGGACATGTGGCGCACCGCCACCACAGGAACCTGAACCACCAGCGCGAGGACCATAAGCATCGCGACAGCGATCCAAGCCCTTGCCCACACGCCGACGCGCCCGAAGCACCTACTTATCAATGACAACTACGTACCTCTCCATATGGTGTGTGGGTCCCACCGAAGCCCGCCACGCGGCGGAAGGGTGGTTGATAGCCAATGTGGGCAGTCGATTCGGGAAGGGAAACGACTACTGCGCCCTGTACCAACAGAAACAGCTGATCGTCGGTAGGCGATGCTCCAGTCTGATCAGCCGTTTACGCCTCCGGCGGGGCTACCTACAGATCGGAACGAGGACGACCAGGTATCTTGTTGGTCGCCCAGTTGTCCTGGCTGATCTCTGTCGTCCAGCGTTCAACACGCCGCCGCGCTGCGCGCTTCAGCCTCCTCGGCCCCACCGTCCCGAGCTCGGACTCCGAAGGGCACACAGTCGGAGATCGATCGACAGCCTTTTCCACCATGGCCGTTGGGGATCGGGTCGCGCGATCGGTATTCTCGCTCTCGTGACCTCGGCAGGCGATGCAACTGGTGGGTGTCGAGGCATCGTGGCTAAACTGCCGCACAGCGGCGCACAGTAGATACTGCACTGGCGTTGTTAACCGAGCATGGTGTCGGCGGGACGTCGTTGCAGATGATCGCCGACGCCCTCGGTGTGACGAAAGCCGCTGTCGACTATCAGTTCAAGTCGAAGAACGACATCATCCTCGCGGTGGCCGAGACCGGACTGGAAAGGTTGGATGCCTCGATCGGCGCCGCCGAGGCGGAGGAGGGCGATCTGCGTGCTCGAGAGGTCCTGCTCACCCAGATCGACCTCGCGGTGCAACGCCGACGATTGGTCGGCGTGCTGCAGACCGATCCGGTCATGGTGCGATTCCTCGCCGATCACGACGCGTATGCCCAAATGATCCCAAATGATGGAGCGCTTGTTGACGGATTTGAGTGGTGCGAACGCCGACATCGACATGCGCGTCGAGGCGGCGATGATATCGGCGGCCATCAGTGGCGCCGCTCTTCATCCGCTGGCGATCGACCTCGACGATGAGACGTTGCGGTCTCATCTGATGCGTCTGGCGCGACGGCTTTTTCGGCTTTCCGAGTAGCCTCGATGTCTGCGCGGTGATCAGCAGCCGGGCACCGGTCCACCTTGCAGTTCGACCAGCGCGCAGAACGTCGTCGCCGCGACCTTCCACTGACCGTTTTCCTGCACCGCCTGCCCGGACTGATCAGGCAGCACCGGGTTGCCGCCCATCAGCAGCGTGTACGTGACGGTGGCGTGCGCAGCATCGCCCGCCTGCACCGCGGACACGGTCGCCGTCGTCTGTGTGGCCGGGTTGTCGGCTTGGGCCGTCAGTACCGGCGCGAAGGTCGTGCCGTTCTCTACCAGAGCGACCCGCTGATCCACCGGTGTTTTGGTGTCGAAGAATGCCACGAAGGCGTGGGTGACCGCGTTGGTCGTGGCCGAATCAGCTTGTGCCGCAGTCGATGACATCGACGCCGCGGCGGCGGTCGTTGTCGTGGTGCCGCTCGTTTTGTCGGTGGAGCCGCACGCGGTGGCGGTGGCGACGGTGATTGCGGCGATGCCGCACCAGGTCGCGATGGTGCGAATGGTGGTGTCGTACATGATGGATCTCCTCTCGAAGCTGGTGATTCGGTTGCTCACCCGAGTGTCAAACGGTTGCGCAACGGGGTTCGCGCTTCTGAGAATGGCGTTACCCTGTGATAGGCGACACTAGCCGAACGGCTAGGTATACGTCCACCCCGAATCGGAAAGCTCGAACCTGGAGTTGTCCATGCCTATCGATGTCTACCAGTTCCGCCGCCGTGGCCGGCCCCGCCACCTTTGCCCACGCTGGGTGAACGGTGTTGACGCCCACCGGCTCGGCGAAGCCTCGTGTTTGCGCGTCTTCACGGCGCTTACCAATGCTCGCGCTCTGCAACGAAGCGGGTCCGCTGCGATACCTCATGGCGGCGCCGGGCGGCCGACGAGAACCGACGACGTCGCCCACGAAGCGCTCGACCACCTCGCAGACGGGCCCACCGGGATCTTCGGTCAGAACCTGCCGGTCGGCGGTTCACCGTTCGGTGCGATGAGCTGCCGCGCTGCACTGCTCGCGATGAGCCGGGGGCGCATTAGGCGCCGATACCCAGGAGATAGTCCGATCACGAACAGGCACGCGCAGATCGGTCAGGGGGTGGCCCCGCTCGGCCGGTCGACGCCGCGAACCCGGCGCAAGCCGAAAAGGCCGTAGTCCAAAGGGAATTCGAGCGGGTTCTGTAGTCCACGTCGACACGTCCCTCAATTTTTATCCCACCAGGAATCGTTGACCTGTCCGCATGACTGCCGCCCGGTCCCGGCAAAGCCGGCAAGCAACCGTTTTCAGTCAACACTATGCAGGCGCAGGGTGTTGCGTTTATGCTCAGAGCACTGACTAGCCGATCGGCTAGTCTCCCTCGTCAAGATTAGATAGGCATGGTGCACGTTATGGCCGAGACGGAGAGCGCGCAGGTCGAGAGGTGCCGCCGTAGGGCAGGGCGAGTTACCGGCGCAAGGACAAGTGTCGCGCGCGACATTGCTCGAATCCGGTGAGCATTATGCCAGGCCATTTCCGTGATCACCGGCGGCAGCAGGTCTGGGTGACAGTGCTTTTCCGTGAGGATTCGAAGCGATTAGGCGAACCGACGGGGAATTGATCTTATTCTGGACTCTGCCCATCTTGGGATAATCTGGATCACCGCATACTTCTCGTTTCCGGGTTTCGTCCATCCGATGGCACCGCCGATGTCGGCGGATAACGTCGCGGACTTCTATCGGGATCCGGCGAATATCACCCGCATTCGGTACACCTTGATCGACCACGAGCTGACCGTACCGAATTCCTTCCACCAAGGTGTTCCCCATGTCGATCAGCGTTTCGTCCTGCCACGCCGGTCCTGACCAGGCTGGCACCTACACCTGTCACGAGCTGATGGCGTCGGCGCTCGACGGCGGCGGGCACTCGGACGCGACCCGGCGTCTGGAGATCGCCGCCGTGCGCTGGGCGCG
>NZ_JBITIJ010000035.1:0-9515 GCF_044458825.1 Nocardia sp. NPDC050412
CGGCCTGCGTTACGACGAAAACACCCACCTCAGCAACCGCCAACGCGCCCAAGCAGCCCTCACCGCCGCCTGAGGTTGACAGAAGGTGTCTCATGCCTGCGCCTCGCTGACGCTCGGCTCCGGCATGACCGACCTTGTCGGCTGTGTTGATGTTCGCTCGCTGCGCTCGCTCATGCGGCCTGCAATTGCGCGACCAGATCCCTGATGTGTGCGTCGGCGACGGCGTAACCCGGGAAATAGCAACAGATCCGGTCGGCGACGGCACCGAAGCGCGCCATGATCCCGGCGGCGCATTCTTCGGGCGTGCCGTAGACGGCGAGTGTCTCCAGCATCCGGTGATCGATCAGTTCGGTCATCGCGGTGACCTGGCCGCGCTTGGACAGCGTGTTCAGTTCGGGCTGGAGCTCACCCCAGCCCTCGACATCGAGGACCGGGCGGTAGGCGGGTGTCGATCCGTAGAAGGCGAGCAGCCGGCGGACGCCGGCGGCGGCGGCCTCGAGTTCGCCGGCAGTCCGGCCCATCGCGACGATCACCTGCGGATAGATCGCCAGCTCCGCGGCATCGCGACCGGCGCGCGCCAGGCCCTCGGCGATGGCAGGCTGGGTGCGCTCGGCGAAATGCCGGACACTGTTGAACGGCATGACCAGCAGCCCGTCGGCCACCTCGGCCGCGGTTCTGGTCATGATCGGGCCGAGCGCGCCGAGGCAGATCTCCGGCACGCCATAGGGATTGGGGCCTGGGTCGAAGGTTGGCGGCATCAGGGTGTGCCGGGTGAATTCGCCCTCGAAGCGCAACGGCGTGCCGTGCTGCCAGCAGCCGAGGATGGCCTTGACCGCCAGCACCGCTTCCCGCATCCGTGCTGCCGGCTGCGACCACTGGCCGCCGTACCGCTTGTCGATGTGCGCGCGGGTCTGCGAACCCAGGCCCAGCCGGAACCGGCCGCGGCTGAGCAGATGCAGATCGTAGGCCGCATGCGCCAGGTGCACGGGGCTGCGCGGGAGAGCGATGGCGACGTTGGTCATCAGGTCGACGGGTTCGGCACCGGTCGCCGCCAGGGTCAGCGGCAGGAAGACATCGTGGGGCCCTTCGAAGGTGAACAGGCCGTCGGCGCCGCACGCGATCAATTCGTTTGCCCGCGAGACGGCTTCGTCGGGACGACCGTTCAGCTGGAGATCGATCTTCATTGTTCCGCCGTCCTACCCGCGGCCACCAGCGCGTACAGCGCGTCGGCCATCCTCGACACGAACAGCTCGGCCTCCTCGCTGCCACGCGAGAGCGCGTGGAATGTCGTTGTCCCCGCGAGTATCTCGAAGACGAGTTCGGCATCGGCGCCGGGCGCGATCCGGCCGTCGTCGACCGCGCCGCCGAGCAGCTCGGCGAACGCCTTGCGCACCGGGGCCCCGATCGCCAGCAGCCGCCGCCGCGCCTCCTCCGTCTGCGAATCGGCCAGCAGGCCCGGCACTCCGGCTCGCGCGGCGGGACTGTCCGCGCGAGCGAGGAAGATCCGCACCCAGGTCGCCAGGTCGGCCCGCAGGTTCCCGGTCGGCTCGGGCGGCGCGTGCCCGCCCGGACCGTGAATGGCCTCCTCCAGCAGCGCCTGCCGAGTCGGCCAGCGCCGATAGATCGCAGGCGAGTTCACGCCGGCACGCTTGGCGATCGCCACGATCGTGGTCTGCGGGTACCCCACTTCGGCCAGCAACTGCCGTGCCGCGATGAGCACGGCGAGGTCTTTGTCGGCATCACGCGGCCGACCGGGACGCGGCGAGGTCTCCGAGGTCTCCGAGGTCATAATTACATAGTAACCTGTAACGTTATTATCGCTGTTCGGGTGGGCCCGGCCGATTGCCCGAAAGCCCCGACACTGGCAGGGTGTCGCCGTGGACCCCCTGTTCTCGCCGCTGCGCGTCAGATCGCTGACGCTGCCCAACCGCATCGTCATGTCCCCCATGACCCGGCGGCACTCGCCGGCCGGAGTACCCGGCGCCGACGTCGCCGCCTACTACCGCAGGCGAGCCGACGGCGGCACCGGGCTGGTCATCACCGAGGGCATCGGGATCGATCACCCGACGGCGGTCGACTGTGTGAAAGTGCCTCGGCTGCACGGTGAATCGGCGCTGGCCGGATGGCGCCACGTGGTCGACAGTGTGCACGAGGCGGGCGGCCGGATCGTGCCGCAGCTCTGGCACGTCGGCCCGCTGTGGGGTGCGATGAGTGCGGTGGACCCGACACCGACCCCGCTGCGCCCGTCCGGGCTGTGGGGCCAGGTCGGCCGCACCGGATACCCGCAGCGGTACCTGACCTGGGCTACTACCCCGACCGCCGCGATGACCGAGCGCGACATCGAGGACGTCATCGCCGCCTACGTACGCTCGGCGCGCAATGCCGTCGACGTCGGCTTCGACGGCATCGCCCTGCACGCGGGCCACGGCTACCTCCTCGACGCGTTCCTCTGGGACGCCACCAACCAGCGCACCGACCACTGGGGCGGCGACCTGCGCCGACGGACGAACTTTCCGGTCGAAGTGGTGCGCGCGGTCCGCCGCGCGATCGGCCCCGACCTCCCGATCTTCTACCGGTTCTCCCAGCACAAGCAGCAGGACTACACCGCCCGCATCGCCCGCACCCCGGACGAGCTGGCCGTGATCCTCACCGCCCTGGTCGAGGCGGGCGTCGACGTTCTCGACGCCAGCACCCACCGTTTCGACCAGCCCGCCTTCGACGGCAGCGACCTGACCCTGGCCGGTTGGGCCAAGAAGCTGACCGGGGCGCCGAGCATGGCCGTCGGCAGCATCGGTCTGAGTAAGTCGTTGCGCGAGAACGGCATTCCTGAACCCGCATCGCTCGACGAGGTGTACCGGCGGTTGTCGGACGAGGAGTTCGATCTGGTCGCGATCGGTCGCCTCCATCTGGCCGACCCGGCCCTGGCCAATACCCTCCGCTCCGGCGGCCCGCTCCCCGCGTTCGACCGTGAGCGGCACGCGGGCGTGCTGTTCTGATCCACGGCCTACGGGTCGCGGAGCAGCTGCTCGATCCGTGCGGCGCAGAACGCGGTCACATCGATCTCCGGCGGTAGCTGTAGCCGGTGCGCCATCCGCAGCAGCGGGATACTGAGCAGGACGGCCGCCAGTATCTCGTTGTAGCGCAGGTTGCGCACCGTCATCCCGCTACGTTGCTCGTAGCGAGCGATCGTTTCCTCCCGGGTGGGTGTTCCCGGAAGTCGTTCGGTGTCCTGGTATTCCGAGCACGCCCAATCCAGGAACAGCATCCAGGCGAGGTCGGCCTCATGGTCGCCGATGTAGGCGATCTCCCAGTCGAGGACACCGGTGACCCGGAATTCGCTGTCGTAGAGGATGTTCGACATTCGGGCGTCGCCCCAGCAGAGGGTGACGTGCTCGGGCTCGTAGAGGTTGGCCCGCAACCATTCGGTCGCGCGGCGCAGGGCGGGCGGCTGGGTGTCCGACGCCCACGCCAGCGCGGACTCGATGTAGCCGATGACCTGTTCGAGCGGGGCTGCGCCGAACTGGGGGAACGCCAGGAAGTCCAGATTCAGCGCACGCCAGTCGAGTTGATGGATCTCGGCGATAGTGTCGACACACCCCCACCACATCCGGGCCCGCTCTTCCGGCTCGGCGTCGAAGTACAGCCCGGCGCAGTGATAGGACGGCAGATCGCCGGGCGCGCTGCCCTCGATGCGGTCCATCACGAAATACGGACTGCCGAGCGCGGTTTCCTCACGGTCGAGCCAGCGGACGGCGGGAACGGAGATGGGGGTATCGGCGAGCCGTCGCATGACCAGCACCTGCCGCAGCAGGTCGTAGTCGGGAAACAGCGCCACCTCCGGGGGCCTGCGCAGGACAAGCGATACCGTGGCGTCGTCGGCGGCGAGATCGAACAGGAAGGTTTCGGTGGCCAAGCCGCGCGGACTGGCCGTCCAATTCCGCACCTCGGCCGAATCGGCGCCGGGAAACTGGGTGCGCAGCACCGGTGCCACAGCGAACGGCAGGTCGTCTGCCGTGGGACGTGCGGTCATCAGTATCCCTCGTACCCGTAGCGGGCGTTGCGGCCCATGAACACCATCTCCACCAGGCCGTAGCCGGCCTTGCCGTCATTGCTCTCGACCTTGCAGAAGGTCTCGGTGAGCATGCTGACCTGCCGCAGTTCGTCGGTGTCGTCCAGATCGACGGTGAATCCGTCACTGTAGAACGGGCCTTTCCAGACGCCGGAGGCGTAGCCGCGATACATGTCGTAGCCTGCCAGCCCGGGCCAGAAGTCCGAGATCGGGGTGACGGTGAACGAACGGGTGGTGCCGTCGGCGGCGTTCGCGGTGAAGGCGCCCGCGGACACGATCCGGAAGTCGTCACGGAACTCGAGGTCGTGGGTGACGCTGACGATCGGCACGGTCGGCGCCGCCGCCTCGATGGGCTGCTGGATGGAGCCCTCGAAATGCCAGCGCTGCCCGTCGGCGGTCTCGCGCTGCGCGAAATGCACCAGCTCGTCGTCGAACTGGAAGATGCCCATGAAGTACAGGACGCCCTCGGGGATCTCCGAGGGCTGCAGGCCGCCGCCCTCGGAGAGGCTGCCACCACCGCCGCCGTGCCTGGTACCCCACGAGTGGTCGCGACCGAACCACCAGGTGCTCGGATCGATGTCGATGCGTTCGCCGTCGACCTCGAGCCAGCCGGAGATCTCGCCGTTCTGGTAGTAGCGCCGCGCATCCTCGCGGACCCGGCCGTGGGTGCGGAAGAAGGCGGGTTCCTGCTCGTAGGCGGGGAACTGTCCGGTGAAGTTCAGTTCGAGACGGACACCGTGGTCGTTGTCACCCAGGGTGGCCCGTACCCCGCGCAGCGGCTCGGTGATCTCGTAGCGGTAGGCGCCGACCTGCCAGGCGCCCAGGTCGTCGTAGTTGCCGCCGATCTCCCGCGACAGGCGAGCCACGTGCGCCTTGCCGTCGACAGTGACCATCGCGTAGGCGTCCATCACATTGCGGTTGGGGTAGCGGGCCATGCCGGTCATCACGCTCACCCGGCCGGTGGTGTCGAAGCCGTAGAGCACGATCCGCTCTGTCCAGCGCAAATCGCTCTGGACGACATGGTCGAACGTCGTCGGCAATTGATGGCAGAGCAGTTCGTCCTGGGGCGTCAGCATGGGCGTTTCCTTCGAGAGTGGGGGGTAGAACACGTTTCAAGTTAGCTAATTTGAATACACTATGAAGCGTTTTTGAAAAGATCCCGATCTCGGCTACGCTCGGCCGACGTCGAAGGAGGAGTTATCGGTGAGTGAACGCCACGAGGCCCGACCGGGACCGGGCCGCCCTCGGGACCCGCAACTGGATGATCAGGTGCTACGCGCCACCCAGGAACTGCTGGTGGAGCAAGGTTTTCAGGCCACCACCATCCAGGGGGTCGCGCGGCGGGCCGGTGTCGTCGCCACCTCGATCTACCGTCGGTGGCCGAACAAGATCCACCTCGTCGAGGACGCGATCTTCGCCCTCGACACCGGCATCGTCCCGCAGCCGACGGGCGATATCGGCGCGGATCTGCTCGCGTGGACCCGCCTGTTCTTCGCCGCCGCCACCCATCCCGCGGCCCGGTCGGGCATCCCCGGCCTGCTCTCGGCCTACCACGACGACGAGCAGAGTTACCGCAGGCTGCGCGAACGCGGCGAGGGCCTCGCCCGGGTCGCGCTGCGCGCCACCATCGACGCGGCGATCGACTCCGGTCAGGTCTCCCCCGGCTGCGATCCCGACCTGATCTTCGAATTCCTGCGCGGCGCAACGCTGCTGCGCGCCCTCACCCGCGGCGACGAGGACGGCGAACAATTCTGCCGCCAGACCGCCGCGGCACTGGTCACCCTGGCCGTCCACCACGAAAGTACGACATGAGAACTTGCTATCGCCGTCTGCTCGCCGTGGCGGTGGCCGTGCTGCTGGTGCCCGCCGCCAGCGGCATCGCACAGCCCGACTCCGCGGGGGTCGTGCTGGAAAACCGCGACATCGCCGAGACCGCCGTCGCCCGCGCCACCTGCGCGGGCGACGCGCTACCCGAACCCGGCCTGCAAGGCGACGTACCCGCCGGCGAACGCGACAGCCACAGCAGCACACATGGTTACCGGTGCAACATCAGCCGCATCGGCGGCTACGCGGGCCGCGGCGCCGGGATCACCTCGACTCAATTCGAGCACTGCGTCTATCTGGGCAGCTTCTTCCCCGGCAATCTGCTCGGTCCGGCGCAGGGCGTGCAGGTGGTCGACGTCGCCGATCCAGCGAACCCGGTGCTCACCGCCACGCTCACCGAACCGGCCATGCTGGCGGGAACCTGGGAAAGCCTCAAGGTCAACACCGCGCGAAAGTTGCTGGTGGGCACGGGAGTTCCCGCATTCACCGGGGCCGGGCTGATCTCGGTCTACGACATCTCCGACTGCGCGCACCCGCGCCTGCTGAACCCGGGCCCCGGCACCGATCTGACCCTGCCGGTCCCGATCACGGCACACGAAGGCGGATTCTCTCCCGATGGCCGCACCTATTGGGCCTCGGGCGTCATCCCTGGGATCGTCAGCGCCATCGACCTGACCGATCCGTCCGACCCCCGCGTGATCTGGCAGGGCATGCCTGGCCAGTCCATGCACGGTATGGGCCTGCGCGCCGACGGCAACCGCCTGTATCTCGCCAACAACATGGGCGGGCTGACCATTTTGGACACCTCCGCGGTGCAGCGGCGCGATCCCGATCCGCAAGTGCCGATCCTTGCCCAGCTGACCTGGACCGACGGCTGGGCGACCCAGCAGAACGTCCCCGTCACCTATCACGGGGTGCCCTACCTGTTCAGCGCCGACGAGGCCGGATCCGGCGGCGTCAAACTCATCGATATCTCCGACGACACACATCCGCGCGTGGTGAACACGATCAAGCTGGAGATCAACCTGCCACAGCACCGCGACATTGCGATGGCATCCAGCATGGGCGGCTCACTGTTCGCCTACGACGCCCACTACTGCTCCGCCGACCGCCCGGTGAACCCCACCGCGCTCGCATGTGGCTGGATCTCCTCCGGCATCCGGGTGTTCGACGTGCGCGACCCGTTCCATGTGCGCGAGATCGCCTACTACAACCCGCCCGCGCGTACCGGTCAGAACAGCGAGCTGTGGAACTCCCCGCACGCGCTCGCCTCGATCATCGGAGTTCCGCTGCTCAGCGCGCCCTCGGTGATGCAGGCCGTCGAGTCGGGCGCCTTCGATCCCGAGCAGGCACAGAGCTCGCGCACCGGCGACGTGACCTTCGGCGACCTCTCCACCGACTGGTGCTTCTCCGCTCCCGAGTGGCGCGGCAATCAGCTCTGGGCCGCCTGTGCCGACAACGGGCTGCTCACCTTGGAGTTGTCCCCCGAGGTGTACACCCCACCCGCCGACCAGCACTCGACGGTTGGCTCATGAGCGAACTAGTTGAGTACAGCATCGCGGAGCGATTCGATGAGGGGCGCTGGCCGGGCGACGGGTGGGCGCGAATCATGTGCCAGCGCGCCGTGCGCATGGCGGAGCCGAGCGTCAGCGAGGCGCGGGCATGAGCCGAGGAGTGCTGCTCGGCGCTGCGGGCGCCGCGTCGATCCTGCTCCTGCTGGTGCTCGGCGCGGCCGTACGCCCGCTTGTGGTCCCCGAGACCGCCACTGCCGCACCAATATTGACGTCCACCGAGATCGGCTTCGTACAAGACATGACCGGCCACCATCAGCAGGCGCTGATCCTGGTCGAGCGCCTCGCCCCCGATATCGACCCCACCGTACGGCGGCTGGCCGACCAGATCGCCGATGCCCAGCGCCTGGAGATCGGCATGATGCTCGGCTGGCTCCGGTTGGCCGGGGCGACCCCGACCAACCCGCACCCGATGTCGTGGATGCCCTCCGGTCACCACAGCGCCGCGCCGGCGACCATGCCCGGCATGGCTACCCGCGCCGACCTCGACGCCCTCACTCGGGCACACGGCGCCGAGGCCGAAACGCTGTTTCTACGCCTGATGTATCGCCACCACCAGGGCGGAGTCGCCATGGCCCAGACGTTCGACCAGTTGGCGACCGGCGGCCCGGTCGAACAGGCGGCCCGCGACATGATCAGCACGCAGAGCCAGGAGTCCGGGATCATCGGCCTGCTGATCACCCAGCACGGCGCGACAGCGGCCGGCTGAGTACGTGAACTCAGGCGGGCGCGACCAGCTCGCGGATAGTGGTGCGCACCTCGCCGACTGCCGGGACCGTGGCGAATTCGACCGACTCGTGCCAGAAGTCCGACAGCCGGGCGACCGTGCGGCCGGTGGGGCGGCCGTCCAGCGACAACACCGGACCGACCTGCTCGGCCGCGTGTTCGGGCTCGCCGAGCATCAACTGCAGGCGGGCGGAGGAGATCGCGGCCATCGCCGGTGTCACGAATTCCTGTGCCACCGGAGGGTGAACATCGCCGAAGGCGATCCGTGCCAGGTCGGGTCGGGTGGCGATGAGCTGACGGTAACTTTTGCCGAGTAGCCGCCACTGCTGCCCCGGCCCCGGCCAGTCCCGGCGTGGTCCGAGGAGCATCCCGATCGTGGCCGCGGTGAGGCTGCGGTCGGCGGCGCGATCACCGGCCGCGGTCTCGGCGGCTTCGCAACGGCATTCCGCGGCTACGACGATCGCGCGCTGGAACGCGGCCTGCTCGCCGAGAATGCCGTGCGCGTACGCCTCCAACTCGGCGAGGGCGACCCGCAGCAGCGGCGTCGCCGTCCGACGCGCCAGATATTGGGCGAGCTGAGCTATCTCCAGTCCCTCCGCCGGCCTACCGCTGTCGAGGAGCTGCCAGGTCGACTCGGTGAGGATCGCCGCGGTCAGCAGCGAGTCCCCCGCGGCGTGGGCCAGCCGCGCGGCGACGACCGAGTACCGGCGCGCGGCGGTGATGTCCTCCACGTCCCAGCTCATGGCGGCGGCGATATCGGCCAGCTCCGCGCCGACCCGCAGGGCGCGTCCATACCTGTTCGAGTCCGAAAGCTGCTGCAATCGAGACAGATTCGCGGCCAGCCATGCCGTGACGGCGCGGCGCGGCGTCTGCCCGTCGCCCCATTGCCTGCTACGCGCCCAGGCCGCGAGCTGCTCGGCGGCCGCCAACTCGGTCACAGCGAAGGTGGGGTGCCGAGCGCGCGTGTGCGCGACGGGCGGCAACAGCAGCGACGACAGTTGGCTGGGCAGATCGTCGAGCTCGCTGACCGATTCGACGGTCAGCCGGACGCGCAGGTGAGCCAGCGGCATACCCAGCGCCGACTCGTAGGCGGCTACGTGCTCGGCACGCACCGCGCGGGCGCCGGTCTCGAGCTGGCCCAGGTACGGCTTGGAATAGTTCGTGCGCGCGGCCATGCCTTGCAGGCTGATCCCCGCAGCCGTTCGTGCGACACGCAGCGCCGAGCCGACCTCGCTGATAGCACTACCTTCTTTCATGGCCGGGACCTCCGGGGAACGCTTTCGTCGCTTGTCCTTCGAGGACTGACATGAGACGGCGTCCCCGGG
>NZ_JBITIJ010000036.1:0-5268 GCF_044458825.1 Nocardia sp. NPDC050412
CCTCGTGTCTGTCTTCTCGGTGATCTGTGTGTTGTTTCAGATACCGCACAGTGGACGCGTAGCTTCTTTGTTGGTAAGTCCTCGGCCGATTAGTACCAGTCACCTACACCCGTTACCGGGCTTCCAGTTCTGGCCTATCAACCCCATGGTCTGTAGGGGGCCTTAACCACTCGAAGGTGGTGAGAAACCTCATCTTGGAACAGGCTTCCCGCTTAGATGCTTTCAGCGGTTATCCCTTCCGAACGTAGCTAACCAGCAGTGCCCTTGGCAGGACAACTGGCACACCAGAGGTTCGTCCGTCCCGGTCCTCTCGTACTAGGGACAGCCTTCCTCAAGTTTCTGACGCGCGCGGCGGATAGAGACCGAACTGTCTCACGACGTTCTAAACCCAGCTCGCGTGCCGCTTTAATGGGCGAACAGCCCAACCCTTGGGACCTACTCCAGCCCCAGGATGCGACGAGCCGACATCGAGGTGCCAAACCATCCCGTCGATATGGACTCTTGGGGAAGATCAGCCTGTTATCCCCGGGGTACCTTTTATCCGTTGAGCGACACCGCTTCCACTTGCCGGTGCCGGATCACTAGTCCCGACTTTCGTCCCTGCTCGAGCTGTCACTCTCACAGTCAAGCTCCCTTGTGCACTTGCACTCGACACCTGATTGCCAACCAGGCTGAGGGAACCTTTGGGCGCCTCCGTTACATTTTAGGAGGCAACCGCCCCAGTTAAACTACCCACCAGGCACTGTCCCTGAACCAGATCATGGCCCGAGGTTAGAGGTCCAATACGATCAGAGTGGTATTTCAACGATGACTCCACCAACACTGGCGTGCCAGCTTCACAGTCTCCCACCTATCCTACACAAACCGTACCGAACACCAATACCAAGCTATAGTGAAGGTCCCGGGGTCTTTTCGTCCTGCCGCGCGTAACGAGCATCTTTACTCGTAATGCAATTTCGCCGAGTCTGTGGTTGAGACAGCAGAGAAGTCGTTACGCCATTCGTGCAGGTCGGAACTTACCCGACAAGGAATTTCGCTACCTTAGGATGGTTATAGTTACCACCGCCGTTTACCGGGGCTTAAATTCTCAGCTTCGCCATTACTGGCTAACCGGTCCTCTTAACCTTCCGGCACCGGGCAGGCGTCAGTCCGTATACATCGTCTTACGACTTCGCACGGACCTGTGTTTTTAGTAAACAGTCGCTTCTCTCTGGTCTCTGCGACCCAACCCAGCTCCGAGAGTAAATCTCATCACCAGACCGGGTCCCCCTTCTCCCGAAGTTACGGGGGCATTTTGCCGAGTTCCTTAACCACAGTTCTCTCGATCGCCTCAGTATTCTCTACCTGACCACCTGTGTCGGTTTGGGGTACGGGCCGTGTACCAACTCACTAGAGGCTTTTCTCGGCAGCATAGGATCACTGAATTCACCTCAATCGGCTACGCATCACCTCTCAGGCACATGAGACACGGATTTGCCTATGTCTCGCCCTACAGGCTTACACCAGTACAACCACTGACTGGCCCAGCTACCTTCCTGCGTCACCCCATCGCTTGACTACTACAGCAAGGGTCGTATGCAGCCACTTCCGGCTCCCCGAAGGGAGTCCATCCGCTTTTGGATACTTAGCACCACTGATTCGCCATTGGGCGCGGATACACGGGTACGGGAATATCAACCCGTTGTCCATCGACTACGCCTGTCGGCCTCGCCTTAGGTCCCGACTCACCCTGGGCGGATTAACCTGGCCCAGGAACCCTTGGTCATTCGGCGGACGAGTTTCTCACTCGTCTTTCGCTACTCATGCCTGCATTCTCACTCCCACAGCCTCCACAACTAGCTCACGCTGCTGCTTCCATGGCTGTAGGACGCTCCCCTACCCATCCACACCACTGCACCACCCCCCGTAGAAGATGGCGGATGTATTGTGTGAATGCCGCGGCTTCGGCGGTGTACTTGAGCCCCGCTACATTGTCGGCGCAGAATCACTTGACCAGTGAGCTATTACGCACTCTTTCAAGGATGGCTGCTTCTAAGCCAACCTCCTGGTTGTCTTCGCGACTCCACATCCTTTTCCACTTAGTACACGCTTAGGGGCCTTAGCCGGCGATCTGGGCTGTTTCCCTCTCGACTACGAAGCTTATCCCCCGCAGTCTCACTGCCACGCTCTCACACACCGGCATTCGGAGTTTGGCTGATTTCGGTAAGCTTGTAGGCCCCCTAGACCATCCAGTAGCTCTACCTCCGGTGTGAAACACGTGACGCTGCACCTAAATGCATTTCGGGGAGAACCAGCTATCACGGAGTTTGATTGGCCTTTCACCCCTACCCACAGCTCATCCCCTCAGTTTTCAACCTAAGTGGGTTCGGGCCTCCACGACGTCTTACCGTCGCTTCACCCTGGCCATGGGTAGATCACTCCGCTTCGGGTCTAGAACACGCGACTGGAACGCCCTATTCGGACTCGCTTTCGCTACGGCTACCCCACACGGGTTAACCTCGCCACATGCCACTAACTCGCAGGCTCATTCTTCAAAAGGCACGCCATCACCCACCACAACAAAGTTGTGCGTAGGCCCTGACGGATTGTAAGCGCACGGTTTCAGGTACTATTTCACTCCCCTCCCGGGGTACTTTTCACCTTTCCCTCACGGTACTAGTCCGCTATCGGTCACCAGGGAGTATTCAGGCTTACCGGGTGGTCCCGGCAGATTCACAGCAGATTTCACGGGCCCGCTGCTACTCGGGCATCATCCACAACAGCCGTTGAGTTTTCGCTTACCGGACTATCACCGTCTATGGCAGGCCGTTCCAGACCACTTCAACTAACACAACGGTTTCTGACTGTCGCCCATCACGGCAGTGATGAGAAGAATGACCCCACAACCCCAAGAACACAACAACTGCCGTCTATCACATGCTCCTGGTTTAGCCTCATCCGCTTTCGCTCGCCACTACTCACGGAATCACTATTGTTTTCTCTTCCTGTGGGTACTGAGATGTTTCACTTCCCCACGTTCCCTCCACACACCCTATATATTCAGATGCGGGTAACACGACATCACTCGTGCTGGGTTTCCCCATTCGGAAATCCTCGGATCTCAGCTCGGTTGACAGCTCCCCGAGGCTTATCGCAGCCTCCTACGTCCTTCATCGGCTCCTGGTGCCAAGGCATCCACCGTACGCTCTTAAACACTTACAAACAAAGATGCTCGCGTCCACTGTGCAGTTCTCAAACAACACACCCACTCGAACCTGAATCCAGGACCAACCCAACAACTTCCGTCGCCAGCGGTATCACAAGAGATCCGAGCAGATCGTCTATTTGCCTAGAAAGAAACACTCGCGTGTTCTCTCAGGACCCAACAGTGTGCCGATATATTCACCGCGATCCCGGACATAACCGAAACCGTAATGCGATAAAACTTGTCAGTGTTCCACCCATGAGCGTCCGCCGGAAAACGTATGTTTCCGAAACGGTCTCTGGCATCAACGTTTACCATCCCCGACTCTTCGGGGTGCGATGCAGAAGTGCTCCTTAGAAAGGAGGTGATCCAGCCGCACCTTCCGGTACGGCTACCTTGTTACGACTTCGTCCCAATCGCCAATCCCACCTTCGACGGCTCCCTCCCACAAGGGGTTAGGCCACCGGCTTCGGGTGTTACCGACTTTCATGACGTGACGGGCGGTGTGTACAAGGCCCGGGAACGTATTCACCGCAGCGTTGCTGATCTGCGATTACTAGCGACTCCAACTTCACGGGGTCGAGTTGCAGACCCCGATCCGAACTGAGACCGGCTTTAAGGGATTCGCTCCACCTCACGGTATCGCAGCCCTCTGTACCGGCCATTGTAGCATGTGTGAAGCCCTGGACATAAGGGGCATGATGACTTGACGTCGTCCCCACCTTCCTCCGAGTTGACCCCGGCAGTCTCTCACGAGTCCCCGCCATAACGCGCTGGCAACATAAGATAAGGGTTGCGCTCGTTGCGGGACTTAACCCAACATCTCACGACACGAGCTGACGACAGCCATGCACCACCTGTACACCAACCACAAGGGGGGCTATATCTCTATAGCTTTCTGGTGTATGTCAAACCCAGGTAAGGTTCTTCGCGTTGCATCGAATTAATCCACATGCTCCGCCGCTTGTGCGGGCCCCCGTCAATTCCTTTGAGTTTTAGCCTTGCGGCCGTACTCCCCAGGCGGGGTACTTAATGCGTTAGCTACGGCACGGATCCCGTGGAAGGAAACCCACACCTAGTACCCACCGTTTACGGCGTGGACTACCAGGGTATCTAATCCTGTTCGCTACCCACGCTTTCGCTTCTCAGCGTCAGTTACTTCCCAGAGACCCGCCTTCGCCACCGGTGTTCCTCCTGATATCTGCGCATTTCACCGCTACACCAGGAATTCCAGTCTCCCCTGAAGTACTCTAGTCCGCCCGTATCGACCGCAAGCCCACCGTTGAGCGGTAGGTTTTCACGAACGACGCGACGAACCGCCTACAAGCTCTTTACGCCCAGTAATTCCGGACAACGCTCGCACCCTACGTATTACCGCGGCTGCTGGCACGTAGTTGGCCGGTGCTTCTTCTACAGGTACCGTCACTTCCGCTTCGTCCCTGTCGAAAGAGGTTTACAACCCGAAGGCCGTCATCCCTCACGCGGCGTCGCTGCATCAGGCTTCCGCCCATTGTGCAATATTCCCCACTGCTGCCTCCCGTAGGAGTCTGGGCCGTGTCTCAGTCCCAGTGTGGCCGGTCACCCTCTCAGGTCGGCTACCCGTCGTCGCCTTGGTAGGCCATTACCCCACCAACAAGCTGATAGGCCGCGGGCCCATCCTGCACCGATAAATCTTTCCACCACAAGACATGCATCCCGTAGTCATATCCGGTATTAGACCCAGTTTCCCAGGCTTATCCCGAAGTGCAGGGCAGATCACCCACGTGTTACTCACCCGTTCGCCGCTCGTGTACCCCGAAGGGCCTTACCGCTCGACTTGCATGTGTTAAGCACGCCGCCAGCGTTCGTCCTGAGCCAGGATCAAACTCTCCGTTGAAGACTCTCAACCACACCCAAAAAGGGCGCAATCAGAAGAATTAACCAGAGTCCGAAAACCTTGGCAAAATCAAACGCCAACAAAAAATATTTGCTGACTAAATGTCCGACCCACCCACACGGGGGTATGAGGAGCCGGAACCAAATAAAACATTTGGCACTGACATTCATCGACACACTATTGAGTTCTCAAAGAACACACGCACACA
>NZ_JBITIJ010000037.1:0-4875 GCF_044458825.1 Nocardia sp. NPDC050412
TCGCGACGGTGATCGAGGGTTTGGTGTTCAACCGGCCGAGTATCGCGTTGGTGTCGACGGTGACTGGTGTGCGGGTTGTGGATGAGATGTGTGATCCGTCGTATTGGGTGGGTCAGGTTCGTGAGGCGGTGCGCTTCGCTGACGCTGTTCGAACGGCCGTGGACTTGGGCGTAGTGCGGTTCGCGGAGGTCGGACCGGATGCCGTGCTGTTTCCGATGGTCAACCAGATCCTCGATGGCGCAGAGACAACGGCATTGACGAGTGCGGCTGCAACCGTGGTGGCGTTGGCTCGTCGGGATCGGGCTGATGCTTCGGTGCTGTTGGGTGGGGTGGCCGGGTTGTTCGTCTCGGGTGCCGATGTGGACTGGGCCGGTATGTATGCCGGTACGGGAGCGCAGCGAATTGCTTTGCCCACCTACGCTTTCCAGCGTCGACGGTATTGGATGATCGAAGCGGCCGCTGCTGTCGGTGGTGGGGCTCGGGCGATGGGTTTTGTGGCTACCGAGCATCCTTTGATCTCGGCAGTAGTGTCGCAACCGGATTCCGACGGAGTCGCTCTCAGTGGACGCTTGTCGGTGCAGGCGCAACCGTGGCTGGCCGATCACAAGGTGATGGACACGGTGTTGTTTCCCGGTACCGGCTTTGTCGAGCTCGTTTTGCATGCCGGGGAACAGGTCGGCTGCTCGATTCTGGAAGAGCTGGTGCTGCAAGCGCCATTGGTGTTGCCGGAGACCGGTGGGGTTGCGGTACGCGTGGTGATCGGTGACCAGGACGAGACGGGTCATCGGTCTGTGCGGGTCTTCTCCTGCCCTGACGGTGCTGCGGATACGACGCCATCGTGGACGTTGCACGCGGACGGCGTTCTTGCCCGGGGTGAGACGGTGGCCGATTTCGATCTGGTTTCGTGGCCGCCGGTTGGCGCCACTGCTGTTGATATCGATGGTGTTTACGACGTGCTCGATGCCCAGGGGTATCAGTACGGTCCGGTGTTTCAGGCGTTGACATCGGTATGGCGTGGGACCGAAGGAATCTATGCCGAGGTCGCTTTGCCCGAACAAGCCCGTGCCGAGGCAGGTGGTTTCGGCTTGCATCCTGCGTTGCTCGACGCGGCTTTGCATGCTTTGCGTTCAGCTGGGGATATGCGCACAGATGAAGTCGCGCTGCCGTTCGAGTGGTCGGGCGTCAGTGTGTATGCGGCCGGGGCTGATGCGTTGCGAGTTCGGGTCACTCGGAGAGGTGAGCACGGCGTTGCTCTGGATCTCGCGGATTCGACGGGCGTCCCGGTGGCATCCGTGCGGCATTTTGCGTCTCGACCGATAGATCCCGCGCAGCTCACTTCCGGTGTGTCCGGCGTCCGGAATGCGTTGTTCCAGGTTGGCTGGACACCGATCTCGGTGCCCGAAGTCGAGGTGACCGCAGTGCGGTGGGGGGATCTAGGCGAGGATGTCCCGGCAGTGGTGGTGTTGGACTGTCCGACCGGTAATGATCCGGCTGCGGTCCATTCCGCGACCCACGAGGTTCTGGAGGTTCTTCAGGCCTGGACGACAACGCCTCGATTCGCTGATTCGGTGTTGGTGGTCCGAACCAGTGGTGCGGTATCGGTTGCGGGGGAAGATATTACGAATCTTGCCGGTGCCGCCGTGTCTGGTCTGGTTCGTTCCGCACAGACCGAACATCCTGGCCGGATCGTGTTGATCGACACCGATTCCGGACTCGACGGGTTGCTGGGTGGGGTGCTGGCTGCGGCGGAACCGCAGGTTGCCGTGCGTGATGGACAGGTTCACCTGGCACGTCTGGCCCGAATGACGTCCGCTCAGGCGGCCGCCGCGACGCCCGACGCTTTCGCCTCCGACGACACTGTTCTGGTCACCGGTGCGACTGGGTTGCTCGGTGGGTTGTTCGCCCGGCACCTGGTCACCGCACGCGGTGTGCGTCGTTTGCTGCTGTTGAGTCGTCGTGGTGGATCCGCGCCCGAGGCCGCCGAGTTGCGTGCCGAGTTGGAGCGACTCGGTGCCCAAGTCGAGTTCGTCGCGTGCGATGCCGCTGATCGTGATGCATTGGCTGCGGTACTGGCCAATGTTCCTGCCGGTCATCCACTTACGGGTGTGTTCCACATGGCCGGTGTGCTCGACGACGGTGCGATCGGTTCGCTTACCCCGGACCGGTTGGACACGGTATTGGGCCCCAAGGTCGATGCCGCCCTGCACCTGCACGAATTGACCCGGGACCGCCGGTTGAAGGCATTCGTATTGTTCAGTTCCGTGGCCGGGACGTTCGGCAACGCTGGGCAAGGCAACTATGCGGCGGCCAATGCGTGTTTGGATGCGTTGGCGGCGCATCGCAGGGCGTCCGGTCGGTCCGGGCAGTCCCTTGCGTGGGGTTTGTGGGGCATGGACGGCGGTATGGCCGCCGACCTCGATGCCGTTGACCGGCAGCGGATAACTCGCTCCGGTGTGCTGCCGCTCTCGGAAGAACAAGGTCTCGCACTGTTCGACGTGGCGACCCGGATCGATGCGGCGACGCTGGTTCTTGCCCATGTGGATCTGGATGGCATGCGCGTCACGGGATCGGCCTCGACCTTGTTCACAGATCTGATCCCGCAGCGTCGCAAAGCAGCCTCGGGCGCGGCTGTGGCATTGCGTGCTCGTTTGGCCAACGCGCCGGAAAACGAGCGCTTCGGGGTGCTGGAGGAGATTGTTCGCGGCCAGGTCGCGGCGATCCTGGGTCATCAGAACCCGAATGCGGTCGAGGTGGACAAGGCGTTCAGCGAGTTGGGTTTCGATTCGGTCACCGCTGTCGAGTTCCGCAATGCCCTGAAAACTGTGACGGGTTTGCAGCTGCCCGCGACTCTGGTGTTCGACTATCCGACACCACAGGTCCTGGCCGACTACCTCTGTGAGGAACTCACCGACCACAACTCCGACGAGTCGGCCGATCTGCCGGAAAACGATATTCGTCGAGCCCTTCAAACAATTCCGCTCACCCGTCTCCAGGAGGCGGGCCTGCTGGATGCGCTGATGAAGCTTGCGCAGGGCCAGGAAAGAAATGGCGAAATCGATCACAGCATCGCGGATGAATCGATTGACGCGCTCGAGATCGACGACCTGATCGATCTGGCTTTCAACAGCTCATCCGAGGACTGACTAGGAAGACCTGGAATCAATCATGACGAACCCCGATGACAAGACCCAGAAGCTAGCGCAGGCGTTGCGTGTCTCGCTCAAGGAGACCGAGCGATTGCGTGCTCGAAACCGCAAGCTCGACGCGGCCCTTCGCGAGCCGATTGCGATTGTTGGCATGGCGTGCCGGTATCCGGGTGGGGTGGATTCGCCGGAGGACCTGTGGCGGTTGGTCGCGGAGGGGGGCGATGCGACGTCGGAGTTTCCGGCAAATCGCGGTTGGGATGTAGCACGTCTCTACGATCGAACCGGTCGAACGCCGGGTAGCACCTACACCCGCGAGGGCGGTTTCCTGCATTCGGCTGGAGAATTCGATCCCGCGTTCTTCGGTATCAGTCCCAATGAGGCCGCGTTGATGGATCCGCAGCAGTTCTTGTTGTTGGAGACTTCGTGGGAGGCGTTGGAGCGGTCCGGCGTCGACGCCGGTTCGCTGCGTGGCAGTTCGACCGGCGTTTTCACCGGCATGATGTATCACGACTACCCGGCCAACGCGAATGCGGGAGCTATTGCCTCCGGTCGAGTTTCGTACGTTTTCGGCTTCGAGGGGCCGTCCGTCACGGTGGATACGGCGTGTTCGTCGTCGTTGGTGGCGATGCATTTGGCTGCGCAGTCGCTGCGGTCGGGTGAGTGTGATCTGGCGTTGGCCGGTGGTGTGACGGTGATGGCCACCCCGGAGACCTTCGTCGAGTTCAGTCGTCAGCGGGGTTTGTCGGCGGATGGGCGGTGCAAGTCCTTCGCGGATGCGGCCGACGGTGTGGGGTGGTCCGAGGGTGTTGGTGTCCTGGTACTGGAGCGTTTGTCTGACGCGCAGCGCAATGGTCATCAGGTTTTGGCGGTGGTTGCTGGTTCGGCGGTGAATCAGGATGGTGCGTCTAATGGTTTGACCGCGCCGAATGGTCCCTCGCAGCGTCGGGTCATCCGCCAGGCGTTGGCGAATGCCGGTATCTCAGCGGTCGATGTGGATGTGGTGGAGGCCCATGGCACGGGTACCACGTTGGGTGATCCGATCGAGGCGCAGGCGTTGCTGGCGACGTATGGGCAGGAGCGGGGTGCGGATCGTCCGTTGTGGTTGGGTTCGTTGAAGTCCAATATCGGTCATGCCCAGGCCGCGGCGGGTGTGGGTGGTGTGATCAAGATGGTGATGGCGATGCGCCACGGTGTGTTGCCGATGACGCTGCATGTCGACCAGCCCAGCACCAAAGTCGATTGGACTCGAGGCAATATCGAGTTGCTGACCGAGCCGCAGTCGTGGCCGGAGGTGGATCGGCCGCGTCGTGCTGGTGTGTCCTCGTTCGGGATCAGCGGCACCAACGCTCACGTAATCGTCGAACAAGCCCCTGTGATCGAGCCGGTGGCGGACCCGGTGGCGCGGATCGCTCCGGCTGGAGGCCTGCTGCCCTGGGTGGTTTCGGCGCGTAGTGGTGAGGCTCTTGGCGATCAGGCTGCTCGTTTGATGTCGCATGTGGGCGACCACGATCCGGTGGATGTCGGTTTCTCGCTGGCGTCGACGCGTGGTGTGTTCGAGCATCGCGGGGTTGTGGTGGCCGAGGGTCGTGATGGTCTGTTGGCGGGTGTGCGTGCGTTGGCTGGCGGTGTGCAGGTGCCGGGTGTGGTGTCTGGTCGTGTGGTGTCGGGTTCGACGGGGTTGGTGTTTTCGGGTCAGGGTGCGCAGTGGGCGGGTATGGCCGCTGAGCTC
>NZ_JBITIJ010000038.1:0-4540 GCF_044458825.1 Nocardia sp. NPDC050412
TGCGGTTGTCGCGATGGCGGGTATGGGTGTGTCGAGGTTCGCCGAGGTCGGGCCTGATGCGGTGTTGACCCCGATGATCACCCAGATCCTCGACAATGGGCACGTCAGTGCGGCGGCAGCCGTCGTGGCTCCTGTTGTGGTGGCCTTGGCACGCCGGGGTCAGGCGGATGCGTCGGCCGTGCTGAGTGGGGTGGCCGGTCTATTCGTCTCTGGCACCAAGGTGGACTGGGCCGCTCTCTACGCTGGTTCCGAGGCCCGGCGAATTAACTTGCCCACCTACGCTTTTCAGCATCAGCGTTATTGGACGGCCGAAGGTTCCACCGGTAGCGGCGCTCGGGCGATGGGGCTGGTGGCTACCGGTCATCCCTTGGTTTCGGCGGTGGTGTCGCAACCGGATTCCGATGTGGTCGCTGTCAGCGGCAGGTTGTCGGTGCAGACGCATCCCTGGCTAGCCGATCACAGAGTTATGGACACCGTGCTTTTCCCTGGCACCGGATTTGTCGAACTCGCCATGCACGCCGGGGAGCGAGTGGGCTGTTCGAGTCTCGATGAGCTGGTTCTGCGGGCTCCGCTGGTGCTGTCGGAGTCCGGCGGGGTTGCCGTGCGCGTTGTGGTAGGTGCTGAGGATGAGTCGGGTCGTCGCGCGGTGCGGATCTTCTCTCTCCCCGATGATGACGTTGATTCGGTGCTGTCGTGGACGTTGAACGCCGAGGGCGTGCTTACACCGGGAATCGATAGCGCGCCTGTGGATTTGGTGCAGTGGCCGCCCTCTGGTGCGGTCGCGGTGGATATCGATGGTGTTTATGACTCCCTGGATGTGCAGGGTTACCAGTACGGTCCGGTGTTCCAGGCACTTCGGTCGGTGTGGCGTGCAGCGGACGGGCTGCTCTATGCCGAGGTCGAATTGCCTGAACAAGCCCGGGCCGAGGCAGAACGCTTCGGTCTGCACCCGGCGCTGCTCGACGCCGCTCTGCACGCGCTGCGCGTCGCCGACAACCTGCCTGCGGACGGGACTGGCCTGGCGTTGCCGTTCGAGTGGTCCGGTGTGACGGTGCATGCGGCTGGGGCCAATGCGTTGCGTGTTCGGCTCACACGGATAGGTGAGCACGGCGTTGCTCTAGATCTCGCGGATTCGTCGGGTGCTGCGGTGGCGTCGGTGCGGCAGTTGGCTTCCCGGCCATTTGATCCCGCGCAGCTCACGGCTAATGCATCTGTCGCCGGTAATGCGTTGTTCCAGGTCGATTGGACACCGATCTCGGTGCGTGAGGCCGAGGTCGCCGCGGTAGCGTGGCCGGATCTCGGTGAGCGGGTGCCGCCGGTGGTGGTGCTGGACTGCCCGGCGGGTAATGATCCCGCTGCCATTCACGCTGCGACGCATGAGGTTTTGGAGGTCCTTCAATCCTGGACGGCAAGCCAGCGGTTCACCGAGTCGGTTCTGGTGGTCCGGACCCGTGGTGCGGTATCGGTTGGCGGGGAAGACGTTACGAATCTGGCTGGTGCCGCGGTGTGTGGTCTGGTTCGTTCGGCGCAGGCGGAGAATCCTGGCCGGATCGTGTTGATCGACACCGATTCCGGACTCGAGGGATTGCTGGGTGGGGTGCTGGCTGCGGCGGAACCGCAGGTGGCGGTGCGTGATGGGCAGGTATACATTGCGCGACTCGCCCGCGTCGATTCCACAGCGGTCGTTTCCACCGAGACCGCTTCGGCGACTACCTCTTTCGGTCCGGACGATACTGTGTTGATCACCGGCGCGGGTGGTTTGCTCGCTGGGTTGTTCGCCCGTTACCTGGTCGACGCCCATGGTGTGCGCCGGCTGTTGCTGTTGAGTCGCCGTGGTGAATCCGCTTCCGGTGCCACCGAGTTGCGGGCGGAGTTGCGGTCTCGCGGTGCGGAGGTCGATTTCGTCGCGTGTGATGTCGCTGATCGTGATGCATTGGCTGCGGTACTGGCCAATGTTCCTGCCGGTCATCCACTTGCGGGTGTGTTCCATATGGCCGGTGTGCTCGATGATGGTGCCATTGCTTCGCTGACTCCGGCTCGGATGGATGCGGTGTTGGGGCCCAAGGTCGATGCGGCCTTGCATCTGCACGAGTTGACCGCCGATCTGCCGTTGAAGGCGTTCGTGTTGTTCAGCTCGGTGGCCGGTGTGTTCGGCAGCCCTGGTCAGGGTAACTATGCCGCGGCCAATGCGTGTTTGGATGCGCTGGCGGCGCACCGTAGGGCCTCGGGTGGTTGTGGCCAGTCGTTTGCCTGGGGTCTGTGGGACGGGGGTATGGCCGAGCAACTCACCGATGTCGACCGCAGCCGCATCTCCCGTTCGGGCATGCTGCCGCTGTCGGAGGAACAGGGTCTCGCGCTGTTCGACGCCGCGACAGGGATCGACGCAGCGGCTCCGATCCTTGTCCGTTTGGACCTGGAGAGCCTCCGCAGCGCTGGGTTCGCCGCGCCCGCACTGTTTTCCGGTTTGGTCCCCGCACGCCGTAAGGCGGCCCCGGGTGCCTTTACGGCGCTACGTGCTCGTTTGGCGAATACTCCCGATAGTGAGCGCTTCGGTGTTCTCGTGGAGATCGTGCGTGGCCAGGTCGCCACAATCCTCGGTCATCGGAACGCGGATGCGATCGCGGCCGATAAGGCTTTCGGCGAGCTGGGCTTCGATTCGATCACCGCCGTCGAGTTCCGCAACGCTCTCAAGGCCGTGACAGGTCTACAGCTGCCTGCGACGTTGGTGTTCGATTACCCGACACCGCAGGCTTTGGCGCAGCATCTGGCCGATGAGTTCGCTGGTACCAGTCGGGATATCGAGGTCATTGCCAGCAGAGCTGTTGACGACGATCCGATCGCGGTGGTCGCGATGGCCTGTCGTTATCCGGGTGGTGTTGCCTCGCCTGAAGACCTGTGGAGTCTGGTCGTGTCGGGCGCCGATACCACTGGCGATCTACCGATGGATCGTGGCTGGGACATCGACGGCATTTACGATCCCGAACCTGGCAAGGCAGGCAAGACCTACACGCGTCGGGGTGGATTCCTATACTCCGCAGCCGATTTCGATGCGGAGTTCTTCGGGATCAGCCCCAACGAGGCCACGATGATGGATCCCCAGCAGCGGTTGCTGCTGGAGACCTCCTGGGAGGCGTTGGAGCGCGCCGGTGTCGACCCGGCGGTGCTGCGTGGCAGCTCGACCGGTGTTTTCGCTGGTGTGATGTATCACGACTATGCCCAGGGCACCGGGAACAGTGCGACCGGCAGTTTGGTCTCTGGCCGCATCGCCTACACGCTGGGGCTGGAAGGCCCGGCGGTGTCGGTGGATACGGCGTGTTCGTCGTCGTTGGTGGCGATGCATTTGGCTGCGCAGTCGCTGCGGTCGGGTGAGTGTGATCTGGCGTTGGCCGGTGGTGTGACGGTGATGGCGACACCGGAGACCTTCGTGGAATTCGGCCGCCAGCGAGGGTTGGCACCCGATGGTCGGTGTAAATCCTTCTCCGACACGGCTGATGGCGTGGGTTGGGCCGAGGGTGCCGGTGTGTTGGTGCTGGAGCGGCTGTCTGATGCCCGGCGCAACGGTCATGAAGTTCTTGCGGTGCTTGCTGGTTCGGCGGTGAATCAGGATGGTGCGTCGAATGGTTTGACCGCGCCGAATGGTCCGTCGCAGCGTCGGGTGATTCGGCAGGCGTTGGCGAATGCCGGATTGTCTGCTGCCGAGGTTGATGCGGTGGAGGCCCATGGCACCGGAACGACGCTGGGTGATCCCATTGAAGCCCAGGCGCTGCTTGCCACGTACGGCCAAGATCGGGGTGCGGATCGTCCGTTGTGGTTGGGTTCGCTGAAGTCCAACATCGGTCACTCCCAGGCCGCCGCGGGTGTGGGTGGTGTGATCAAGATGGTGATGGCGATGCGCCACGGTGTGTTGCCCCAAACGCTGCATGTTGATCAGCCGTCGACGAAAGTCGATTGGTCCCAGGGTGATATTCGGTTGTTGACCGAGCCGCAGTCGTGGCCGGAGGTGGGTCGGCCGCGTCGTGCTGGTGTGTCCTCGTTCGGGATCAGCGGCACCAATGCTCACGTAATTATCGAACAAACCCCGGACGCGGCCCCGGCCCCGGTGCAGAAGACACTCCCGGCTGGTGGAGTGCTGCCCTGGGTGGTTTCGGCGCGTAGTGGTGAGGCTCTTGCTGAGCAGGCCAGGCGTTTGGCATCGCATGTCGGCGACCATGACTTGGATCTGATTGATGCCGGTTTCTCGCTCGTGACTTCGAGAGTGTTGTTTGATCATCGGGCCGTGGTGTTGTCGGCTGAGGGTGATGGTCTGCGGGCTGGTACGCAGGCGTTGGGTCGTGGCGAAACGGTTTCGGGTGTGGTGTCTGGTCGTGTGGTGTCGGGTTCGACGGGGTTGGTGTTTTCGGGTCAGGGTGCGCAGTGGGCTGGTATGGCTGTGGAGTTGCGTGCGTCGTATCCGGTGTTCGCCGAGGTTTTCGATGTGATTGTTGCTGAGTTGGATCCGTTGCTGGGGCAGTCGGTTTCGCTGGGTGTGGCGTTGGTGTCT
>NZ_JBITIJ010000039.1:0-4234 GCF_044458825.1 Nocardia sp. NPDC050412
GCCGTGCTGTTTCCGATGGTCAACCAGATCCTCGATGGCGCAGAGACAACGGCATTGACGAGTGCGGCTGCAACCGTGGTGGCGTTGGCTCGTCGAGGTCGAGCGGATACATCGGCTGTGCTGGGTGGGGTGGCCGGGCTGTTCGTGGTCGGCGCCGATGTGGACTGGGCCGCTCTGTATGCGGGTACCGGAGCCGAGCGAATCGACTTGCCCACCTACGCTTTTCAGCGTCGGCGTTATTGGATGGCCGAAGGTTCCGCTGGTGGTGGTGGCGCTCGGGCGATGGGTCTCGCCGCTACCGGAAACCCCCTGGTCTCAGTGGTTTTCACGCAACCGGACTCCGACGCGGTGACTCTCACCGGCCGCTTGTCGGTGCAGACGCACCCATGGCTGGCCGACCACGCAGTTATGGACACCGTGCTTTTCCCCGGTACCGGCCTGGTCGAACTTGCCTTGCATGCCGGAGAACAGGTGGGCTGCTCGACTCTCGACGAGTTGGTCCTCCGATCCCCATTGGCACTGTCGGAGTCGGCCGGACTCGCGGTGCGCGTTGTGGTGGATGCCGAGGACGAGACCGGCCGTCGCGGGGTGCGGATCTTCTCCTGCTCCGAGGATGGTGTTGACCCAGGGGCGACTTGGGCGTTGAACGCCGAGGGAGTGCTTGCGCCGGGAATCGATAGTGCGCCTGTGGATTTGGTGCAGTGGCCGCCCTCTGGTGCGGTCGCGGTGGATATCGATGGTGTTTATGACTCCCTGGATGTGCAGGGTTACCAGTACGGTCCGGTGTTCCAGGCGCTTCGGTCGGTGTGGCGTGGATCCGACGGGCTGCTCTACGCCGAAGTCGAATTGCCTGAGCAGGCTCGGCCCGAGGCAGAACGCTTCGGTCTGCACCCGGCATTGCTGGATGCGGCGTTGCATGCGTTGCGATTTGCCGGTGACGTGTCGGCGCAGGGGCCCGGGCTGGCGTTGCCGTTCGAGTGGTCCGGTGTCACGGTGTATGCGGCTGGGGCCGACGCGTTGCGTGTTCGTCTTGCTCGTGTCGGTGAGCATGGCGTTGCTCTGGATCTGGCGGATTCGACTGGTGCTGCGGTGGCGTCGGTGCGGCAGTTGGTTTCCCGTCCGTTTGATCCCGCGCAGCTCACGAGTGGTGCATCTGTTGCCGGTAGTGGGTTGTTCCAGGTCGGTTGGGCACCGATTTCGGTGGGTGAGGGCGAGGTCGCCGCGGTAGCGTGGCCGGATCTCGGTGAGCGGGTGGCGCCGGTGGTGGTGTTGGACTGCCCGGCGGGTGATGATGCCGCTGCCATTCACGCTGCGACGCATGAGGTTCTGGAGGTTCTTCAGGCTTGGGTTGCCGATCATCGGTTCAGTGAGTCGGTTCTGGTGGTCCGGACCAGTGGTGCGGTATCGGTTGGTGGGGAGGACGTTACGAATCTGGCTGGTGCCGCGGTGTGTGGTCTGGTTCGTTCGGCGCAGGCGGAGAATCCTGGTCGGATCGTGTTGATCGACACCGATTCCGGACTCGATGGGTTGCTGGGTGGGGTGCTGGCTGCGGCGGAACCGCAGGTGGCGGTGCGTGATGGGCAGGTATACATTGCGCGACTCGCCCGGGTCGCCTCCACTGCCGCGACCATTCCGGGGCCCGGCCCCTTCGATCCGGACGACACGGTTCTGATCACCGGTGCCAGCGGCTTCCTCGCTGGGTTGTTCGCCCGTTACCTGGTCGACGCCCATGGTGTGCGCCGGCTGTTGCTGTTGAGTCGCCGTGGTGAATCCGCTTCCGGTGCCACCGAGCTGCGGGCGGAGTTGCGGTCTCGCGGTGCCGAAGTCGATTTCGTCGCCTGTGATGTCGCCGACCGTGTCGCGCTCGCCGAGGTCCTGTCAGGTGTACCTGCCGTCCATCCGCTCACCGGTGTGTTCCATATGGCCGGTGTGCTCGATGACGGTGCCATCGCTTCGCTGACCCCGGATCGGATTGATGCGGTGTTGGGGCCCAAGGTCGATGCGGCCTTGCACCTACACGAGTTGACCGCCGATCTGCCATTGAAGGCGTTCGTGTTGTTCAGCTCGGTGGCCGGTGTGTTCGCCAGCGCGGGCCAGGGTAACTATGCCGCGGCCAACGCGTGCCTCGATGCCCTGGCGGCGCACCGCAGGGCATCTGGGCGCTGCGGCCAGTCTTTCGCCTGGGGTCTGTGGAACATGGACGGAGGCATGGCCGCAGAACTGAGCGACGTCGACCGGCACCGCATGTCTCGTTCGGGCATGCTGCCGCTGTCGGAGGAACAGGGTCTCGCGCTGTTCGACGCCGCCATCGAGATCGACGCGGCGGCTCCCGTCCTTGCCCGTTTCGATCTAGAGAGCATTCGCAGCGCGGGGGCCGCCGCACCGACACTGTTGGCTGGCTTGGTCCCCGCTCGCCGGAAAGCGGCCTCGGGCGCCTTCACGGCACTACGTGCTCGTTTGGCCAATACTCCCGACAATGAGCGCTTCGGTGTTCTCGTCGAGATCGTGCGTGGCCAGGTTGCCACGATTCTGGGTCATCAGAACGCGAATGCGGTTGCCGCGGATAAGGCTTTCGGCGAGCTGGGCTTCGATTCGGTCAGTGCTGTCGAGTTCCGCAACGCTCTCGAGAGCGTGACAGGTCTGCGGCTGCCTGCGACGTTGGTGTTCGATTACCCGACACCGCAGGCTTTAGCGGAGTATCTGGCCGATGAGTTCGCTGGTACCAGTCGGGATATCGAGGTTATTGCCAGCCGAGCTGTTGACGACGATCCGATCGCGGTGGTCGGAATGGCCTGCCGTTACCCCGGAGGGATCACTTCCCCTGAGGAACTCTGGGAATTGGTCCGTATCGGCGGGGATGCGATAACGACGCTCCCGGTCGACCGAGGCTGGGACATCAATGGCATCTACGATCCGGAGCCTGGCCGCGCGGGCAAGTCCTACACCCGGGAAGGTGGGTTCCTGCACACTGCTGCCGACTTCGATCCCGATTTCTTCGGGATCGGGCCCAATGAGGCCACGATGATGGATCCCCAGCAGCGGCAACTATTGGAAACGGCATGGGAGGCGTTGGAGCGTGCCGGTGTCGACCCGGTGGTGCTGCGTGGCAGCTCGACCGGTGTTTTCGCGGGTGTGATGTATCACGACTATGCCCAGGGCACCGGGAACAGTGCGACCGGCAGTTTGGTCTCCGGCCGCATCGCCTACACCCTCGGGCTGGAAGGCCCGGCGGTGTCGGTGGATACGGCGTGTTCGTCGTCGTTGGTGGCGATGCATTTGGCTGCGCAGTCGCTGCGGTCGGGTGAGTGTGATCTGGCGTTGGCCGGTGGTGTGACGGTGATGGCGACACCGGAGACCTTCGTAGATTTCAGTCGTCAGCGGGGTTTGTCGCCGGATGGTCGGTGCAAGTCGTTTGCGGATGCCGCTGATGGTGTGGGTTGGGCCGAGGGTGCCGGTGTGTTGGTGCTGGAGCGGCTGTCTGATGCCCGGCGTAATGGTCATGAAGTTCTTGCGGTGCTTGCTGGTTCGGCGGTGAATCAGGATGGTGCGTCTAATGGTTTGACCGCGCCGAATGGTCCGTCGCAGCGGCGGGTGATTCGGCAGGCGTTGGCGAATGCCGGATTGTCTCCTGCCGAGGTTGACGCGGTGGAGGCCCATGGCACCGGAACGACGTTGGGTGATCCGATTGAAGCCCAAGCGCTGCTTGCCACTTACGGCCAAGACCGGGATGCGGACCGTCCGCTGTGGTTGGGTTCGCTGAAGTCCAACATCGGTCACTCCCAGGCCGCCGCGGGTGTGGGTGGTGTGATCAAGATGGTGATGGCGATGCGCCACGGCGTGTTGCCGAAGACACTGCACGTCGATGCGCCCAGTAGCAAGGTCGACTGGTCCGAAGGCCATGTGCGGTTGCTGACCGAATCGGTGGCGTGGCCGGAGACGGATCGGCCGCGTCGCGCTGGTGTGTCCTCGTTCGGGATCAGCGGCACGAATGCTCACGTAATCGTCGAGCAGGTCCCGGCTGCAAAGGCGGCGCCGGTGGTGAAGACTGCCCCGGCTGTGCTGCCTTGGACGCTTTCGGCACGTAGTAGTGAGGCACTCACCGGCCAGGGCGCTCGGCTGGCGTCGTACCTGGACGGGCACGACCACGATCCGGTGGATGTCGGTTTCTCGCTGGCGTCGACGCGTGGTGTGTTCGAGCATCGCGGGGTTGTGGTGGCCGAGGGTCGTGATGGTC
>NZ_JBITIJ010000040.1:0-2021 GCF_044458825.1 Nocardia sp. NPDC050412
CAATACACAGCCGCAGGCGGCGGCAGCATCGGCGGCGGCCCCACCACGGCGGCCGCCCAGAAGGCGGTTTCGGTGGCGATGGCCCAACAGGGCGACCCGTACGTGTGGGGTGCGGAAGGGCCCGGGTCATTCGACTGCTCCGGACTTATGCAATATGCCGCCAGAGCCGCCGGAGTCAACATTCCGCGAGTGGCCGCGGACCAGTACCGCCAGCTCCCCAAGGTCAACCCGGCCGACATTCGCCCCGGCGATCTGATCTTCCCGAATTCCGAATTCAACAACGGCAACCCCGGCCACGTCATGATGTACATCGGCAACGGGCAATGCGTCGAAGCGCCGCGCACCGGTCTGAACGTCCGGGTGACGAAGCTGCCGAGCAGCTATCACGCCAGCCGGTGGAGCTGATCCGGATCCACCGAGGCTTCAGTAGCCCACGTACGCGCCGCCGTGGTGCAACTTCACGATGCCGGGCACATTGGCGACCGAGCCGTAGCGATCGATCGCGTATCGCACCCCGGCGATGATGTTGTCGACCGGATTCCAGATATCGCGGTGCCCGGGCAAGGCGTGAGCATTGAACGTGGAATCGATGGTCTGCATCAACCCCTTGGAGGGATGTCCTGCCGCCGCATTGCTGTCCCAGCCGTTGATAGCGTGCGGATTGCCCGCTGATTCGTGCCGGATGATCGCCGCGATATCGGCAGGGTTGATCTGGCTGGTGTCATAGCCGTTCTGGTGCAGGATCTGTATGGCTGTATTGATCCATTGGCCCACTTCACCGGTGGGCTGTGTGCTCGGCGGGCCGCCGCTGGCAGCGCGCGAATAGACCTGCGGTCTGGATCGGCCGGAGTCCTGAACATACCGATTGGCCAGTGCGGCAACCTGTTCGGCCGAAATAGCCGCAGCGGACTGCCCATTCCCGAGTACTGCTCCGGCCCGCTGCAGGGCATCACCGAGTGCGACCATCACCTGACGCTGGGTCGCGGCAGAATTTCCGACCGCACCGAGTGCGGTCAATGCGGTATCGGCCTCGGCGATGATCGAGGCGATCGCCGCCCGGCCCTGAATGGTGTCTGCGGCCGAACCACCGAGAATCCGACCGAGTTCCGCGTTCAGGTTGCCCAACGCGTCGTTCTGTTGGGCGCCGCTCTGCCTACTGGCCGAATACTGCGCGCCGAACGCGCCATCCCAGAGCACCGGTCCGGTGGGCGCTCCATTGCCGACCAGCGGCGGTGCATTCGGCTGACCAGTATTCGACGTTGGAGTGCCGTCACCGTATTGGGCCGAGATCGATGCCAGTGCGCCCATTGCAGCAGCCGCCAACGGACCGGCACCGGCTGCGACGGCGGCCAGGTCCGAACCGCCGCCAACCGCCGAAGTGGTTGTCGGGGTGGATAGTCCGGGCATCGGGCTCGCCGATTGGCCGCGCACTGCGGCGGCTGCCGAACCCGAGGTGGCGGCGGTGGCCGCACCGACCGACTGCAACGGCGGCATGCGCACCGCAGGCCCCCGGGCCAGCGCGGCAGGGTTGCGGCGCGGCTCGGAAGTCGTGACCCCACCGCGGGCGTCCCGTGCATCGTCGACACTCGGTTCCGGCACTTCCCGATCCGGTGGCATTAGTACGGCTCGTACGCTCGGCCATTGCGCACCGCCACGACACCTGGCACGTTCTGTACGGATCCGTACCGATTTATGGCATAGCGGACGCCAGCGATGATGTTGTCGACTGGGTTGCGAATATTGGTGTGCCCCTGCACCGCCCACTGATTGAAGGTCGGCCCGATGGTCTGCATCAGGCCGATCGACGGAGTCCCGTTGTCGGCATTGCTGTCCGTCAGATTCATGGCGTTCGGATTACCACCGGATTCGTGCTGAATGATGAGCGCGATAGCTTCCGGGTCGATCTTGCTGATGTCGTAGCCCATCTGCCGCAGCACCTGCAGTGCCTGCTGAATCCACTGTCCGACGGTGCCGCCGACCGTCGTTGCCGTGCCGCTGCCGCCGCCTGCGGCTGCGTATTC
>NZ_JBITIJ010000041.1:0-1459 GCF_044458825.1 Nocardia sp. NPDC050412
TTTCCCTAAGTTTGTAGGTGTCTGGGGTTGGTGCCCTGGATGCCCAGGGCGGTGGGGTGTAGCTGATGGGGTTTTGTCTCTGTTGAGGCTCCGAAGGACTGGCTGCCCCACCGTGCTGGACGCTCCGGCTGCTGATTGAGAGCTTGTTGCGGTCGTCGCTGGTTAGGGATCTGTCGGCGGGGTTGTCCATGGGCTGAAGCTGCGAGGTCAGGAGCACGTGGGTGACAATTCGCCCTCAGATCTGGGTCGGGATCGATGTCGGCAAGCACGCGCATCACGCGTGCGCGGTGGACGAGACCGGAAAAACGGTGTTCAGCCAGAAGTTCGGCAACGACGAGGCTGCGATCGAGGCGTTGATCGCGCGCGCTGGTCAGGCTGGCGAGCGGGTGCACTGGGCGATCGATCTGACCAGTCCGATGGCGTTGCTGCTGATCACGGTGCTGTTGGCCGCTGATCAGCCGGTGACGTATGTGCCGGGCCGGGTGGTGAATTCGATGACCGGCAGTTTCCGCGGCGAGGGCAAGACCGATGCCAAGGACGCGCGGGTGATCGCCCAGAGTGCCCGCCTGCGTGAGGATCTCAACCAGGTTGTGATGCCTGATGAGCTCGTGGTCGGGCTGACTCAGCTGACCAGCTACCGCACCGATCTGATGGCGGATTGGGTGGCCGGGGTCAACCGGTTGCGCGCGCTGCTCGGGTCGATCTTTCCCGCGTTGGAGGCCGCGTTCGACTTCGCGAATCGGACCCCGCTGATCCTTGTCGCCGGAATGTGCACCCCCGCAGAGATCCGGTCGTACGGAATCGACGGTGTCACAACGCATCTCACCAACAACGGCGCGTGGAAGCCGGGCATCGCCAAGGTGGCCGTCGCCGCGGTCGAGGCCGCCGGACGCCAGAGCGTGGCCCTGCCCGGTGAGGCCGACACCGCGATGCTGGTCAAACGCATCGCGCGCAAGCTCCTGGATCTGGACCGGGAGATCAAGGACACCGACAAACTCATCACGACCCGATTCCGGGAACACCCGTGGGCGCGCATCATCGAATCCCTGCCCGGCATGGGTCCCGGATTGGGGGCGGAGTTCCTCGTCGGCACCGGCGGTGACCTGGCCAACTTCGCCAGCGCTGGCCGCTTGGCCTCCTATGCCGGCCTCGTCCCGGTTCCCCGGGACTCGGGCCGGGTCAGCGGCAACCTGCACCGCCCGAAACGCTACAACCGGCGCATGCGGCGCGTGTTCTTCATGGCCGCCCTGTCGAGTCTGCGCTACGAGAACGGGCCCTCGCGGCGGTTCTACGACAGAAAACGCGGTGAGCGACTCATTCATACCCAAGCCCTTCTAGCCCTGGCCCGGCGCCTGGTCGACGTGTTGTGGGCACTGCTGCGAGACGGACGTGAATTCAGCTTCGACACACCTGCCCCGACGGCTGCTGCGGCTTGACACGGTCATTGAGAGTCCTTCGC
>NZ_JBITIJ010000042.1:0-1411 GCF_044458825.1 Nocardia sp. NPDC050412
GACAAATTACCGGCTCTTAAAGACCGTCGTGATGATCGGTTGGAGCCGGGGGAGAAGCTGGCTGCGCCGGGGTCCAAAGAGGTCACCGATGGTAGTGCGCGCAGTTCGATCAAGAACGGTGATTACACCCTCGCGCTGGATAAAGACAACAAGCTGGTCCTGACTGACAAAGACGGCAATGAGCTGTGGGGGTATTCCGGAGCGGACGCCGCGGATCTTCTCTCGGATCCGAATCACGATGTCAAGGTCGGGCTGGATGGCAGTATCAAGGTCATAGATCGTGATACCGGTAAGGTGATCCGGGTCATCCGTGAAGCCGGAGACCCTAAACACGCGAAATTGGTGCTGCTGTATCACCCCCCGGCGGAGTCCGAGCCATTGCGCTTCGCGATCGACGAAGCGCAGACCACGCTACAAATACAGGTGGACTGCTTCGGAAAAGGGAAGGCCGGACTGGCCGAGGACGTCGCGAACTGGTTGCACAATCAGGGATTGGTCGACAAGGACAATAAATCAAAGATCACCGAAGACTACAACAATTCGTATCTGGCCTATGACACTAAAGTCAAGAAACACTTCAAAGACCTGGACGAGCAGATCCGGTCGATCGCCCTCGATACCGAACAGATCAATAGCGATTCGTTCAAGTCGATAATGAATTCGATTGACGAACTCGATGAACAGTTGCGCGCGATTGATGCTGTGAAGGATACTCAAGTCGTCTCCGTTGGGCAGAATGGGGATCATACCTATCGAAAGATTCTGCCGGATCTGGAGGATGATCTTTTCAAAGCTATTGATAAAACGGTGACGGCGGTCGACAAGGTTGTAGACAATGCGCACCAGGCTCACGCGTCCAACAAGAAGACGACAGACAAGACTTCGCATGAAAGCGACCGCTATAGCAACGACAACGGTGGCGGTGGCGACAAGACGGGTGGCAATACTGGGAATGGTGTTGGCGATGGTAATGGTGCCGTGGCCGCGGCGGATGCGGCGGCCGACCCGATCGACTTCAACAAGGAACTCGGCCTGGACGGCCTCGGTGATGGTGCTTTCGGCGATACCGACGGTTTGACCACCGCGGACGGTCTCACCGGTGCTGACGGCACGACGGAAACGACCGACGCGACCGGAAGCACCGGCACGGGCACGGGTACGGATATCGGGTCGAAGATCGATGACGCGATCGCGAAGATCCAAAACGGGGCTACTGGTGGCGGATCGTCGACGGGTGGCAGCGGTTCCGGTGGTAGCTCGGGTGGTATGAGTAATCCGTACGGCATGAGTAATCCCTACGGCATGAGTGGGTCGAATCCGTTGTCCTCGATGACGAATCCGTACAATTTGCCGCAACAGCTGCAGAACCAGTACGGCGGCCAGAACGGTACGAACCCCTACTCGCAGCTGG
>NZ_JBITIJ010000043.1:0-1391 GCF_044458825.1 Nocardia sp. NPDC050412
GGGACTATCTCGCTAACGGTGTTTCCGGCGGTTTCTCTCAGTAGGTTTGGGCGTCGGGCCAGCGGTCGGCGAAGGTGATCGCGAATGCGTTGACCGCTGGTTTCCAGCGCATGGTCCATCGTGCCCGACCGGCGCCGGTCGGGTCCAGTGACCGGGTGACCAGATACAGGCATTTCAGGGCGGCTTGCTCGGTGGGGAAATGCCCGCGCGCCTTGATCGCACGCCGGTAGCGGGCGTTCAACGACTCGATCGCGTTCGTCGAGCAGATCACCCGGCGTATCTCGATGTCGTAGTCGAGGAACGGAACGAACTCCTCCCACGCGTTCTCCCAAAGACGCACGATCGCAGTGTATTTCGTGCCCCACTTCTCAGTGAGCTCGTCGAGCGCCGCTCGTGCCGCGGCGGGGTTGGGTGCGGTGTAGATCGGTTTCACATCACGACGCAACGCGTCCCAATGCTGACGGCCGGCCAGCCGGAAAGTGTTGCGGATCAAATGGATGACACAGGTCTGGACCGTGGCCAGCGGCCACACGTTCCCGACCGCGTCGGGCAGCCCTTTGAGCCCGTCGCAGACCAGGAAGAACACGTCCTTGCAGCCGCGGTTTCGGATGTCGGTGAGCACGCTCATCCAGAATTTCGCGCCTTCACCACCAGTGCCGGCCCACAACCCCAGGACGTCTTTCTCACCGTTGACGGTGACACCGATCGCGGCGTAGATCGGCCGGTTGGCGACCTGACCATCGCGCACCTTCACCACGATCGCGTCGATGAACACGGCCACGTAGGTTTCATCCAGCGGCCGGCACGACCACTCCTGCATTTCCGCGACCACTTTGTCGGTGATCCGCGACACCGTCTCCTTCGACACCGACGCCCCATAGATCTCAGCGAAATGCGCCGAAATCTCGCCAGTGGTAAGCCCTTTCGCATACAACGACAACACGATCTCATCCACCCCGGTCAACCGGCGCTGGCGTTTCTTGACGATCTGCGGGGTGAAACTACCCTCACGGTCGCGGGGAACCTCGATCTGCACCTGGCCGGTCGCCTCGGTCAACACCGTCTTGGCGCGAGTCCCGTTGCGCACGTTCGCCGTTTCCCGCTCGGTAGGGGCTTGGCCCTTGTCGAAACCGAGGTGTTCGGTCATCTCCTCGTTCAACGCCGTTTCCAGGACGGTTTTGGTGAACTGTTTGAGCAACCCGTTCGGCCCGGTCAGCGATAAGCCTTGCTCCTTGGCCATCCGAACCAGCTCCTGGGCGGCCAACTCCTCAGCCGAAGCCTCCACCGGCTTCTTCTTCCTCGTCACGGCATCAAGTGTCGTCATCACGGCACCTTCCCGCTGAACATCGCTCAGCGAATCAGGCCGGAAACACCCTTAAATCCACAGTCCC
>NZ_JBITIJ010000044.1:0-1282 GCF_044458825.1 Nocardia sp. NPDC050412
TGGCCTGTCCCCGGTGAATGAGTCCGTCCAGTTTTAGGGTCCTTGTTGGCCCTGGTTGGGGCTGGAAGGGACACTGAAGGACATGGCAGGACGGAAACGGCATTCCGCGGAGGACATCGTGCGGAAGCTGCGCCGTGCCGACGAGCTCGCCGCGGAAGGGCGGACGGGCGAACAGATCGCCGCTGACCTCGAAGTATCGGCTGCGACACTCTACAACTGGCGCCGCCAGTACGGTGGCATGGATACCGATGCGGCGAAAGAGCTCAAAGAGCTGCGCGAACAGAACGCGAGGTTGAAGCGGCTACTCGCCGATGCGGAGTTGGAGAAAGACGCGCTGCGCGAGATTTCGCGGGGAAAATTCTGAGCCCAGCTGCCAAGCGGCGCGCCGCCGACATGCTTCAACAGGCTATGGGCATGTCGGAACGGTTCGCGTGCAAGGTAGTTGGGCTGCACAGATCCACGTATCGGCGGCTGCCGGCCGCGCAAACACCCGCCGATCCTGACGCCGGTGCGCGGGCATGGCTGCGTTCGTATGCTGGCAAACATCCGTGCCACGGGTTCCGGCGGGCATGGGCGGCAATGCGGTTCGACGAGGGCTTCCCGGTGAACAAGAAGCGGGTCCATCGGCTCTGGCGTGAAGAAGGTCTGCAGGTCCGTGCGCATTCGCCACGGAAACGGGCCGGGCAATCCTCGGTGCCGGTGATCGACGCCGATGCTCGGAAGACAGTGTGGGCGTTGGACTTCCAGTTCGATTCGACCGTCGACGGGCGGGCGGTGAAGATCGCGTCGATGGTCGACGAACACACCCGCGAGTCGCTACTGCACGTCGTGGAACGGTCGATCACCGCCGAGCGGCTGGTCGCCGAGCTGCAGCGCGTGTTCACTGCCACCGGCGGGCCACCGAAGGTACTACGCATGGACAACGGCCCGGAGATGATTTCGGCTGCGCTGCAACAGTTCTGCGTTGATCGCGTCGGGATCGTCTACATCCCACCCGGAACACCTTGGAACAACGGCTACATCGAGTCGTTCAACCGGCGGCTGCGGCATGAATGCCTCAATCGCAACCATTGGACCAGCCTGCTCGAAGCCCGGGTCGTGATCGGCGACTTCAAAACCGACCACAACCACCGGCACCGACACTCGGCACTGAGCTACCTGACACCGGCCGAGTACGCTGCCACCTGCAGCCACACCCATCACCCCGTGGTCTGCGAGATCAACTGAAACCGATCGACCCCGGACTCAAAGACCGGATGGTCGCATCATCGGGGGCCGGCCA